>JBQTIG010000086.1:0-3309 GCA_052388375.1 Planctomycetaceae bacterium | reverse complement strand
GGGGGGGGGGGGTTGCGGGGGCCCTCCGGGGTTGGGGGGCGCTTTGGGGGTGCGCCCTCCCCCTCCCTGGTGGGGGGGGGGGGGGGGGGCCCCACCCCCCGCTACATGGCGCCCGAGGTGATCATGGGCGAACGGGCGCGCCCTGCCTCCGACCTCTGGAGCGCCGGCGTGCTGCTCTACCGCGCGCTCACCGGCCAGTTCCCCTTTGGGGGCCGGGACCCGGCCTCCCTCTTCTTCGCGATCCAGAACCAGCCGCCTCGCCCCCTCGACACGAAGGCGCACGGCACCCTGGGGCGCGTCGCGCTTGCCTGCCTCGCCAAGCGCCCGGAAGAGCGACCCGCCTCCTGCGGCGAGATCCTTGCGGAGCTGCGTCAGGCGCCCCACGCGCGTCGTCTGCACGCCGCCGCGGTCGCGGCTCCCTCGGCCGAGTTGTTCGGCAGGGACGACGAGCTGCGCCGCCTCCTCGAGCATGCGCAGGAGGCCGCGGGCGGCCGGGGGAAAGTGGTGCTGCTCCGGGGGGAGACGGGGATCGGCAAGACCGCGCTCCTTCGCGAGGCGGGCAGGCTCGCCCGCGAGCGTGGCTTCGCCTGGATCGAAGCGGAGATCACGCCGGAAGAGGGCTTCCTCCTCCCTCTCGCCCGCGCCGTGCGCAGCCTGCCGCCCGCCGCCGCACCGCAGCCGCAGGAGGAGGCGTTCCGGACCGAAGCGCAGCCCGAGGCGCCCGAAGCGGAGCAGCTCGGGGGTACGCGCGAGGCGGTGCGAAGGGCGGACCGGCTGCTGCGCCAGCTGGCCGCTGTGCGCCCCCTGGGGCTGATCGTGGAGAACGCGCATCAGGCTTCCGAGGAGGAGTTGTCCCAGCTCCGCAGCCTCGCCCGATCCCTGCGCGACACGCGCACCCTCCTCGTGATCACCGCCGCCGCGCAGGTCACCGGGGAATCGGCGCCGGACGCGCGCGCGGCGACCGGACTGCATCTCCTGGCGGCCGTGCCGGGCATCGCCCCCATCGATCTGGGGCCGCTCGCCGCCCAGGATCTCTGCCGCGTCGTGGAGGCGCGTCGCGGGGGCACGCGGCTCTCCCCGGAGCGCGCACGCCAGCTCGTGCGGCTCGCCGAAGGCAACCCCCTCTATGCCCTCGAACTGGACCGGCATCTGGAGGACGAGGCCGCGCGAGGGGCCCCCCCCGAGGCCACCTCCGGCGGGCGGGCCCGCCGCGCCCCGTTGCCTCGGTCCTTCCATGACCTGGTGGCCCTCCGTCTCCAGGGGCTCTCAGCGGTGGAGCGGAGCCTTCTCGACGTGGCGGCGGTGGACGGGTTGGAGTTCGACGGCGAGGCGGTCGCCACGGTGCTGGGAAAGCCGCTGCTGCCGGTCCTGCGGGCGCTCCAGACGCTCACCCGGGACCGCGGCTTGATCGTGCCGCGCCCCGCCGGGTACCGCTTCGCCCACGCCATCGTGCGCGAGGTCGTCTACTCCGAAGTGGCGCCCGAGATGCGGCGCGAACTGCACGCCAGCCTTGCCGCGCATCTGGAGCAGCGACCGTCCCGAGTCCTGCTCGCCGAACGGCTGAGCCTGCACTGGGAGCGCGCGGGACGGCCGGATCGGGCCTTTCCCCACCTCCTCGCCTCCGCGAGCGCGGCCGCGGCGCGCCAGGAGGTCCAGCGCACCATCGATCTCTGCGAGCGCGCGGGGCTTCGGCCCGGGGGCATCGACGACCCCACGCTCCTCGCGCACGCCGAACTCCTCTTCCTTCACGCGCAGACCTACGCCTTCGCGGGCCGCCACGCGGATGGGGACGCGATCCTCGACGCGCTCGCCGCCGCCGCCGAGCGGGCGGGCGACGAGAGCTTGCGGGTGCGCACCGTCGTGCGCGCGGCGAGGGCGCGCTTCTTCTCCCGCGGCAGGGACGCGGTGGACGAAACGGAGCTGCGCCGGGTCGCCCGGGACCTCCCCTTGGGGCTCGAACGAGGCCAGGCCCGCTACCTCCTCGGGCTCCTGGCGAAGTACCGGGGGGATCTCGGCGAGGCGCGCAGCTGGCTCGAAGGGGCGGACCAGGTGTATCGCGAGATCGGCTACGTCGCGGGCCACGCCGACGCCATCGACCAGCTCGCCTCGGTCTCCCTGCGGGCCGGTCGCGTGCGCGAAGCGGAGGCGCTGTATGGCGATGCGGCGCGCCTCTGCCGGGAAGTCGGACAGAGGACCAATGCGGCGGCGAGCGAGGTGAACCGCGCGCTCGTCGCGTTCGGGCGCGGCGCTTTCGACGGCTTGGAACTCGCGCTGGAGCGGACGACACGGGAGCTGGAGCTGGAGGGTGCGGAGGATCTCGCCGCGCACACCACGGTGCATCTCGCCCGCGTCCGCTACGCTCAGGGCGATCTCGCCGCGGCGGAGCGCACGTTGGAGGGCTCCCTCCGCAGGCTCCTGGCGTCCGGCTATCTGCCGGGCCTGGTCCTGGCGCACCAGGATCACGCGGTCTACTCCCTCGCGCGGGGCCGCCTCGACGAGGCGGGAAACGCGATTCGCGCCACCACGGCCGCCGCCGAGCGCGCGGGAAACCTGGAAGGGCGCGCGATCGCCGGAGCGCTGGAGGCGCAGCGGCTCGGCATCCTCGGCGACACGGCCGGCGCCTGCGCGGCGGCGCGCGCGGCGGTAACCATGGCCCAGGAGAAGGCCGACGCGCGGACGCAGCGCGAGCTTCTCCTCCACCTCGCCGAGGCGGGGATGATTGGACTGCCGCTCCCGGCGCTGGAGTGCGCCACGGTCCTCCTCGCGGAGGGCGCGGAGGGGGTCGGGGACTCGACCGCGGCGCGCCTGTTCACGGCGGTTGTGGCGCATCGCGGGAGCGCGCTGCGCCGAGCACCTGGAAAGGGCGGCGTGGCGAGGTTCGACGAGGAGGGCGTGGGCGAGCATCGGGCGTTCCTCCGCGCCATCGGCGCCTGGCTAAGGGCCGTAAGCGCGCCGAGCGCCGCGGAGGCACGGGCGGCGGCGGAGGAGGCCCTCGGGGCCTCGCGTTCCCTCGGACACGTCTGGTTGGAGGCGTCGCTGCTGGGGGCCCTGAACGATCTCGAGCCCAGCGGCGGCTATGCCGTGCGGCGTCGCTCCCTCATCCGCCAGATCGCCGCGACCCTTGCCGCCGATGCGGACCGCGACGCGCTCCTCCAGGCGTGGGGCGCCGCCGACCCGCTCTCCTAGCCCAACTTGAACAGTTGAAGGCAAAAACAGGCCGTTTCCGGGCGTCCGTCGTGCGTGGAACGCAGCGCCGCGGCGAATCTCGGGGTTCTGCGTTTCCGGAGGCGATGTAGTGCCAACCTACCC
>JBQTIG010000085.1:0-11685 GCA_052388375.1 Planctomycetaceae bacterium | reverse complement strand
CCACATGTCAAGACTATTAGTGACTACATTGCAGCAGCAGCGGCATGGCTTGGCATGGCGCAACTCCTTGAACGCCATGAGGTTACGGAGCCGAGTGCTCAGGAAAGGGTCGGGAACTTCGGGCTAGAATCCTGCCATGCCCTGGCGCGACGGCTTCGGCCACCTGGCCCGCACGGTGGAATCGGTGCTGCCGCGGGAGCAGGATCTGGAGACCCTCCTCGCCTCCCGGCGTCCGTTGCGCGTGAAGTTCGGGATCGACGTCACGTCGACGCAGGTCACCATCGGCAATGAGATCCCGCTGCGCAACCTGGCGCGCTTCCAGCAGATGGGCCACGTCGCCGTGCTGATCCTGGGCGACTTCACCACCCTGGTGGGGGATCCCTCCGGCCGCGACAAGACCCGGCCGGTGCTCTCCCGCGCGGAGGTGGAGGCGAACGGGGCCACGTGGCTCGCGCAGATCGCGACGGTCCTGGATCTCGAGCGCGCGGAGGTGAGAAGGAACAGCGAGTGGCTCGGCGCGCTCCACGCGCACCAGCTGGTGGACCTCGCGGGCCAGATGACGGTGGCGCAGATGCTGGAGCGCGACAGTTTCGCGCAGCGCCACGCGGACGGGTCCCCGATCTACCTGCACGAGTTCCTCTACTGCCTCTTCCAGGGTTACGACTCCGTAGTCGTGCGCTCCGATGTCGAACTGGGCGGGACCGACCAGATCTTCAACCTCTACGTCGGGCGCACGCTCCAGAAGGCGGCGGGTCAGGAGCCGCAGGTCTGCCTCATCAACACCTTGCTGGAGGGAATCGACGGGAGCCGGAAGATGTCGAAGAGCCTCGGCAATGCCATCGGCATCGACACCCCCGCCAAGGACATGTTCGGGCTCGCGACGCGGATTCCCGACGCGCTGGTGGAGCGGTACGCGAAGCTCGCCACCGATCTCTCCGACGCGCGGATTCGCGAGCTGGCGGCCGGCAACGTCTGGGAGGCCAAGAAGGCCGTGGCGGAAGCGCTCTGCGCCCGCCACCACGGCGCCGCGGTCGCGGCGCGCGAGCGCGCCGAGTTCGAACGGGTCTTCCAGGACAAGGAGCTCCCCCGGGAGATTGCGACGCATCGGGTGGGGGCGGGGCCCGTGCCCATCGCCGCGCTGCTGCGCGACGCGTTCGGGATCTCAGGCTCGGAGGCGCGGCGGCTCATCGAGCAGGGCGCCGTCACCCTGGACGGGGAGCGGGTCACCGACGCGGCGGCCGAACTCGCCGTGCGGGGCGGCGAGGTGCTGCGGGCGGGCAAGCGCCGCTTCGTCCGGCTCGAGCGCTGATCACCGTTCGAGAATCGCGATGCGCACCCCGCGCCGGACCGCCTTGGCGGCGAGGAGGGCGGCGGCGGTGAGGGCGATGATGCCGAAGGCGGTGTTGAGCAGCGCGGCGAGGCCGTCCCCGGCCTGCCCGAGCAATTCGTGAGCCGGCGCGAGATCGACGAGGCGCTCCGCCGCGACCATGAGGAGAAGGCAGAAGAGTCCGGCCACGCAGGAGACCAGATCGAAGGCGAGGGTCCAGCGCCGCTCCCGGTAGCGCGCATAGAGCAGCTCCCGCACGAGCGCGAGGCCGAGCCAGAGGTTCAGCCAGGGCACGCACTTCACCAGTCCCGGGCCGACGAGCGGAACCTGCGCGACGCCCGTCTCCCCGCGTACGTAGAGGGCCAGCAGGTCGTCACGAAAGAAGTTGACGACCACAAGCACAAGCGCAAGGAAGAAGGCCCCCTCCAGGTTGCGCCGCCGCTCGGGGCGAACCGACAGTTCCAGCCGGGGGAAGCGGAACGCGCGTCCCACCCTCGAAAGCAGAGTGAAGAGCACCAGGACGAGCCCCGCGTCGAAGAAGAGCGTGCGCAGGGCGTGCCCGCAGAGGGAGAGGACGCTCTTGGGATCGTCGATGGGCGCGATGCGCAGGACTCCGAGGACCAGTTCGCGATCCGCCACCGTCGCCCCGAGCACGAGCAGGAAGTGGGCGGCGAAGAGGCTGGCGGTGTTGAGGAGGAACGGGCGCGTGTGGTGCAGCGCCAGGAGGGGACGGCCCGGGGCATAGGCGCTGCCGATCTGCGCCGGGTCGCCCATTCCCTTGAGGACGATGGCGATCGCCTGTTCGCTCTCCTGGCCGTGGCGGGTCCGCTCCTCGACGCGATCCTGGATGGTCGATTCCAACTCCAGCACCATGTCGTGCCGCTGCTCCGACGTTCCCGCCATCGCGGCGGAGGCGTCGTCGAGCCAGCGATGGAGGGCTTCCTGTCCACGCGCACTCATCACGCTTCCTCCCTCGCGCCGCCCGGGAGAGTCGTCCCCACCGCGGGCGTGCCCAGGATGGTGCCCACCGCCCCTGCGATCTCCTCCCACGCCTCCCGCAGTCGCGGCAAGGCCTCCATGCCCTGGGGCGACAGCAGATAGTACTTGCGCGGCCGGGCGCCCTGGGTGTCCCATTCCGATAGCAGGAGCCCTTGGGCCTCCAGGCGCCGGAGCAGCGGGTAGAGCGTCCCCTCCTCCGTTTCCAGTCCGTGGGAGCCGAGGATCTTCACCAACTGGTAGCCGTAGAGCCGCTCCTGGAGCAGGCAGAGGGCGGCGATCTGGACGAGTCCCCGCTTGAGTTCGGCGCCGATCTTATCGAAGAGGGAAGGCATGGATTCGCCCGGTCGCAGCCCGGGTCACCTGTCCCGTCGTCCGAATCGCGCGACTAACTTTAGACTGGGGGCGAACGCGATGGACATTCCGAGGCGACTTCCCGCCCTGCTGGCCCTCTGGGCCCTCGCCGCGGTTCCAGCGCGCGGCGGGGCCGAGTTGGAGGCGATCGGGACCGGATTGCGCGCCGCCGGACGCGCGGACCGCGACCTGGCGGAGACGGCGGCGAGGGCCCGGGCGCGTCTCGACCCTGCAGGCGTGGCGGCGCTCTGGCCCGGCCTCGATCTGCGCGGGCGCTGCGCCCTTGTGCGCGCGATCGCCGGGGCGGGAACGCGCCATGCGGCGGCCGTGGCCCACCGCTGGCTCTCCGCGGCCGATCCAGAGATCTACGCGGCTCTCCTTGCGGGGCTGGTGGAGGGTGGAGCCGACGCGCTCTTCGCCCCGCTGCCTGCGGAGACGCCCCCGGCGCGGCGCGCGACGATCGAGATGATCCGGATGCGGTGGCGCACCGAGGCGGAGCTCGCGGCGCGCAAAGCGGCCCACGGGCCGACGGGGCACTACGCGGGTCAGTACAAGAACGTGAAGGAGCTGGGCCCCGGGGCCATCCCGGTCCTCTTCGACATCCTCCTCGACACCGATCGGCCCATCCCGGGGGAGGCCGGGGCGGGCAGGTACGAACCGATCCACCCCGACATGGCGCGCTTCCAGTCCGAGGAATTGCGCCACATGGTGGCGAACAGCTTCGCGCAGGTCGTGGATCCCCAGGACGAAGCGACCCGGGCGCGTCTTCACGCGATCTGGGAGACCTACTGGATCGTCTACGAGCACGACCCGAGCCGCCTCTTCGAGTACGAAGAGCTGTCACCCTCGCTCTCCTTCAGCCTGCATGATCTCGGCCTCGAGGAACCGGCCCAGCGCTACATCGAGGAGCTGGAGCGGAGGCTGCGGTCGCAGAGGACGCGAGCCTGGAACGCGGTCCGGTGGGACCTGGGCTACGCCTATATCCGCATCGGCCGTCTCGACGAGGGCGAACGCATGTACCAGATGATCCTCGAGGATCCCTGGATCGAGAGCCGCAGCCTGGCCGCCTACAACCTCGCCTGCAACTTCGCCATGAGGGGGATGCAGGAGTCGGATCCGGAGCGGGCCGAGTACTTCCGGCGGCGTGCGGTCACCTACCTCGACCAGGCCGTGCGCCGCTATCAGTACGTGGATTGGCCCTGGATGGAGGAGGATCGCGATCTCGACTTCATCCGCGAAGACCCCGGCTACAAGGCGCTGCTCGCCCTGCTGCAGCAGCGCTACCCCGACCGCCGCCGCGTCGACGTCAGCAAGGACAGGAAGAAGATCCTCAGCCCGCCGCCGCAGGAGGAGGGGCTGCCGGCGGAGCCGAAGTAGGCGGCGCGAGGAGCGCGAAGAGGAGGAACGAGGCGGCCGCGCAGCCGAGGAGCGGCGCGATCGCCTCCGTCCGGTCGTGCGCCGCCAGCACGGCGGCGTGCAGGACGAAGATCAGCAGGAGACTGCGTCGCACATAGCGCTTGGTTTCGCGGCGCGAGGCGCCGCGGTAGGCTGCGCCCAGCGCGGCGGCCAGCAGCCCCGCCGGGAGGGCGAAAGGCCAGAGCGGCAGGCCCGCGAGCAGCGGCAGGAGGAGGATCGCTCCCGCTTGCACGGCGAATGCAAACAGGAGCCCCAGCCGCACCGTCGGCTCGGGACCCAGATCCTCGATGCGACTCGCGGCGGTGACCCCCGCGATGAAGAGGAGGTAGGCGCCTCCGTACACCCAGGGGAAGGACTCGATCGCGAGGCCGGCGGCGGCGAAGCCCAGGCCGAGATTGAGGGCTCGCGTGACGCCCATGAGGACCGCGTCCACGGGAAAGCGCGTCTTCAGCCCCAGGTTGTAAGCCGATGCGGAGAGGAAGATCAGGCCGCCGAACAGGGCCGCGCCGGCAAGCGCCGTGAGGAGAAGGCCCCCGAGGAAGAGCGCGGCCAGGAGCGCATAGGCGCGCGGCAGGAGCTCGGGACGGCGCGCGAGGGGGCGGCCGGGGGCATGGCGCATGTCCCGTTCGCGATCGCAGAGGTCGTTTTGGACCATCGCGCCCATGTAGAGGCAGGCGGAGCCGACCGCCGCGAGGAGGAGGGCGCCCGTCGCCGCTCCCCCGGCAAGTGCTCCCGCCGCGAGCACGTCCGCGGCCGCGGTAGGAGCGAGCGCGGGGCGCGCGAGGCTCAAGAGATCGCGGCCGGCCGGAGTCGACGCCACGAGGGAAGCCTAGCGAAGCAGATTCGTGATGTCGTTGGTGAAGGCGAGCGCCACGAGCCCCAGGATGAGCGCGAGTCCCACCATCTGGAACGCGCCCACGACCCGTTCGGGGAGCGGCTTGCCGCGGATCTTCTCCACGATGAGGAGGACGACCTGGCCCCCGTCGAGGATCGGGATGGGCAGGATGTTCAGGATCGCCAGATTGATGGAGATGAGCGCGAGGATGTAGAGAAACCGTGCCAGCCCCTGCTCCCACATCGAATAGGACTGCGTGGCAAGGGTGATCGGCCCGCCCACGTGCTTTGCGGATACGCGCTGCGTCAGGAGGCCCCGGAGGGCCAAGGTGACCGTCTCGAGGGTCATGAGGGTTCGGCTCCACCCCATCGACATCGCGCTGAGGACGTTTGCCTCGCGCCGCGCGCCAAAGAGAGGCGGGAGGGTGTAGCCGAGGGCGTAGCCGAACTTCTCGTCGTCGGCGTAGCGCGCGTCCGAACGGAGCGTCACCGTGACGGTGCGCGAACCGCCGCCGCGCGTTGTCACGCGCACCGCGAGGGGCTGGGCGCCGTGCTCGGCGAGCCGGGCCACCATCTCCGCCCACTGGCGCACCTCCTGTCCCGCCAACTCCTCGATCCGGTCGCCCGGCTCGAGGCCCGCCTCCGCCGCCGCGGAACCGGGCTGGGGGGCGATGACGGTGCCGCCCTCGTCGACGACTCCCGCGACCGACCGCAGGAGTTCCTGGACGGTGAGAGGTTCCGCAGGGATCAGCCGCTCCTCGCTCCCGGCGCGCCGCACGAGGACCTCCTCGACTTGAGCCTCCGCCTGCAGGGCGGCGCGCGCCAGACCCAGATCGCGGATCGCGGTTCCGTTGACGGCGAGGATCTCGTCGCCCCTCCGGAGGAGGCGCGACGTCGCGCTGCGGATCACGATCGCGCGCACGACGGGGGACTCGTGCGGCGTGACGCCCAGCAACGGCACCCTCTTGAGAGGCACGGTCACGCGCAGGTCCGTCTCGCCGCCCACGCTCCGCGCGACGCGGAGCGTGGAATCCAGGGAGGTCGCTTCCGGGGGCGCGGCGCGCAGGGCGGCAGCGACGGCGGTCCCCAGCGCGTGCAGGTCCGCGACCGGCGCGCCGTCAAGGGCGATCACCTTGTCCCCTTGCTGCCCCCCGGCCTTCTCCACCGGGGAGCCGCCTAGGACCGTCGTGGGCTCCGTCGCTTGACCATGGCGGATCCCGATGCGGGCGAATCCTTCGATGGGGGAGTAGCGGGGATCGACGGAGACGAGATGTGGGGCACCGTCGCGCAGGATCGTAAGGGTGAGCGGTTCGCCGCCTCCCCGGAACGCGACTTCGGTCCCTACGTCCTCGAAGCTGAGAACGGGTCGGCCCTCCACGTGAGTGATGAGATCGCCGGGGCGCAGATCCGACTCCCACGCGGGGCTCCCGTGCTCGACCGCGCCGATGAGCGGTTTGGGGAAGGGGATGCCGATGCCGAACGCCCAGGCGAACAGGGCGAATCCGAGGATGACATTGAAGAGAACGCCGGCGGTGAAGATGAAGAGCCGCTGCAGGAAGGATTTGCTCGGCAGCTCGTCGGGGGCGCCGGTACCCCGCTCGCCGGGGTTTTCAACCGCCATCTTGACGTAGCCACCCAGGGGGATCGCCCCGATCTTGTAGAGCGTCGCGCCGCGCCGCCACCCGAAGATCTTGGGGCCGAAGCCGACGCTGAACGCCTCGACCCGAGTGCCGGTGAGGCGGCAGGCGATGAAATGGCCCAGTTCATGGAAGAAGATCAGCCCGCCGAGGCCCAGGAGCACCATGAGGGCGGCGAGCGGGTCGAAGGCGGCAAGGAGGGTCACTTGGATGCTTCCTCTCTGGCGAGATGGTCCGCCCCCATGATGTCATCGAGCGTCGGATCGTCCACGATCCCGGCCCGATCCAGGATCTCCCCGACTCTTCTCGCGATGGCGGGAAACGGGATCTCCCCGGCGAGGAACCGGCGCACGCAGACCTCGTTGGCGGCGTTGAGCACGGCTCCGGCCGTCCCGCCATGGCGCGCCGCCCGCTCCCCCAGGGCCAGGGCGGGGAAGCGGTCGCGATCCGGCTCCTCGAAGGTGAGCTGGCGGTAGTCTTCGACGCGGAACCGGGTAAAGGCGGGGGGCCGACGATCGGGCCAGGTCAATGCGACCTGGATCGGGACGCGCATGTCGGGCCGCCCCATCTGGGCCAAGACCGACCCGTCCACGAACTCCACGAGGGAATGGACGATCGATTGGGGGTGCACCACCACCTCGATGCGCTCGGCGGGGAGGTCGAAGAGCCAGCGCGCCTCCACGATCTCCAGAGCCTTGTTCATCAAGGTGGCCGAATCCACGGTGATCTTCCGCCCCATCCGCCAGGTGGGATGGCGCAGGGCGTCCGCGGGAGTCGCACGCTCGAGCTCCTCGCGGCTCCAGCTGCGGAAGGGTCCGCCCGAGGCGGTCAGGAGGATGCGCTCCACATGCCCCGGACGGCCCGCCTGCAGCGCCTGGAAGACCGCCGAGTGCTCGCTGTCCACGGGGAGGATGGAAGCGCCGGACTCCTCCGCCAGGCGAAGGAGGATCGGGCCCGCCAGGACCATCGACTCCTTGTTGGCCAGCGCCAGTCGCTTCCCACGCCGGACCGCCTCGAGGGAAGCAGGGAGGCCCGCGGCGCCCGTGGCTGCGGAGACGACGATGTCGGTCTCCGGGTCGGCGATCGCCTCGCGCAGGAACGCCTCCCCGGAGCCGGTGCGCACCCCGGGCAGCGCGGCGCGCAGCTCGGGCAGCGCGGCCTCTTCCGCCACCCCTGCCCATCGGACGCCGAACTCGCGTCCGATGGACCCGAGTTCCGCGGCGTTGCGGGCACTGAAGATGCCGTGGAGCCGCAGGTCGGGCGCGAGCGCGCGCACCACGTCCAGGGTCGAGCGCCCGATGCTGCCCGTGGCGCCGACGAGGAGCACGCGCCTCACGACGGATCAGCCCCCATTCCTTCGATCGGCAGGGACCCAGGAACTGGGCAGCCGGAGGCGACGTGCCCCCTCCCTCTCCGGGAGGGTCAGGTGGAGGTGCAGCTTCTCCAGCTCCGGCCGATCGTCCCGCGTGCGCGAGGTGACCGGATCGAACTCGTAGATGCGCTTGCCGTCCAGCGTGGCGAAGATCCGCACGGCGTCGATCCCCTGCCGTTCCGGCTCCGCCACCAGCAGGGGGGGGATCCCCTCTGCCTCCAGCCAATGGAAACGGTAGGCTCCCTCGCGCACCTCCTGTGCCGGTCCCGCGAGCGCGAGCACCGACATCCGGGCGAACGCGGCTTTCTCGGCGGCGACCATCCGGGCGGCGACCCAATGGTGCCCCGCGACCAGGTAGGCGAAGAGGGCCGCGGTGGCCACGAGCAGGAGCCTGTCGATCACCCGCCCCAGGATACCCGTGCCGGGAGGAATCCGAACCCGGACGGGCGGCCCGCGTTATCCTTGGATCATGCCGCGCGGAAGCCGGGGAAGCCTGTTCGGCCTCCTGCGCGCAGTGCCCGACACGACGCTGGCGGGCCGCTTCACGCTCGCCTTCCTCCTGATCGCCCTGATCTTCGCGGTGATGCTGCGCGACAACGCTGTGCTGTTCCCGGTCTGCGCGGTCTGGGCTACGGTGCTCGTGAGCGCGCTCGGGACCTCGCTCTCCCTCGGGCGTCTGGAGGTTGCGCGCTCGATCCCCGCGCGCGCCATCGCGGGTACGCCGTTTCCGGCTCGCTTGCAGGTGCGCAACCGCGCGCGCCTCCGGCCGGCCCTGGGAATCTCCCTCCGGGACGCGCTGCAGCGCTCCGCCCCGGGGGAGGTGACCCTGGGCGCGGAGATCCCGGTCCTGCCTCCGGGCGGCAGCGTGGAACTCGCCTTCGACGCCGTCATCCACGCGCGCGGGGTCCACGAGGTCTCCAGCACCCTCGTGACGACGCGGTTCCCCTTCGGCCTCTTCGAACGCCGGGCGCTCCTGCGCAGCGCGTCGCGCATCGTCGTCCTCCCGGCGCTGGGCCGCCTGCGCCGTCGCGCGGAGCGCGATCTCGAACCGCTGGGGCAGCCGACGCCCTCCCCGCGCCTCGTCGAGCAGGGCGGCGAGGAGTTCCACGGCCTGCGCGAATTCCGCGACGGGGACAACCCGCGCCACATCCACTGGCGCACCAGCGCGCGCACCGGCGCGCTCATGCGGCGCGAGCTGCGCGACGATCGGGATGCGGAGCTGACGATCCTCCTCGACACCTGCATCGCCGGTCTCGCCGGGGAAACGCGTCGCCACTCCTTCGAGCGAGCGGTCTCCTGCGCCGCCACCCTCGTCGTGTCGGCGGCCAAGCGCGGCTACCGCGTGCGGCTCGCCTTCCCGGGAGGCGGGGGGGTGTGCGAGGGGGGGCAGAGAGGCGTGCTCGCACTCTGGGAGACGCTGGCGGGGGTCCGACGCGGGGAGCAGACCGCGGAGTCCCTCGTGGAGGCCACGCCGCTCCGGCCCCGGGGGACCGCCCTCCTGCTCTCGCTGGAAGGGGACGCAGCGGGCGCCGTGGCCGTCGCGGCGCGCCGGAGCGTGCGGCTCCGGGTCTGGGACACTGCCAGTCTCTCCTTCGCGAGGCTCTTCGCGCGATGACGCCGCGCCGCCGCGCCGCCGTCGCGCTCGCCGGGGCAGGGGTGGCCTGCGCCGCCGCGGGCGGCAGCGTCCCCGCCCCCCTTGCCGCCTCGCTCCTCGCGACCCTCCTGCTCCATGGGGCCCGCTTCGCCCGCCGGGGTCTCACCCTCTCTCCGGCCGTCGGCTCGTTTCTCTGGGTGTCGCTCGCCGTCACCACGCTTCTGCTCGTCCCCGTCCTGGCTGGCGCCGCGCTGTTCCCCCGGATTCTCGCGATCGCGACAGCCGGATTCCTCGTGTTGCGCAGCTTTGCCCCGGCATCGGTCTACAACGACTTTCTCGTCGTCCTGCTCTCCCTGCTCCTCATGGTGGGCAGCGCGGCGGGGGCGGAGGGCGTGGGACCCATGGCACTCCCCGCCGCCTACCTCGTGGTGGCGGCGGTCGCGCTCCCCTCCCTCGCGAGCGGGTGGAGGGTTGCGGGACACGACCCCACCCTGCGCGTCAGGAGCGCCGGGGCCTCATGGCCCTGGCGCGTGGCGCGGGGGGCCATCGGGGTCTTCTTCGCGATTCTCGGCATCCTGCTGGGTGCGATGCTCTACCTTGCTGTGCCCCGGCCGGTCGACGCGGAGCGGGATCTCGGGGACGCGGGGGAAGCGCTGCAGGCGCGCGCCGCGCGCCGTCGCGGGGCCGCGGGTGCGGCGAGCGCGCCGGGGAGCTCCTTCGACCCGGTCATGACGCTCGGGGACATGGGGAGCCTCCAGGAGGATCCGCGCAGGGTGCTCTGGGCTCTCGTCTCGAAGGAGGCGAAGCCCTACGAGCCGGGGCAGGGCCAAGAGACAGCGCTCCTTCTGCGCGCCCAGGCGTGGGACCGCTACGACGCCGCGACCGCCACGTGGAGGGCCACGCGGCAGGCCTGGGCCGACGTGGACGAGGACGGCCTGCTCCGTCGCGGCCACGCTCCGATCTCTTGGCAGATTCGCCTGCAGGACGCTGCGCAGCCGGAGCTCTTCGTTCCCCCGCTCGCCGCTCTGCTGCAAGGAGTCCGGGCGCGCCTCGATCGGCACGGAAACCTGGCGCGCGCCGGACCGGGGCGCGAGTACCGGGTGGAGGCGTTCGCGCTGCGCGGCGCGCCGCAGCCGTGGGCCGGCCTTCTCCCCGATCGAAGCGATGCCGCGCTCCTGCGCGTCCCCTCCGAACTGGCGGGAGGGCTGGACGCGTTCCTGGGCGGCGCTCGACCGCGCGGCGCCGCGGAAGCGCTCGACCTGGTGCGCAGGCTCTTCCGGGATGGGGGCTTCGTCTACTCGCGCAGCGTTCCGCTCACGCCTCCCGGCGGCGATCCGATCCTCTCCTTCCTCGAGCGGCGCGAGGGCCACTGCGAGTACTTCGCGAGCGCCACCTGTCTGCTGCTGCGGCGCCTCGGCCTGCCCGCCCGCTGCGCCGGCGGCCTGCGCCTGCATGAGCGCATCCGGCCCGGCGAGTACGTCGCCCGCTGGCGAGACGCCCACGCCTGGGTGGAGATCGCCTTCCAGGATGAGGGTTTCCTGCCGGTCGACTTCACGCCTGCCGACGATGCGCTCTCAGCCGCGCCGCCATACCCGGAGCAGGACGCGGAGCAGGCGCTCTCCCGCGCCGAAGGCGACGGCGGGGATCTGTTCCCATGGCGTGACTTGCTCCGGTACGGTCGCTCGGAGCAGAGGCGCCTTGCTGCGTGGATTGCGCGGCTCCTGCGCGCGCCGCCCGCGGCGGTCGCGGCGGCGGCGGCCCTCCTCGGGCTCTTTCTCGTCGTGCGCACCCTGCGGCGGACGCGCAAGGCCAGCCCGCTCCGGGTCCGCGCGCCCGCTGGCGGTTCGCTCCGCGCGGTCGCCTTCTATGCCCGGTTCCTCCGTAGCTGCGCCGCCGCCGGATACCGGCGCGCGGCGCACCAGACTCCCCGGGAGTTTCTCGGCGGGCTGCCCGCCCCGCTGCGCGCGGACGGGGAGGGGACGACCCGAGCCTTCGAGGCGATGCGCTACGGCGCCCCCGATCCGGGCGGGTATCTGTTTACCGGGTCACGGGGCGGGTAGCGCCTGAGCGATCTCGAAGGCTTGCTTCGTCGGGGCGCAGAGCGCCTTCACGGTGAGGGCGAAGACGTCGGCCGCGCGCTGCCAGCAGGTGCGGT
>JBQTIG010000084.1:0-3103 GCA_052388375.1 Planctomycetaceae bacterium | reverse complement strand
CATCCTGTTCGGAGTACGAAGAGGATCGCGTCCATGGCGCGCCGGTTCGGCACCCGAGGGTTGTGGCACCCCAGCGGGTGCTTGTCGACGGGGATCGGGAGGAACGGCTCCATCTCCTCCCAGAGTTCGTCGGGGATCCGCCAGCCGTCGTCCTTGACAACCAGACCCATCGCGCAGCCCTCGGGCTGGTCTCCTCCTCAAGATTCCTGATCGGCAGGATCTCCCTATCGGAATAGGCCCTTAGTGTTGATGCGCCGCGCCTCGTCCCGCTGCCCGCGCAAGAGCAGATCGAGCGAGAGCCAGTCGAGGAGATAGACCTCGAGCTCGCCTTCGCCGGCAAACCTCTCCTCGATGGCCGCTGTGTCGCCGCGAGGACTTTCCAGGTAGGCCATGAGATCCTTGTTCCTGGGATCGGTCTCGCGGAGGCGTAGGAAGATCTCGACGCGGATTCGTTCCCCTTCGAGCCTCTCCCTGCGGCCCGCCGTTCCCGCCTCGTCGGGCGCCCAAGCGGTGAAATCGACTATGCATTCCGTCGCCTCCAGCGAGTCCGCGGGCGCGCCGGCGCGCATCGCGGGATGCGGGAAGTGTCGGGTGCGCTTCTTTTCGACCTTGAAGTTCCGCGTGTAGTCGAGGTAGTGCAGGGAGGCCTCGAAATTTCGGGCGCGGCCGTTCACGTGGGCGAGGAAGAGATCCTCGAGGTCGGCTCCTCTCCGCTCGATCTGGTCGAGGACGCCGCCGAGGAGCGCGCTCGTCTCCCCATGCTGGGCCTCCATGTCCGCCCACCACTCCCGCGCTTCGCGGGACGCGCGCTGGTATCCCACCTTGCCCAGAAGCTCCGGCCGGCGGACCGGCGCCGCCGCGGGGGCCGCGCCCTCCGTGCGGAATCGCTTCGTCAGGTAGTCGAGGTAGTCCAGGTTCGCTTGAATGTTGTTAGTGTCTGACCAGACGAAGGCTATGAAGAACTGGTGGATGGAGGCCTTGCGCAGCGCCAGCTCCCCGAGAAGCCGCTGGATGAGGGCCGCCCGCTTCTCCATGTTTTCCTGCTCGAACGCGGTCCACCACGTCTTGGCGGACTCCGAGGCCTTGGCGAAGCCCCGCTCCTCGCGGAGGCGGGCGATCACAGCCGCGGTGGTCTCCTCCTCGCTTCGCGCGCGAGCGGGGTGGATGAGCGCCACGGCCAGCAGCGCGGCGAGGCTTCCCGGATGGCGCCGCATCATCCCCCTCCCGCTTTCTTCGCGGAGTCGCGCAGGAGCGCTTCGATCTCCTCCATGCCGGGCAGGACCACGCGGGCGCGCCGAAGCGCCTCGAAGTCCTTCAGAACGGCCTCCCGGAAGCTGACGGGGCCGCTGCCCACGTCCACGAGGACGTCCGCTCTCCCCACGTAGATCGCGGCCGCCGCCTCCCTGTCTCCCACGAGGAGGAGCCCGTGCGCGAGATTCGTCTCGATCCAGATCTTGGTGGGATCGAGGGCGAGAGCCGCGCGCGCGGCGTCGATCGCCTTCTGCCCCTCCGCGACGAAGAGCCAGTACCAGGAGAGGCTGCCCAGGGCGCTGACCAGGTCCGCATGGCGCGCAGGATGGGGGCGGAGGCGCGCGGCGATCGCCTCGAGGATGCCCGCGGCGCGGCGAACCCGCGCCCGGCCCTCCTCCTCGCGCCCGAGTTCGAGCATCCGGACGCCCGCCTGCTCCTCGAGGACCGCCAACCGCTCGATCGGCCAGGACTGCCCAGGAGCGAGCTCGATCCAGCACTCCGCGTCCTCGATGGCCGCGAGGCAGAGGTCGAGTGCCCCGGCGCTCTCTCCCTCCTCCGCGAGGCGCGGTTGGAGCGCGAGGACGGCGCCCACCATCTCGTCGAGGGTGTCGCTCAGCAGGACCGAGACACGATCCCGGGCAGGGGCGGGCTGCGCGCCCGGGTCCGCCGCGGCGATAGCCTGATCGAGGTCGAGCGGGCGCTCCCGGTGCAGCCGGAGCTTTTGCTGCCACACGGCCTCGATGTCCGGGAAGTCGACCCTCCGGCCGCCGAGGCACTCCGCCAGCTTCGCGAGCGCCTCCGCCAAGCGGGCGCGCCGCTCCGCCGGGACCTCCGAGAGGGCGCGGCAGCCTCGCGGCTCCGCCAGCGTCAGGAACGGCGAGCCTTCGCCGGACGCGCCGCGCCAGCGGCGGAGGGTGCCGTCTTCCGCGAGCGTCAGGATTCGGCTGCCCGCCTCGACGAAGAGCGCGCTGTTCACGGCGCCGCGGTGCGGGAGGAGGTGCGCCTCAGTGGGTGGATCGGCGGCGCGCTGGGCTTCCGACACCGCGGAGCGCTTGGGCGCGTTCCAGAGCCGGGCGTGGCCGGACGCAATCGTGAGCAGGGCCGCGCCGTCGGGCCGGAACCGCACGCTTTCGATCCGACCCGGGTGGTGGAGCGGAACGCCCACCGGGCTGCCGAAGGCGTCTGCCTTGGGCGTGCCTCCTTCGACCTCCTCGATGAAGAGGGCAAGCGGATCGTGCTCGGTGAGCGCGCGCACCTCGACGTAGCTCGACCGGCCCGACGCGGACCAGGCGGTGGCGATCCTGCTGAAGTCCGCGCCGTGAAAGCTCTGCGCGGCGAGAACTTCGCCCCCGTAGGTCAGTTCCGCATCCTTCGCTCCGGTCGTGCCGCTCCAGAGCGCCAGGGAGCCGTCCCGGGAGGTGGTCAGGACCTCGCCCCAGTCGAATCCGCCCATGGTTGCGCCGGTTTCCGGCCGGGAGGTTCTAGCCCAACTTGAACAGTTGAAGGCAAAAAACAGGCCGTTTCCGGGCGTCCGTCGTGCGTGGAACGCAGCGCCGCGGCGAATCTCGGGGTTCTGCGTTTCCGTAGGCGATGTAGTGCCAACCTACCCCGTTGCGGGAGGCGCGGGGTGCGCGGATAACGGGGGCGGATGTATTTGCGGCACACGCGGGTGCGAAAGAACGGGAAGGCGCACACGTACTGGCGACTGGTGCGGTCGGTGCGGCACGGGTCGCGGGTGGTGCAGGAGACGGTCGCGCAGCTGGGCGAGCTGGACGCGCGGGGAAGGGCGAAGGCGTCGGCGCTGGCACGGCACTTCCTCGGGGAGAAGAGCCGGCAGCTCGAGCTGTTCGAC
>JBQTIG010000083.1:0-3627 GCA_052388375.1 Planctomycetaceae bacterium | reverse complement strand
GCCGAATGGTGCCGGGTTTTCGGATAGGCTCTTAGGGCGTGTCCCGCCCCCCCGCCCCCCTGCTACTCGTCCTGGTGCGGCACGGGGCGACCTCCTGGAACGAGAACCGCTACTGCCAGGGTCGCCGGGAGGTGCAGTTGAGCGCCCGCGGGCGGCTCCAGGCCGAGCGGCTGCGCCAGGCGCTCGAGTCGACGCCCTTCCGGCGTGTCTTCTCGAGCCCGATGGTCCGGGCGGTGGAGACCGCCCGGCTCTTGGGCCATGAACCTCTGCCGCTGGGGGATCTGCTCGAGATCGACCGGGGCCACTGGGAAGGGCACACGCCGGAGGAGATCCGCAAGCGGTGGCCGAAGCTCCACGAAGCCTGGTATCGCGACCCGGCCGGTCTCGCCATGCCCGGCGGGGAGGAGTTCGATCAGCTCTGGTCCCGGGCGGGGAGGGTCCTCGAACGATGCGCAGGGGAGCTCGAGGGGCCGATCCTGATCTGCGGGCACAAGGCGATCAACCGTGCGATCCTCGCGCGGGCTCTGGGCCTACCCCCGGCGAAGGTCTGGGGGATCCCGCAGCCCCAGGCTTGCCGCTCCCTGCTGACGCGCACCGATCGGGGCTGGGAAGCGGGTGTGGTGGGGGACGCAAGCCACTTGCCCGAGGCTCTGCGTTCGGAAGACTAGGATGATTCGGCTTTTCCCGCTGGTCCTGGTTGTCTGCTGCTGGGCCGGCGACGGGGACGAGGCGTTCCTCCTCGATCGGCTCGCGAGTCTGGAGCGTGCCTACCAGGAGAGCGTCCGGAGGCAGACGCCGGCTTCGGCGCGCGAGCGTGAGGCGCTCCTCCGCGAGGTGGGCGTCCTGCCGCTCGCCGGCGCTGCGCAGGCTCGGGCCACGGCGCTCGCGGCGCGGATCGCGCAGACCGACCGCTTCTTCGCGGTCCGGGCGGCGGCGGCGCGTGCCCTTGGGCGCGTAGGCGGTCCCGCCGCACTGGAAGCGCTCTACGTCGCCCTGTTCGGCCAGGACGCGCGCCGCCGGAACTTCGAGCTCCTGCACGAGGTGCTGCCCGATGCGCTGGAGCCGGTGCGCGCGGCGGAGGATCTCGCCTGGATCTCCCGGGAGCTGCTCGCGCCGGCCACCGGCGCCGCGGAGGGAGGTGCCGTCTGGAGGGGCGCGCAGGAGCTGAGGGAGGCGATGCTTGAACTGACGCTGGTGGGGCTGGGACGTGCCCGGGCGCGCGTGCTGGCGCCGGAGCTTGCTCCCCTCGCCCGGGACGGCGCGCCGCGCATCCGCGCGGCGGCGTTGCGGGCTCTCGTCGCCATGGACCTCTTCGACGCCGCGCTCGTGACGGGCTTGACCGACGCCGATCCGGCGGTGTGCGCGGCGGCCGCTTCCTACCCCGGGCACGGGCCGGAACTGCTTGGCCGGGCCCTGGCCCATGACGCGCCCCGCGTGCGCCGCGCGGCGATCGGCGCGCTGGCTGCCCGGGGAGGTGTCGAAGCCATCGATCTCCTCCTCGCCGCACAGAGGGAGGAGAGGGAGAGGGCCTGCCGCCGGGACCTGGCCGCGGCGCTTCGTTCTCTCACCGGAAAGAGCCTCGGCCGCGATCCCGAGCGCTGGCGGTCCTGGTGGGAGGCCAACCGCGCAACCTTCGCGGGTCCCGTCCCACCCGAAGCCGACTCCCATGTCTACTTCTTCGACGTGGGCATCCAGGCCGAGTGCGTCCTCTTTCTCGTGGACGTCTCCGCCTCCATGCTGGCGCAGGACGAGCAGGGGAGGAGCCGTCTCGAGCGAGCGGCTCTGGAGCTCCAGGAAACCTTGAGCAGGCTGCCTCCCGAGGCGCGCTTCGCCATCTTCGCGTTCGCGTCGGAAGTGCGCCGCTGGCCCGATTCCGGCGAGGCCGCCCCCGCGCGCGCCGCCGAGGCGGTCCAGTGGCTGCGATCCCGCAAGCCCGCCGGCTCCACCAACACCTACGGCGCGCTCATGGGCGCCTTCGAGGACCCGGTGGGCCCCGACACCATGGTCCTGCTCTCCGACGGCAGCCCCTACCGCTGCTCTTGGCGCGGGAGGAGCTATAGCGAGCGCGACGAGATCCTGGCCGAGGTCCGGCGCGCCAACGAAGCGCGAGGCGTGCGGCTCCACGCCGTCGCCCTGTTCACCGGCGGCCGTCGCGCCGGCGACGCCGAAGATGAGGAGGCCGCGGCGGCCTTCCTCGGGGGCCTCGCTCGCGAGCACGGGGGCGAGTTCCGGGAGGTGCGGTAGGATCGACGCGTCGATGGCCGCTTCCGAAACCTGCCGCGCCGCCTCCTCCACCGCCGCGGACCTCGCCACCGCGGTGAGGGAGGTCTGCGATGAGGTGGCCTTGGCGAACGCCGATCTGGCCTTCCTCTTCGTCTCCTCCGACTACGGCGCGCTCGCGGCGTCGGCCCCGGGGATCGTGCGCAAGCGACTGCGCCCGCGCCATCTGTTGGGATGCACCGTGCAGGGGATCGTAGCGGGCGGGAACGAGACGGAGCGCGGACGCGCGGCGGTGCTCTGGGCCATTCGGGTGCCCGCGGCGAGCCTCGAGACCTTCCACCTGGTTTCGAGCCGCGGGCCGGAGGGGTTCTCGCACGCGGGGCTTCCGGCGATGGCGGGGGCCGAGGCGGCCATCCTCCTGCCCGACCCCTTCACCTGCCCGGTGGAGAGTGTCCTGGAGGCGCTGGGCACGGAGACGAAGGTCCTGGGAGGGGTGGCGAGCGGGGCCCACGAGCCGGGCGGCAACCGCCTGTTCGTGGATGGCGACGTGTTTCCCGGGGGTTGCGCCGGGGTCGTGATGCGCGGCGTCCGGCTGCGTCCCCTCGTCAGCCAGGGATGCCGCCCCATCGGCCGTCCCTTCATCGTGACCGCCGCGAGCGAGAACCGGATTGCGGCCCTCGCGGGGCAGCCGGCCTTGGCACGACTCCAGGAGACCGTCGCCGAGTCGGACCCTACGATCCGCTCGATGGCGCGCCGGGGCCTCCACATCGGCCTGGTCATGGACGAATACAAGGAGCGCCACGAGCAGGGGGATTTCCTCATCCGCAGCGTCCTGGGCGCGGACGCCGGGAGCGGCGCGCTGGTCGTGGGCGACCGCGTTCGCACCGGGCAGACGGTCCAGTTCCAGGTGCGGGACGGCGCGAGCGCCCAGGCGGAGTTCGAGCGGCTCCTGCGCGCGATGGCCGGCCATGGCGCGCCGCAGGGGGCGCTGCTCTTCTCCTGCAACGGCAGGGGGTCGCACCTCTTCGCCGAGGAGAGCTGCGACGCCCGTGCCGTGCAAACGCATCTGGGCCCGCTGCCCCTCGCCGGCTTTTTCGCGGGGGGGGAGATCGGTCCCGTGGGCGCCGCCAACTACCTCCACGGGTTTACCGCGAGCCTTGCGCTGTTCTACGCGTAGTCCGCTGCGCGCGCGCTAGGGTCTGTCTGAATACTCCATCTGGCTTCGCCCGGCTGCGCGGGCCGCTGGCTTCGCCGCTCGTCCATCGCCGTATTTGGGGTCATGTGGGTATGTCCTTGACTCCAGTAGACCCCGCCGGTAGGGGTTGGGTGCCTGGAGGACTATCCGCGGACCCTTCCGGAGCTGGAGCGGCACTTCGCGAGCGAGGAGGCTTGCCGCGAGTACCTCGC
>JBQTIG010000082.1:0-40283 GCA_052388375.1 Planctomycetaceae bacterium | reverse complement strand
GCTCTTGGAGCAGGCCGTGGCCGTCGAGCCGGCGCCCTACTCCAGGCTCACCAAGGGGGTGTGGCGCCGCCGGAGAAAGCCGGCCCACCGCCGGTAGGGGCTACTGGAGTGAAGGGAATACCCACATGGGGTCAATACGGCTTCGGACTCGCGGCTCGCCAGCAGCCCGCTCGCTCGGGCTCGGGCCGACGATGGAGTATTCAGACAGGCCCTAGTCTTCGCCGCCGATCCGGCCGCGATCGAGGCGCACCTTCATGGTGCCCAGGAGGCGCTGGATCTTGTCCTCCACGCGGTTGAGGCCGATCACGTTCTCGAGCACGATGGGCCTCTCCGTTTCGCGCGGATCGAGGACGAGCCGGCCCGACCGCAGGAGGAGGTACTCGAGGAGGTCGGAGATCTCCTTGGTCATCTTGAGGCCGGGCGTGGGGTAGCGGTGGACGTCCCCCATGAACCCCTGGTGGTGCAGGATCTCGTTGGGCTGGATCTCCCAGTAGTTGAATCGTGTGGCGATGAAGACGAGGAGGTAGATGATCGAGAACACCGCCGCGACGGAGTAGTAGAAGATCTTGTTCATCCGCAGATCGAGGTCGCCGAAAAAGTCGCCCAGGATCCGCAGGAAGCCGTAGTGGATCCCCGCGAACACGAACGCGATCACGAAGAAGGCTATGGCGACCGATCGCACGCGGGAGAACTCGAAGGCGATGACGAGGATGTTGAAGGTGAAGATCGCCAGCCAGATGCGGCCGAGGGTGGCGCTCGTCGCGGCATCCACGCCCCCCGGCGAGTCGGGCTGGAGTATCCCGCAGGCCAGCGAGACGAGCCAGGTCAGGTAGAAAAAGACGATCTTGGGGTAGGGCCGCACGATGACCCGGGACGGCTCGTCGGCGGAATCGAGGGCGGGGGGGGGCGGGGGCGGCTCGGCCATTGCGGGCGAGGCTAGCATGGGCGGGCCGTCAGCGGCAACAAGCGGCGGCGCGGTAGAATGTGGGGCCATGGATGATGCCGGGGAGCACCTCCGCTGCGTGCACCTCCTGCACGGCTCCGGGCCGCGTGGAGGAAGCGAGCCGAGTCTCCTCTGCTGCTGCCCCTCCGGGATGATCCACATGCACGATTGTCCCGTTTCGCAGGGCCGTGCCTGCGCCCATTTCGCGGAGAGGAGCGAGCCCCCGCGCGCCCTGAACCGGACGGAGATGGACGCGTTCCACGGCCGCCTGTCCGAGGATTACCTCACGCATCCCTACTTCGCCCGGCTCCGGACGCTGGTTCCGGGTGCTCCCGGGCCCACGGCGCGCCACGACGCCTTGCGGGAGCGGTACGGGGTACTCGAGGACGGCGGCCGGGAGGAGCCGGGGGAGTTCCCGGATGACGCCTCCTACGAGACGGAGCGGGATCGCCTTCGCGAGATCCGCAAGGCCCACGAAGCGGCCCGGGCGGAGGAGCGCGTCAAGCTCGACAGCGCCGAGCGCGCGCGTCGCGGGATCAAGACGGTGGTGGAGCGGGCGAAAGAGACCGTTGCCGAGCAGGGCAACGTCGCAAGCTCCTACCTGGACGACATCGCGCTTCCGGAGCGGGAAGCGGCGAGCGGGCAGCCGCCGCGCGAACGGCGTCGCCGCGGCCGGCGTCGCCGCGGTGGCGGCCCTTCGGGTCCGCGCGGCGCCGGGGCCGGGGGCGGCGCCCCTCCTTGACCGGCGCAACAGCGCCTGTCACCCTGACGCGCCTGCGGATCCAGTTCCGCGCGCCAGCATGCCCAAGCGGACCGACATCTCCTCCATCCTCATCATCGGATCCGGTCCCATCGTCATCGGGCAGGGGTGCGAGTTCGACTACTCCGGCACGCAGGCGATCAAGGCGCTCAAGGAGGAGGGCTACCGGGTCGTCCTGGTCAATTCCAACCCCGCCACGATCATGACCGATCCGGAACTGGCGGACCGGACCTACATCGAGCCCATCACCCCCGAGACCGTCGCGAAGATCGTCGCCCGCGAGAAGCCGGACGCTCTCCTGCCCACCATGGGAGGCCAGACCGGCCTCAACACCGCCATGCGCCTGCACGAGATGGGAGTGCTGCAGCAGCATGGCGTGGAGATGATCGGGGCGAAGCCGGAGGCCATCCGGCGCGCCGAGGACCGGCAGGAGTTCCGCGACATCATGATCGCGATCGGGCTCGAGGTGCCGCGCTCCGGCCTCGCCCACACCATGGCCGAGGCGCGCCAGGTCTTGACCGAGATCGGGTTCCCCGCGGTGATCCGGCCCGCCTTCACCTTGGGCGGCACGGGGGGAGGCATCGCCTACAACGTGAACGAGTTCGAGGAGATCTGCGCACGCGGTATCGCGCTCTCCATGGTGCACCAGATCCTCATCGAGGAGTCGGTGGCGGGCTGGAAGGAGTTCGAGCTCGAGGTGATGCGCGACCGGCTCGACAACGTCGTCATCATCTGCTCCATCGAGAACGTGGACCCGATGGGGGTCCACACCGGCGACTCGATCACCGTCGCCCCGGCCCAGACGCTCACCGACCGGGAGTACCAGCGGATGCGCGACGCAGCGGTCGCGATCATGAGGGCGATCGGCGTCGAAACGGGCGGGAGCAACGTGCAGTTCGCCGTGGACCCGGCCTCGGGCCGGCTCCTCGTGATCGAGATGAACCCGCGGGTGAGCCGCTCCTCCGCGCTCGCGAGCAAGGCGACCGGCTTCCCCATCGCCAAGTTCGCGGCGAAGCTCGCGGTCGGCTACTCCCTCGACGAGATCCGCAACGACATCACACGGGAGACGCCCGCCTCCTTCGAACCCACCATCGACTACGTGGTGACGAAGATCCCCCGTTTCGCCTTCGAGAAGTTCCCCGGCGCCGATCCCGTCCTCACCACCCAGATGAAGTCGGTCGGCGAGACGATGGCGATCGGGCGCACGTTCAAGGAATCGCTCCAGAAGGCGCTGCGCGGCCTCGAGGTCGGCCGCCACGGGCTCGGGGCGGACGGCAAGGACCCCGCCCCCGGTTCCGTTGATCCCGAGGAGCTGCGGAGGCGCCTCACGGTGCCGGGCCACGATCGCCTCTTCTTCGTGCGCTACGCGCTGCAGAGCGGCATGGGCATCGAGGAGGTCGCCGCGTCCACGCGCATCGATCCCTGGTTCCTGGACCAGATCGCCCAGATCCTGGAGCGCGAGGCGGAATTGCGGGCGGGGGGGACCTTGGCGCGGGTGGACGACGCCTTGCTGCGCGCCGCCAAGCGCGACGGATTCAGCGACGTCCAGCTGGCCCACATCCTGGGATCCTCGGAGGAGAAGGTGCGGGCGGAGCGGCTCGCGCGGGGGATCCTGCCGGTCTACAAGCTGGTGGACACTTGCGCGGCGGAGTTCCGCGCGTTTACCCCCTACTACTACTCGACCTACGAGGACGAGGACGAGGTGCGTCCCGCCAAGAAGCCGCGCATCGCGATCATCGGCGGCGGGCCGAACCGCATCGGCCAGGGGATCGAGTTCGACTACTGCTGCTGCCACGCCTCCTTCGCGCTGCGGGAGATCGGCTACGAGACGGTGATGATCAACTCCAATCCGGAGACCGTCTCGACCGACTACGACACGAGCGACCTGCTCTTCTTCGAGCCGCTCACCGTCGAGGACGTGCTCCATGTCCTCGATCGCGTCCAACCCGTGGGCGTGATCGTGCAGTTCGGCGGACAGACCCCGCTCAATCTGGCGCACGCCCTCGAGAGGGCGGGCGTCACGATTCTCGGCACGCCGGTCGACTCCCTCGACCGTGCCAACGATCGAAAGCGGTTCCAGGAGCTGGTCGAGGAGGTGGGGATGAAGCAGCCGCGGAATGCCACCGCGGCCAGCGTCGAGCAGGCGGTCGCCGCCGCACGGAGCGTGGGGTATCCCTGCGTCGTCCGCCCCTCCTATGTGCTCGGCGGGCGCGCCATGCAGATCGTCTACGACGAGGAGAGCCTGCGGCGCTACATGTCCCTGGCCGTGGAAGCCTCGCCCGATCGGCCGATTCTGATCGACCGCTATCTCGAGGAGGCCATCGAGCTCGACGTGGACGCCTTGGTGGACGCCGAGCGGGTGGTGATCGGCGGCGTGATGGAACACGTGGAGGAGGCGGGAATCCACTCCGGGGACTCCGGCTGTTCCCTTCCGCCCTACACCCTGTCGCGGGAGATTCTCTCCGTGGTGCGCGACCAGACCCGGAGGATCGGCCGGGCGCTCGGCGTGCGCGGGCTCATGAACATCCAATTCGCCGTCCAGTCGGGCGAAGTCTACGTCCTCGAGGTCAATCCGCGGGCGAGCCGCACCGCCCCGTTCGTCTCGAAGGCCATCGGGCGCCCTTTGGCCCGTATCGCGGCGAAGGTGATGGCGGGGAAGACCCTCGAGGATCTCGGCGTCCTCGAGGAGGTCGTCCCCGCGCACTTCTGCGTCAAGGAGCCGGTCTTCCCGTTCGCCAAGTTCCGCGGCGCCGACATCCTGCTCGGCCCCGAGATGCGTTCGACCGGCGAGGTGATGGGGATCGACGCCGATTTCGGCGTCGCCTTCGCCAAGGCGATGACCGCGGCGGGCCAGGGCCTGCCGCTTCGAGGCAACGTCTTCGTCTCGGTGCGCGACAGCGACAAGCGCGGCATCGCGCATCTGGGCCGCCGTCTCGTCGACCTCGGTTTCCGGCTCATCGCGACGCCGGGCACGCACGACGCGCTGGCGCGCGGCGGGGTCGCCTCCACGAGGATCCACAAGATCGGGCGCGGTCGCCCCGACATCCTCGATGCCCTGAAGAACGGCGAGATCGCCCTCGTCATCAATACTCCCGTGGGCAAGGGGGCGCACACCGACGAGGGCCGGATCCGCGAAGAGGCGGTCAGCAAGAACGTGCCGGTGGTGACGACGATCAGCGGCGCGGCGGCGGCCGTGCTCGGGATCGGGGCGGTGCGGCGGCGGGAACCGGGAGTCCGCTCCCTCCAGGAGTACAACGCGATGGTGCCCGGCCGGACCGTCGCGGCGTCGTGACCGCGCCGCCTTCCCCGGCCGCTTCCCTCGTCGACGCGTTCGCCGACTTCGTCGCAAGCGTGCCGCGCAGGACGGTCGAGCTTCCTTCCGGCACCGCGCGCGTCTGGGAGGCGGGCGAGGGCAGGCCGCTGCTCTTGCTGCACGGCATCGCCGCCTCGAGGCGACTCTTCTTCCGGGTGGTCCCCCTCCTCGCGCGCCGCCGCCGCCTTCTCGTCCCCACGCTCCAGGGCGAGGAGGCGCCCCTGCGGCGCGTCAGCTACGAGGAGCAGGCGGACGAGTTGCAGGCGCTGCTCGAGACCCTCGATCTGCGCGACGTGACGGTCGTGGGGACGAGCTTCGGCGGGGCCGTGGCGCTGGCGCTGGCCGCGCGCCACCCGGCGAGGATCGCCGACGTGGTCGTCCATGGGGGATTCCTGCGCTATCGCCTCCGCCCGGCCGATCGCGCGCTGCTCGCGCTCTCCCCCCTCGTCCCCCCCTCCGTCGGCGCCGCCTACTTCGCCCGGCGCGTGTTCCGGGGCCGCGAAAACGCCCTCCTGGCGCGCCACGCCCCAGGACTCGATCTCCTCAACGCGCAGTGGTGCCGCAAGACCCCCTTCGCCACGATTCGCGCCCGCTGCCGTCTGATGGACGCCGTCGATCTCGCCCCGCGCGCCTCGGCCCTCTCGCTGCCGATCACCCTCGCGCGAGGCCGCCTCGACCGCGTGGTGCCCGAACCCTGCTTCGACGCGCTGCGTGCGGCGCTCCCCGCCGCCCGTGCGGTGCTCTGGGAGGATGTGGCGCACGCAGCCCCTCTCACGCACCCCGAGCTGTTCGCCGCCCTGGTCGCCTGACCGCGGACTCAGTGCCCCAGATCCGCCTGGCTCGCCAGGACGATCCACTCGATCTCCGCCTCGCGGCCAGGGTGCGACAGGGCCAAGGTCGTCTGCTCCGCGTCGTCGAGGGAGGCGAGACCGCCCCGCGGAAGGCGCGCCGCCAACCCCGCACCCCGCTCGCCGGCGCGGCAATACAAGAGCGTCCCCGCGGGGAGGGGAAACGTCGATCGCTGGCCCTGGCGCATCAGTCGTCCCTCAGCGGCATGCGGCGGGCAGATCCAGTGATCCAGCTCCCCGCCCTTCCAGCGGCAGCCTGACGCGAGCCCGCCGACGCCCTCGACGCGGGCGCGCTGCGCCACCACGGGCGAGGCGCCGCTGAATGAGAGGCGCGAGGACCAGACCTCCTCGCCGTCGGGCGAGAGGCCGCGCAGCTCGAGAAGCAGTCGCCCCTCTGCGGGCGAGGTGAGGCGCACGCGCCCGTCGCGGCGATCGGCGGGAGTCCCGAGCGGCGCCACGGAGAAGAAGACGCCCCCTGCGCCCGCGAAATCGGGGCTCCACTCGCCCGCGATCCTGCGCGCGAGCCCAATCACCCGGGCCTCGCGCCGGTCCACGACGAGGCGAAGGAGCAAGGTCTCGATCACCAGGCGCTCGAAGCTCTCCTGGACGCGGGCGGGCCCGATTTCCCGGCCCGCCCCTTGCGGGAGCCGCGCCTCGACCAGGCGCCGGAATTCGGCGCCGCGGTAGCGTGCATAGCTCTTCGCCGCCGCGTCGGGCAGCAGCTGGCACGCGTCCAGGTAGGCGAAGAGCGTCGCGGTCGCGTCGCCGGCCACGAGCGCGCGCTCGGCCCGCGCGACGGCCCCCGGCGCCCCCTCGGCATCCTCCGCAAAGAGCGCCCCCGCATCCCGAGCGTCCCCCCAGGAGTGGAGTCCGCGCGCGCGCTCGTGGAGCGCGCCCTGTCTCGCATCCATCCCGGGATCGCGCTGCGGGTCGCGCCAGGCGCGCGCGTGCAGCGCCCCGCCCCCGCGCACGACGCCCGCGGCAAAGTGCGGCGCGGACGCTCGAATCGCGTCGAGACAGGGCCAGGGGAGGCCGCACCAGGGGGCGGGGGCGGCGTCGATCTCGAGGAGAAGGCGGGCCCCGCGCGCCCTCCACGCGGCAGCGATCGCCCCCTGGTTCCCGGGGCAGGCGGCGTCGAGGGCGCCGTGCAGCCCGCATCCGTCGCGGCCCGGAGCAAGGCGCACCTCGACGGTCCGCGGCACGACCCCCGAGGGCGGGCGCAGCGTCGCCCCGGAGGCGAGGATCTCGATCGAGCGCGTGGAGAAGCGCTCCGCCGCCTCGCGCCACAGGAGCGCATAGGCCTCCTCCGGGCCGAGGGCGGTGCAAGCCTCGCACTCGCACCAGACCACCGTCGCTTCGGGCCAGAGCCCGAGGGTCTCCACTTCCGGGTGGGATTCCCACCAGAGGGCGACGCCGTCGAGGCAGGCGGCGCGCGCCTCCCTGGTGCTGAGGCAGAAATTGCCGCGCGCCTCCCTGCGGCCGCCGCGCAACGCGAACCACTCGGGGTTTCTCTCCCAGCGCTCGGGCGGGAGGAAGGGATCGAACCCGGGGGAGACGACGCGCAGCCGCCAGCCATGGCGCGCCGCTTCGCCGATGAGCGGCTCGCGCCGACGGTCGTAGGCGGCCGGACCGCGCACGGAGACGCCGTCGATGGGGAGGTGGGGGAGGGGTTCGGAGTCCTCCCAGAAGAGCGCCCGGGCCGGTCGCCACTCTCCGAGCGCGACCTGCAAGTCGGCTCGCCGGGGCAGTCGCGGCGCCGGGCCGTCGAAGACGCACCCCCAGGCATCGAGGAGGTCGTACGCCGCGCGCACGAGATCCCGACCCGCCACGACGGCGCCCGCTCCCTCGGTGCGGATGGCGTAGCCGGGCTCGGAAGTCCGCTCGAACCGGAGCGCCGGCCCCGCCCCCGTCTCCGGCAGCGACGCGCCGGTCATCAGGGTGACGTGATGGCGGAGGATCGACGCGGCCCGCACCGCCACGGCGTCGCCGTCGCTCTCGAGACGCAGCTGGGCACGCCCGCCGTTCACGAGCTCGACCGCCGCGAGCAGAAGCAGCGCCGCGTTCATCCTTGCCCGCCCGAGGGATGCGCGGGGAGGCGCCCAAGGATGGGAACGGGGCGCGTCCGGGGTTTGGAGCGCGTCATCGGTCCTCAGAGCCTACACGGGTGGACGAGGCGGCCAACCCTGGCTATCTTAGACACCCGCCCATGTCGCTCGCCGCCGTTTCCAACGCTCCCGGACCCTGGATCTGCAGCAGGCGCTGGGATCTGGGTTGGCTGATCGGCTCGGTCCTGGTGGTGCCCCTGGCGCCCCTTCTCTACGCCTGGGGCTTGAGCGCGGCGCGGGTCGCCATGATCGTGATGCTCGCCGTGGGCGGGCCTCATGTCTTCGTCACCTTCACCCGCACCAACATGGATCCCAGGTTCGTGCGCAAACACAAGGCCTACGCGCGGGTGGCCTACCTCATCCCTCTGCTCACCGCGGCCTTCGCGTTCCTCCACACCCCACTGTTCCTCACGGTCTTCTTCACCTGGGCCTCCCTCCACGTTCTGCAACAGATCTGTTACGTCGCCAACTGCTACTCGAACCGCCAGGGCGACCCCCCGGTGCGAGGAGAACGCCTGTTCGAGTACGGGGTGGTCTTCTCCTGCCTCTATCCGTTCGCCACCATCCGGATGGTGGAGGGAACCTTCATGCTCGACGGGATCCAGCTTCTCGTGCCGGAGGCGATCCTCGTGCCGGGGCTCGTGACCGCCTCGTTCGGCGTTTTCGGCGTCTTCCTCGCCGGGTGGCTGGTGTTCACGGTGCGGCGCTGGAGGCGCGGGAGCCTGCACATCGGCAAGACCCTGCTCATCAGTGCGACGGTCCTGGCGACCCTCTTCACTCCCCTCTTCCCCAACCTGGACGTGGCTTTCCAGGGGATCAACACATGGCACTGCATCCAGTACCTGGCGCTCATCTGGTGGGCCAACCGGCTCCGAGCGGAGCGAGGGGAGGTGGAGCTGCCCTTCGTGCGCGCCCTCTCCCAGCGTGGCTGGCCGGGGCTCGCACGCTATTACCTCGCCGCGGTGGCGGGGACGAGCGCCGTGGTGGGCCTCATCCTCCTCGTGACCCACCTCTTCCCTTTGAGCGAACTCCTGGCCTACTACATGGTCGCCAAGGGGCTCCTCCTCACGCACTACTATTACGACACCTTCCTTTTCACGCAGAAGGATGAGCTGACCGCCCCCGCCCCCCTGCCAGCCGTCGCGTAAACCGCTTGGCGATAACGAGTTATGCCGATGGAATCGATCATCGGGAAGGTCGATGGAAATCGCATTAGAATTCGCCTCCTGCGTGGCGTAGACTCTTACAAGAGAACCGAGGGCTGCGCCGGCTCTTGTCGGAGCCCTCTAACAGGAGGACATGCATGTCGATGGTGAAGCGGAGTTGGTGGGTGGCGCCCGCGCTGGTAGCGATCGCCGGTTTGGTCGCGCCCGCGCAGGCAGGGTGATGCGGTCGTAGCGGGGCCAGTCTGGCCCGGCTCTCGATCAGCTGGCAGAACATGTCGGAGGTGGCTCCGAAGGCGCTCGTCACCGGCGAGGCCGCCGAAGTGACGGAGCAGACCGACGCGAATCAGACGTCGGACAAGCCGCTCTTCGTCTTCATCACCGACTCGGATGCCACGAGCGACCTGATGCGCAAGCTCGAGGACATCGCCTTCAAGAACGAGGATGTCGGCGTCGGCTCCAAGTTCTTCCGCTGCGTGCGCATGACCGAGGCGGACGCCGCCCGGGATCGCATCCTCAAGGACGCGGGCCGCGGCACTCCGCGCCTCCTCTTCCTCCGCCGCGACTACACGGTCCACACCGTGATCGACGGGCGCGATCTCAAGGCCTCCTCCATCCTCAAGGGGATGAAGGCGCTCGTCTCCCTGACCTACGAGAACAACTTCGACCGCATGACGCGCGACTACAAGAAGCTCCTCAACGAGCTTGACCGGCTCGACAGCGTGAGACAGCGCCTGGAGGACTCGAAGCTTCGCGTCCAGGCGAAGAACGATGCTGCCGGCCAGAAGAAGCTGGAGAGCGAACAGAAGGAATACGACGCCGAGGTCACCGACTGGAACGCCCGCGAGAGCAAGCTCCTCCTGCTCCGCCGCAAGGGCGAGAAGGATCCCGAGGCGTAAGCATCCGATTTCCGCGAGCGACTACGCGAGGCCGCCCGACCTGGGCGGCCTCGCTCATTTCGCGCCGGTGGGGGCCGCCCGTTTCGTATGCTGGCCGGGGTGCCGCGCCCCGAAGAGCCGCTCTCGATCCGCCAGCTCGCAGCCCTCGTCGCGCTGATCGACCAGGGTTCCTTCACCCGCGCCGCGCGCCACATGGAGCTCTCGCAATCGACGGTGAGCGGCCACATCGCCGATCTCGAGCGGCGTCTGGGAGTTCGCGTGGTGGATCGCGACCGGGAGGGCGCGAAGCCGACCGCCGCCGGGCAGGCGCTTCTGCGCGCGGCCCGGGAGACGCTGCGTGCCGAGCGCAGCGCGCGATCGGTGATCGCCGAACTGACCGGCCTGCTCCAAGGCACCCTGGTGGTCGGCGCCTCGACGATTCCAGCCTCCTATCTGATGCCGCAGCGACTCGCCCGTTTTGGCCGGCGCCACCCTGGTGTGGCGCTGAGGATGGTCACCGCCGATTCGAGGCAGATCCTGGACCGCCTCCGCGCGGGCGAACTCGAGTTGGGCGCGGTAGGCATCCGCCCCGAGGACGCGACCCTGAGGGACTGTCCCCTGGGCGAGGACCGGCTGGTGCTCGCCGTCGCGCCAGGGCATGAGCTCGCGCAACGGAAGTCGGTGCCGGTGGAGGAGCTACTGCAGCATCCCTTCGTGATGCGCGAGGAGGGTTCCGGTACCCGGGCGGCGACGCTGGCGGGGCTGTCGGAGGCCTTGGGCGCCAAGAGCCCGCCGAAGATCCGGACCATCCTCGAGGTGGGGAGCGCCGAGGCGATCAAGGCCGCCGTGCGCGAGGGGCTCGGCGCGGCGTTCGTCTCCGATCTCTCGGTGCGCGACGAAGTGAAACACGGCACCCTGACGCTCATCAAGGTGAAGGGGTTCGACGTGCGGCGGCGGTTCCACCTCCTGGCGCGCGACGACGAGGCTCTGAGCCCCGCGGCACGGGCGTTTTTCGCGGACTCGGCGGCGGCCTCCTGACTGCCACGCGCCCCCCTTCGGCCTTGTCTGCGGCGCCTGGTGTTGCGAAAATGCCCACGCCACTGTAAGGATTCCGACCGTCCGCTCCGGCGGGGGATGCCGGGAAGCCCGAGGGGCGGCGCGGTCGGCGGCGTGGATCGGGAGGCGGATGGCTCATGGCGATCTTCGGTAGGTTTCGCGCCGACGATGCGGCGCTCGCCGCCCGCTACAAGCACCTCCTGGCGGTCGCCAAGACGCTGGCGTCCGAGCAGGACCTGCGCAAGGTGCTGGCCATGGTGCTCGACACCATCGTGGATCTCACGAAGGCGGAGCGCGCCTTCGTCTGGCTCGGCGGGGCGGAAGACGGCAGTGTCGCGGTGGCCCGCAACATCGACCGGGAGGACATTCGCAAGCCCGCGCTCAAGCTCAGCAGGTCGATCCTCCGGCGTGCGATGGAAACGGGCGAGACCATTCGCACCGACAACGCCTCGGAGGACAAGGAGTTTCTCGGCAGCGCGTCGATCGGCGAGATGAAGCTTCGCTCGGTGCTCTGCACGCCGCTGGTGCTGCACCGCGAGATGATCGGCGCAATCTACGTGGACCACCGGTTCCACGAGTCGGAGTTCAGCGAGGAGGACATGGCGCTGCTTCTCGAGTTCCGCGATCTCTCGGCCATCGCCATCGGGAACGCGCGGCTCTTCGAGGAGAACGCCCGGCAGCGCAAGCGTCTGGAGGAGCTCAACGAGGGGCTGGCCCGGGAGGTCGCCGACCGCAACGCCGAGATGGAGGCCTATCGCGGGCGGCTGCGCGCCCTGAAGCCGCGCGACCAGTACAAGTTCGACTACCGCGGGATCCTCGGATTCAGCCCGGCCATCCGGGAGGTCTTCTCGATCCTCGACCGGGTGATCCCGACCGAGTTTCCCGTCCTCATTCACGGCGACAGCGGCACCGGCAAGGAGTTGATCGCGACCGCGATCCACTCCCTGGGGCCGCGGGGGAAGGGGCTCTTCCTGAGCGAAAACTGCGCGGCGGTGCCGGAGTCCCTTCTGGAGAGCGAGCTGTTCGGCCACGTCAAAGGATCCTTCACCGGCGCCGACCGCACGCGGGACGGGCTCTTCCAGCGGGCGCACGGGGGCACGCTCTTCCTGGACGAGATCGGGGAGATGTCCCCCGGCATGCAGTCCAAGCTCCTGCGCGTCCTGCAAGGGGGCGAGGTGCGCAAGGTGGGAGCCTCCACCTTCGAGCGCGTCGACGTGCGCGTCATCTCGGCCACCAACCGCGATCTCAAGGCATCCGTGGAGGAGGGGACCTTCCGCGAGGACCTCTTCTACCGGTTGAATGTCCTCAGTGTCCGGCTCCCGCCGCTCCGCGAGCGGCGCGAGGACATCGAGCCGCTTCTCGACCACTTCCTCGCCCAGGCGTGCGACCAGGCCGGGCTGCCGCGAAAGACGTTCAGTGCGGCGGCGCTCAAGCTGCTCGTCTCCTACTCCTGGCCCGGCAACGTCCGGGAGCTGCAGAACGAGGTGAAGCGCCTCGTGGCGCTTTCCGACAGCGTCATCGGGCCGGAACTGCTCCAGGGACTCAAGGACCAGGCGCCGACGACCGCCAGCGCCGCGCGCGGGAAGCTCGGCGGCCGCGCCCTTCGCGACATCGAACGGCAGGCGATCGTGGAGACGCTCAAGCTCACCGGCGGGAACAAGGCCGAGACGGCCAAACAGCTCGGGATCTCGCGTCGCGCCCTCTACGACAAGATCGAGAAGTACGGCGTGAAGTGAGCCTAGCGCCGCGCCTCGGGGTGCGGGCGCGGCCGCGGGATCTCGTGGACCGCGGGGACGGGAGCGTGCGGGCCTCCCTCATGGCCCCGGCTCCCCTGCACCAGCGCCGCGAGTTCCTCCATCCGGCCCTCGCGGAGTGCGAGCTCTGCCGTGCGCGTCATCGTGAGGAACTCGACGGCTGCGACGAGGCCCCCGCCCCGGGCGGGGTGGAGCGCCTGGTGCAGCACGGCGAGAAGGCTGGATGCCAGTCCGGAGCGGAACCACGGCACTTCCTCCACGGGCGCGCACTCCAGGACGCGCTCGATGGCGTCGACGACGGAGGCGGCGCAGAGAACCCCCAGGACCAGCGCCCCCTCTTCCGCCGCAGCGATCATCTCGCGGAAGGCATCCGCGTCGCGAGCCCCGTCCACGGCGATGATGTCGGCGCGGGCCGCCCGGGCCGCCGCGATCCCCGCCGCGCAGGTGGGCACGTGGGTGCCGACGCCGATCTGATGGACGATCGCCTCGCCCCGCGTGTGGATGTGCTCGACGGGATTCTCCACCGTGGCGATCATCCGCGGCTCGGTCCGATTGAACAGATCCACCAACGCCGCCAGGATGGAGCTCTTTCCCGAGCGCGCCGGCCCGCAGATCAGGAGGAGGCCCGACGGCGCCGCCAGGTGCGCGCCGAGTGCCTCGGGCACGTCGAGCCCCTCGAGCGCGGGCACGCGATCCGGGATGCGATGCAGGACGGCGTTGAGCCCGTCGCACGACCGGTAGACATGGGCGCGAAACCGCCCGCCCGCCGCGCAGAGGGTGAAGTCGGCGGGTGCGGGATCCTGCGGCGGCTCGAGGCGCGCCGCGCGGAAGAGGTCGAGGATCATCGCCTGGAACGGGTCGCCCTCGGGGAGCGGATCGCCGTGCCGCAGAAGCTCCGTGCCGACGCGCCAGAAAGGCGGCGCACCCTCGCGAAGGTGGAGCGCGCGGGCCTCGCCCTCCCGCAGGGCGTCGAGATAGTCTTCAATGCGGGGCACGATTCGCCTCCCTCCGCGCGGGCAGCGCCGCGGCCAGCCGCTCGGGATCGTGGGCGTGGCGCAGCGCGGTCTCCGCGCTGATGCGCCCGCGTTTCGCGAGTCGGAGCAGGGAATCGTCGAGGGTGACCATGCCTTCGCCGCGCGCGGACTCGAGGGCCATCGGGATCTGCGCCAGCTTGTCTTCGCGCAGGGAGGCGGCCACCGGGGCCGAGCCGAGCAGCAGCTCGCAGGCGATTGCGTTCTCAGAGCCGTCGCCGGCCGGGACCAGGCGCTGGTGCAGGACGCCGCGCAGGCAGGAGGCGAGCGCGAATCGCGCGTGGGCCCGATGTCTTCGCCCCAGCCGCTCCAGCAGCCGCTGGAGCGTGTGGACCACGCCCCGACCGCCGGTGACGGCAAGCACGAGACAGTCGCCTTCCGCGGCGTCGAAGGCGGAGAGGATCACGTCCTCCGAATTCAGCTCCGAGAGGGCCACGATGTCGGCATCGGCGCCGCGCGCCGAGGCGAGAGCGCGGGCGTACGCCCCTTCCTCGCGCGCGACCTCCATGCGGGTCACTCTCGCCGCACCGGGATCGAGCCGGATCTCGGGCGGTCGCTCGAGGGTGACGATGTGGCAGGTACGCGAGGCTGCGCCCAGCTGGAGCAGCGCGCCGAGCGTCGCGGTGCGACCGGAACAGGCGGGTCCCGAGATTAGGATGAGGCCGCCGCGTGCGCGCATCAATTCTCTCGCCCCCGCGGGAAGGCCCAGCGCCGTGAGATCGCGCGGCGCCGGCTCGATCGGCCGGAGCAGAGCGCCGATCCCTCCGGTGTACTTGTAGAGCGAAACACGCACCCAGTCGGGCTCCTGGATCCGGACGGCGTCCTCCGCGAAGCCGTGGCGCTCGAGCCTCTCGAGCAGCTCGGCCGGGACCGCCTCGGCGAGCATCTTCCGGATCTGCGACTCCTGGAGCGGGGCGCCGTCGAGGACGCGCGCGGTGCCGCAGAAGCGGAATGCGGGAGGCGCTCCGGCGCCGAGCACCACCCCTAAGGCGCCGCACGCCCGCGCTTCGCGCATCAGCCATCCCAGCTCGTGATGGGGGGCCGGCTTGTGGGGTTCCGCCCGCTTTGCGGGACCGCGCCGGATGGCTTCCTGGATGTTGAGCAGGTTGGCCAAGGCCACGCCGGTGATGAGCCCCTCGGAGAGGAACACCTCGCCGAGCCTCCGCCAGACCTTCCCTTCCTTCTGGATGCGGAGGCACTCTTCCAACTGGCTCTCCGTGAGGAGGCCCCGTTCGACGCACAGGCGTCCCAGAGCGGAGGGGTCCATGGCGTCTCCACCTATCGGCCTTCCCCGCCCGATTGCTGTACGGGAAACGCTCACCGTGAGGGTCCGGGACGGCCGGCGCGGCAGGTGGCGCAGGCGCTCGCGCCTAACTCCTTGACCACAAGGGAGTTACTAGAGGGGGGCGGGGGCCTCTCCCGGCACGCCTTGTGATAGCTGAGGTCCTTCACTATGCGCGCGCGGGTCATCCTTGCCCTTCTCCTCTTCGCGACGGCGGCCGCCGCCGCGGAAGGCGACAGCCTCGCCGACCTCCTCCCCTCGAGCACCCCTCTCCTGCTCGAGTTGCGCGCCCCCTCCGTCGCGGAAGCCGAGAACCTCGCGAGCTACCGCTGCATGCGGGATCCGGCGCTCAAGGCGGCCCTGAAGGCCATGCTGGGCGACGAGAATTCCTTCTCCTCCATGGCGTTCCCCCTCGGCGGGACGGCGAGGCTCATGCTCCAAACCGATCTCAGCAACCCAGCCGACTATGTCCACCTCCGCTACTTGGACAGCGCCGGGGAGCGCCGGCTGACCCTGCGCAGCTACATCGCCGCAGCGCTCGTCGGATTCGGAGGCGCGGAGGCGCCGGTCGATGCCGTGGTGGCTCTCAAGACGGCTGAGGGGGCGGAGGAGTCCATCGAGACTCTCAAGCGCCTCCTGGCCGCGGCCTCGCTCTCGCTCTCGGGCGAGACGATGGGGGACGTGGATGCCGCGATCGGGCGGCTCTTCACGCGCGTGGAGATCCAAGGCGTCGCCGTCACCCGCGCCTCCTTGGGGCCGATCGTCGTCTTCCTGGCCCCGGTGCGCGGGCTGGTGGTGATCGCGACCAGCGAGGAGCGCGTGAAGGATCTCCTCGCGCGCGCCGCGCGCGGCTCCACGGACTCGCTGGCCGCCGATGCGCGCCACAAGGAGGCGTGCGCCTTCGAAGGGGCCGGCACGCTCACCTTCACGTTCGCGTTCCATGTCGATCGCTTCCTCACCGCGCTCGAAGCGCTCAAGGGGCCTGTCGCGGCGCAGATTCGCATGGGCCTCCAGGTGGTCGGGCTCGATTCCCTGGGGAGCCTCGTGAGTCTGACCCGGGTGGAGGGGAGCGGATTCCGCTCCGTCACCTCGCTCCTCTTCCAGGGGGAGCGGCGCGGCCTGGCGGAACTCTTCGCCTCGGGCGCTCCCGCGCGCCTGGGCGGCCTCGCCTTCGCCCCCTCCACCACCCTCTACGTCACCAGCGGGCGGTTCGACCCGGGCGCGATCTGGAAGATCATGGGCGGCGTGGCCGGGCCCAACCTCGCGCGGACCGAGCAGGCGTTCCGCGAGAGGTTCGGCCTCGATCTGGGCGCCGACCTGCTGGAGCAGCTCGGCCCCGAGGGCACGCTCATCGTGGCCACCAACCACGGGCTCCTCCCCGACATCGGGATCGTCCTCGATGTCCGGGACCCCGCCAAAGTCGAGCGCGCGCTCTCGGCGATGCTGCAGAAGCTGCCCTGGCCGGAGGAGACGGGGGTGCGGAAGGTGCGGCTGGCCGGGGTCGACGCCCATGTGATCCCGCTCGGACATCCCAAGCTCGCGGGCATCCCTCTGGCGCCCACCTTCGGGATCTACGAGGGTCGCCTCGTGCTCGCTCCCTTCCCGTTTACCTTCCAGCGCCTCATCGCCACCGCGCGTGGCGAGCGGCCCTCCCTCGCCCAGAACGCCGAATTCCAGCGGCTGCGCCGCATGGTTCCCGAGGAGGTCCTCGGGATCTCCTATCTCGATGTGGCCCGCCTCTTCACGCTCTACTACGACACCTTCATGCCGATCGCCCAGTCCCTTTCCGGCGCAGGCGGTACGACCAGCATCTACGACTTGCCGGATGCCGAGATCTTCGCGCGCTACTTCTACGGTCGCATCGGGTGGCGCGCCTCCGACGCACGGGGTATGCACTGGCATTGCCACAACTCCCTCGACTTGAGTCCCGGACTCGTGGTCGGCGCGGTCGCGGCGGGCATGGCTTTCCTGAGCATGGCCAAACCCGAACGGACTCTCCCCCGCGCGGGCGAGGAGGAGGGCGGCGAGCGGCGCGACGAGGAGGCGTGGACTTGCCGAACCCGTGTCCTGCGCCTGAAGACGCGCATCCTGATGTACCGGAGCAAGCATGGAAAGCTCCCCGACTCGCTCGCGGAACTGCGTGCCGGCCACGTGGATCCGGAGACCTTCCTCGTCCCGGGGGCGGAGGGCGAGTACACCTACCTGGGACCGGCGGGACAGGGGCGCGTGCTCCTGCACGGCAAGCCGAACGGCCGCGACCGGCGCATCTGCGTGCTCACCACCGATCTCGAGCTGCTGAGGGTCTCGCCCGCCCAGCTCGCGGCGCTCAAGAAGCCCTGACGCGCTCGAGAAACGCCGCGCAGAGCCCAGCCAGATCGGGCCGGCGGTCCACGAGAAGGGAGAGGTAGGAGGCTGCGCGGCGGGCCGCGTCGAGCCTGCCCCGCTCCACCGCCTCCTCCCCCAGCAGGACGGCGGTCTGCACCAAGGCTTCCAGGTCGGGGAATCCGGGCATCGACTCCGCGTTCTCCACGGCGTTCACCGCAAACGAGAGCGCGTCGTCGAGTCCGTCCTGTGCGCGACGCAGCAGCGCCATCCCCCAAAAGACATAGGGGACCATGGGGCCCTCCGCCTCGAGGAGCGCGGCGTCGAGGGCGTCCTGCGCGCCGGCACCCACCACGCCCCCGCCGCTCATGACGGCCACGGCGAGGAGCAGGTTGGCCTTCACCGCCTCCGGCCCCGTCGCCCCCTCGCGCAGCCGCCGTTCCGCCTCCTTCTTGAGCGTCACAGGGAGCGTGCCCACGGGCTGCCCGGCCACGGTCAGCACCGCGCGCACGAACTTCTCCACGTTGCCCGCTTGGAGCCGGCTCATGCCTCCCCAGAACCCTGTGAGGCTGCGCATCGCCTCGCGGGCGGCGCCCCCGAACGAGCTGAGGACGTCCCCTACGTTCACCGTCTCGCCCAGCGCGCTTTTCACATCGGCGAGGCGCACCTGGATGCGCGCCCGGATCCAGTCCTCCCGGCTCTCCTGGCTCTGCTCGGCCGCGCGCGTGAGAGCGCGCCGCGCGGAGTCGAGGTACTCCCGGGAGGCAGCCGGGGAGATCGTGGTCGCCGCCTGCGCCAGCCCCTGATAGGCCTGCGCGAGGGTGAGGTGCGCCAGCGCATGCGTCTCCTCGGGCATGCCGGAAAGGGCGGCGACCGCCTCGTCGTACTCCCGCGCCTCCACCGAGAGACGCGCGAGCGTGAGGATGCGCACGGAGTCTCCCGCGGGACGCGCCTCCGCGAGCGAGCGCGCCTCTTCCCCCCGCCCCAGTTCGACGAGGAGCATCGCGTGCCAGAAGGGATCGGGGTCCCCCGCGGCCACGAGGTCCTCGATGGCCCCTTCGAGGTCGAACGCCTTGAGGCGTGTGTGCGCCCGGCGGCCGAGCGCGGAGGCCCGGAGGCTGCGGACATCGTCGCGACGGGGGAACTCGCGGAGGAGCTGCTCCGCCCGCTCCACGGCCCTGTGGGGGTCCTGTTCCTGGGAAGCCTCCGTGAGACGGCGCTGCAGATTGCGGTCCACGGCCACCCGGGCGACCACGAGGAGGGCGATCAGGGCGACCACGGAGACCACAGCCAAGGCGGTGACGATGCGATGGCGCCGCACCTGCTCGACGGCACGCGCAAGAAGCCGCTTGGGCCGCGCCACGATGCGCTCGCCCTGGACGAAGCGCTCGAGGTCCTCCGCGAGCGCCTCCATCGTGGGGTAGCGGTCGGCCGCGTCCTTCTCGAGGCAGCGGAGGAGGATGGTGGCGAGGTCGTGGGGAATCGCCTTGTTGAACCTGCGCGGGGAAGGCGGGTACTCCTCCAGGACCGCCTTGATGAAGGCCTGGACGGTCGGGGCCTGGATCGGGGGTCGCCCCGCCAGGATCTCGTAGAGGGTCGCCCCGAGGGAGTAGACGTCCATCCGGCCGTCGAGGGGGCGTGCGCCCGGGAGGATCTGCTCCGGGCTCATGTACTTCGGCGTCCCCACGATCGCGTCGGTCGAGGTGAGGCTGGCCGACTCGGTCAGCCGCGCGAGACCGAAATCGGTCACGACGACGCGTCCGTCGCGCGAGACGAGGATGTTGCCCGGCTTGATGTCCCTGTGGATGACGCCTCGCGCGTGGGCGTGCGCGAGACCGCGCGCGGCGTCCCGGGCCATGCGCGCCGCCTCGCGCACCTCCTCGAGGTCGCGCGCGGCGAGCCCCGCGAAGGAGCGTCCCTCCACGAGCTCCATCGCGAAATAGTGGGTGTTCTCGAACTGTCCCACTTCGTAGATCGCGATGATGTTGTCGTGGCGGAGCCGGGCCGCCGATTCGGCCTCGCGGTGGAAGCGCTGGACCTGCTTGGAGTCCAGGGAGATGTTGGCGGGGAGGATCTTGATCGCCACCTTGCGCTTCAGGTCCTCCTGGAAGGACTCGTAGACCACGCCCATCGCCCCGCGGCCCAGCTCCTGGAGGACCACGAACTTCCCCAGCCGGTCCCCTGCGAGCCGGTATGCCTCCGCGGTCCCTTCTGCTTCCTCCGCCATGCGATGCGCTGGAGCCTGTCCGTAGTGTAGCGGATGGCTCCCGCGTGCCGTTCCGGGCCGTCCCGCCGCCCCTCCGTTTAGACTAGGAGAACCCGGGGGTCCGGGCAGTTCCAGCCATGGCCGACTCCTTGACCGACCGCGTCCGCGACGTGCTTCGTCGCCTCGCCCCCTCCCTCAGCGTGGACGGGGGGGGCGTGGAGCTGGTGCGGATCGAGGGCGACGCGGCCTTGTTGCGCCTGACCGGGGCATGCATCGGCTGCCCGGGGGCCGACATCACCCTGCGCTACGGGCTGGAGAGCGCCATCACCGAAGAGGTGCCGGAGATCGTCCGCGTCGTCGCGGTCGAGGAGGAGCCCACGCACCAATGAAGATCTGCGATCCGCACGTCCACATGTACGCCCGCACCACAGACGACTACGAGCGCATGGCGCTGGCCGGGATCCGCCGGATCCTGGAACCCGCCTTCTGGCTGGGCGAGCCGCGGCGCCACCCGGGGAGCTTTTTCGATTACTTCAGCCACCTGCTCGGGTTCGAGCACGAGCGCGCGGCGCGCTACAACATCGACCAGCACGTCGCGCTCGCGCTCAATCCGAGAGAGTCCAACGACGACCGGCTGCGCGAGGAGGTGATCGCCGCCCTCCCGGACTACCTGCGCCACAAGAACTGCGTCGCCCTCGGCGAGATCGGGTTCGACGACATCACCCCCAAGGAGGAGGAGTCGATCCGGCGCCAGCTGGAGCTCGCCTTCCGCGAGGGGAAAAAGGTCCTCGTCCACTCGGCCCACAGGAAGAAGCTCGAGTCGATCCAGCGGACCATCGCGATCATCCAGGAGATGAAGCTGGACGAGACGCGCATCCTCATCGACCACAACACCGAGGAGACCATTGGCTACGTCAAGGACCACAGCGACTGCTGGGCCGGCCACACCGTCTACCCCGTCACGAAGCTCAGCCCGGAACGCGCGAGCGAGATCTTCACGAAATGGGGCATCGAGAAAATGACGGTCAACTCGGCCTGCGACTGGGGCCCCTCGGACCCCCTCTCGGTGCCCCGCACGGTCCTGGAGATGCGCCGCCGCGGCTTCTCCGAGAGCGACATCGAAACCCTGGTCTGGCGCAACCCCTGCGCGTTCTACGAGTGGTGACCATCCCCCGCCCCCCGTCCCGAATTCCCCGCCGCGCGGGAGCGCGCGCCCTCCTGCTCCTCTGCTTCGCCCCGTTCGCCGCGGCCTCCGAGACTCCGGAGGACTACCTGCGGCTGGCGCGCGTTGCCATGGAGGCGAAGCTGCGCGAGGGGGACGCGCTGCTCGCCGGGGGCGATCAGGCCGGCGCGTTGCGCGCCTATGCGGACGCCGTGGAGCTCTTCCGAGCCGCGGAACGGAGGTTCGTCAAGGCGCGCGCGACGCCCGGCGACACTGCCGACCGCGCTCGCGATGCGGCCGCTCGCGCCCTGGACTGGCTGGCCGCGCACCAGGACCTCAACGACACCGGGATGTGGGACTGCGACGGCTTCATGAAGCACGACGAGGAGAGCCGCCGCTCCTCCGGAGCGGGGAATCCCAAGTACGACGTGGGGGTGACTGCCCTCGCGCTCCTCGCCTTCCTGCAGGCGGGTCATACCGATCGCGCCGGAGCCCACGCCCGCGCCGTCGAGCGCGGATGCGCCTATCTGCTCGAGCAACAGGACAAGGAGGGATGCGTCGGCCCGCGCGGCCATCTCCACTTCACGCACAACCACGCCGTTGCGGCCGTGGCGCTCTGCGAGGTGCTCCGGGCTACGCGGGATGACAAGTACGCCGGCCCCGCCCAGCTCGCCATGGAGTTCTGCGCGCTCGCGCGCAACCCCGACCTCGCCTGGCGCTACGGCGTGCGGCCCGGGAACAACGACTCCAGCGTCACGAGCTGGATGGTGATGGCGTTGGACGCGGGCCGCCGGGCGGGGCTCAAGGTGGACGGCGAGGCGTTCGTGGGGGCGTTGAAGTGGGCCGACCAGATGACGGACGATAAGACTGGTCAGGGGGGGTATATCGCGGAGGGGGGCGGGGGAGCGCGGCCGGAGATCATGCTCCAGAGGTTCCCCGCCTATCTGAGCGATTCGATGACCGCCTCCCTCATGACGGTCCGGCTCCACTGCGGGGAAAACGCCCGATCCCCCATGATGGCGAAGGGGGCGGAGCGCCTGGCGCGGCTTCCGCCGCTCTGGTGGGGGGGCTCCATCGACATCTACTACTGGTTCTTCGGGACGGCCGCCCTCAGGCAGGTGGGGGGCGGAGCTTGGGAATCGTGGCGCGACCAGCTCCGCGGGGAGCTGCTCCGGAACCAGCGCCCGGACGGCTCGTTCGACCCGGCCGACCCCTGGGGGCCGGACGGGGGGCGGGTCTACTCCACAGCCCTCTGTGCCCTCTGTCTCTCCATGATCGTGGAAGGAACCGACTGAACTTTCCGAACCGCGCGGGGGCCGGTCCGTTCTGAAAGGCACGGAGGTACGGTCGATGAAGCGGACGGTCCTTCTCCTCGTTCTCGTTCTCCTGGGGCTCGCGCCGGCGCATGCCAGCGACGAATCCGCCGCCGCGGAGTCGCTCCGCCTCGTGCGGCTGGCCATGGAGGCCAAGCTGCGCGCCGGGGACGCGCTCCTGCAGGCGGGGGATCTGCCGGGGGCGCTGCGCTCCTACGAGGAGGCGGTCGCCCTCTTCCGCGAGGCCCGGGCGGGACGCGCTGAGGCGGCAAGACCCGCCACCCAAGTCGCCGAGGTGGTCGAAGGCGATGCCCTGGCTCGGGCCCTGGCGTGGCTCGCCGCCTACCAGGACGTCGAGGAGAGCGGGATGTGGGACTGCGACGGGTTCGCCAAGCACGACCGGGCGGGCCGCAGGAGTGAAGGGCCGGGAAACGTCCGCTTCGACGTCGGCGTGACCGCCTTGGCCACCCTCGCCTTCCTGGGCGCGGGGTTCACCGACCGCGGCGAGGAGAGGCAGAACCCTTACGCTAAAAACGTCCGCATGGGACTCCGGTTCCTGATGACGTCGCAGGACGACGAAGGATGCTTCGGCGCGCGCGCAAGCCAGCATTTCATCTACAACCACGCCCTGGCCACGATGGCCATGGCCGAGGCCTTCGCCCTCACGCAGAACCCGCGTTACAAGAAGCCGGCCCAGGACGGGATCAACTTCCTGCTCATCGCGCGCAACCCCTACCTGGCCTGGCGCTATACCCCGCGAGGCGGGGAAAACGACACGGCCGTGACCAGCCTCTGCGTCGTGGCCCTCGAAGCGGGCCGGTCCGCCGGCCTCGAGACCGAGCCGGCGGCCTTCGCCGGAGCTCTGAGTTGGATCGACAAGATGACCGACCGCGACACCGGTCAGGTCGGCTACGTCACGACGGGGGGCGCGTCGGCGCGTCTCGAGGGCACGCAGGACCGTTTCCCCCCCGAAATGGGAGCTGCCATGACCGCCGCCGGCATCCTCACGCGCCTCCTTTGCGGGGAGAATCCCGCGGACAGCGAACCGATGCGGAAGGGAATCGCGCTCTGCGGGGCGAAGCCCCCGGTCTGGAATCCGCAGGACGGCTCCATCGATCTTTACTACTGGTACCTTGGCGCGATGGCGCTCTCCCGATCCGGGGATCCCGCCTGGCTGGGCTGGCGCGACGCCTTGGCGGCTGCCCTCGAGAAGGGCCAGCGGAGCGACGGCTCCCTCGATCCCATCGACCCCTGGGGGGGCGAAGGCGGCCGCGTCTATTCCACCGCCGTAGCCGCGCTCTGCCTGCGGATGGCACGCAGGGGGCCCCGCGCCGGCTGAGTCGGGTACAACGGGGCCCGCCATGCCGGGGCGGGCCTCCACCTTCGACCACGACGCCGACGTCGGTGTCCGGGGTGAAGGCGCGACGTTGGCCGAAGCGTTTTGCGGCGCGGCGCGCGCCATGTTCTCGGTCATGCTCGATCTCGGGGGGGTGCGGGGGACCACGGAGGTCCCGATCTCCTGCGAGGCCCCCGATCCCGAACTCCTCCTCGTCGCCTGGCTCAACGCGCTCCTGGCCGAGGCGGACCTGCGCGGGATGGTGTTCTGCGACTTCCGCGCGGAGATCGTCGGGGAGCGCCTTTTTGGGTCGGCGCTCGGCGAGCGGTTCGATCCGGCCCGCCACGTGCGCGGCGTGGAGGTGAAGGGGGCGACCCTCACCGAGCTCGCGGTGGCGCGCGTCGGGGAGGGTTGGTTCGTGCAGACGGTGGTGGACGTATGAAGACTCAAGACCTGAGAGAGATCGCTCCGGCGCTCCATGAGATTGCGCGGAGCGGCGACATGAAGGTGCCGGTGCGCCTCGCGGGCGGGCTCGAACTGGTGGGCGCCATGGGCGACAAGGTCCGCGAGCAGATCGTCAACGTGGCCCGGCTCCCGGGCATCGTGGGAGCCGCCTTCTGCATGCCTGACGCCCACTGGGGCTACGGGTTCCCGATCGGGGGCGTGGCCGCCTTCGACGCGGAGGAGGGGGGCGTCCTCTCCATGGGCGGCGTCGGCTTCGACATCTCCTGCGGCGTGCGGCTCTACCACACCGGGCTCGGCGAGGAGGAAGTCCAGGCTCGCAAGCCTGCCCTGGCGGATGAGCTCTTCAAGACGGTCCCGTCGGGGATGGGGTCGGAGGGCAAGATCCATCTCGACCTGGACCGCATCGACCAGGTGCTCCTCGACGGCGCGCGCTGGGCGGTGGCGCAGGGGTATGGCCCCGAGGAGGAGCTGGAGTTCGTCGAGGAGCGCGGGCGCATGGAGGGCGCCGATCCGGTGGAGGTGTCCCACGTCGCCAAGCGGCGCCAACGGGCGGAGATGGGGACGCTCGGGTCGGGGAACCACTACCTCGAGGTGCAGGTGGTGGACCGCGTCGACGACGAGGCCGCCGCTCGGGCCTACGGCGTTTCCCCCGGCGACGTGGTGATCATGATCCACTGCGGCTCCCGCGCCCTCGGGCACCAGGTCGGAACCGACTACATCGCCATCCTTGCCGCCGCAGCGTCCAAGTACGGCATCCCCTATCCGGAGCGGGAGCTCGCCTGCGCCCCGATCGACTCGCCGGAGGGGCGGCGCTACTACGCCGCGATCTGCGCCGGCGTGAATTGCGCCCTTGCCAACCGTCAGGTGATCGGCGGGCTGGTGCATCGCGCCCTGGCCAAGGTGTTCGATGGCCGCACCCCGCGCATGATCTACGACGTGTCGCACAACACCTGCAAGGTGGAGGAGCACGTAGTGGACGGGCGGCGCCGCCGCCTCCACATCCACCGGAAGGGGGCGACCCGCGCCTGGGGTCCGGGGCACCCGGGCTTGCCCGAGGCCTACCGCGCCGTGGGGCAGCCGGTCTTCATCGGCGGCACGATGGGCACCGCCAGCTACATCCTGCGCGGGACCGAGCTGAGCGCCGAGCGCGCCTTCGGCTCCACCTGCCACGGGGCGGGCCGCGCCATGAGCCGCAAAGAGGCGACGCGCCGCTGGACCCCGGATCAGGTGATCGCCGAGCTCAAGCATCGGGGCGTCGCGCTGCGCGCCGCCAGCCGCCGCGGAATCGTGGAAGAGGCCCCCGGCGCCTACAAGGATGTCGAACAGGTCGTCCAAGCCGCCCACGAAGCCGGCCTCTCGTCCAAAGTCTGCCGCCTCCGCCCCATCGCCTGCATCAAGGGCTAGTCCCAACGCATCGCGGGCGGGAAGAGATCCTCCGCGTCCGGGTTTCCGCCAATGGGACAGAGCTGGAGCCGCTCGCCGACCTCGCTCCGCGCCGGTAGCGCGTACCGCGCGCTCCCCCTCCCCGCCCCCAACCCCTTCTTCGCAGCGCGCAACTGGGCGCCCGGAGCAAGGCCGGCGGAGGCCCCCCGCGGCTACACTGGCCGCTGTGCAGCTCTTCGACAACGTTCTCAGCGTGATCGGCGACACGCCGATCGTGCGCCTCAGGCGTATCGCCAAGGGGATGGCCTGCACGGTGCTGGGCAAGCTCGAGAACTTGAATCCGGGCGGATCCCTCAAGGACCGCATCGGCGCCTACATGATCGAAAAGGCGGAGAAGGCGGGGAAGCTCAAGCCGGGCGGGACGGTGGTGGAGTCCACCTCCGGCAACACGGGCGTCGGCTTGGCGATCGCGTGCGCCGTGAAGGGCTACCGGCTCATCTGCACCATGCCCGACAAGATGAGCCAGGAGAAGATCAACCTGCTGCGGGGTTACGGGGCGCGCGTCGTCGTGACGCCCACCGCGGTGCCGAAGGACGATCCGCGCCACTACGTCCAGACCGCCAGGCGGATCGCGTCGGAGACCCCCAACGCGCACTACATCGACCAGTTCAACAACCCCGACAACCCGGAGGCGCACTACCGCGTCACGGGCCCCGAGATCTTCCGGCAGCTGGGCGGGAAGCTCGACGTGCTGGTGCTCTCCATGGGGACCGGCGGCACGCTGACCGGCGCCGGGCGATACCTGAAGGAGAAGATCCCAGGCCTGCGCATCGTGGGCGCCGACCCCGAGGGGTCGATCTACACCTCCATCGTGAAGACCGGGAAGCCGGGACCCACCGATGTCTACAAGATCGAGGGGATCGGCCACGACTACGTGCCCGGGACCTGCGACCCGAGTCTTCTGGACGACTGCATCACGGTCTCCGACCGCGCGGCGTTCCAGATGGCGCGGCGGCTGGCGCGGGAGGAGGGGCTCTTCGTCGGCGGATCCACCGGCGCCAACGTGGTGGCCGCCTTGCGAACCGCGCGCAGCCTCCCGGCGGGCGCCATCCTGCTCGTCCTGCTCTGCGACACCGGGGAGCGCTATCTCTCCAAGCAGTGGAACGACGATTGGATGCGCGCCAACCAGTTCCTCGAGGAGGAGGAGCTCGTGACGGCGGGAGGCATCGTGGGGCACCGCGCCCGCGATCTCGAGCCCCTCATCGCCGTGGACGCGGACGCGAGCGTGAGGGCGGCCATCCGCCTCATGCGCACGCACGACATCTCGCAGCTGCCGGTGCGGCGGGACGGCGTCCTCGTGGGCTGTCTCCTCGAGCACCAGGCGATCGACCTCCTCTTCCACGGGAGCGACCTGGACAAGCTCGCCGTGAGCAAGGTCATGGGGCCGCCGCTCCCGGTCCTGCCCGCCGAAACGTCCGGGGCGGAGGTCGCCTCCCTGCTCGCGCGGGGCACGAGCGCGGTGCTTGTGGACCGTGGGGGCGGCAACCTGGTGGTCCTTACCAAGTTCGACCTCATCCACGCCAGGGCGGAATAGCCGGACCCAACGCTAGCTTCAGTGGGGGGAGGCGGGAATAATCCCCCCATGGCCGACGGTTTCGGAACCCGGGCGATCCACGCGGGTCAAGCCCCCGACCCGAGCACGGGCGCCATCATGACGCCCGTCTATCTCACCTCCACGTACGTGCAAGAGGAGCCCGCGCGGCACAAGGGCTACGTCTATGCGCGCGGAGACAACCCCACGCGGCGCGCCCTCGAGGGCTGCCTCGCCAACCTGGAAGGGGGGGTGCGTTGCGTCGCTGCGGCGTCCGGCCTAGGAGCATCCACCCTCGTGCTGAGCGATCTCGGCAGCGGGGCGCGCATTGTGGCGGGCAACGACCTCTACGGCGGAACGCGCCGCCTCTTCGAGAGGGTCTTCCGCGGCCTCGGCCACAAGGTCGACTACGTCGACACCTCCGACCTCGACGCCCTCGCGCGTGCGCTGGAAGGGGCCCCCGCCTCCCTCCTCTGGCTGGAGACCCCCACGAACCCGCTCCTCAAGATCACCGACCTCCGCGCCGCCTGCGAGCTGGCGCGCGCGCGCCAGGTGCCGGTCCTGGTGGACAACACCTTCGCCTCGCCCTATCTGCAGCGCCCCCTCGAGCAGGGCGCCGACATCGTCCTCCACTCCCTCACGAAGTACCTGGGGGGGCACAGCGACGTGATCGGCGGCGCTCTCGTGATGAAGGACCCGGCGCGCGGCGAGCGCTACCAGTTCCTCGCCAACGCCATGGGGCCTTGCCTCGGCCCCCTCGACAGCTTCCTCGTTCTGCGCGGGCTGAAGACGCTCCACGTCCGCATGGAGCGCCACTGCGACAACGCGGAGCGCCTCGTCTCCTGGCTCGACGGCCATGCGCGCGTGAGCCGCGTGTTCCACCCCTCCCTGTCCGAGCACCCGGGGCACGCGATTGCGCGGCGCCAGATGCGCCGGTTCGGCGGGATGGTGAGCGTCGAATTGAAGGGAAGCGTCGAGGAGGCCAAGCGCTTCGCCGCCTCGACCCGACTTTTCGCTCTGGCGGAGAGCCTGGGGGGCGTGGAGTCGCTCATCGAGCACCCCGCCAGCATGACCCACGCCTCCGTGCCGGCGGAGGAGAGGCGGAAGGCGGGCTTTGCCGACGGCCTGCTCCGCCTGTCGGTGGGGATCGAGGATGCCGACGACCTGATCGCCGACCTGGAAGCGGCCTTCGCGAAGACGTCCTGACCGCTACCTCTGGGATACCGCGGTGAACTCGGGGTCCTTCTCCACCCCGAGGATCTCGTAGCTCACCTTCCCGTCCGGGAGTGTGATCTCGATGTGGCTTCCGGCCGCGTTGCCCAGCAGACCCTTCCCCACGGGGGAGAGGTAGGAGATCACGCCGTTCTCCAGATCGACGTCCCAGGGGCCGAGGATCGTGAACCGCTCCTCGATCCCGCGGCTCTTGTTCGAGAGACGCACCCGCGTGCCGAGCACGACCCGATCCGCGGTCACCTCCTCGGGCTCGATGATGCGCGCGCGCTCCAGGTCGGAGCGAAGCTCCTTGACGCGCCCCATGAGGAACGCCTGCCGCTCCAAGGCGGCCGAGTACTCCGCGTTCTCCGAGATGTCGCCGAACCGCGCCGCCCGCCCGAGATCCTCGGCGTTGGCGGGGATCTCCACCTCCATCAGGTTGCGCAGCTCCGCCTCGCGCTTGTGATAGCCGCGGCGGGAGGTGTAGACCACCTCCTCGGCCGCGTCCGGCATCGCGTCCTCCCTGCCCGCCGCGGTGCGGACCTTGGGGTGCTCGCCCTCGATCTCCTCCAGAAGAATCTGCTTGGTCTGGTCCGTGAGTCCGCGGTTGCGGTAGACCTTGGCGTGGAGGAACCGGGCGTACTCCAGGTTCACCGTGGCGACGTACTCCGCGAAGAACTTGCCGCGGCGGGAGGTGAGGAAGTTCCGCACCTGGCGGAGGAACTCCTTCAGGGCTGGGTCGCCGGCCCGCTTGGCGTCGAGGCCAAGCTGGTTCGCGAGGGTGAGCAGCTTGTCCATCACCGTATCGCGCGTCTCGCCGGGGATGAATTCGGGGGAGAGCGTGCCCGACAGATAGGCCCGGGCGAACCAGAGGAATTGGTGCGGCGCCTCGCGGGGAGAGGCGACCAGCCGCGTCAAGAACGCGGTCGCCATCTCGGGCCGCGCCTTGGCTAGGTGCTCGAAGGCGAGGCCGGCGATCTCCGCGTCCCCCGCTCGGAGGAGGGAGTCGACCCGCGCGGGCCACTGATCCCCCCCTTCCGCCATGAGGTCATGCAGAACGGACTTGCGGTCCCCCGCTTCGAGCGGCAGGAGCAGCGCGGCGAGGTCGACCTGGGCGGCAGCCAGGGCGGCAGCCTCCTTCCGCGCCGCCGCGGCCCCCTCCCTGCCGAGGTCCGCCTTGAGGTAGAGCAGGGCGAGATGGGTCGAGGGCGAGCCGGGCCCCGCCGCGATCGCCCGGTCCACCTGGCCGCCGATGGCGGCTGCCAGGGAGGGCGTAAGATCGAGGGTCCGAAGGTACTCCCGTGCGACGGCGCACTTCTCCAGCCCCGTCTCCCGGGCCGTCATCTTCTCCGCCACCTCCTCCTCCACCGACATCGCCTTGTCGCGCAACTCGACGACGGGGGCCGCTCCCTTGCCCACCTTGAGGCGCGGGTCCTTCAGGATCTCTTTCTTCGCCTTGCCCCAGAAGCGCGACCACTCCGCCTTGGTCAGCACCGCGGGGGAGAGCGCCTCGCGGATGTTCTTGAGCGGGGCCTGGCGGCCGTAGGAGGCGAGGTAGATGCGGAACACGCGCGCGGGATCGTTCGCGATGATCTCCTTGAACTCGTCGGGGCGGTAGTGCTGGAAAACGCCGAAGTGGTCGGGGTCGAGGCGCTGCAGGATCTTCGTGGCCGCGAGGAGGCCGATCCGGTGCTGCTTCTTCTTCTGGAAGTCGACCACCATCTGCTCCTGCGCCGGGTCGAACTCGACGACTTCGCCGTAGCCCCATCCGCCCTGGTGGAAGACGTGCGCCCCCTCCTCGAACGCGAGGTACTTGTCGAGCATCTCCACCTGCTGGCGCAGGTTTCCCTCCTTGGCCAGCCCCGACTTGGCGAGGAACTCCTCGATGTGGGAGCGCTTGGCGTAGAGCGCCTGGTAGACCGCGAGGAGGAACTCGCGCAGGCCGGCGGCGCGCGGTCCGATGCGAAGCGCCATCTGCGCCACCTTGAACGCGCCCGCGGGATCGCCCCGGTCGGAGAGGGTCTTGGCCAAGCCCAGGCAGAGCTCCCCGGCCAGCCCGCTCTTGTCGAAGCGCGCCAACTGCTCCGCGACATGGAGAAGGTGGGGGTAGTCTGCGGGATGCAGCCCCACGTACTCCTTCCACCCAGCCTCGATCTCCGCGAGGTCGCGGCTGGAGAGGGCGGAACCGAGCCGCGAGCGGAGTGCTTCGACGGACATTGCGCGCCTCCATGGTTACCCGGGGATTCAAAGACGACGACGGCCCCGCGCCGGGGCCATCGAGGGCCGATTGTCGCAACCGCTTTCGGTCCTGGCAACCTGTGGAAGGGGGGCGGGGGCGGCGCGATCCGCAGCGTCAGCGGGCGGCCGCCTTGGCGCCCCTCCTCTTGAGGCGGAGCCTGCGCCTCTCCGCCGCCTCCGCCATCCGCCGCCTTTCCGCGCGGGTGGACGCCCGGAGAGGCGGGACCCCGGTCGGCGCGCCCTTCTCGTCCAGCGCCACGAACGTGAGGTAGGCGGAGGCGCAATGCCGCCGCTTTCCCGACGCCCGGTCTTCCGAGGCCACCCGTACGCCGACCTCCATCGACGTGCGGCAGGCGAGGTTCACGCTCGCCGTGAGGATGAGCACGCTCCCCATCGGCACGGGAGCATGGAAGACGATCTCGTCGATCGCCGCCGTGACGCAGGGTCGGCCGGAGTGCCTGCCCGCCGCGATCGCCGCCGCGATGTCGATCAAGTGCATGACGCGTCCGCCCATGATGTTCCCGAGCGGGTTCGTGTCGTTGGGCATCACGAGCTCCGTCATCATGACGGAGCTGGACTTCACCGTGCGCGTGCGCATGGCGCGAGTTTCCTTTCGCATCTTCTCAATTTGAAAAATGATCGACCGGAGAGCGCGCGCGAATTCTCAGATTGAGAAGAAACGCGTCGTTTCCCCGCGTGCGCGCCGGCGCGGCGACGCCGGCACGCTCGCGCGCGCCGCGCACCGTGCGCGCGAAACATCGCGCGCGCGTGCGTGGGCGCGCCCCGTTCGCGCAATCGCCGCGGCTTCGCGTTCGTGCACCATCACCTATCAATTTGAGAATGCGGGAGTGTCGGAAACCGCCGCGACCCCCTGCAGAACCCCTGCGCGCACCCTCATTCGCGTGAAAAGTCGTTCGGCACGGATCTTGTATCTGTTCCTGCATCGTTCCGCGCCGCGGAACAGTCCATTCCGAAAGGAGTTCAGAACATGGCAGCTCGCAAGAAGGCCAAGAAAAAGGCCACCAAGAAGAAGGCGACCAAGAAGAAGGCGACTCGCAGGAAGTAGGTCGCGCGGCGCCGGGTCGCCGTGGCCGGTCTTCCTGCCTAGGCGCCCGGCGTCTCGAACTGTCCGGTACGGTACGGGGCCCGAGCATCGGGCCCCGCGCCTTTGGGGCCCAGACCTCAGGCCCCGTTCTTCTCCCCAGCCCTCTCCCCGCCCCCCTCGTCCTCTTCTCTGCTCCCCTCCTCCATCTCCTTCAGACGGCGGTAGAGGGTGGCCACGCCGATGCCCAGGATGCGGGCGACCGCGTCCTTGTCCCCCGCCACCGACTTGAGCGTCCGCAGAATCGCCTCGCGCTCCAGGGCGGCAAGGGATTGGCCGACCCGGAAAGGGATCGAGTCGGGAGGCGGGGCCTTGGCCTCCCCGACATCCGCCAGGTCGGCGAGGGTGATGCGGTCCCCGGTGGCCAAGACCACGCCCCGCTCGATCGCGTTCTCCAGTTCCCGGACGTTGCCGGGCCAGTGCAGCCCTTCGAGGAGGTCGAGCGCCTCGGCCGTGATGCCCTTCACCTGCTTGCCGGTGAGTCGGGTGTACTTCTCGATGAAGTGCTGCACGAGGAGGGGGATGTCCTCCCGGCGCTCCCGCAGGGGCGGGATCTCGATGTGGATGACGTTGAGCCGGTAGTAGAGGTCCTCGCGGAATCGCCCCTCCGCCACGGCGCGGGGCAGATCGGCGTTGGTGGCGGCGACGACGCGGGCATCCACCTTGATCGTCTCGCTCCCGCCGACGCGTTCGAACTCTCCCTCCTGGAGGACGCGGAGCAGCTTCACCTGGGTCGTGGGGGAGATCTCCCCGATCTCGTCGAGGAGGATCGTGCCTCCGTGGGCGAGCTCGAACCGGCCCTTCCGGGCGGAAACCGCCCCGGTGTAGGCCCCCTTCACGTGCCCGAAGATCTCGCTCTCGAGCAGGCTCTCCGCCAAGGCGGCGCAGTGGACCTTGACCAGCGGTCCGTCGGCGCGGGGCGAGAGGCGGTGAAGGGCCTGGGCGAACAGCTCCTTGCCGGTGCCGCTCTCCCCGGTGAGCAGCACCGTGGAGCGCACCGCGGCGACCTGCTCCACGACCGCGAGCGCATCGAGGAAGGCGGGGGCGCGGCCGATGATCCGCCCCAGCTCCTCGCGACCCTTCAACTCGCCCCGCAGGCGGCGGTTCTCCGTGAGGAGCCGGTGGGTCTCCAGGGCTCGCGCGGCGGCCTTCTTGACGTCGCGCATCCGCAGGGGCTTCTCGATGACGTCGAACACCCCCTGCTTGATCGCGCTGACCGTGGTGTCCACGCTGGCGAAGGCGGTGATCATGATGACGGCGGTGGTGGGGCGGACCACCAGGGCGGTGGAGGCGAGGCGGAGCCCGTCCATGCCGGGCATCTTATAGTCGGTGATGAGGAGATCGATCTCGCGCTCCTGGAGGAGGCGCACCGCCTTGGCGCCGTCCTCGGCCGCCAGGATCTCGTACCCCTCCCGCGTGAGGCCCCGCTTGAGGGTTTCGCGCGTGTTGCGGTCGTCGTCCACGACCAGGATGGTGGGGGCTTCCGCGATCATGCCCCGTCCCCCTTCTTGGAGGCGAGGAGGGGGAGGAGGATGGTGGCGACGGTGCCGTGGGGTTCCGCCGGGGTGAGGGCGACCTGGCCGTCGTGGGCGATCACGATCTCCCGGATGAGGTAGAGCCCCAGCCCCGTGCCCCGCTCCTTGGTGGAGAAGAAGGGCTGGAAGATCTGCGTCTGGACGTCATCGGCGATCCCGGGGCCGGTGTCCCGGACCCAGAGCTTCGCTTTGTGGACCAGCCGGCGGGTCCCGACCACCACGCGCCCGCCCTTGGGCGCGGCGTCCAGCGCGTTCTGGACCAGGTTCACCAGGACGCGCCGCATCATGTTGCGGTCCGCACGCACGATCGCCTCGCGCCGGGAAGGGCGGAATTCCAGCTTCACCCCGCGCCGGGAGGCGGACTCCTCGATCTCCTCGAAGAACTCCGCCACGATCTGATTGAGGTCCAGGATTTCGAAATTGGCGTTGGCGAGCTTGGAAAGGGAGAGGTAGTTCTTGATGATCTCGTTGAGCCGCTCGATCTCCTCCCGCATCACCCCGAGGATCTCCCCGATGCTCTCGCTCATGCCCTGAGCCTCCCGCAACTCGTCCTCGAGGAGGTCGGCGTTGAGGAAGAGGGCGTTGAGCGGGTTGCGGATCTCGTGGGCGACCGAGCCGGCGATCTTGGCCATGGCGCCCAGCTTCTCGGTCTCGAGGAGGCGCGAGCGGATGTGGCGGATCTCGGTGAGGTCGCGGAAGTGAACCAGCAGCCGCGGATCGGGACCGTCCACGCGCGCCGCGGAGACCCGGACGGGGATCGTGCTGCCGTTCCGGCCGCGCAGATCCGCCTCCCTCCCCCGCACGACCCCCTCCTCCATCGCCTCGCGCCGCACCGCCGCGCCGAGTCGCGGTTCGACGAAGCAGGAAGAGATCTCCAGGTCCTTCAAGTCGCTCAGGCGGAGGCCCAGGATGTCGAGGGCCGCGCCATTGGCGTGGATCACGCGGCCATCGGTCCTGGTAGTGAGGAGACCGTCGGTCAGGAGACCCAGGAGGCGGCGGTGCTGGGTTGCGATCTGCCGGCGCCGTTCCAGGTCCTCGGGGCGGCTGGGGTCCTCGCGGTCGGCGAGGGCGCGCAGCGCCGCATCCGCCGCCCGCTCCCGTTCCGCCCTCTCGACGCGCCGCCCGCGCCGTCGCCGCACCGCCGTCCGAGCGCGCAAGACCAGGTCGAGAGCCTCGCGCGACGGGAGATCGCACTCGAGAATGCAGGCGCGCGCGGCGTCCGCGTCCCCTTCCGCCAGCGCAGGGACCAGGGCGGCGAGGAGCGCGCTCGCGCGGTCGAAGGGAGCCCCGACCTCCCCGCGCACCTCGATGTCGCGGAGGCACCGCAGCAGGGCGGCGTGCGGTCGGCGCACGAACTCCTGCGAGTCGGGACGCTCCACGATGATCGGCTTCAGGGGTTCGTTCTCGCGGCGGCCTCCGGAAGAGAAACGCGCCCTCCGCCGCCTCGGAGGGCGGCGCATTTTTCTGCGCCCCTCATGCTAGCGCCTCGCTGGGACGGAACAGAAGAGGAAAGTGGGAGGGTGCGCGCGCGACACCGCGCGTCGTACGATGGTGGCGAGTGCGCCGCGTCTGCCTCCTCCTCCTCCTCGCGACAACCGCCTGCGTGGAACGGCGCCTTCACATCCGTACGGAGCCGGAGGGAGCGCGCATTCTCGTCAACGGGAGGGACGTGGGACGTTCCCCGGTCGCGTGGCGCTTCGACCACTACGGAACCGTCCTCGTGGAAGCCGAATTGGAGGGGTACGAGCCGGCGCAGCGCACCGTCGCGCTGCGCACGCCCTGGTACCAGAGGCCCGTGCTGGACTTCTTCTCCGAGCTAGTGCTGCCTGCGCGCATCCGCGACGATCACGCGGTGGTGTTCCCCCTTGCGCGACGTCGCCCCGTCACCGAGGCGGACCGACCGGCCATCGCCAAGCGGGTCGAGGAGCTGGCGGAGCGTGCGGCGAAGCGCCGCAAGGAGGCCGGGGAGCCTTGAGGCGGGTCCTGGTCATGGGGCTCGGCCGGTTCGGGGGCGGCGTGGCCGCGGCCCGTTGGTTCGCGGCGCAGGGAGACGAGGTCTTGGCCACCGACCTGCGCGGCCGAGAAGCCCTTGCGGCCTCCGTCGCCGAGGTTGAGCCCCTGGGGGTGCGCCTGCGTCTCGGCCTCCACGATCCCGCCGACTTCGATTGGGCCGACCTGCTGGTGGTCAACCCCGGGGTCGCCTTCGAGGAACCGCTCGTGGTCCGGGCCCGCGCGCGCGGCGCCGGGATCGTGACCGAATTGGGCCTTACCCTCGCGCGCTTGCGCTGTCCCGTGGTGGGGGTGACCGGAACCAAGGGCAAGTCCACCACCAGCGCACTCCTCGCCGCGATGCTGGAGGCTTCCGGGGTGCAGGTCGTGCTGGGCGGAAACATCGGCCGCTCGCTCCTCAACGAAACGGAGTCCATCCCCGCCTCCGCCGTGGCGGTCCTCGAGCTCTCCTCGTTCCAGCTGGCGTGGCTCGAACACGACCAGCTCGCTCCCATCGCGGCCGTGGTCACCAACGTGACCGGCGACCACCTCGACCACCACCACACCTTCGACCATTACGCCTGGGCGAAAGGGCGACTGGCGGCGGCAGTTCCCCCGGGCGGGACCCTCGTCCTGGCGGCCGGCGATCCGGTCTGCGACCGCTATGCGGAGGGGGCGCGGGGGAGGGTCGTACGGTTCGGCCCAGGTCTCCCCGCCCCCGTCCCCCTGGATGGCTTGCGCCTGCTGGGCGAACACAACCGCCTCAATGCCGCAGCCGCGGCCCACGCCGCCCTTGCTGCCGGCGCCACCCCGGGGGGCTGTCTCCGCGCCCTCGCCGCCTTCCGCGGCCTTCCCCACCGCCTCGAGCAGATCCGGGAGCGGTCCGGGGTGCTCTGCGTGAACGATTCCATCGCGACGACCCCGGAGGCCGCGGCCGCTGGGGTCGCCTCCTTCCGCCGGCCGGTCATCCTGTTGGCGGGGGGGCGCGACAAGGGGCTCGACTGGCGCCCCCTGCTCGAGGCGGCGGAAGAGGCCAAGGCCGTAGTGGCCTACGGGGAGACGGGGGGACGGCTGAAGGGGGAGTTTCCCCGAGCCCACCTGAGGCCCGCTTTCGACGACGCGGTGCGCCTCGCCCTCCGCCTGGCCGTACCCGGCGACGTGGTCCTCCTCAGCCCCGGGTTTGCCAGCCTGGACCAGTTTTCGGGTTTCGATGCCCGGGGCAACCGATTCCGGGAGCTGGTGTCCGATCCTCTGTGATGGGCCGAATTCGTCCCCGATAATCCTCTAGAGCGAACCAGGAACCCCGATGGGCAAGTTGTGCCAATCCTGCGGCAAACGTGAGGCCAAGATCCACTTCACGGAGATCAAGGACTCCAAGAAGACGGAGCTGCACATCTGCGAGCAGTGCGCCCACGAGAAGAACATGGTCCTCGCCTTCCCCTCGCTCCTCTCCAGCATCATGAAGGAGGGGGGGCCGGGGCCGCGGGCGGAGTCCGACCCGGTGCCGGCCGCGTGCCCCGCCTGCAGCCTCGCCTACGGCGAGTTCAAGGCGAAGGGCCGATTGGGATGCCCCACCTGCTACGACGTCTTTGCCCCGGTGCTCATTCCGCTCCTGGAAAAGGTGCACGGGAAGTCCGCGCACTGCGGCCGGGTACCCGATCGCCTTCGCAGGCAGATCGAGACGCGCCAGGAGGTGCGGACGCTGGAGGAATCGCTCAAGAGGGCGATCGAGGACGAGGACTACGAGGAGGCCGCGATCCTCCGCGACAAGCTGCGCAAGGCCGGCGAGGAGCCCTCCAGTGGATCTTGACGAGCTGATCGGCCAGAGCGGCGAGTGGCTCCGGGGCAGCGGCCCCGAGGGCGACATCGTCATCTCGAGTCGGGTGCGGTTGGCCCGAAACCTGGGGCGGTTCCCCTTCCTCACCCGGGCCACCGAGGCGCAGCGGGCGGAGATCCACCAAGCCGTGCGGGATGCGCTGGACCGCCTGGGCCTGGTGCAGAACGGTCATTGCTACGTCGATCTCGCGCAGTCCAATGACCTGACGAGCCGATTCCTCCTGGAGCGCCATCTCATCAGCCGCGAGCTGGCGAACGGCACCGGGGGGCGGGGCGTTCTCTTCAACAAGAGCGAGATGCTCTCCCTGATGGTGAACGAGGAGGACCACCTCCGAATCCAGGCCATCCGGGCGGGATTCCAGGTGGAGGCCGCCTACGACGAGGTGCACGCCATCGATGAGGCCCTCGATCGGGAGCTGGAGTTCGCCTTCAGCGAGCGGTTCGGGTTCCTCACCGCCTGTCCCACCAACGTCGGGACCGGCATGCGCTCCTCGGTCATGGTCCACCTGCCCGCCCTGGTCTTCACCAAGCAGATCGACAAGGTCTTCAGTTCGGTCACCAAGATCAACCTGGCGGTGCGAGGATTCTACGGGGAGGGGACCGAGGCCTCCGGCGACTTCTACCAGATCAGCAACCAGGTGACCCTGGGCGTAGCCGAGCGGAAGATCCTCGACCTGCTCCTGCGCATCGTGCCCAAGATCGTCTCCTATGAGCGGGAGGTGCGGGAACACCTGGTCGACACGGACCGGGTGAGGCTGGAGGACAAGATCTGGCGCGCCTACGGCCTCCTGAAGGCGGCCCGCTCGATCTCCTCCGAGGAGACCATGGGTCTCCTATCCTCGGTGCGCCTCGGCGTGAATCTGGGGCTCCTCTCGGGCCTCGACATCGCCACGGTGAACGAGCTGTTCATCCTGACCCAGCCGGCCCACCTCCAGCGGCTGGAGAAGCGCGCGCTCAGCTCCGGCGAGCGGGACGCCATGCGCGCCGAGTTCATCCGCCGCCACCTCGGGATCGGCGGCGAAGACAGATTCTGAGCGCTTTCCGCCCCTGCGTGTCCCCTGGTGGACAGTTCGGGGGGAGCGTTGCCGATTTGGCACGTCCGGCGGCGCGTCCCCCGTCCCCCGCCCCCCTCTTCCGCCTCCGTGTGATTCGTCGAATTCCCGCCCGGATCGCGGGGCGCTTCTCGCCCCGTCCGATATAGTGAGAGTAGGAGTCGCGGAGCAGACTGCCCGGTATGGGATATGCTCCTCCGGCTCCGGCAATGGGGGTCTCAACCCCGGCCCCCCCACTAACCCATGTTTGACCGCTTTACCGACCGAGCCCGCAAGGTGATGGGCCTCGCCCGCCAAGAGGCGCAGAGGTTCAATCACGACTACATCGGCACCGAGCATATTCTGCTGGGCCTCATTCAGGAGGGCAGCGGGGTGGCTTCCGACGTGCTCAAGAACCTCGACGTCGATCTGAAGAAGATCCGTCAAGAGGTGGAAAAGCTCGTCTCCCACGGCACCACCATGGTGACGATGGGCCAACTGCCCTTCACGCCGCGGGCGAAGAAGGTGCTGGAGCTGGCTCTGGAGGAGGCGAGCAACCTCGGCCACAACTACATCGGGACCGAGCACCTGCTGCTCGGCCTGATCAAGGAGAACGAGGGGATCGCCGCGCGCGTGCTGCTCAACCTCGGCGTGAAGCTCGAGGAGGTGCGCGAGGAGATCCTCGAGTTCCTGGGCGCCGACACCCGCTACAGCTCGGGCGGCGGCGAGCAGGGCGGCGAGGAGGCCGGCGCGGGCGGCAGCGCGAACGCGCCCTCGGGCGAGACGGCGGGCGGCGGCGGCGAGGCCGCGCCCGGCGCCACCGGCGGCGGCAAGAGCAAGACGCCGGCGCTCAACGCCTTCGGCCGCGACCTCACCGCGCTCGCGCGCGAAGGCAAGCTCGACCCGGTGATCGGGCGGCGGCGCGAGATCGAGCGCGTGATGCAGATCCTCTGCCGGCGCACCAAGAACAACCCGGTGCTGCTCGGCGAGGCGGGCGTGGGCAAGACCGCGATCGTCGAGGGGCTGGCGCAGGACATCGTCGCCGGCCACGTCCCGGAGATCCTCGCCGACAAGCGCATCGTCGTGCTCGACCTCGCGATGATGGTCGCCGGCACCAAGTACCGCGGCCAGTTCGAAGAGCGCATCAAGGCGGTCATGAACGAGGTCCGCCGCGCCAAGAACATCGTGCTCTTCATCGACGAGCTCCACACGCTCGTCGGCGCGGGCGGCGCGGAGGGGGCGATCGACGCCAGCAACGTGCTGAAGCCGGCGCTGTCGCGCGGTGAAGTACAGTGCATCGGCGCGACCACGCTCGACGAGTACCGCAAGTACATCGAGAAGGACGGCGCGCTCGAGCGCCGCTTCCAGACCGTGATCGTCGAGCCGGCGACGCGCGACGAGACGCTCGAGATCCTGAAGGGGCTGCGCGACCGTTATGAAGCGCACCACCGCGTGCAGATCACCGACGGAGCGCTCGAGCTCGCGGTCGAGCTCAGCAACCGCTACATCACCGGCCGCTTCATGCCGGACAAGGCGATCGACGTGCTCGACGAGGCGGGCGCCCGCGTCCGCCTGAAGGCTCTCACCCAGCCGGCCGACCTCAAGGACCTCGCCGAGAAGATCGCCGTCCTCGACAAGGAGAAGGAGGAGTGCGTCGCCGCGCAGGACTTCGAGCGCGCCGCCTACCTCCGCGACCAGGCCGACAAGCTGCGCAAGAACCGCGACGAGCTGCAGAAGCAGTGGCGCGCGAGCAGCAAGGAGGTCGACGGCACCGTCGACGAGGACGTCATCGCCGAGACCGTCAGCAAGATCACCGGCGTCCCGGTCACGCGGCTCGAGAAGGGCGAGGCCGAGCGCCTGCTCAAGATGGAGCAGGAGCTTCACAAGACCGTCGTCAGCCAGGACGAGGCCATCAAGGCGATCTCGCGCTCGATCCGCCGCGCGCGCTCGGGGCTCAAGAACCCCAAGCGGCCGATGGGCAGCTTCCTCTTCCTCGGCCCGACCGGCGTCGGCAAGACGCACCTCTGCAAGCAGCTCGCGAAGTTCATGTTCGGCAACGAGGAAGCCCTCGTCCAGATCGACATGTCGGAGTACATGGAGAAGCACAACGCCTCGCGGCTGGTCGGGGCGCCGCCCGGCTACGTCGGGTACGAGGAGGGCGGCCAGCTCACCGAGAAGGTGCGCCGCCGCCCCTACAGCGTGGTGCTGCTCGACGAGGTCGAGAAGGCGCACTCCGACATCTTCAACATGCTGCTGCAGATCATGGAGGAGGGCCGGCTCACCGATTCGTTCGGCCGCCACCTCGACTTCCGCAACGGCATCCTGATCATGACGTCGAACATCGGCGCCTCGATCATCAAGAACCAGACGGCGATGGGCTTCCACAAGGTGACCGAGGAGCACGCCTACGAGGCGATGCGCGACCAGCT
>JBQTIG010000081.1:0-90576 GCA_052388375.1 Planctomycetaceae bacterium | reverse complement strand
GGCGGGGGAACCCTCCCCCGCCCCCCTCACGCTATTCGCGGCTCTTGGCGGCTTCGCGCTCCAGCTTGCGCTGGGCGCGGTACCACTCCGTCCACGCCTTCGGGTCGTCGCCCAACTGCTTGCCGGTGAGGTCGGAAAGCGCCGAGGCGAGGGCGGCGCGCTCGTAGACGTCGATGGAGCCCTGCGTCGAGAAGACGCGGAAGTTGAGCACCAGCCCGTCCTGGATGACGCCGATCACCGGGTCGGCGATGAACGCGGTCTGCGCCACCTCCACGTCGAAGTCCTGCACGAAGCTGATCTGGTTGACCTGGGAGAGGTAGACGCTCTGACCGCTGCCTCCGGAGACTTCGTAGCGCGCCACCAGCGGGCCCACGCCGTCGGGATCGCCGAGCCATCCGAGGGCTTCGATGGCGTGCAGGCGCACCGGCGCGAAGGGCGAGGCGAGCGCGCGGGCGAAGGGTCCTACCTTGCCCTGGGCGTCGGTAGTGCGGATCGCCTCCACCGCCGCCTTTCGAATCGCCTCTTCGGCGTCGAAGATCGCGCGGGTGTAGAGCGGCGGCAGCGCCGCCTTCACGTTGAGCGCGCCCAGACCCTCCACGGCGCGCGCCCGCACGTCGGCGTGGCTGATGCGCGCGGCGATGGCGAGAGGGCGCAGCCGGTGCTCCGGCTCGAGGGCGGCGATGGCCTGCAGGGCCCGCGCCCGCACACCGGGGTCGGGGTTGCGGCAGAGTTTGAGCGCCTCGTCCCCGGTCTTGCGCGCCTCCCGCGCCCGGGCCGCGGCGACCGCGTCGCGCGCGTAGTGCTCATGCTCCTCGCGCGTCAGCCAGGCGCCCTCGTGCTCCACGAAGCCCTTGGCCTCCATCGCCTCGCGGCCCTTCACCCAGCGGCCCGCCACGTTCTCGAAGCCGAGCGCGCGGCGCGCGGCGCGGTGGTCCGGATCGAGCGTCACCACCGCGCGGTAGTGGCGCTGCTCGTAGGCGGCCAACCCCTCGCCGGCGCACCAGAGCGCCAGCCGGTAGTGGGCCTCGGCGTCGTCCTGCGGGAGCACCGCGACGCGACCGGTGTATTCCGCTTCGGGGTCCGCCCCCGCCAGCGCCAATCCGAGAACGAGACAAGGAAGAGCCCAAAGCACGCGTTTCATAGCAACCTCCGCGCATTCTAAACGCCGCGGCGGGCCTGGCGGTTACGGGCGTCCATTCCGCTGGACGAAGAGGGGCGGAACGGCGCGTGCGGTGGACCCTCCGTGCGGCTCCTCCCGTTCCTGGTCCTCGCCACCTTCGCGGCCCCTCGGCTGGACCGCCACCCCTGGTCCGCGGCGGTCGAGGAGAAGACCCGCCACTACATCGTCCAGACCAACACCTTCCCCGAGCTGGCGCGCTCCCTCGGGGAGGCGCTCGAGCGCGCCTATCCCCTCTTCGAGGAGCGCTTCGGCCCCCTGGAGGGGAAGGCGCGCCGCCCCATGCGCGTGGCGCTCTTCCGCACGGCGCGGGAATACATGGAGCTGGGCGACGGCATCGACGGGGCGATCGGGCACTACGACGCCGCGCTGGACCGCTGCGCGCTAATGCATCGAGGGGGGGCGGGGGAGGAGGGCTGGGCCATCGCCGTGCACGAAGCGGCCCACCACTACCTCGGCCGGCGCCACCCGACCTTCCGGCCGCCGGGCTGGTACGGCGAGGGGATGGCCTGCTGGTTCGAGGGGCTCGCCGATCCCACCGCGCCCTTGGGGATCGCGCGACTGCGCGCGCGCACCGCCCGGGCCGCACTCGACGCGGGCGAGGCCGATCTCGGGCTCCTGCTCGCCACGCGCGCGGGCGTTTCCGGACGCACCATCCTGATGAGCAACTTCACGCCCGCGCGCTTCTACGCTCTCTCCTGGAGCCTGGTCCGCTTCCTCGTCACCGATGCCCGCACCCGCGACTCCTTCCGCCGGTTCGAGCTGCGCCTCTTCGCGTCGCGTCCGTTCGAGGCCGCCGACCAGGAGCGCGCGCGGCGCCTCCTGGAGGAGGAGTGCGGCCCGCTGGCGGAGCTGGAGAAGGGGTGGCACGCCTCCATCGTCGCGCTCCCGCCGGCGGGCGAAGCGCCGCGCGCGCCGGTCTACCTGGGCGAGTTGCACCACGCGGACGCCTACGTGCGCTGGCATGCGGCCGGGCGGCTGGGCGGCGCCGCCATCGACCGCGATCTGCGCCGTGCGGCCGTCGCGCTCCTCGACGACCCCGATCTCATGGTGCGCGTCGCCGCGGGGGAGGCGCTCGCCCCCTTTCCCGACCACGATCTGGTGCCGGCCTTCGTGCGCGCGCTCGACTGCGGGGAGCCCGCGTTGAAGGCGACGGCGCTCCGGGCGCTGGCCCACCCCTGCGCCGACGCGGCGGTGCCGCGGCTCCTGGAAGAGGTGGAGGCGAAGGGGGAGCGCGAGGGGGCGCTCTCCGCCCTGGCCGCCATCGGCGACCCGCGCGCCTTCCCCGCGCTGCGCGCCGCGCTGGTCGACCCGCGGCTGCCCGGTACGCTCCGCGCGCGCTGCGCCGCGACGCTGGAGAGCGATCCCGAGGCCTATGCCGTCCTCGCCGCCGCCGCCTTCGACAACGACGCGGCGGTGGCCGCCGCCGCCCGCGCCTCCCTCGAGGCGATCCAGCGCTCCGCCGACGAATCGCAGGATCGCGACTTCACCGCGGAGCTCCAGCGCCTCGCCCTCGAGATCGAGGCGTTCCGCACCGCCCGCCGCGAGGCCACGGCGACGCTGGTGGACGGCCGGCGGCTCCCCGACCCCACAAGCCCCACCGGCATCGCCGCCCTGCTGGATCTCTTGCGCGACGCCTCCGCCCCCGCCTCGGTGCGCGCCGGCGCCTGCGCTCTGCTCGGCTCGGCCGGCGCCCGCGACGCGATCCCCGCGCTGCGGCGCCTCTGCGGCCCCAGCTATCCCGAACGTCTCCGCTTGGAGGCGGTGCGCGCGCTGGTGCGCCTCACCGGCGAAACGCGGGGCTTCGCGCCGGGCCAGGGCGCCCGCGACCGCGAGGCGGCCTTCCGCGCCTGGGCGGAGTAGCGCTGCGGCGAGCGGTACGGCGCCGTAGTGCGTGAGTCAGGGGGCGGAGGCGGCCCCGCCGCGCAGGACGCGCGCGACGCGGTAGGGGACGCGGGTGCGCATGACGGTCAGGTGGAGCGCATGCGCGAGGAGGGCGAGCACCGCGGTGTGGACGCCCGCGAGCGCGAGGAGGAGGGCCTCCCTTAAGCCGGAGCCGACGGGCAGGACGCAGACGAGGACGGCGGCGAGCCAGAGCATCCAGAGCAGCCGCGGGATGCGCGTGCGCGGGGAGCGGTGGAGGGCGTAATAGAACATGTCGGCCAGGCCCTGCCGCAGCCGACCGAAGACCGTGTACTTCGAGAAGCCCACGGTGCGCGGCGCGATCTTCCCTTCGACCCAGCCGAGCGAGAGCCCCTCGGCCTCGGCGAAGCCCGTGAAGAAGCGGTGCAGGCCCGAGCCGAAGTTGCGGCCCCTGAGGAAGTTCCGCCGGTAGACCTTGTAGTTGCAGCCCACGTCGATGGCGGTGTCCTTCGTCACTGCGCGGCGGAAGCGGTTCGCGGCGGCCGAGGCGAAGCGACGGATCCACGGCGCGTTCTCGTAGCGCTTCCTCACGTAGACGATGTCGAGCCCGTCTCGCTCGAGTTTCTCGATCATGCGCGGGATGTCGCCGGGGTCCATCTGGAGGTCGCTGTCGATCGTGACGATGCGCCGACCCGACGCGTGGTCGAAGCCCGCCTGGAGGGCCTTGGTCTGCCCGTGGTTCCCAGCCAACGCGACGACGGTGAGGTTCGGCGTCGTCTTCACGAGCCGCTCGAGGAGGGCGAGGCTCCCGTCCGTCGAGCCGTCGTCCACCACCAGGATCTCGTGGTCGGGGTCCGTCGTCCCCAGCACCTCGCCGATCCGCTGGACCAGCAGTTCCAGGTTCTCGGCCTCGTTGTAGGCCGGACAGATGACGGTGGTCGCCCGCTCACGCACAGTCGCGGAACCCGGCCACGCGCCACCCGTACCGCTCGAGAAGCGCCCCGAAGCGGTCGGAGAGGAGCAGCGTCATCTCGTCCTGGCGCTGCGAGACGAGCCGCGTGTGGCTCCGCTCGAGCCCGTCGCCGACCTCGCCCGGGTGCATCACGATCTCGAGTTGGCGGTGCCGCGCGCCGCGCAGGACCGCCTCCATGCGCCCCTCGTTCCACTCGCCGATGCACGCGATGCCGGCGCACGGCATGGTCCGGACGCCCCGCGGAACGCGGCAGCGCGCGCGCGTCCACCCCGTGATCGCGAGCGCCGTGGCGTAGCCGCGGAACGACCAGCGGAACGGGTCGCTCAGGAGGGTCAGCGGCTCGACCGGCCACCGCACGAAGGGGATCCCGCGGGCCGCCGCGCGTCCGGCGATGATCGACCAGACGGGCGTCCCGGCCAGGAACTTGTGGATGTCGATGTGGGAGGGCGAGAGGCCCAGGCCCGCGAAGCGGTCCAGTTGCGCGTCGAGTTCGGCCTCGACCGCCGCGCGCAGGATCGGCCGGCCGCGAAAGGCCCTGACCACGTCCCGGAGCACGCGCAGGAACTCGCCGTCTGGGCCGAGCAGCGGCGCGAGGCCGGCTCGGTCCTTCGAGAGAGGCGGGCCCTGGTACAGGTTGAAGTGGAGGCCGACGGACACCTCCGGGTGCGCCCTGAGGCGCGCCGCCGCGTCCTCCGTGGCGGGCGCGTTGACGAGCAGCGAGACGTTCGCGAGGCGGCCGGCCGCGATCAGTCTCTCAGCCCCTCGGTTGAGGCCTTCCGTCAAGCCTACGTCGTCCGCCGTGACCACGAGCCGACGCGGGCCCTTCGACGCCGATGTGGCGGAATCGCGCAAGGCGGCCAGTGTAGCGCTGGAGTCCCGGAACGGGCGAGCCGGCGCAAGAAGGGAGCCCTGCGGAGGGTCAGAGGCGGCGGATGCGGTCGATGGTGGTGAAGGTCGAGAAGGGGATCGAGCCGTCGGGCGCCACGGGGACGTCGAGGGGCCTCTTGCCGGTCGTGTCGGCCACGAGGCGCGCGAAGACCTACTCGGAGTCGATGTCGGTGAAGGAGGCGCCGGACATCTCGAAACGGATGAGGGTCTCCTCGTCGCAGGCAACGCTGAAGAGGTCGTCGCCGTAGGCGGCGGGCCACCTACCGCCGTGGCGCCAGGGGAGCGCGGTGGGGACGATCACCGTCGCCCACGGGCGCGGTTTCGGGCGCACGAGGGCGCTTTAGATAGGCGCCTGCGAGCCCCACTCGTAGTTCTTCGTGGCGATCAGGAGGTTCGACCCGTCGTTCGCGGCCGGACCGTTGTCCCCGCCGAAGAGTCCGCCGGTCGTCGGGTGGACGGCGAGGCCGAACGTGTTGCGGAGGCCCGAGCAGAGGAGGGGACTCGCCGGGTCGGGGTTGTCGGCCGGGTTCCCGGCCGCCGGCGTGGAGCTGAGGATCTTGCCGGCGGGCGAGGCCGGATCCTGCGCGTTCGCGGGCACCTGGACGTCGCCGAGGCTCACGAGGATGCCGCCCCCGAGGTCGAACTGGAGGTCGCCGCCGTCGTTGATGGCGCTGATCGGGAGGTCGTCCACGACCACCGTCTCGTTGGTCCCGATGTCGGCGACGTCCGTGGAGCGCACCACGCGCAGGCGGTCGCCCTGGAGCCCCGCGGCGGGCGTCGTCGCGGCGACGAACACGTGGCCCGAGAGCGCGAAGCCGGGGGCGAGGCCGAGGCCGAGGAGCCCGCGGTGTCCCGTCGTGACCAGCGGCAGCGTGGCGAACGGCACGGGGAGGAGGTCCCCCTGCGCGTCGATCACGCGCACAAGACCCGTGTCGAGTTCGTTGAAGAAGAGCCGGCCGTCCGTCGCCAGCGCGAGGCGCACCGGCTCGATCAATAGGGAATTCCAACGCAAGCCCGGGGTCGGGAGGAGGCCGGGGGCACGCGGCTTCGGGGGGCGGAGGCGGGTCGGAGGGGGTCCGGGCGCCGGAGGCGCCGTCCGGGCGGCGCCTCGCGCGGGGTCCGTGGCGCCGCGCGAACCTCCACTACCCAGCGTTAGACAGACCGCCGCCCCGGCCGGCCCGAAACTCGCATGAACTCCCTCCAGCAGGAGTACAAGCCCGGCCTCTCCTACGAGGAGGCGTGCGCCCTCGTGGACAAGGTATGGGAGGTGAAGGACGCCGTCGACGGCATCAAGCCGGAGATGCACCTGTACACCACGGACCGGCGCTTCTTCCTCGAGCGCGGCCTGGCGGACTTCGTCTTCAAGCCATTCGACGTCCACGGCACGACGCTCACCGGCGCGGGCGGCCAGCCCATCCACTGCGACGACTACATCGAGTACCTCAAGGGCGTGCTTCCCCGGGCCCTCCCGACCGACCCGGAGTGGACCAAGTACGCCACCCTGCTGCGCGAGTACCACGGCGCGGGGGCGGCGGAGACGAGCGCGATCCCCTCCCGCGCCACGAGCCGCCCCAAGGCGTCGCCGCGCGGCGTGGCCGTGCCCCGCGCTGGGCTCCCGACGAGCCAGACCTGCTTCAGGCGCGGGTCCTTCGCCGCGGCCTCGTGCGCGATCCGCCGCAGCGCGGCGATCGTGCCTTCAACGCAGACGTAGGTGGCGCCGCCCGAAGTCGAGGACCGCCGCCACGAGCAGCGATTCGGACGGCGCGAGCCCTGGCGGGAGTATGGCGCTGTTCGCCGCCGGTCCTGAACTCTGGTAAAAACCCTCCGGGGCGATGGCGATCGAGGGCTTCCGCACCGATCTGCGCGACCGGCTGCCGCTGCCGCTGGCGCGGCTGTACCGGCGGGCCTTCAACGCCAAGGCGCGCAGCGACCGGCACCACAACGCCTTCTACCTGATCGAGTCCACCATCAAGGCGGCGGGTGCGGCGCAGATCGCGGCCTATCTGGCGGGCGGCGCGCGCGACGAGGCGCTCGACAGGCGGCTGGCCAACCTCGCCCTTCCCTCCCTGGGGCACTGGGTGGAGTTCCTGCGCGAGGTTGCAGCTGCGACGGCAGGGCTCGAGCCGCACCCGTTCCCGGAGATCGCGGGCGTCTCGGCGCTGCTGCTCCAGCCGCGCGACGACCTCCCCGCGATCGGTGCCTGCCTGAAGGCGATGGGCGAGCGCGCCGGAGGGAAGGTCAAGGTCCTCGACTTCCTCAATCGCATCCCGGCCTATCGGAATCAGGTGCTCGGCCACGGCGCGGTGCGCGACGAGGGGTACTACGCGGAGATGGGCGAGGCGCTGCTGGCGGCCGCGGTGGAGCTGCTCGACAAAGTCGCGCTCCTCGGCCGGACGGTGCTGACCTACGTGGCGGAGGTGCGGGAGACCGGCTCGGGGCCCCGCACCATCGAGCTATGGGACCTCACGGGCACCGACGCGCTGCGGACGACGCTGAGGGAAGGCGGGGAGAAGCTCCGGGCGGGCCACCTCTACCTGAAGCGGGGCGAGGCCTGGCTCGACCTGCACCCGCTGCTCGTGTGCGCCTCCGGCGGTCCGGAGGAGGGGGTGCTCTTCCTGAATCGGTCGCAGATCGAGCGGAAGGTGGAGTATCTGGACTACGTGACGGGGGAGACCTCCCCGGCGCCGGAGCTCTTGGAGGACCACCGCCGGATCCTGGGGCGGCTGCTGGGCGCGGAGGTCACGGCGGACAAGCTCAAGGCGCTCCAGGCGCAGAGCCTGTCGGACCAGCCGGAGCCTGCGGCGGAGGCGGCGCCGGCGACGGCGCGGCGGTTTGGGGAGTTCGACCTCCTGGCGAAGCTGGGCGAAGGGGGGATGGGGACGGTCTATCTGGCGCGACAGCGGAGCCTTGGGCGGCTGGTGGCGCTGAAGATGATGCCGCCAGCGCTCTCGAGCGACGACGTGGCGGCGGCGCGGTTTGCGCGGGAGGTGCGGGCGCTGGCGCGCAGCGACCACCCTCATGTGGTGCGGATCCTGGCGTCGGGACGGACGGAGGGGCTGTTCTGGTACGCGATGGAGTACGTGGAGGGGTGCGACCTCAGGGAGGTCGCGGAGACGCTGAAGGAGGGGTCGAGCCGGGACCTCGAGAGCGCGGTCTCGACGGTGTCGGAGCGCAAGAGGAGGGAGATGCCGGAGGCCTTTGGAGGCCTGCCGGCCGTGCCCCGCCCCCGTCCTCCGCATCCTCCCGGAGATCCGTACCGGCGGCTCGCGGAGGTCTCTCACGACGCCGCGCTGGGATTGCAGCACCTCCACGAGCGCGGGGTGATCCACCGGGACATCAAGCCGGCCAACCTGATGGTGACGCCGGACGGGCGGGTGGTGGTGATGGACCTGGGGCTGGCGAAGGTGGCCGGGGAGGCGTCGCTGACCAATCCGGCGGCGGTGCTCGGGACGCTGAAGTACGCGGCGCCGGAGCAGGTGACGCACGCGGTGACGAGGGTGGACGCGCGGGCGGACGTTTATGGGCTCGGGGCGACGCTGTACGAGCTGGCGACCGGTCGGGCGCCGTACGAGGCGGAGACGACGGAGGCGCTCCTGGCGAAGGTGCTGCGGGAGTCGCCGGCGGCGCCGCGGAAGGTGGAGCGGACCGTGCCCAAGGACCTGGACGCGGTGATCCGGAAGGCGATGGAGCGGGACCCTGGGCGCCGGTATGCGAGCGCGGCGGCGCTGGCGGAGGATCTGGGGCGATTCGCGCAGGGCAACCCGGTGTCGGCGCGGCCGCCGAGCCTGGGGTATCTGTTGCGCCTCTGGGTGCAACGGCACGCGGCGGTGGCGATCACGTCGGCGGCGGCGGTGGTGGTGATCGTGGCGGGGACGCTGCTCTTCCTGGATTCGCTCCGCAAGCAGCGGAACGCGGCGCGGGCGGCCGAGGATCGGGCGACGCGGCTGGCGGAATCGGAGGGGCGGGAGCGGGACAGGGCGACGCGGCTGGCCGAGGACAAGACGCGCGCGCTCGCGGAGGCGGAGCACCATCTAGCGACGGCATACGGCTTCCGGGCAGCCGGAACGGAATCCCCAGCCGGAAGGTCCTTGCTGTTCGCGAGCGCTTGCGATATCGAGGATGACCCGCAAGCGAGGGGCGGGCTGATCGCTGCAATCGGTTCGGCTCCAACACGTAGCAGTTGGACATCACCGTGCGGGGTCGGCGTGACGTGCCTCGCGTTCAGCCCGGACGGGAGCCGGTTCGCGTCGGGGTCTTGGGACAAGACTGTCCGCCTCTGGGACGCCTCCTTGGGGAAGGAGGTCGCGCGGCTGGAGGGGCACGCAGACGCGGTGATGTCGGTCGCGTTCAGCCCGGACGGGAGCCGGATCGCGTCGAGGTCTTCGGACAAGACGATCCGCCTCTGGAACCTCGCCCCCCTCTACTGGCCCAAGGGGGATTGCCTCCGGCGCGCCGAGGAGTGGACGGGATTCCGGCTGGACGGCTTTGAAGTGCGGCCGGCGCCCACGAACCGGCTGACGTTTCTGGACGCCGAGAGGAAGTAGCGGTCCCCGCCCCCTTCCTGTGCCTCCCCCGCTCTCACGCCAGGGCGTGAAAGACCTGCTGCACGTCGTCGAACTGCTCCAGGGAGTCGATCAGCTCCAGCACCTCATTGGCCTGGTCCTCGGGGAGGCTGGACGGGATCGAGGTCGTGGAACGCGCAGCGCAAGACCTCCAGGCGCTCCTCGACGCCGTGTGCGATCGGGCCGCCGCCGCCGGCCCCTACCGCCTCGCGCTCCTCCCCCTGGCGTTCGACAGCGACAACAAGAAGAGAATCCCTGCCTATCCACAAACGTCAGCCGTGGCCTTGAGCGCGTCGAGAGTCGTGGCGGGGCGCACCAGTCCGACCTCACGCGGTCGTGGTCGCCGTCCCCGGACCGCATCGTCTTCGTGCGCCAGGACAACGAGATGACCCCGGGCCGGCCATGGCCTGTCCATGCCACCGGGACCAACAGCAACGCTGTGGAGATCCCGAACCAGCCCACGGGCAGCAACACCGAGCCGGACTGGGGGTTACCGCCGCTCCCCTAGCACGAAGACAGATGCAGTGCGCCCAAGGCAGCCGCCGGCCTTGAGGACGAGCAACCGTTACATGCTGTTCTAGCGGGTCGACACACCGGTTCTCTGGGATCTTGTCTTCGTGCTTGCGTGTCTCGCCTGCCCCTGGCTCAAGGCTGCCGGCCGGTGCGCCCAGCCCAGCGCTACGGCGCGCACCGGGAGGGCCGGCGGTCGCGGGCCGGGGGCAAGTTCGCTGGGCGTAGGAGGCGCCCCGCGTTGCCCGGCGTGGACCCGCCCCTGGCCCCGCTCGGGGCCGCCCAGAAGGGAACTCGCGAGACGCCTCGGAACTCCTGCAGTCCTGAAGCGCAGAACCCGTCTGTGGTCATTGAACGCGGTGCTCGAGTTCTGACCCGCACTGGAGGTCGATCATGGGGCGGTCAACCATCTTCGTCGCCTGCGCCGCCTTGGCGTTCCTGCAAGGATGCGCCGAGGGGTCCAGCAGCGAGCCGACGTGGGCCAAGTCGTACGGCGCCCTGCTCCGGGACGCCGCCGCCTCAGGCGAGGTGCTTCCGGACGGAAGCCACGTCGTGGCAGCCACGCGCGATGCCGTGGGCACGAGCAACATGGACGCGTGGGTGGTCGGCCTGGACGCCTACGGCGACCCGCTATGGGAGCGCGTCCTCGGACGATCCGGCGGGTCGCAGGAGGACACCGTGGTGGTGCCGGCATCCCTGGGGGCCGCCTTTGTGGTCTCTACGTTGTTGCCGGAACCTCCGGACAAGAGCGCAATAGCCCACGAGGGAGGTTCCAGCAGCGTGGATCTCATCGTGACCTACATCGACGGGGCCGGCCGAATCGCGTGGCAGCGCCGGTATGGCCTCGACAGTGTGGCCGGTGAGCATCTGTACTTTGCCGATGAGAAGCCGGACGACTTCCTTGAGGACGCCCAGTCCACCCCCGACGGGGGCCTCGTGCTCGCGGCCGTCTCGCACGCGCGCATCGACATCGATCCCGACCCCAGGGTAGCGGCCGCGTACACCGTGCGTGTGCCTTGGGTAGCCAGGCTGGCGCCGAACGGCGACGTCTTGTGGCAGCGCCAGATCGTGGACGACATACGTGAATACGTGCACGAGTACCCCAGCCTGCATGACCGGCCCGTGAAGCTGGGTGTCGCCGTCGGCGGGAACTCGGACGTCTACTTCTGGGCCCGCGGGACGTTTTCGAACGTTGGGCTGACAGCGGTGGAAGAGAGCACGCGCTTCGGGCGGATCGACTCCGGCGGAGTCGTCCGGTGGCATACCTTCGAGGGTAACTTCGACGCGGTGGCCGGGGCGGTCAACGAGCTGGGCCGGCTCTTCCTGCTGGGGAGGACCTACAGTTCGACCTTCCCGGAGGGGAGCGGAGACGAGGTCTTTGCGGCGCTCTACGAGCAGGATGGTCGGGAGCTCTGGTACTCAGAGTTCGGCGACCTCGGCAGGTACTCGGTCGTAGGCGCGGGCATCGCGCCGTGCCCGGCGGGCGCGTCTTGCGAGTTCGTTGGAGTCCTGTGGGACTTCCGCTCTGCGACGAACTGGCTCATACGGTTCGATCCCCAAGACGGTGGGCGCCTCCAGGCGCGGCCACTCGCCCCTGCGAACGGGTTCAACCGCGTCGTTTACCTAGACGTTCGGGTGGCGGTGACTTCGCACATGGATGGGGATGTCGAGTACACCGAGCTCTACGGGCCTGGCCGCGAGACGGGCGTCAGAAGGGTGCGTCTCAACTGGGAGGCGGCTGGGGAGGAGATTCTCGACCTCGGCGACGGTGACCGCGTCACTCGGGATGCGGACGGAGAGACGTGCATCTGGTCCCGCAGCGGCCGCGTCCGCCGCCTCGACGCCGCGCTGGCCATGATCTGGGATGCCAACGCGTTCCATTCGGCAGACGGTCCTGATCGCGAGAGGGTCCATGATGTTCACCTGCTCGCCATTGACCCGGCGCGAAAGCACCACGACGGCTACGTGCTCATCGGATCCTGGGAGTTCGACTACGAACAGTTCGGGCCGTGGATCGCGCGCCTCGACGTCACGGGCCTCCCCGTCTGGTCCAGGCTCGTGAGGACCGCCGAGGCCCGACGACCCCCCGCCTCGTCGGCCGTGCTTGCCGATGCGAGTGTCCTGCTGGCGCATGGGAAGGACAACGCGACGGTCCTGGTGACTCGCATTCTCGGCAACGGCGAGGCTGCATGGCGGATTGCCGTTCCCGGCTCCTGGCAGACCAAGCTCTTCGCGCTCGGCGCGACCGCGCCGGCGGAGTTCGCCACCGTGAGCGCCGTCGACTCCGGGTTCGAGGTACAGGCGTTCGACCAGGACGGAAGCGCGCGTTCGTCGTATCGTGTGCGGTTCTTTGGGTCCGTTGCCGGTCCCGCGCCAGGTTCCGAGGTCAGCCCGGTCGCGGCTGTCTGCACAATCGATCGCCAAGGCGCGCTGTTCGCAGGAGCGGTGCGAAGCAACGGCGGGGCGTTCAGCGAGACGCCTCATGTGTTCGTCGTCGACATGGCGCCGGACGGGGCGATTCGCCACGCGTCGATGCGGAGGTGGGACGCGCCTTGGGTGATCGGCGAAGGCTCGTATCGTGTCGTCCGAGGCTCCGAGGGCGATGTCTATGTCGCGGCCACGATCGAGAACGACTTCGGCATGGACCCGGTCACCGGCGAAAACAAGCCTCTCATGCGCCCCAGCGGCCAAGACTGGATTCTCATGCGCGTCAGCGCGACGGGAGGCTGGGATTGGGCGCAGGCCTACGGAGGTATGCTGGACGAGAGGCTGTCCGGTCTCCGGGCGGTCCCCGGCGGCGCGCTGCTGGTCGGACGCTCCGATTCCGTGGAGGTGCGCGGGGACGCCTGGGTCCTCCGTGTCGGACCCGATGGTCACATCGCCGCTGACGGCCGCTGTCAGGCCGAGCTCGAGCGCGTCGAGGGCGGGGAGACTTTGCCGTTCGAGGTGGATGTCGAGGTACAGGCGCCCTCCGCGACCGCGCCGGAGGCGCCTCCCTTCGAGGACATCATCGAGGTCGTGACGCCGTCGTTGCCGGTGACCGACACGGTTGTCGCCCGCCAGTGCCTCGGATTCACGACGCCCCCTCCCGATACCGAGGAGCCGCCGCCCCCTGGCCCGCCTCCGGCCGAGCCGGCGGACCTCATCGTCTTCTCGAACAAGCCGCCTGCCCTCGGCGAGGACACGGAGATCTGGGTCATCGACGCCGCGGGCGGCGGCCGGCGGCAGCTGACGGTCAACGTTCGGGAGGACTGGGACCCCGCCTGGTCGCCGGACCGTGCACAGATCGCGTTCGTCAGCAACAGCGAGGGCGGCGGCACGCACTTCGACCTCATGGTGATGCCCTTCAACGGCGCCGATCCGGCGCCGCCCCCCGTGACGCCGCTGACCAACTTCACCGGCCAGCGCTCGGCACGCGACCCGGCGTGGTCGCCGGTCGCGGGCCTGCGCAAGGTGGCGTGCGCGGTAGGGGACGCGGGGTACTTCGACCGGATCTTGATCTTCGACCTCGGCATGCCGCCGGGGACGCCGCCGGTCGAGATCAGCACTCTCCCGCACCGGGATATCGAGCACCTCTCATGGTCTCCGGACGGGGCGAGGATCGCGTATTGCAATTCCGGGGCGAAGTACGTAGTGCCCGCGGACGGCGCGACGGCGCCGACGATCATCGGCGAGAGTTTAGGGCTCGACTGGTCGGTCGACTGGGGGCCCGTGGGGTTCGTGCTCCAGCGCTACGGGAGCGTCGGGCGGTTGCGGATCGTCAGGACGGACAGCGCGGGCAGCGGCCCTGCGAACGTGACCGCCGGCGGGGCGCACCAGTCCGACCTCACGCCGTCGTGGTCGCCGATGTCGGACCGCATCGTCTTCGCGCGCCAGAACAACGAGTTGAGTCCGGCCCGACTCTGGCTCGTCGATGCCACCGGGACCAACAGCAACGCCGCGGAGATCCCGAACCAGCCGGACGGCAGCAGCACCGAGCCGGACTGGGGGTTCGGGCGGCTCCCGTAGCGCAGAGATCCACCGGGGCCGCCGGGCGTCGGCGGCCCCGGCCTTCAGCGCGCCGGTTCCGACCGCCAGAACCGCACGATGTCGGTGAAGTTCTCCGCCGTCGCGATGGAGCGCCCGTCCGGGCTCCACGCGACGGCGCTCACGGCGTAGCGGTGGCCGCGGAGCGCGACCGCCTGCCGCGCGGTCGAGGGGTCCCAGAGCTGGAACGTCCCGTCCCCAGAGCAAGCAGCGAGGCGGCTGCCGTCGGGGGAGAACTCCACGACCTGGAGCTGCGAGCCCGTGACGAACGTGGCCTTGGTCGCGAGGCCGGGGACGGAGAGAAGCGTTGCAGTGCCGTTCGCGAACCCGACGACGACCAGCTCTCCGTCCGGATGGAATGCGAGCGTGGGCGCTCTCGCGTCGGGCACCGAAACCATCGCGACCGGATCTCCCCCCGACCGGTGCCAGAGCCGGACCTCGCCCGAGAGGGAGACGGTCACGAGCCAGCCCCGACCCTCATGAAGGGCCGCGGCGCGTACGGGTTCCGAGTGCGCGTTCCAGCGCGAGAGCACCGCGCCTGTCGCGGCGTCGAGCTCCAGCACGTCGCCCTCGTGCCAGGCGACGATTCGTCCGTCCGCCGCGATCAGGGCGCCGTGGAGGTCGACGGACACGGCGCGCTGGGGCTCGGCCGCCCCGTTCTCGACGGTCCAGGAGGCGACCTTGCGCGGAAGGATGGCCACGACGCGGCGCGACCCGTCCAGGAACCGAACGGCTGACGCGGGCGCGCCGCCTGCGAGCGTCCGGACCAGCGCGCCCGAGGAGGCGCTCCAGAGCTCGATCGATCCGTTCGCTGCGGCAAGAGCCACGAGCTCGCCGTCGGACGAGAACGCGAGGGCGCCGACGCGGCCTCCGCGGCTCTTGAGCCAAGGGACATCGTCACTCCTGGCGACATCCCAGAGCCTGACGGTCCCGTCCCCCGAAAACGACGCGATCCGCGCGCCGTCCGTCGCGTACTCCACCTGGTAGACGCGCGCCCGGTGTCCCCGATAGGTCGCGATCGCCGAGAGGTCGTCCGCGTTCCAGAGGCGGACGGTGCTGTCGATGGAGCAGCTCGCGATCGTCCGGCCGTCCGGGCTCCACGCAACGCCCTTGACCCCGCTCTTGTGCGCCGGGCGCACCGCGAGCATCGTAGAGGAGGCGATGTCCCACAGCCGGAGCGTCTGGTCCATCGACGCCGACACGAGCCTCTTGCCGTCCGGACTGAAGGCAACGTCCTCGACGTGGCTCTCGTGTCCGGAGAGTAACGCGAGCGGCTCGCCCGAGTCGGCCGCGAACACGCGCGCGCGGCCGTCGTCCCCGCCGGTCGCGATCCGCGTGCCCGTCCGGTCGTAACGGACCGCGAGCAGCACGCCGGGATGGGCGCGAATCGTGGCGAGCAAGGCGCCGGTCGCAGCGTCGGAAATCCGGACCGTGCCGTCGTACGCCGCCGAAGCGAAGCGCGTTCCGTCGGGGTGGAACGACACCATGCTCACCTGCTTCTCGTGTCGCCCCGCGACCGCGAGGACCTCCCCGGTCCGCGCGCTTCGGACATCGACCCGCCCGCTGCCGTACCCCGTGACGATCCGCTGGCCGTCCGGCGAGAGGGCGACGACGTCGGCGCGGCGCCCCGGCTCCCTCGGGACGGTGAACAACACGCGCTCGGCGGCCAGCTCCCACGCGCGAAGGGCTCCGGCCGCGGCCACGAGCGTCCGCCCGTCCGCGCTGAGCGCGCCCCCCCCGATCCCGACGCCGGGCCACTCGACCGTCGCCACGCTCGTGTCGAGCCTGCTTCGGAGGTGGTGCCACTCCCATCCCCGAAAGGCCTCGCGCGCGTGGTCGAGGCGCAGCGTGGCCTCGCCGACGTCGCCTCCCTCGAGCGCCGCCGCGGCGGCCGCGACGTTGGCGAGGTACGCCTCATACTGCGCCGCGGTCCGCTGGTCGCGGTACTCGACTGCGAGCCAGCTGCTCACGGCGGCCGCCGCTGCGAGGACGACGCCCAGGGTCGCGAACGAGAGGAAGGCGAGGCGCTGGCGCCTCGCGAACTTCCGGACCTGCACCCAGACGCCCGCGGGGGCGGCCTCGACCACCCGGTCGGTCAGGTGGCGGCGGAGATCGTCCGCCAGCGCCGCAGCCGACGCGTAGCGCCGTTCGCGGTCCTTCTCAAGCGCCTTGTGCACGATCGCGGCGACGTCGCCCCTGAACCGCGGCGCGACGCTCTCGATGCGGACGGGCGCCTCGCCGAGGATCCGCCGGCGCGCTTGCGTGATCGACCCCGAGGAGACGTCGATCGGCAGGCGGCCGGTGAGCAGCTCGTAGAGGACGACGCCGAGCGCGTAGACGTCGGAGCGCACGTCCACAGGCTCCGCGCCGCCCTGGCACTGCTCCGGGCTCATGTACCGGAGCGTGCCCCTGAGCTCGGTGTCGCCCTCGTTCATGACGCCGGTGCGCGCAATCCCGAAGTCCACGATCCGCGGCGCCCCGTCGTCGCCGACGAGGATGTTCCCCGGTTTGAGGTCGCAGTGGATGACGCCGCGCTGGTGGCCGTAGTGGACACCGTCCGCGACCCGCGCGAGGAGCTCGAGCCGCGCTCGCGCGTCGAGCCCGTGCGCCAGCGCGTAGTCCACGATGGTTCCAGGGCCCTCCACGAATTCCATCGAGAAGAAGGGCACGCCCTCGTGCACCCCCGCCTCGTAGATGTGCGCGATCGCCGGATGCCGGAAGCGGGCCAGCGTCTGCGTCTCATCGAGGAAGCGTGCCTCGTCGCCTCCGAGCCGCAGCCGCAACGTCTTGAGGGCGACGACGCGATCGGGGCTCTTCTGGCGCGCGCGGTAGACGACGCCGCTGCCGCCGCGGCCGATCACGCCGAGGATCTCGTAGCCGCCGACGCGCTGGCCGGGGGCGAGCTCCGCGTCGCGCGCGAGCGCCGCTGCGGCGGGCATTTCGAGGTAGCGGCCCATCCGCTTGCGCGCCGCGAGCAGCGACTCCACGTCGGCCCGGAGCTCTGCGTCCGGACCGCAGCTCTCGTCGAGAAAGCGCGGGATCTCGTCGGTGTCGCGTGCGAGCGCCCCCTCCATCACCTCCCGCACCCGCTCCGCGTTCACGCGTGCAGCTCCCGGAAGAGCCAGGCCCGCGCGTGCTCCCAGAGCGAGAAGAGGTGGCGCTCGCTCACCTCCATGGCGCACGCGGCCTCCGCCGCCGAGAGGCCGGCGAAGAAGCGGAGGTCCACGACCCTCGCGAGCGACGGGTCGATCCCCTCGAGCTTCTCGAGCGCGTCGTGGACCGACAGCACCTCCTCGGCCGACGGCGCCCAGGTCGCGAGGTCCTCGCGCCAGGTGACCTGCGCGCGCGGACCGCCCCGCTTGAGCGCGCCCTTCGCGCGCGCCCAGTCGACGAGGATCGACCTCATCGCCTTCGACGCGACCGAGAAGAAGACGCCGCGGTCACGGTAGACCTCCGCGCTGCTCCCGAGGAGCCTGAGGCATGCCTCGTTGACGAGCGCGGTCGGCTGGAGCGTGTGCCCCTGCGGCTGGTCGCGCATCTGCGCGTTGGCGAGCCGCTTCAGCGCCTCGTACGAGAGCCGAAACAGCTCATCGCGCGCGCCGGGGGTGCCGCGCTGCACGTCGAGGAGGACCTGCGTGATCGGGCCTGCCATGCGGGAGATTTCGCTTGGTGGCCCCGATCTTATCGCGTCGGCTGCCCCGGCAGGCAGAGTAAGGAATCGTAACGCATCCGGCTGGTGGAAGGACTGGCCGGCCAAGCCCGTCCGCGCGGGCCGCAGGGGTGATCCCTGGGTCAGGAGCGGGCTGAGGGCGAAGATTCGGAGGTGGTGCGGCGCTTCCGCGGAAGCGCCGCGGGGCGCTCGCGCGCGGCGCGGGCGGACCGTGGCGGACTCGGGGGCTTCGCGCGCGGGCGCGACGATGACCGGGAACGGCGGTTCCGGAACGCGCGCGGGGCGAGCGGAAGACGTCGCCGTAGACGGAGTCGCGGTCGCAGTGGATGTAGCGCGGCACCGGGGCGTCGCCGGGGAACGCCTCGGTGACCTGCTGCGCGGTCCACTCGGCGGTCGGGTGCCTCGTGACGTTGACGTGGAGGATGCGGCGCCGGTCGTGCGACAGGACGACGCACGCGAAGAGCGCCTAGAACGTCAGCGTCGGCAGGGTGAAGAAGAGGCGCGCGCGGTCGGCGGCGAGGGCGCGCGCGAGGCGCAAGAGCTGGAGGAGGAAGCGCATGCCGGAGGGTTCCTAGCTCGCGGGCTGGCGCAAGCAGCGCGTCGGGGATAGACTCGCGAAAGTGGCCTGCAGGGCGAGAATCCGGGTCCGGACGAGTTTTCGGGAGGGTCAGGGCTTCGGGGTAGGAGCTGGCTTCGCTCGCGGGAGATCTCTTTCGAGGCCGAGGACGCCCCGATCCCGCCTCGCGGAGGCGAGGAAGTTCTCGGGTTGCCTCGGCCCCCTATAATCGCGCGCTTGATCGGACTCATCGACAACGACGCCGCGCTTGCAGCCGCGGTCGAAATGCTGGCGCGCGCTCCCGCGTTGGCCCTCGACACGGAGAGCGACGCCTATTTCGCCTATCGCGCGCGAGTCTGCCTCCTGCAGTTCTCGACGCCGCAGGCGGAATTCCTCGTGGACCCTTTGGCCCGCCTCGATCTCGCGCCCCTGGGACGGCTCCTGGCCGACCCGGCGCGGGAGGTCGTCATCCACGCCGCCGAAAACGACGTGATCCTGATGAAGCACCAGTTCGGCTGGCGGATCGGACGACTCTTCGACACCCAGGTGGCCTGCTTCGCCCTGGGGCTCAAGCCCTACTCCCTGGCGGGCATCCTCGAGGCGCGATTTGGTCTCAAGCTCGACAAGAAGCTGCAGCGCAGCGACTGGAGCCGCCGTCCCCTCGACCCCGCGCAGCTCGAATACGCGCTGGCCGACACGCGCCACCTGCTCAGCCTCGCCGAGGAGCTGCACCGCCGGGTCGTCGAGGCGGGACGCGTCGAGGAGGTGACCTCGGAATGCGCGCGCATCGCGGCGCGGGAGTGGACCCCCGAGCCTCCCGATCCGGAGGCGTTCCGCCGCCTCGCCGCCACCCGGGAACTCGACCCCGTGCAGCTGCGCATCTGGCGCGACCTCTATTTCTGGCGCGAGAAGGAGGCGGAGCGGACCAACCGCGCCCCCTACCGGATCGCCGACGACTCCGCGCTCCTCTCGGTCGCGCGCGCCCGCGCCAAGGGTCCGGTGCGCGGCGTCCCGCGCCGCGTCTGGGACCTGCACGGCCGTCGCTTCATCGGGATCGTGGACGCCGCCCTCGCCGCGGGGCCGCTCACCCTCGCCCGCGTGCGGCGCGAGCGGTCGGAGCCGCCCTCCCGCGAGGTGAAGAACCGCTTCGACCGGCTGAGGACGTGGCGCACCCGGGCGGCCACCGAGCGGGGCGTGGAGCCCTTCGTCGTCGCGCGCAACGAAGCGCTCTTCGAGGTTGCCCAGCGCGGCTGCCGCACGCTGGCGGAATTGGGGGAGGTCCTGGAACCCTTCCGGGTGCGGGAGTATGGAGAGGCGCTCCTGGATGCGATGCTTGCTTCGCCCCCCCGCCCCCCTCACAATGAGGACCCGAAGCACTGAGGATCAAGGAGCACCCCATGGCCCACGAACTTCCCAAACTGCCCTACGCCTTCAACGCGCTCGAGCCCATCATCGACGCGAAGACGATGGAAATCCACCATGGCAAGCACCACGCCGCCTACGTGACGAATCTCAACAAGGCGCTGGAGACGCACCCCGACCTCCAGAAAAAGACGATCGAGCAGCTGGTCTCCAACCTCACCGCCGTGCCCGAGGCGATCCGCACGGCCGTGCGCAACAACGGCGGCGGCCACCTCAACCACGGCATGTTCTGGCAGATCATGGGCCCCAAGAAGGGCGGCGAGCCGAAGGGCGCGCTGGGCGACGCGATCGCCTCCACCTTCGGCGGCTTCGCCAAGTTCAAGGAGCTCTTCGCGGCGGCGGGCATGGGCCGCTTCGGCTCCGGTTGGGCCTGGCTCGTCAAGCATCAGGGCAAGCTCGAGATCACCAGCACCGCCAACCAGGACAACCCCCTCATGGAGGGAAAGACACCGGTCTTCGGAGTGGATGTCTGGGAGCACGCCTACTACCTGCACTACCAGAACCGCCGCGCGGACTACCTGGCCGCCTGGTGGAACGTCGTCGACTGGGACGCCGTCGCCAAGCGGTTCGCGTAGCCGGACGTGAGGGCCCGTCCCCGGCGGCCCGGCCGATCGGTGGGGACGACTTCCGCCTCCCCGCCGTGCATGGCACACTGCTTCCATGTACGGAAGCGTGCGCGACGACATCCGCAAGGAGCTCGATGCCATCCGCGAGGCGGGGCTCGCCAAGGAGGAGCGCATCCTCGCCGGTCCGCAGGGGGCGCGCATCCGCGTCCAGGGCGGGCGCGAGGTGCTCAACTTCTGCGCCAACAACTACCTGGGACTCTCGAGCCATCCCCGGGTCGTCGCCGCGGCCCACAAGGCCCTCGACGAGTTCGGCTACGGACTCTCCTCGGTGCGCTTCATCTGCGGAACCCAGACGCTGCACAAGGACCTCGAGCGGGCGCTCGCGGCCTTCCTCGGCCACGAGGACGCCATCCTCTACAGCTCCTGCTGGGACGCCAACGGAGGGCTCTTCGAGATCCTCCTCGGCGAGCAGGACGCGGTGGTGAGCGACGCGCTCAACCACGCCTCGCTCATCGACGGCATCCGGCTCTGCAAGGCGGCGCGCTTCCGCTACCAGAGCGCCGATCCCGCCGATTGCGCGGCGAAAGTGAAGGAGGCGCGGGCCGGGGGCGCCCGGCGCGTGCTCATCGCCACCGACGGCGTCTACTCCATGGACGGAAACGTCGCGCCCCTCGCGGAGATCTGCGCCGTCGCCGAACGGCACGAGGCGATGGTGCTGGTCGACGACTCCCACGCCACCGGGTTCCTGGGGGCCACCGGACGCGGCACCCCCGAGCACTGCGGCGTCCAGGGGCGGGTCGACATCCTCACCTCCACCCTGGGCAAGGCCCTGGGCGGCGCCAGCGGCGGCTTCACGGCCTCGCGCGCCGATCTCGTCGAGCTGCTTCGCAACCGCTCGCGCCCCTACCTCTTCTCCAACACGATCCCGCCCCCCATCGCCGGCGCGGCGCTGGAGTGCCTGCGCCTCCTCTCGGAGACGGGCGATCTCGTGGCGAAGCTGAAGTCGAACACCGTGCGGTTCCGGAGCAAGATCGCCGCCGCGGGATTCGAGGTGAAGGGGGTCACCCCCATCGTTCCCATCATGCTCTACGACGAGCGTCTGGCCCACGCCATGGCCAAGGATCTCCTGGCCGAGGGCATCTACGTGATCGGGTTCAGCTATCCCGTCGTACCCAAGGGTCAGGCGCGCATCCGCGTTCAGATCTCCGCCGCCCACGAGCCGGACCAGATCGATCGCGCCGTGGCCGCCTTCGCCAAGGTGGGCCGCCTGCACGGCGTGGTGAAGTGACCCGCCCGCGCGCGCGGCGGCCACGCGCGGGACCGAGCCGTCAGGCGCCGCCTCCGGCACGTCCCGTGCGATCGAAGACGACCCCGACGGACTGGTCCGGGAGCGGAAACGCCTTGAAGGACCAGAGTCCGCGCTCCACCCGCGCGTCCCCGTAGGAGAACTGCTCCACGTTCTGCGCCTGCCCCGTGCGCAGCACGTCGGCCAAGAGCCGCGGAATCCCCTGGTCGCGGAGGTGCGGGAACGCCTGATCGATCGTCTTGCCCAGCAGCGCGTCCGCGCGGATCCCCAGGAGCCGCTCCGCTTCGGGATTGACGACGCGGATGCGCAGGGAGCGATCGTCGTCGGAGGCCTCGAGACGGTAGACCACGAGGCCGATCTGCATGTCGCGCGCGATGTGGAGGAACTGGCTCAGCCGCAGTTCGGCCTGCTTTCGCTCGGTGACGTCGACGACCTGCTCGATCCGCCCGCCGCGATAGAGCCCGGCCTCGATCGGCCGGCTCCAGTGCGCCAACCAGCGCTCCCACCGCTCCTCCCCGGCGAGCACGTGGCATTCGAAGGAGGCCGGCGCGCCCGAGGCGTAGGAAGGAAGGAGGGCGTCGAGGAACGCCTGCGGCTCCTTCAGGAGCGGCGCCAGGCTCTCGCGGGCCAAGGGGACCGCGGCGCGCCCGATGATCTCCTCCCGTCGCAGGCCGAAAAAGCTCGCGTAGGCTCGATTGACCCAGACCACGTGGAGCGCCTCGTCGAGAATGCAGACGCCCACCGAGGAGCCGTCCAGGACGTCGTCGAGCAGGCTGCGGTAACGCGCCTCGCTCGCCTGCAGCGCCTGCTCCGCCATGCGCCGCTCGGAGCCGTCGCGGATCGTGCTCACCACGACCGGCCCTTGCGGCGTGAGGAGCGGGCTCACGCTCACCTCGGCCGGAAACTCCGTGCCGTCCTTGCGGAGGCCGTGGACCGCCGCTTCGGTGCCGAGCACCCGCGGGCGGCCGCGCTCGTGGAACGTGGCGCGCCGTTCCGTGTGGCGCGCGCGGTAGCGCTCCGGCATGAGCGCGGCCACATCCATGCCCATCATCTCCTCGCGGGTGTAGCCGAAGAGCCGCAGCGCCTGCGCGTTGGCAAGCGCGACGCGGTCCTGCCGGTCGGCGATGATCATCGCGTCCGGCGCGGCCTCGAGAACCTGGCGCACCTCCTCTTCGGCGCGCCGTACGGCCCGGAAAAGCGGCCCGATCCAGGCGATGCCCGCCAGCATCAGCGCCGAGATGGCCAGGGCCACGAATTCGGCGGAGGAATCGGTCTGCTTGCCGCCGGCGACCACTCCCTGGAGCGTGATGGCGCGGCGCACCGCCATGAAGCCGAGCGCGCTCGCGATCAGCAGCCAGGCGAGCCAACGGCCGGTGACCCGCACGAGGCGGACCGCCATGAGCGCGGCGGCGATCTGCACCAGCAGGGAAACGATGAGGAGGGCGATCATGACGCCGCCCTCCCTCGACCGCTGGTCCTCGACGTCGCCGGCCGCATGGATCCCCCCGAGCCCCCATGGTAGCGCCGCGCCCCGCAACCCGCCGCCAAAGCTCGCTTTCCACCCCCCCCCTGGCCTAGGGTTGGGGCGAAGGACGCGCCCCCGCCCCCCTCCCTCGATTCCTTCCTCGACCTCGCCCGGAGCCGGCGCGCCGTCCGCGCCTTCCTGCCCGATCCGCTCCCCGACGGGCTCGTCGACCGCCTGCTGGAGGCGGCGCGCTGGGCCCCCTCGGGCTACAACCTCCAACCCACCCAGTTCGTCGTCGTGGAGGATCCCGGGCTCAAGGAGAAGCTGCACAAGGCCTGCTTGTTCCAGAAGCAGGTGCTCCAGGCCCCCGCGACGGTGGTCTTCACCGGGGACACCGGCGTCTTCGCCAACAACTTCGAGAGGGTGCTCGCCATGGATCTCGCGGCGGGCGCCACCAGCGAGAAGTACGCGGGACGGCTGCGCGATCTCGTCGGGCTTGCTTTTCGGCGCGGGCCGTTCGGGATGGGCTTTCTCTGGAAGGCGACGCTCCTGCCCATCGCCGCGCTCTTCAAGCCGGTGCCCGCGATGCCCGCGGTGAACCCGAGCTTCTGGCTTACCAAGCAGGTGATGCTCGCCGCGATGAACTTCATGCTCGCGGCGCAGGCGGCGGGGCTGGGGACGGTGCCGATGGAAGGGTTCGACGAGCGGCGCGTGCGGCGCGCACTCGGCATCCCCCGCAGCCGGATCGTGCCGGTCGTGATCCCGGTGGGCCGCCCCGCTCCCGGCACGCTCGTGAAGACGCGCCTGGATCTCAAGGACCTGGTGCATCGCAACGGCTGGTAGCGGCCCCGGCGCGTTCGAGGAGCGCGCGCAGCCAGTCGCAGGCCCGCGCCGTTCGGCCCGGGAGCGCCGTGGTCCCCCAGACGAGGAAGAGCGTGCGGGTCGTCGCGGCGGAGGTCTTGGTGCGCTGCGCATCCTTCACCGCGTTGGCGCAGGGGCCGGCGGCGTCGCAGAGGCAGGGGAGGCCGGTCACGTCGATCTCCTGGCCCGAGGCATTGAAGACGTAGCGCTCCCCCGCCACGCCCAGCCGCACGCGCAGCGGCGGCGCCGCGGCGTCGAGATCGATCCCCGAAACCGGCAGGCCGGAGTGGAGCGAGACGGCGTTGCCGAGGTCCACCGCCGCGTTGATGGGCCGGAGCGCGCCCTCCGCCGCGGCGCGCAGGAGGTACTCCGAGGAGGGCTTGCCGCGCCCGGTCGGCTTGTGCCCGTCGTGGCGCAGCAGATCGCGCACCGCGGAACGCACGGCGTCGTCGCTCGAGAGCGGCGCCTCCGCGCCGGCCGCCAGAAGGGCGAGCAGCCACGCGGGCGAGGGAATCGCGGGGAGGGGTGCGGGGAACGCGGCGAGGAGGGCCGCGGCGTCGAGGAGCGGGTGCGGGTCGAAGGCAAGCATGCCGGATCCATCTTCGCAGGTGTAGACTCCCCCCCCGTGGCCGCCCTCGACGAAGACTCGCGCCATGGCGTCCCGTTTCCCGGCAGGAAGCTGCCGCGCGAGCGGTGGACGCGCACGCGGATCGGGCTCGGGGCCAAGGGAGAGCTCCTCGACTGGGCCGCCGTGTTCGGGCGGGAGGCGCCGAAGGTCGTGGACCTCGGGTGCGGCAACGGCCGCTACCTGATCGGGTCGGCGGTGGCACGGCCCGGCTTCGACCACGTGGGCGTCGAGCTGGTGCCGCCCGCGGTGAAATTCGCCAGCCTGCGCGCGGGGCAGCGCGGGCTTACCAACTGCAAGATCGCCTGGGGCGACGCCACGGAGTTCATCACCGAGCGGGTTGAGCCGGGCAGCCTCGACGAGGTGCACCTCTACCACCCCCAGCCCTACTTCGAACGCGCCAAGGCTGGCCGCCGCCAGCTCGCCCCCGCCCCCCTCCTCGCCATCTGGCGCGCGCTGGCGCCCGGCGGCCTGTTCGTGTTCCAAACCGACAACGCCGCCTACGCGGCCTATGCGCGGCGCGTGGTGCCGGCGCTCTTCGCGTGGCGGGAGCTGGAGGGCCCGTGGCCCGACGCGCCGCGCGGCCGCACGCTGCGCGAGATCGTGGCGCGCGCCCAGGGGCTGGCGATCGTGCGCGCGCAGGCGACCCGCCTCGACCTCGACGACGCCGAGGCCGCGGCCCGCGCGGCGGCGCTCCCGGAGCCGGAGTTCGACGCGAATCGGCCGTCGTTCACCCGCTCCACTCCTCGTGGTAGCGGAGGCCGAGGTCGAGGACGCGCTGGATGAGCCGGTCGTAGCGGATGCCGGCGGCCGCGGCGGCGTCGGAGAATTCCTGTTCGAGGCTCAGATCGGGATTGGGGTTGGCTTCGATGACGAACACCTTGCCGTCCTCCCGCAAACGCAGGTCCAGTCGCGCGTAGCCGCTCAGCTCGAGGCTCTTGTAGACGCGGCGGCCCAGCCGGGCGATGCGCGCCAGGGTTTCCGGAGGAAGGTCGCGCACCGGCTGGGACAGGATCTTGTGCTTCTCCTGGTACTCCTCGTCGTGCTTGACCCGCTCCGTGGCGATGCGCGGCGCGCCGTCGGGGAGGTTGTCGAGGACCAGCTCCCAGAGCGGCAGGGCGTGGACGCGGCGATTGCCGTAGAGCGCGAGGTAGAGCTCGCGCCCCTCGATGTACTCTTCCGCCACCGCGTCGCTCTCCACGCGCTCGTGGACCATCTCCACCCGTTCCACGAGTTTCTCGCCGTTGCGGACGAGGGAGGCCTGGGCGATGCCGAAGGAGCCCTCCTCGGTGAGGGACTTCACGATCAAGGGATAGGCGAGCCGAGGCGGCGGGCGTGGCGGGCGGCCGCGCGGAAAGACCTGGAAGCCCGGCACGGGGATCCGGTGGTAGGCGAGGATCTTCTTCGTGAGCGCCTTGTCGCGCGCCAGGACGAGCCCCCGCGGATTGCAGCCGGTATAGGGGACGCGGAGCAGCTCCAGGTAGGCGACGACGTTCTGGTCGAAGGCCACGAAGCCGTGGAATCCCTCGAGCAAGTTGAAGACGATGTCGGGGGCGAACTGCTTGATCCCGTCGCGCAGGGGCCCCAGATCGTCATGCAGCCCGAGGAAGGTCACGTCGTGGCCGAGAGCCGCCAGCGCGCCCGAGATGTCGGACTCCATGCGCACCTCGGCGAGGCGCTCCTCGCTGACATCCTCGCGGCGCCTCGGCGGGATGTGCCCTTCGGGCACCAGGGTCAGGACCCGCAGCCGCTTCACAAGCTCACCTCCCGGCCGCGGCGGTGGAGGTAGGCCATCACGCGCGCCGTCAGCAGCACGGCGGCTCCCAGCCGGGCGTGCCGCTCCCCCCCCGCGCGACGGAGCCGCAGCCGGGCGCAGCTGCGGGTCATCTCCTCCAGGAGCTGCTCGATGGTGTAGACATGCTGGCCGGTCCAGCGCGCCACCTGCTCCCGCAGCTCCTTGGCGTGGCGCTTGAGGAAGGCCGCCGCCGCCTCGCGCCCTCCCTCCTCGTCGAAGAGCCGCCGCAAGTCGCGATCGGAGACGCCGCCGATGTCGAGCCCGTAGGTCCGCCGCTTCGCCTGGTAGTGCGCGCGCAGGGTCGTGCGCATCCCCGGGAGCGCCTCGACGTGCGTGCGCGACCGCACGAGGGGCGGCGCCTCCGCGAGGTCCGCCATGAGCCCCTCCACGTACTCCACTTTGCTCAGGGCGGGCCAGCCGGCGTACTGTTGGCGCCAGCGCGACCGCGGGCGCAGCCAGACCGCGAAGGTCTCGGCGAAATCCTCCAGCGGATGGCTCTGGGCGTACCACCATGAGAGGTGGAGCACGTAGCGGCGGCTGAAGGGTCGCGGGCGATAGTGGGTCGGATAGCGCTGGGAGGCCGATCCGAACTGCCGGCGCCAGTCCGCGCGGCGGCGCAGGCCGTAGGCGACGTCGATGGCGTGGCCGGCTTCGTGCCGGAGGATGCGCAGGCAGGCGTCCCGCGTCCCCCCTTCCACGTCGAGCATCTGCGCCCGCTCCAGCTTCCTGAGGCGCGGATGCGCCAGATAGAACGGAATCGCGATCCCGGGCACGCCGTCGGGGCTGAACCACTCGTTGGAGAGCCAGCAGTGGGGCTTGAACCGGAGCCCGCGCGCCTCCATCTCGCCCTGCAGGCGGCCTACGAGCTGCTCCAGCCAGGACCCCTCGATGCGCACCGGCAGATCGCAGAGCCGCAGATCGAGCAGATCCTCATCGTCGAGGTTCCACCAGCGGCGGAGTCGCGAGCGCTTCGACATGGCACAGTGGCCGCAGGATACAGTAGGCGCCATGGATCGCGGCCGGTTCCTCCCCACCTCGGCGGAGGAGATGGCGGAGCGCGGCTGGGAGGCCGCCGACGTCGTCTTCGTCACCGGCGACGCGTACGTGGACCACCCCTCCTTCGCCATGGCGGTCTTGGGCCGCGTGCTCGAAGCGCGCGGATTCCGGGTGGCGATCCTGCCGCAGCCCGACTGGCGCAGCGCGGATCCCTGGCGCGCGCTCGGCCGCCCGCGACTCTTCTTCGCCGTGAGCGCCGGCAACATGGACTCGATGATCAACCACTACACGGCCAACCGGAAGCGGCGCAACGACGACGCCTACTCCCCCGGCGGCCGCATCGGGCTCCGGCCCGACCGCCCCACGCCGGTCTACGCCCAGCGCTGCCGCGAGGCGTTTCCCGGCGTGCCGGTGATCCTGGGCGGCATCGAGGCTTCGTTGCGGCGCATCGCGCACTACGACTACTGGTCCGACACCGTGCGCCCCTCCATGCTCGTCTCCAGCAAGGCCGATCTGCTCGCCTACGGGAAGGGCGAGGCGACGATTACGGCCATCGCCGAGCGGCTGCGCGCGGGCGAGAGCGTGGCCGCACTGCGCGATCTGCGCGGGGTCTGCGCGCTCCTGGGAAAGAGCGAGGGGGTGCCCGAGGGGGGGGAGACGCTGGAGTTGCCCTCCTGCGAGGAGGCTTCCGCCGACAAGCTCGCGTTCGCGCGCATGACCCGGGTCTTCCACCAGGAGACCAATCCGTTCCATGCGCGCCGCCTAGTGCAGCGGCACGGCGACCGCGTGCTCCTGCACAACCCTCCCTGTCTCCCCATCGGGCAGCGGGAGATGGACGCCATCTACGACCTGCCCTACACGCGGCTGCCCCACCCGCGCTACCGCGAGCCGATCCCCGCCCACGCCATGATCAAGGACTCGGTCCAGATCATGCGCGGCTGCTTCGGCGGCTGCACCTTCTGCTCCATCACCATGCACGAAGGACGCGTGATCCAGAGCCGGAGCCGCCGGTCGATTCTCGACGAGGTGAAGGCGATCGCGGCGGAGCCCGGGTTCAAGGGGACGATCAGCGACCTGGGCGGCCCCACCGCCAACATGTACGAGATGCGCTGCACGCGCCCCGAGGTGGAGGCCAAGTGCCGCCGCCTCTCCTGCATCCATCCCACGATCTGCAAGCTGCTCGGCACCAGCCACAAGCCGACCCTCGACCTGATGCGCCGTGCGCGCGCGGTGAAGGGGGTGAAGCGGGTGCATGTCTCCTCCGGCATCCGCATGGACCTGGCCAACCTGGACGACGAGTACGTGGACGAGCTGGTGCGCCACCACGTGGGCGGCCACCTGAAGGTGGCGCCCGAGCACACGAGCGACAAGGTGCTCGCCCTGATGAAAAAGCCCTCCCACGCCTCCTTCGAGACCTTTGCCGGCAAGTTCCGGCGGGCGAGCCGCGCGGCGGGCAAGGAGCAGTACCTGGTCCCCTACTTCATCGCGAGCCATCCCGGCTCCACGGCGGTGGAGATGATCGAGCTGGCGATCTTTCTCAAGACCCACGGCTACAAACCGCGCCAGGTGCAGGACTTCATCCCCGCGCCCATGGATGTGGCGACCTGCATCTACTACACCGGCCTCGACCCGATGACGCTGAAGCCGGTGGACGTGGTGACGCGGCTGGCCGACCGGCGCACCCAGCGCGCCCTCATGCAGTTCTTCAAGCCGGAGAACTGGTTCACCGTGCGGAAGGCGCTGCTCGACGCGGGGCGCAAGGAGCTGATCGGGAGCGGGCCGCACTGCCTCATTCCGGCCCAGCCGCCGGCGGAGGCGATCACCGCCCGCCGCCGCGCCGCCGCGGAGGAGACCTACGTGCACGCCGCGGAGGCCGGGACCCGCCGCACCGTGGGCTACCGGCCGGGCCGCAAGGGCGCGAAGAAGCGCCCGCGGGGTGGCGAGCCGCGAGCTTGATCGCGCGCGCTCGCCTGCCGTCTCCGGCTGGTCGGCAGGAAGTACGGACACGCTCGACTTTCAAGACGTGTCGCTGGAACCATCCCGCGCTCTACCGCGCCACGACCACGTCCTTGAGCCCGGGCATGAGGCGATAGATCTCCTCCACGGTCGTCGCTCTCTGGATCTCCTCGCGCAGACACACCTTGAAAGCCAGGTGTGCTTGCTCGCTTCTTCGGTGCTCCTCGCTAGCCGTTGCCACGCTCGCATGCCCGTTTGCGATCATTGCGTCCATGACCGAGAGGGCACGCGCCTGCAACTGTTTGAAAGCCAGAAGGGATTCCTCAGGGGGAATAGACGGCGGGGAAGAAACGGTGGCCTCGGAGGCAGAGAGTGCCGGGTCGCGCACGTTCCTCATCTCGTGTTCACCAAGGGTGCGGAAGCCTGCAATCTCCTCGCGACTCGCGCCCGATTCGCGACGAATGGAGTCGTCCATGTCCCGTGTCGCTCTGGGTGCGATGGGTTGCGATGTCGTTGCACGGCCTATCCCTAGTCCGCAGATCAAGCCCAAGATTCCAGCTACTGCGAGACGCGTGTTTTTCGTGCCGCTCATGACAAGGGACACCCTAACACCGCCCATCCCGCGGAGGGACGCCGGCGCAACCCAGCCCCCCTCCGCCACCTGTCGACACTCAGTGGATCTTGACCTTCGTCACCTTGCCGCCGCTGATCGTGACCGACGCCTGTGCAGCCCCCGGAGCGGCGGCCTTCAACTGCTCTTTCTGGTTGGCAGTCAACTCAGAGGGCCCCAGGACCAGTACGCCGGTGGGCGTGGTGATCCCGAAACTCTCGGTTTCGGTGGGGGGATCGCCTTCCAGTTCCGTGATCCAGTCTACGTCACCGGTGTAGGTCCCATCCGGAGCCGGAGTCACCGGGGGTCCCCCGCTCGGATTCCAGGTGGCTGCGCCAGCCACCGCAGCGATTGCCAGGACGCCGAGAAAAGCCGATTGCCGGTACATGGCTCCTTCTCCTCTCGTGCTGACCAGCTCGTCGTTCGCAGGCTCTCCAACTGCGCGCATCGTCGCCCCCCCCCTTGTCAAGGAGAATCCCGATCATGGGCAGCCGTTCCGAGAGATGGTGCGGCGGGCAATCCGGGGGGGCGATCTCAGGAACAGGCGCCCCCAGGCGTGTCCGAAACCCGCGCCTTGCCGCCGGGTTCCAAGTGCGTCCCGATCAACGGAGAACAGCGATGACGAAACGAACATGGATCGCATTGGGTTGCCTGGTCGCCTGCGGCGCGCTCGCTCTCCCGGCCATTGCCGGCGAGGGTGGGGAGCGGAATGGCAGGCGCGGGCAGAAGGCGCGGATGCACCGGCACCACCGCGCGGAACGGATGAAGCTGCTGCGCTCCCTGGAGACGACGGACGCGCAGGAATCCCTCATCCTGGAGAAGACGCGCGCGGCGGAGCCGATCCTGGGCGCCGCGCGCAAGGAGGCGGCCCGCATCCTGGTGGAGGCCCGCAAGGGCGGCGCGACCGTGGACCGCGAGGCGCTCCGCGCCAAGCTGCGCGAACTCCGCGAACGCACGCGCGCCCAGATCGAGCCCCTCGCCAAGGAGGTCGTCGGATCCCTCAGCCCCGAGCAGCGGTCCAAGATCGAGGCCGCCGCCAAGGAGCACGGCCGCACGGTAGACGAAGCGAAGCTCGCCCGCCGCGCCGGCCGCATCCTCACCCGCCCCATGACCGTCGCGCTCCTCGAGGCGCAGCTCGGTCGCTGAGTTCCTCGACCCGGGGGCGGCGTCCCCGCCCCCGGGCCTCAGCTCACTTGCCGTCGTTGGGCTGCAGCACCACCCGCACGTCGGACGCTCCCGCCTCGGCTTCCACCGTTCCCGGCTTCCAGTTCTTGGAAGCCCAGGCCTGGATCGTGATCGGCCCCGACGGCACCTGGGTGAGCTCGAAGGTGCCGTCGGCCTGCGCTTGGACGTTTCCAACCCACTGGCCGTCCTGCATGACGTTGATCCAGAACATGAGCTGCGCCGCGGCGTCGGGACGGATCGTGCGGCCCTCGGGGTCGACGATGCGGCCCTTCAGCGTCAGCCCGCGCTGCAACCGCAGCGTCACCCCGCGCGCGCCGGTGCGGACCCGCACCGGCCGGAGCACCCCCGCCTCATTGCGGGCGTTCACGTAGTACTCGCCGGGGAAGGGGAAGCGCAGGATGAACCGGCCGTCGCCATCGGCCTGGCCGCCGCTGTTGAGGACGCCGCTCTGCTGGAGCGTCTGTCCGGCCCGCTGCATGATGTCATTCAGCTTCTGCTGGGCGTCCGGCGAAACGGCGTTCCCCCAGATCCAGAGTCCGGCCGCCGGTGCGCCGTCGGGTCCGAGGAGCGTCCCTTCGACGGTCTCGCAGGCCTGGAGTTGCATCTCCACGCTGGAGTCCCCGGGCGCGGCGCGGCGCATCGCGGGCTGGAAGCCGGCGCCGGCCGCGATCAGCTCGACCTCCTTGCCGCCGATTCCCTCCACGGTGAATTCGCCCTTGCCGTTGGTGGTGCCGGAGGGATTCGGCGTGTCCCACCCGCGACCGCCCGCCTTCCCCTCGAGCGACATCGCCACCACGGTGATCCCCGCGGCGGGGCGTCCATCGGGGCCGACGACCCGGCCGGAGACCTTTCCGCCCCGCTTCACCTCGATGCGCGCGTCGTCGACGCCGGTGGCGACGCCGTCGACGCGGGTGGTCTCGAAGAAGAGGGGGCGCTGCCACGCTTCGCGGCCCGGCGACGCCTCGAGGGAGTAGCTGCCCCGTTCCAGGCCCTGGATCCGGAACCGGCCGTCGCCGCTCGTCTGGGTGTTCCCGCGTCGTTCGCCGCGCGGACCGAGCGCCGTCACCCGGGCTCCCGGCACCGGCCGTCCCTCCGAAGTGATCACGACGCCGCCGATGAATGCCGTTTCCCTCAGGCGGAGCAGGATCCCGTTCGCGCCGGCCTCCACGGGCTGGCTCCCTGAGGATCCTCCCGTCAGCGCCGCCGAAATCGTGTAGCTCCCGGGCGTGAGCCCCGTGAGGGTGAATGTCCCGTCCTCCCCGGCCACCACCGAGCGCATGGTGCCCGCGTGTTGCGGGGCCTCGGGCGCCCCCTGCGTTGCGGGAGGGGGCGCGACGACGGGGTTGACGGCGATCATGGCATTCACGGCCGCGCGCCCTCCCTCCCACTCCACGCGCCCCGTCAGCATCAGGCCCTCCTCGAGCAGGAAATCGAGGCGCGCCGTCTCGCCCTTGGCGGGCAGCTTGTCCACGCGCAGCAGAGCGGACGCGTAATCCCGGTGCGACGCCATCACATACCAGGTGAGCGCGGCACCCTGCTGCCGCAGCCACTCCTGCACGATGAGCCGGTAGCGGCCCGCCGCGTCCGTCGTCACCGCCATCCACGAGTTGTTCTGGATCTGCTGCACCACCCCGCCCTGCTGACCGTCGCCGGGGGCGGCGTTCACCGTGGCCCCTGATACCGGCCTACCCTGCCGATCGGTGACGGTTCCCTCGAAGTCGGGCAGGGCACCGGCGCCGAGCGTGACGTTCGTGACCTTGCCCGCCTCCACGTCGAAGGGCTCCGACTTCGCCGGCGGGCTCCAGCTCTGCACGACGAGATTCTTGCCGGGCGCCACGTTGGAGAACCGGAAGAACCCCGTCGCGTCGGGCTGGGCGGATTCCCAGAGGTCCCCCACCTGCAGGCCCACGCCGCTGTGGTTGGCGAGACGGGACCCCTCGGAGATCCGGCCCTCCACGATCCCGGTCGCCTCGAGGCGGATCCGCTGCTCGGGAGGCTCGGTGCCCTCGACCACGTCCAGATCGATGGTGAGGGGCGACTGCTGCCAAGAATTGCGCCGAGGCTTCCTGGCCCACATGCCGTCCGCCGCTTCGATGGCGTAGCTGCCCGGGGGGATCCCCTCGAGGGTGAAGCGGCCCGATGCGTCGGCCATGCCCGTCGCGAAATCCGCCAGGTAGTTCTGCTGCACGCGCAGGAGGCGGATGGCGGCCCCGGGGGCGGGCGCGCCCTCCTCGCCGCGCACCACGACGCCGCGCACGGCGACGCCGCCGGGGATCACGATCTCGCAGGTCGCCTCCTCCCCCGCCTTGATCAGGGCGAGGACCGGGCTCGCATGACCGCTGCCCGAGACCAGCGGAGGCCACCCCGGCACGAGAACGATCACCGACGTGATCGGGCCCGGCAGGATGCTCTCGATGCGGAATCTCCCCTCCGCGTCGCTGGTCGCCTCGCCCCGCCCGGAGAACCCCTCGGGCGTGTCGGTGGCGAGCACCACCGTCGCGCCGGCGACAGGCGCGCCCGCGGTGACGCGCACGAGTCCCGCGATGCTTCCGCCCGTTCTCAGCTGCACCAGCAGGAGGCCGCTCACCGGAAGCGATACCTGCCGCTGCAGGATCGGGAAGCCCGGCGCCTCCACGCGCATCCAGAGATTGCCCGAGGAGATGGCGTCGAACGAAAACTCCCCCGCCTCGTTGGTCGTCTGCAGCTCCACGATGGGGGGAACCTGCGCCAGCCACATGCCGATGCGCACCGACGCGCCCGCGACCGGGGCGTCGGCGGGATCCACCACCCTGCCGCGCAGCACCTGCGCCCGCGCCAACTCGATCTTCACCTCGCCGGGATCGCCTTCGACCGGGACGTGCACCAGGACGCGGGCGACGCCGAACCCCCCCTTGCGCGCCTCAACCGTGAGGGAGCTGCGCCGCTTCACCACCAGGGTGAACCGGCCCACGGCGTCGCTGCCCGCGCGAGCAATGGGCGGCAGGGAGTTCTCCTCCTCCTCTTTCGTGCGCTGGGGCCAGAAGACGTTGGTGCCGGTGGCCTGCGCGCGGTGGACGCGCAATGCGCACGCCTCCACGGGGACTCCTTCGAAGAGGACCACGCCGCGAATCGTGACGTCGGGCCCATCGATGCGGTTGGGGTCCTCGTCGGCGACGTCGAGAGGGGCCGACGCGGCGCCCGGCGTCGCCTTCTCCTCCCTGCCTGGCGCCTCGCCGGGAGTGGCCTCCGGACCCTCGGTCGCCCCCGCGCGGTGGCGGCCCCCGCCCCCCTCCCCGTTCATCGCAAAGAGGAGCAGCGCCACGAGCGCGGCGCCGAGCGCCAACAGCAAGAGAGCCACCCCGCGCCGCATGGCGTCCCAGGATAACCCGGATCAGGAAACGCCCCCGTCGCGAAGGGCGAGGCGCCGGGCCACCGCCACTCCCGACTGGAGCGCACCCTCCATGTAGCCGACGAACGCCGGACAGCAGTGCTCGCCGGCGAAGTGGAGACGGCCCTCCAGGGCTCGCGCGAGCAGCGGCCCCTGGGTGAAGAGTTGGTTGGGGGCGGGGAAGGAGTAGCCCGCCTTCGTCCAGGGGTCGGAGGGCCAGTCCATGAACCGGGCGGCGGCGAGGGACTCCCCGAGGCCGTCGTAGCGGCGCGCCAGCTCGGCGAGGTAGAGGACGCGGCGCCGGTCCGCCGTCCATGCGCGGCAGAGATCCGCCGCGTCGCCGCCGCTGAAGGCGTTGAGGCAGGCGCCCTCTTCGCCGGGCTGGCCATCGGTCCCATCCCAGGTGAGCGCGACCGGCCCGTCGGAGAGGCTGTCGGGGGAGCGCCCCTCGGCGCGCCAGAAGCGACGCCGCACCGCCATGAGGTACTTGACGTTGGAACCCATCTGCGGCGCGAGCTCGCGCGGGAGCGGCGGGTGCATGGAGATGCGGCCCCAGACGCTGGGGGGCACCGCGAGGATGAGGTCGTCGGCCTCCCGCGTCGAACCGTCCCCCAAGGTCACCTCCACCGGCGAGCGTCCGAAGCGGATCGACGTCACCGGCGTGCCGAGCAGGATCCGTTCCGCGCCCACGGAGGCGGCGAGGCGCAGGGCCAACTCCTGGTTCCCCTCCGCGCAGCGATAGACCTCGCTCTCGTCCCAGTAGCGGTCGATGCCGCCGCCCTTGATCTGCGCGAGCTGGGCGAGATAGCTTTGCCGCGCCACGGGAACGCCGTTGTCGGAGGAGAGGAGCGCGGCCAGCGCCGCCCGGGACGTCGCGCCCAGCGGCTGGCCGGCGAGCCAGCCGGCAACGCTCCGCGCGTCGAGGGCCGCGGCCCCCGGGCTGAGCCAGGGCGACGTCGCGTCCACCGCTTCGGCGTCGCCGTTCATCGCGCGCAGGGCGCCGTCCAGCTCTTCCCAGAGGCGCGACGACTCCTCGGGAGTGAGCCGCCTTCCGTCCAGGACGATGGGCGCCTCTCCTTCTTCCTCGGTGACGGGGAGGAAGGTGAGGCCGAACCGGTCCTTGTAGGCCACCCAGAGCGGGTGGTTGGAGCCGATCAGCTCCCCGCCCCCCTCCACCGTTTTTCCCCGCGGGAGATCGCGCCAGGTGCGCACGCGCCCGCCCAGCCGCTTGCGCGCCTCCAGGACCGTCACTTCATAGCCGGCCGCCGCCAGCTCGTGGGCCGCCGCGAGGCCGGCGAACCCGGCGCCCACGACGATCACCCGCGACCCGCGGCGGCGCGACGGGGTGCGGCAGCCGGCGAGGAGCGCCGCGCCGGCGAGCAGGCTCTGCACCAGCATCTCGCGGCGGGTCGGTCCGTCGCGACGAGGCGCGTGGAGGCGGCGGAGCCGTGCAAGGAGGGACACGCGAGGCGGCGATTCTAGCGCAGTCCGGTGGCGGCTCGGCGCTCGCGGGGCATCGCGGGCCGGGAGCAGCGTCCCTTGGTGGCGGGGGGGCGGGGTCTTTGCGGATGCTGCATCGTCGGATGGGGCATCGTCGGCCGGGGCCCGAGCGGCCGGGCGAGGCCACCTAGGAGCGCTTCCAGCGCGTGCCCTGCGGCGTGTCGAGTATCTCGACGCCGCGCTTGGCCAGCTCGTCGCGCAACGCGTCGGCGCGGGCGAAGTCGCGCGCCTTGCGCGCCGCCTCGCGCTCGGCCAGCAGCGCTTCCACCTCGGTGTCGGGCGCCCGGGCGGCGGGCGGGGCGTCGAGGATCGCGAGGACGCGGTCGAAGTCGCGCATGGCCGCCGCCGCGTCGTCGGCGTCGGAACGGTTCACGCCGAGCCGGTTCAAGGCGGTGACCATCTCATGCACCGCGGCGAAGGCCTCCGGAGTGTTGAGATCGTTTTCCAGCGCCGCGCGGAAGCCGGTCCGCGCCGCCGCGATGGCGGCGCCCGCCTCCGGCTTGCGCGGGCCCGCGGGCCGCGCCGACATCTCGTGGTTCACGAAATTGTCGAGCCGCGCCCGCCCGGCGCGCGCCGCGTCGAGCGCCTCGAGATCGAACTGGATGGGCGAGCGGTAGAGCGGCTGGAGCAGGGCCGCGCGGATGTCGGCGCCCTCGTACCCCATCGCGACGAGCTCGGGGAGGAGGAAGAGCGTCCCCGCCCGCTTCGCCATCTTCGTCCCGCCGATCTCCAGGAAAGCGTTGTGGACCCAGAAGCGGACGAAGGGCTTGCCGGTGGCCCCCTCCGCCTGGGCGATCTCGCATTCGTGGTGCGGGAACCGGTTGTCCGGCCCGCCGGTGTGGATGTCGATGGTGTCCCCCAGGTACTTCATCGACATCGCGGAGCATTCGATGTGCCAGCCCGGGAACCCGCGCCCCCAGGGGGAGTCCCACTGCATGAGGTGCTTTTCGTCCCGCTTCCAGAGGGCGAAGTCGAGCGGGTCCCGCTTCTCCTCACGCACCTCCACGCGCGCGCCCGCCTCCAACTTGTCGAGGGTGTTGCCGGAGAGCTTGCCGTACTCCGCGAAGCTCTTCACGGAGAAGTAGACGTTTCCGTCGACGGCATAGGCGTGCCCCTTCGCGATGAGCGTCTCGATCTGCGCGATCATCTCGGGGATGTGCTCGGTGGCGCGCGGGTAGCGGTGCGCCGGAAGGATGCGGAGCAGCGCCAGATCCTCGTGGAACCAGCCCTCCACCTCCCGGGCGATCTGCCAAGGGTCGAGCTTGCGGCCGCGCGCCGCCTTTTCCAGCTTGTCTTCGCCGCTGGCGTCGGCCGCCTCGTCCTCGGTGAGATGCCCCACGTCGGTGATGTTCATCACCTGGCGCGTGCGCCAGCCGAGGTACTCGAAGGTCCGGCGGAGCAGGTCGGCCATCATGTAGGCGCGGTAGTTGCCGATGTGCGGCCGCGAATAGACCGTCGGCCCGCAGTGGTAGAGCCGCGCCTCGCCCGAGTGCAGCGGAGCGAACTCCTCCACGCGGCCGGAGAGCGTGTTGTGCAGCCTCACGGCCCCTCCTCGAGGAGGCAGACCGCCTGGCAGGCGATGCCCTCCCCGCGGCCGACGGCGCCGAGCCCCTCCATCGTGCCGAATTTCACTCCGACGGATCCCGGCGCGAGCCCGAGGAGCTCCGCGATGCGCTTGCGCATCGGTTCGCGGTAGGGCTCGAGGCGCGGGCGCTCCGCCAGAACCGTGCAGTCGACGTTGGCGACGCGGAACCCCGCGCCGGCGACCAGGCGGCGCACCTCCAGGAGGAGCAGGGCGCTGTCGGCGTCCTTGAACCTGGGTTCGCCGGGGGGGAAGTGGTGGCCGATGTCGGGGAGCCCCGCAGCGCCCAGCAGGGCGTCGGCGAGGGCATGGAGCAGGCAGTCGGCGTCGCTGTGGCCGATCAGCCCCGGCCCCTCCGGGATCGCGACGCCGCCCAGCCGCAACGGCCGCGGCGCCCCGAGCCGGTGGATGTCGAATCCGCTCCCCACGCGCATGGGGGGACCATCCTACTCTTGCCTAGAGCCTATCCGAAAACCCGGCGTCAACACCGAGGCCGAGCGAGCGGGCCGAACGCGAGCCGCGACGACGAAGCCGTATTGGCGAACTACGGCGATGGAGGAGAGGAGAAGCGATCGGCCCGCGCAGCCGGCCGAATGGAGCCGGGTTTTCGGATAGGCTCCTAACGGAGAGCCTCGCCGGAAGGAGCGGCTCTCCCGCGCAAACGCCCCAGGCCCCCTTCTCGCGCCTCTTCCCCGCGGCTCGCGGCGGAGTCGCGCCCGCCCCCGCCCCCCTTCCGCGCGTCGCGCCTGCCGGCATTCCCTCGAGGACGGTATCCTCTCCCCTTGTTGTCCTCTCGCTCCCACTCCCCGTCCGCCGTGCCGCCGCGCTGGGGCGTGGTGCTGGTGGGCGCGGGCGGGGGGAACCGGTTCGGGGGACCGAAGGCGCTCGCGACCCTGGCGGGCGTGACGCTCCTCGAGCGCTGCGCCCGCGCGTTCGCCTTCCTCCCCGACCGCGTCGCGGTGCTGCGCGCGGAGGATTGCGGCAGCGTGCGGCTCGAGGGGTGGCGCATCGTGCCCGGCGGCGCGAGGCGGCGCGACTCGGTCGCCTGCGGACTCGCGGCGCTCCGGGACGACACCGACCACGTCCTCGTGCACGACGTCGCGCGGCCGCTCGTCAGCGGGGAGCTGATCGCCCGCGTGCAGGCGGCGGTCGTCGTGACCGGCGCGGCCATCCCGGTGGTGCCTCTGGTGGACACGGTGAAGCGGATTGCGGAAGGGGAGGTGGTCGGGACGCCGGACCGGTCCACTCTCGCGGCGGCCCAGACCCCGCAGGGATTCGTCCTCTCGATCCTGCGTCGCGCCCTGGCTGCCTCGACCCGGGACGCCACCGACGACGCCGGCTTGGTGGAGGAGTTGGGCCTGCCCGTCGCCGCTGTGGCGGGGGACCCGCGCAACCTCAAGATCACGAGCCCGGATGACCTGATCGTGGCTCAGCGATGGACGGTGTCGGAGTAGCCGGGCGCAAAACGGCTCCCCCGTGCGCGGGCTTCTCCTGATACTCTGGTGACGGGCGCGCCTGTCCCTCCGGGGGGCAAGCGGCGGCCCGGAACGAGAATTGCGGAGAGCCCGACGATGCGCGCACTGCTCCTCACGACCCTCACCCTGGCCCTCGCCCTGGGTCCCATCCTGGCCGGCGTCGATGACGCCGCCTGGAATACGGCGGTCCAGAATTTCAAGGACGACTTCAAGAAGAAGTCGGTGGCGTTCAAGAAGCGCGCGCTCGAAGCGCTCCCCACCACGGACGAGCGCACCATCAGGTTCATCATCGACGACGAGAAGCTGCTGCAGTCGAAGAACTGGTGGATTCGCGCCACCGCAGCCGACCGTCTCGCGCGCATCCAGGTGCCGGAGCTGCGCGCCAAGCTGCTCGAGCAAGCCCAGCACAAGGACAAGATGGTGCGCGAGGGGATCATCGCCGCCCTGGGCATGATCAAGCACCGCCTCGATCCACCCGTCATCCTCGAAGCGCTCTCCGACAAGGACTGGGAGGTGCGCCGCATGGCCTGCTTCGCGGCGGGCCAGCAGCGCATCAAGGAGGCGGTCCCGAAAATGATCTCGATGATCCGCGAGATCGACATGAACGGGAAGGTGATCCAAGAGGGCGAGCTCAACGCGCGCGTGCACAGCGTGCTGCTCTTCAACCTCGAGGAGATCGTCGGGCAGTACTACCACACCGACGTGATCCAGTGGAAGATGTACTGGGAAGCGAACAAGGAGAAGACCCTCGAGCCGCCCAAGCGGTTCGACGTGGGCACCTTCGGCGGCGTCAAGCTCGACTTCAACGACACCTTCGCGCGGCGCGGCACGGGCCCCCTGGTCATCGTGCTCCCCGAGGTCCACTTCAGCACGCTCTACTACATGCCCTACTTCAACCAGTGGCTCTTCGTGAAGTGGCTGTTCATCAATCTTCCCCCCATCCGCTCCTTCCCCGGGCTCCAGTTCGATTCCGACAACGACCCGTACTACCCGGTCGAGATCCTGGTGGACGCCTTCGAGGACATGCGGAAGAAGCGCAATGTCGAGAAACTGGCCATCCTCGCGCACGGGTTCAGCACTTGGATCGCGGCCAAGTACGCGCAGAAGTATCCCGACCGCGTTCTGGGCCTCGTCCTCCTCAACCCTTACGCGAGCAACGAGACCTACAGCAAGCGCCTCGACGAGCTGGTGCGCAGCGACGACCCCGACGACGAGTTCTGGGCGAAGGTGAACCGTAAGGAGATCCGTCCGGCTTCGCCCCTGGAGCGCGAGCGGTTCGACTACACCGACTGCTCCGTCCGCGTGCGCGACCAGGTCGACCTGGAGGTGGCGTTTCTCCGCAACTTCTGGCGCGACCCCCAGGGCACCCTGGCGGTGCCGGAGTTCGACATCCGCGGCGATAACGTGAGCCGCGTCCCCGTCCTCATGTACTTCGAGAACGAATCCAACCGGCTCCAGACCGCCGATGACATCAAGAGGATGCAGCGCTTCTACGTGGACAACATCACGGTGACCTGCAAGAAGTCGGCCCGCATGCCCTTCATGGAGGAGCCCGACATCTTCGAGAAGGCGCTCCGCATCTTCGTCGACAAGAAGCTCAACCCCGCCTTCGAGAAGGCGCAGAAGGAGGCGCAGGCGGCCGCCGAGAAGGCCCGGAACTGACGGTGGCGGCGGCCCCCTCCGGATCGGCGGCGAGGATCCTGGGCATCGATCCGGGCACACTGCGCCTCGGCTATGGGCTGGTGGAGGCGCGCGGCGGCCGTCTCGCCTTCCTCGACGCCGGCGTGCTCGTCGCGCCCGCAAACGATCCGCTGGCGTCCCGACTCGCGACGCTCGCGCGCGGCCTGCGCGCGCTCTTGGAAAGGCACCGTCCCGGACAGGCCGCGGTGGAGGATGTCTTTGTGCGGAACGATCCGCGCGCCGCCCTCGCCATCGGCCACGCCCGCGGGGCGATCCTGTCGGTCCTCGGGGAGGCGGGCCTGACCGTCTCCTCCTACGCGCCGGCCACCATCAAGCGCGCCGTGGCCGGAAACGGCCGGGCGCTCAAGCCCCAGGTGGCACGCATGGTGGGCGCCATCCTGGGCCTCGCCGCCCCCCCCACCCCCCTCGATGCCACCGACGCCCTGGCCACGGCCATTACCCACGCCCTGCGCTCCCGCACGCAAGCCCTTGCCGAGCAGGGGCTTACCGGGCGTCGGGGAGGGGCCGGGGCGGGAGGTGGGATGCCGGGATAGACTGGAAGGCTCCCGTGTCACGGAACAGCACTTCAGCGGCGCCAGGGCGGATTCCCCAGGAATCCCCGGTCCGCTTCACTTCCCTCCACGCCGCCGCGGCCCTGCCGCTTCTCGCCGCCCCCCAACTCCTGGCTTGGACCCCGGCGGCCTACTTCTGGCTCGGAAGCCTGAGCCTCCTCGCCGGGTTCCTCTTCGCGCTCTTCGAGAACACCCTCACGCACCTGGCCGCCGTCCGCCTCCTCGAGGAGGCGCGCCGCCAAGATCTCGAGGAGAGGCTCAAGTCGATCCTGGGGCGGGAGGACGAGACGATCTTTCTCTCGAAGCTGGGGCGCGGGATCAGCCAGCTGGCCGGCGTCGTCGCCCTGGTCGTCGGCCTCTTCGAGGCGCAACCCCCGGGCACGGTGGTGGTCATCGCGTCCATCCTGTTCGCCGCCGTCTTCCCCCTCGTCTTCGTCGGGCTCCCCTACATCCTCGCCTTGCGCGGGGGGGTCGGGTTCCTGCTGCGCGGGATCCTCTTCTACGATCGGGCGGTCGGGCCGATCCGGCCCCTGGCTCGCCTGCTCCACCGCACGACCCTGCGGCTGGTGCGACCCTCCCGCGCCGTCGATCCGAGCGAGGAGCTCAAGGACGAGATCTTGTCCGCCGTGGAGGAGGGGCGGCGGGAAGGGCTGCTGGAGGACGCCGAGCGCAAGATGATCGAGGGGGTCATCGATCTGAGCGCCGTGACCGCGGAGGCGATCATGACGCCGCGCACCGAGATGATCTGCGTCCCGATCGACACCAGCGGCGAGGAGGCGGCGCGGCTGGCGGTGGACCACGGCCTCTCGCGCCTTCCCGTCTACCGAGGGAGCCGCGACGACATCGCGGGGATGTTCTACGTGCGTGACCTCCTGCCCTACTGGCTGCGTCGCGAGCCGCCGCCGACGGTGGCGAAGGTGATGCGCCAGCCGATGTTCGTGCCGTCGAGCAAGAACATCCAGGACGTGCTCCACGACATGCGCGCGCGCCAGGTCCACCTCGCCATCGTTCTCGACGAGTACGGGGGCACCGCGGGCGTGGTGAGCCTCGAGGACATCCTCGAGGAGATCGTGGGAGAGATCGGCGACGAGCACGAGCGCGCCGGCGGCGACGACGAGATGCGGATCGACGACGATGGGGCGACGGTGCGCGCCGGGACCACCATCGAGACGCTCAACCGGGCGCTCGGCCTGGAGGTGCCGGAGAGCGACGCGTACGAGACCATCGGCGGCCTGCTGCTCTCCCGCCTGGGCAAGATCCCGGCGAAGGGCGAGCAGGTCGATCTGGAGGGCGTGCGCTTCCTGGTGCTGGAGGCGGACGAACGGCGGATCCACCGGGTCAAGGTGACCGTGGAGGGGACCCACCCCGGGGCGGCGACGCGCAGTGGCCAGGGCGCGTAGGCCCAAGACCCCCGGCGCCACCGACGCGCTCGTCGCCCGCCTCCACGAGTTCGGCGAGAGTTCGGCGGTGGCGGTGCTCCTCACCTCCGACCGCGGAACCGTGCACGCCCTGGCCAAGGGTGCGAAGCGGACGCGCAACAGCTTCCTGGGGCCGCTGGATCGCGGCGTGCTCTACCGCGTGCGACTGGGGCGACGCGCGGGGGAGGGACTCTGCTTCCTCAACGCCTCGACCGCCCGCGAACCGTTCCCGCGCTTGCGCGGCGTGCCGGCGCGGTTCTGCGCGGCCACCCTCGTCCTGGAGGTGACCGCCGACCTCATGCGCGAGGAGGAGCCCTCCCCCGAGCTCTTCCGCCTCGCCGCCTACACGCTGAAGGTGCTCGATCGCGCGCCGCGCGAACGGCTTCCCCTCGCAGCCACGCTCTTCCTGGCGCGCGCCGTCGAGCTCTCGGGGCACGCGCCGCAGCTGGGCGCTTGCGTGGAGTGCGGGCTCCCCCTGGGGCGCGCGGAGCTGCCTCTGCTGAGCGCGGGACGCGGGGGCATCCTCCACGCCGCCTGCGGGCAGGGCGAGCCGGGCGCGCGAAGCGTCTCCCGCGACTCCCTCACCCTGCTCGCCCTCCTTCGACGCGAGCCCGCGACGCGCGCGCTGCAGCGCCAGGCCGCGCCCGCGACGCTGCGCGAGCTGCGCGGCGTCCTCCTCGAGTGGCTCGAGCGGGTGCTCGCTCGCAGGTTCCATGCTGCCACGGCCATGGAAGAGGAATTCTCTTTGCCCGTCCCGAGCGCCGGGTAGGATCGGTCCGCCTCTTGCAGCTCCCCCGCCCCATGCCCCATCGGGCCCTGTTCCTGCCGATCTGGCTCGCCGCCCTGCTGGCTGCGTGCTCCTCGGCGCCCAAGGCTCCCCCCGACCGGCTCCTGGCGCTCGGCAAGGAGTGGGCCTCCCAGAAACGCTGGAACCGGGCACGGCTGCACTTCGACGCCCTGGTGAAGCGCCATCCCGCCGCCGTCGAGGTGGAGGAAGCGCAGTTCCTCATCGCGGAGATGCGCCGTTTCGCCCAGCAGGGGGCGAGCGCTTTCGAGGCCTACAAGCGGTTCATCGAGCGCTATCCCACGAGCCGGTTCTGCGTCGCCGCCGCGGAGGCGGAGTTCGCGTTGGGGGTGCAGTACCTCGAGGGGAGGATGCCGGGCTTTCTCTTCTTCCCGCCCGATCGTGGCCAGGGGGTCAAGATCCTCGGCCATATGCAGGCCAACTTCGCAAACCACTCGCTCGCCGACGACGCGCTGGTCCGCTCCGGCGACTACCTGATGGGCAACGGCGAGCACAAGGAGGCCGCCGAAGCCTACCGGAGTCTCCTGGCGGAGTATCCGCGCAGCGAGTACGGCCTCGGGGCGCGCCGCTCCCTGGCCATGGCGCTCTGGCGCCAGAGCGAGGGCGCCGCCTATGACGAGCGGATCCTCCTGCAGGCGGCGCGCGCGTTCCAGGACTACGTGGAGGTCGCGCGACTCCGGAACTCCGAGGCGGAGGCGGAGAGCGGCCGCGTCGCCGACGCCGAGGCGAGAATCCAGGGGATCCTCGAACAGCTGGCGGAGAAGCAGGTCCTCGTCGCGCGCCTCTACGAGCGGCGCAACCAGCCCCGTTCCGCCGCCTTCTACTACGAGTACTGCGTGCGGCAGTACCCCGGCACCGAGCACGCCCGCCTGGCGGCGGAGCGACTGAGCCGGCTCGGCGCGCGGGAGGCGGGATGAGGTGGATCGCCCTCGCCGCGGCCCTCGCCGCGTCCGGTTGCGGATACACCTGGGGGGCCGTCGCCACCCAGGAACGCACCGCCTCGGGGAGCCTTCCGCGGGTGGCGGTGCTCCCCTTCGACAACGATACGTTCCGGCGCGGCCTGGAGATGCGCCTCACGCGGATGGTGGCCGACGAGCTGCGGGCGCGCAGCCCGCAGGCGGCCGTGCGCCCGGGGGAGGCGGACTGGCTGCTGGGCGGGAGGATCACCGAGGCCGGCGAGCAGGTCCTGAGCGAGGATCGGGGCGATGCCGTGCGTGAGTCCTCCTTCGTGGTCACCGCGGAGGTCCAGATTCGGGAACGAGCGACCGAAAGGGTGATTCGGACGTATTCCATGACGGAACGCGAGCCTTTCTCGGACCGCGCGGGGCGCATCGCCACGCTCGAATCGGCGCAGGAGCAGGCGCTGCGCGACCTCGCGGAGCGCATCGTCTACGTGCTGGAGGCCGGCTCCCCGGGAAGTCCCGCGGCAGGATCATGATGGAAACCAAGGAAAAGAAGACCAAGGGCCGGGAGACGCGCGTGAAGCGCGGTCGCAACCTCCCCCTCTTCTTCCTTCTTCTGGGCCTGGCGCTGGTCGCGATCTGGTCGGCCGGTCAAGGGGCCGAGGGGAGCGTCGCGATCACCTACGCGCAGTTCCATGCGCTCGGTCGCGAGAAGTGCCTCGAGGACATCGAGATCCTCCACAGCATCGACCGGGTCGAGTTGCGCGGGAAGCTCAACCGCCAGCGGCTCGCGGAGCTGGCCGCCAAGGACGCGCGCTGGGAGAAGATCGCCAAGCTGGACCGCTACGTCGTCGAGGACGTCATGCGGGGCATCGTCGAGTCCCCCGCCGTGTTCGAGACGCTGGCGAGCGAGCAGTGGGGCATCTCCCCCGAGAAGCTGAAGTTCCGCGACGCGCCGCAGCTGCTCCCGCACTTCCTCCTCACCATCGCGCCCTGGTTCCTGATCATCGCCTTCTTCTGGTTCTTCATCCTGCGCCCCATGCGGCAGGCGGGGGGGGCCGGGGGGGTGCTCTCCTTCGGGCGCAGCCGCGCGCGCCTCTACACCCCCGAGATGGCGAACGTCACCTTCGCCGACGTGGCGGGCATCGAGGAGGCCAAGGAGGAGGTGCGCGAGATCGTCGAGTTCCTGCGCAGCCCCGCCAAGTTCCAGCGGCTCGGCGGGCGCATCCCCCGCGGCGTGATGCTCGTGGGCCCGCCGGGGTGCGGCAAGACGCTCCTCGCGAAGGCGATCGCCGGCGAGGCGGGCGTCCCTTTCTACTCCATCGCCGGCAGCGACTTCGTGGAGATGTTCGTGGGGGTCGGCGCCTCCCGGGTGCGCGACCTCTTCAACCAGGCCAAGGAGAAGTCCCCCTGCCTGATCTTCCTCGACGAGATCGACGCGGTGGGACGCCGCCGCGGCGCCGGCCTCGGGGGCGGACACGACGAGCGCGAACAGACGCTGAACCAGATCCTGGTGGAGATGGACGGGTTCGAGACCGACAAGGGGATCATCGTCATCGCGGCCACGAACCGGCCCGACGTGCTCGATCCCGCCCTCCTGCGGCCTGGGCGCTTCGACCGCCAGATCACCATCGACCTTCCGGACGTGAAGGGCCGGGAGGAGATCCTCAAGGTCCACGCGCGGAAGGTGAAGCTGGCTCCCGCCGTGGACCTGGAGCTCATCGCCCGGGGGACCCCCGGGTTCACCGGCGCCGAGCTCGAGGCGGTCATCAACGAAGCCGCCATCGGCGCGGCGATGCGCAATCGCGACGGCGTGGGCCAGGCCGATCTCGAGGAGGCCCGGGACAAGGTGCGCTGGGGACGGAGCCGGCACTCCCGCGTCATGACCGACGAGGAGAAGCGGGCGCTCGCCTACCACGAGGCGGGCCACGCCCTCATGCACCTCGTGCTCCCCGAGTCCGATCCGCTCCACAAGGTGACGATCATCCCGCGCGGCACGGCGCTCGGAGCCACCTTCTTCCTCCCCGAGAAGGACCGCTACATCTTCGGGCGCAACCGGCTCCTCGCGCAGATCACCATCCTCTACGCGGGACGCATCGCGGAGAAGTTCGAGACCGGGGATCTCTCCACCGGCGCCGCCGACGACATCAAGCGCGCCACCGACATGGCGCGGCGCATGGTGACGCAGTTCGGGATGAGCGATGCCCTGGGACCGCTCAACTATTCCCAGGACGAGGAGACGCTCTTTCTGGGCCGCGAAATCACCCGCACCCATAACCACAGCGACTCCACGGTGCAGACCATCGACGCCGAGGTCGCCCGCATCTCCCAGGCCTGCTACAAGCGCGCGGAGGAGCTCCTCACGACCCATCGCGACAAGCTCGAGCTCCTCGCGAAGGCGTTGATCCGCTACGAGGCGCTCAATGCCGACGAGGTCTCCCTGGTGATGCGGGGCGGGGATCTGGATGCCCACCGCCGCACCAAGGAGGCCCCGCCTCCCTCCGGCAAGCCGGTGGTCGGGGAGCGCCGGGAGACCGACCCTCTCCCCCGCCTCGACCGAGGCCCCGCCCCCGGCTTCGCCGGAACCTAGGGACCGCGCGCCGGGGCGCCGGGATCCCGGCGATTTCGGATAGGCTTGCGGCGTGGTCCGCGCGGCTCGGTTCTTCGAGGCGCTCGCCCGGCGCGAGCACGCCCTGGTCATGGGCGTCGTGAACGTGACGCCGGACTCATTCTCGGACGGCGGGCGGCACTCCGATCCCGCCGCCGCGGCAGCGGCGGGTCACGCCATGGCGCGCGCCGGCGCCGCGCTGGTGGACGTCGGCGGGGAGTCGACGCGGCCCGGGGCGCGGGCGATCGACCCGGGCGAGGAGATCGCCCGCGTCCTCCCGGTGCTCCGCCTCCTCGAGGGGCTGGAGACGAGCATCGACACGCGCCGCGCCCAGGTGGCGGAGCGCGCCCTCGACGCGGGGGTCGGGATCGTCAATGACGTCTCGGCGGGGAGCGACCCCGCGATGTTCCCCCTCGTGGCGGAGCGCGGCGCGGGCCTCGTGCTCATGCACATGCGGGGAGAGCCGGCCACCATGCAGGAGGATCCGCGCTACGACGATGTCGAGGCGGAGGTCACGGAATTCCTCCTCGCGCGCGCGACCGCCGCCCAGCGGGCCGGCGTGGCGAAGGATCGCATCCTCCTCGACCCCGGCATCGGATTCGGCAAGACCGCCGCCCACAATCTCGCCCTCCTCGAGGCGCTTCCCCGCCTCGCCGCGCACGGCTTCCCGGTGGTCGTGGGCCTCTCTCGCAAGCGGTTCCTGGGCGAGTGGACCGGTCGCGGGATCGGGGACCGCGGCGCCGCGACCACCGCCGCGTGCGCCCTCGCCGCCACCCTTGGGGCGGCGCTCCTCCGCGTCCACGAGGTCGAAGCCGCGCTCGACGCCGCCCGCGTGGCTGCCGCTTTTTCGCGCGTCATGCTAGGCTCAGGCCCACGCTCGCCGCCGGCCGGTCCCGGCGCCCGAAGCTGAAGCCCGTGTTCGATCTTCCCCTCCTCACCGACCCCCGCAACCTCGCGCAGATCGCCGTTCTCTTCGTGATCCTCTACTGGACGCTCCGCTACCTGGAGTCGACGGTGGCGGGCGGATTCCTGCGCAGCGTAGGGCTGGTGGCGGTGCTGACGATCATCGTGGCGATCCGCCTGTTCGACATCTTCCGCCTCGACACCCTGCGCGAGATCTTCCAGTACTTCATCCTCTTCGCGGTCCTCTCCCTGGTGATCATCTTCCAGCCGGAGATGCGCCACGGGCTCACGCGCCTCGGGCGGTCCCCCATGGCGCGGTTCTTGCGCCGGTTCGGGATGAAAACCAAGGACACCGGGAGCACCATCGGCGAGGAGGTCTTGAAGGCGGCGCGCCGCTTCAGCCGCAACCGGATCGGATCCCTCGTCGTGATGGAGCGCCAGGTCTCGCTCCAGCCCTACATCGACCGGGCGGTCCGGATCGACGGCCTCGTGAAGGCCGAGCTGCTCGATACGATCTTCGCCACCGCGACCCTTCTCCACGACGGCGCCGTCATCGTGCGGGGCGAACGGCTCGAGGCGGCCGGGGCGGTGCTCCCGCTCACCCAGAACCCCGCCGTCCCCACCCGCTACGGCACGCGCCACCGCGCCGCCATCGGCATCACGGAGGAGAGCGATGCGGTGGTGATCGTCACGTCGGAGGAGACCGGCACGATCTCCCTGGTCGTGAACGGGGAGCTGTCGCCGCAGGAGGACACCGTCAAGACCGAGGAGACCCTGGCGCGGCTCCTGGCCGGAGAGGAGGTGAGGGCATGAGCGCCTGGCGGACCTTCCTCCTCGACCTCGTCACCCGGCACCTGGGCACGAAGTTCCTCTCCCTCATCCTTTCGGTGGTCCTCTTCGCCTTCGTCCTCCAGACCCTGAGCGACGAGCGGGAGATCTCCCACCTCCGCCTGCGATTCGCCATCGAGGACGAGCTCGGCAAGCGATTCGTGGTCATGACGCCCAACATCGACCTGCGCAAGCTGCTCATCCGCGGGATCCGGGCCAAGGTCGAGGACGTCGAGCAGCAGTTCAAGCAGAACCGCGATGTCGACATCCGGATCAGCGAGGAATTCCTGCGGCGCTACACCACCGACGTGACGGGCCGCAACGCGGTGCGGATCCCGATCAATCGCGAGTTCTTCCGCCAGCTGCAGATCCTGCGCGGAGGCGTGGAGCTGAAGGATGAGATCGCCCCCGCCCCCCTCCTCGAGCTCGAGCCGCGGGGCACGGTCCGCCTGCGCGTGGTCCCCCATCCCGATTTTCCCCAGGACACGCTGCTCGACAGCGAGAGCGCCTATGAGGCGCCCGGCGGCGGGCGTCAAGTGCAGATCCTGTTCCGGCCGGAGAGCGTGGAGATTTCCGGTCCCGCCAAGAGCCTCCCCCGCACCTCCGGAGCGCAGTTGAAGGTGAAGATCCGGAGCGTGAGCGGGATCCTCCGCCTGCGCCGGCCGGAGGCGGGCAAATCCAAGGTCTCCGGCATCGTCGACCAGGTGGACTGGACCGCGAACGATTTCCGCGGCGATCCCGCGCTCCTCACGGTGCTCGGGCTCCCGCGCAGCCGACCGGAGGCGCTGGCCCAGCAGATCGAATTCGATTTCGAGGTGCAGCCGCAGCGCGACACCCGCGACGCCGTCGATCTGCCGATCCTCCTCCTGAACGCCCCGCAGCAGCTGGACCAGGATGTGGGCTTCCTGAGGCGGCACCGCGCCGAAGGGGTCGGATTCAGCCTCACCATGGAGAACATCCGCCGGGGCGTCTGCCCCCTCATCAAGATCAGCGGTCCCAAGACACTCATGACCAACGAGGTGATGTCGGACCTTCAGCTCGTCATCGATGTCGCCAACGCCGAGCCCTACAACGAGGTGACGCTCCAGGCGGCCATCTCCCTGCGCCTCGGAAACCCCGACAGCCACCCCGACGCCGGCGCCATCCTCTCGTTCCTGACCGTGGGCAGCCCGAACGAGGAGCGCCCCTACGTGCGATTCACGACCGAGTAGGGCGGGCGATGGGGTCGCCTCTCCTGCTGGCCATCGACGTCACGGGACCCGGGGGCGGGGCCGCGCTCCTGGCGGACGGGCGCGTGACCCGGGCGCAACTCGGGGAGGGTGAGCCGCGCGGGCGCGGGCTGGCGGGCCTCGTGCGCGATCTGATGCGGGGGGCTGGGAGAGCGGCATGCGATCTCGACGGGGTCGTATGCGGGGTCGGGCCGGGCTCCTTCACCGGGATCCGGATCGGCATCGCCACTGCCGGCGCCCTCGCCTATGCGGCGGGGCGGCCCGCCCTCGCTGTGGGCTCGCTGCACGGCATCGCGGGCAACGCGCCGGAGGGGGCCCGATCGATCCTGGTCGCCCTGGACGCGCGGCGCGGGCGGGTCTATTGCGCGCATTTCCTTCGCAGCGACGGGCGTCTCGTCGAAGCGGGCCCCTACCGCCACGTCCCGCCGGAGGAGTCTGCGGCGGGGCTGCCCGCCGAGACCTTCGTTCTCGGGGACGCGCGCGAGCGCTTCCCGGAAGTCTTCCGCGCACTTCCAGGCTCGTCGAAAGCCCCTCCGCGCCCCGACCTCCTTCTGCCCATCGCCGCCGAGCGGTATCTCGCGGGAGAGCTACCCGATCCGCGCCTGCTGCGTCCCCTCTACCTGCGGCTCTCCGATCCGGAGATCAAGCGGCAGCCGCGCGGGGACGTGGCATAATCACGTCCCCACGCGCCACGCCCTCTGTCGGAGCACCGACGTACAAGAGGGATCCATGCAGAAAAGCAGGGTCTGGGCCGAAATCGACCTGGACGCCGTGACCGGCAACCTCCGTCGCCTGCGCTTCCTGGCGGGCGAGGGCAAGGGCGTCATCGCGATCGTGAAGGCCAACGCCTACGGCCATGGCGCCGTGCCCATCGCCTGGCACCTCGCCTCCCAGGGCGTGACCATGCTTGGCGTGGGAGATTCCCAGGAGGCGATGGAGCTGCGTCAGGCGGGGCTCTCGATCCCGGTGCTGATCCTGGGAGCCGTGGTCCACGGCGAACTGCCGGATGTCTTGGCGCACGACATCGCGGTGACGGTGCACAGCGCCGAGCGGGTGCGCGTGCTGGAACGGGAGGCGCGCCGCGTGCGGCGCTGCGCGTCGGTCCACCTCAAGGTGGACACAGGCATGGGGCGCTTGGGATGCGCGCCCCGCCGCGCCGTGGACGTGGCGCGGCTCATCGCGGCCTCCGAGCATCTGCGCCTCGATGGGCTCTGTACCCACTTCGCCTCCGTGGGGCGCGACGACGACGGCTTCACCGCCCAGCAACTCTCCCGCTTCGAGGAGGTATCCGCCGCCGTCGCCGCCGCGGGCATCCCGCTCCCCCCGCGCCATGCCAGCGCCAGCGGCGCCGTTCTCACCCGCACCGCCGCGCACCTCGACCTGGTGCGCCCGGGCCTCGGCCTCTACGGCCTTGCCCCCACGAGCGCGCTGCGCGAGGGGCTCCAGCCCGCGCTCTCCCTCCGCACCCAGGTAATCTTCCTCAAGGACTTCGCACCGGGCACGCCGATCGGCTACGGCAGGGAACACGTCACCTCCCGTCGCACGCGCATCGCGACGCTTCCGGTGGGGTACAACGACGGTTACGCGTTCCGCTTGGGGGGTCGGGGCGAGGTGCTGGTCCGGGGACGCCGCGCGCCGGTGGTGGGGCGCGTCTCGATGGACTACCTGACCGTGGACGTGGGCCATATTCCCGGGGTGAGCGTCGGCGACGAGGTGGTGCTCCTTGGGCGAGCGGGCAACGAGGAGGTCTCCGCGCAGGAGCTGGCCGAACGCTCCGGCACGATCGTCTATGAGGTGCTGACGCGCCTGGGCAAGCGGGTCTCCCGGGTCTATCAGGGAGGCGCCGCGAGCCTGCCCCGAGGGTTTTCGGTGGTGGCGCGACCGCACCGCAGGGAGGTCCCGAGGGTGGCGGAGGTCCCGGAGCTGGAGGCGCGGCCCCCGAGCCCCCCCCCACATTCGGCCTGACTTGAGCCCAAACTGTGGGAAGCTCTCTTCGTTGACTCGACGCCGGCTGACGTTCGGCCGCGTCTTCGCTCTCCTGATCCTGGGGGTGGCGGCAGGCGCCGGCCTCTTCCTCGCCCATCGCCTCGATCCCACCGAGATCGACCGGGAGGTTCGCGCCGCCCTCGCCCGCATCCTGAACGGTCCGTTCGAGCTCAAGGCCGTCGTCCCGCGCCTCGGCAAGGGCGTCGAGCTCCAGGGGCTCCGCCTGCTCTACCCCGACGGGACACCCGCCGCTACCATCGAGCGCGCGCTCCTCTACGTCGACCATCAGCGGCTGCTCCAGGGGCATCTCGAGATCCCCCATGTGGAGCTGGCGGGAGTCACCATCCGGCTCAAGACTCCGGACCAGGCTGGCGGCGTGCGCGGCGTGTTCACGGAGGAGGCGGACAGGCCGAGCGGCCCACGGGCGCGCTTCCCCCATGTCACCGTCCTCCCCGGAACCGGGAACCGCGTCCAGTTCGTGCGAAGGGGCGTGCTCCGGGAGACGGACACCGTCGACCTCGGCGTGGCGTTTCTCGAGGCGCGGTACGACGGCGGACTCTATCGCGTGGAAGCGGAGCTGGGCTCCGAAGTGCTGGGGCCGGTCCTCGTCACCGCCTCCTACGACCCGGAGGCGGCGCGCATCGCGGGACGCGCCCAGGCGGCCCGGGTGCGGTGGGACGAGGACGCGGCGGAACGGCTCGGCCCCTTCTGGGGCAGCCCCCTGCCGCCGATCCGCCTCGGCGGCAGCGCCGACGTGGTCGTCGAGGCGCACGTGGAACTCCGGCCTTTCCGACTCTCCTATCTCTACGGGCGCGCGGATCTCTCCGGACTCGCCGGCCGTTTCGGCAACCTGCAGAGCGGGAGGCCCGAGGGCTACCCGTTCGGCTTCCGGGACGGGCGCGGCATGGTCGTGCTCGACGGCGGGCGGCTCAAGCTGATCGGGCTGAAGGGAAGCTACGTGAGCCCCAGCGGCCGCACCGGCCAGGTCGGGGCAAGCTTCGACGCGATCCTGGACCGGGCGGGGACCGACCTCGATCTGCACCTCTTCGGCGCGAATCTGCACGCGACCACCGCGGACCTCCGGCTGCTCTTGGCCTCCAAGACGGTCGAGAGCATCGTGGACAAGTACGAGCCGGCGGGGACCTTCGACCTCGATCTCTCCATCTCGCGACGGCTCGGGCTGCCGGAGAACGTCCACGCCGTCCTGGAGCTCGACGGGGGACACTTCAACTATGCCGGGCCCCTCGACGACGCCACGGGCCGCCGCTACGGATTCCGCTATCCCCTCGAGGAGTGCCGCGGCCGAATCGAGCTGCGCTCCGGCGTACGCACGCCTCGCGGGCTGGCCCGCGTCGTCGATCTCGTGCGGATCGACGCATCCCGTCCCGTCCGCGCCCCGCGGCCCGGGGCGCCGGACCGCGTCCGGGTCGCGGGACGGGGCCGGGTGGTGGCCTACCTGCAAGCGCCCGGGGAGCCAGAGGACGCCGACGTGCGGATCCGGGTCCTGGCTCTCCCCGTGGATGCGGACCTGAACGAGGCGTTCGCGAGCGCGCGGGAGGGCATCCCCTATCGCGGGTTCACGCTCGACGGGAGCGCGGAGTACGTCAACGTACACGTGAAGCAGGATGCGTTCGGGCTCGTCGTCGCCCTCGCCGACTACGAGGTCTTCCTCCGCGACTGCACCCTGGCCTACCACGCCTTCCCGCTGCACGTCGACGGACTCACCGGCCTCGTCGTCTCCCGGGCCCTTCCCCCGAAATCCGCGGGAGGGAAGTCGCGGCGCGAAATGGAGCTGGTGCGCCTCGAGGGAACCGCGCGGGACGGCGGGCGCGTCGTCGCGGCGGGCTGGGTGCTGGAGGACGAGGCGGGGAAGGACGACCTCAACGTCCACGTGCACCTGAAGGGTCTCGTGCTTGGGCCCGATCTCGAAGCCGCGGTGGGCCGCTCCAGCGTGGCCGGCTGGTCGGTGGAGTCGCTCTGGAGGCGCGTGCGGCCTTCGGGACGCATCGACGCGGATGTCTTTGTCCGGTCCGCCGAGAGCGCCGACATCGACCTGGAGCTGGGAGGCACCGTCTCCCTCGCCGGCTATGGCGCAATCGACTACCCCATCCGGAACCTGGAAGGCGCCCTCTCCTACCGGCAGGGCATCGTGCGCGTCCGGGAGCTGCGCGGGCTGCTTCCCCAGGGGAGCCTCGCCGTGGACGGACTCATCCAAGGCGACGGGGTCCTCGACCTTGCGGTGAGCCTCCAGCGGCTCGGGCTGCAGCCGGAACTCCAGGAGATCCTCGGCGAGACGATGCCGGAGCTTGGACGGGAGTTGCGCCGCCTCTCGGTCTCCATGCCGAGCATGCTCGACCTGAAGCTGCGCGCGCTTCGGAAGCGCCCCGAGGAACGCATCGAGATCGATGCGGAGGCGTCCGACCTCGACCTGAACGCCGTCGTGGGAGGAACCCCGATGCGCGTGCGCGGCGGCCCCATCGGCTTTGCCCCGGGAACGTTTCGCTCGGGCGAACTCTGGATCGAGGCGGACGGGGGTTACGTGCGCGTCCGCGAGGCACGGCTGGCGTTGGAGCGGGGCGGCGGGGGCCGCGTCCTCCTCGACGCCAAGGGGATCCATCCGGTGGCGCACCTGGGCGCCCTGCTCGGATCCGGGATCGGGAAGGTCCTGGGGAGCAACGTGCGCATCGACCTGGAGGCGTTCGAGCTCAATTTCAACCGGGCCGACGGCCGTGTCGTCCTGGCCGGCGCCGTCGATCTGCGGCGGCAGGCGATGCTCCAGGAGCAGCAGGGGACCCTGGAACCCACGGGAGCACTGGAATTGGCCCCCATCACGTTGACGCCGGGGGAGACGCCCACCTTCTCCGGGCTGATCCGCTACCGCGGCCTCAACATGAAACTCCCCGCCGGCCTCGCAGACCTGCATGGCCAACTGCTTGTCGGCGAAGGAAGGCTCGGCGAGGGGCTGGCCATCCGGGGCGCGATCCTGGACGGGACGCTCCTCGCCTTCGGCCGCCAGATCGAGGGGCTCGCTCTCAATCTGGAGATCGACCCGTACCACGTGCGGCTGGGGGAGGTCGTCGGCCGCTTCTACGACGGATCCCTGCGCGGCGAGGTGCAGATCCATCTGGCCGATCCGGGCGCCTTTCGCATCCGCCTCCAGGCGGCCGACGTCGATCTGGGCAAGTTCCTGCGCGGGGACCGCCCCGCCGAGGACCCCATGGCGGGCCGCGTCGACGCGGTCATCGAGGTGGAGTCCCCGAGCGGAGACGCGGTCGACATGGCGGGGCGCGGGGAGATCCGCGTGCGTGAAGGGGAGCTGTTCGAGATCCCGTTCTTTCGCACCATCCTGAGCGTCCTGGGCGCCGTGACGCCGATCCGCGCGCGCCCCCGCTTCCGGGACGCCGTGATCGAGTATGAGATTCGCGGGGAGACCATCGACGTGAAGCGGATGCACCTCTCCACTCCGGTGAGCGACATCTACGGCAGCGGGACCGCGTCGATCTACGGCGACCTCGACCTGGTGATCAACCCCCAGGTGACCCGCCTCATCGATCTTCCGCGCCTCCTCGACATTCCCATCCTCTCCACGATTCGCAACCTCTGGCATCGCATGGTCTACGAGGTGCGCGTGGTCGGCACGGTGCAGAGTCCGAACCTGCGCTTGCGCGCGCTGCCCTTCCTCAAGGACCGCGGCCGCTCCTTCCCTTCGTCGCCGCACGCGGCCCAGGCGGAGCGGATCCGTCCCGACCTCCTGCCCTGAGTTCGGCCCGCGTCCCGGGCGGAGGCGGGCGGTACAAGAGCCTATCCGAACGCCCGGCTACATTCGGCCGGATGCGCGGGCCGATCGCTTCGCCTCTCCTCCATCGCCGTAGTTCGCCACTACGGCTTCGTCGTCGGGGCTCGCGCTCGGCCCGCGCGCTCGGCCTGGGTGTTGGCGCCGGTTTTTCGGATAGGCTCCTACAGCAGCGCCAGCACCGCGTCGTGGATGCGGCCATTGGTGGAGAGCGCGTTGCCGCCGCGAATCGTCCGGGCGCCGGTGAAGTCGGTGAAGCGCCCGCCCGCCTCCTCCACGATGGGCGCCAGGGCCGCGCAGTCCCAGACCGCCATGATCGGGTCGAGCATCAGCTCCGCGCGGCCGGTGGCGACGAGCATGTGGCCGTAGGCGTCCCCATACCCGCGCTGGAGCGCGGTGGCGGTGTTGAGGCGCTCGAGCGCGTGGGCGCGGCCCGTTTTCAGGAAGCCGCGCGCCGAGGTGAGGCAGAGGAAGGAGTCCGCGAGCGCGGAAACGGCGGAGACGCGCGCGGGGCGGGCCCCGCCCCCCTCCCCCGGCATCCAGACGGCGCCCTGCCCCCGCGCCGCGGCCATCGTCTCGCCGAGCGCGGGGAAGTGCGCCACCCCCGCGACGCTCTCTCCCTCCTCCTCCACGCCGACCAGGACGGAGAAGAAGGGGATGCCGCGCAGATAGGCCCGGGTGCCGTCGATAGGATCGAGGATCCAGATCCGTCCCGTGCGGCTCGGCTCCTCGCCGTACTCCTCGCCGAGGATGCCGTCGCCCGGGTAGGCCGCGTGGATGCGCTCGCGCAGGAGCTGCTCGGCGCCGCGGTCGGCCTGGGTCACCGGCGACCTGTCCTGCTTCTCCTTCACCTGCAGAGCGTCGGACCGAAAGAGCCGCATCGCGAAGGCGCCCGCCTCGCGAGCGGCCGCCACGGCGAACTCCAGCAACGCCGGGCGCTCCGTCACTTGGAGACGACGAAGGGCCCCAGGGCGAGGGCGTCGAGGCCGCTGGTGTAGAGGCACGCGATGGCGTCGCGCGGGGAGGTCGCGATGGGGCGGCCCGCCTCGTTGAGCGAGGTGTTGAGCGCCGCGGGCACGCCGTTGCGGGAGCCGAGGGCCAGCAGGATCTTGTGGAAGAGCGGCTGGCGCGACGCGTCCACCACCTGCACGCGGGTGCGGCCGTTCGGCGAGGCGACCGCGGGCAGCTTCGCCCGCACCGCCTCGCGCAGCAGGCCGGTCCGCTCCAGGAAGGGGGACTCCGTGACGTCGGCGAAAAGCGTCGCCACCGCCTCGCGCGCCACGCTGAGCCCGAAGGGGTGCACCTCCGAGCGCATCTTCACCGACGCGACGAGGCGCGCCCGGGTGGCCGGGTTGGTCGGGTCGGCGAGGATGCTCCGGTGGCCCAGCGCCCGGGGGCCGAACTCCGCGCCCCCCTGGAACCACCCCACGATTTCGCCCCGCGCGATCCGCTCCGCCACCGCCGTGACCAGGTCGGCCGGCTTCGCCGCCTTCAGCTTGAGTCGCGCGAGCTCGTCCGCGATCTCCCGTTCGGCGTAGGCGGGGCCGAGATCCGCGCGCAGGAGCGGCTGGGTGCGCGGGCGCTTCCGATCCGCGTGGTAGAGGTGGAGCGCGGCGCCCAGGGCGATGCCGTCGTCCCCCGGCGAGGGCGGAACGTAGACATCGTCGAAGAGATTCGCCTCGCAGATCGCGCCCACCAGGGCCCAGTTTTGCGCGAGGCTCCCCGCAAGGCAGAGCCGGGACTGGCCCGACCGCTCCCGCGCCTTCCGGGCCATCTCCAGCACCACCTCGAGGATGACGGCGTGGAGGCTGGCGGCCAGGTCGCGGTGGCGATCTTCGAGAGGGAGGTTGGAGGGGCGCGGGGGACCGAACTCGGAGGCGAACCGCTCGGAGAGGTAAGCGCGCCCCTGGTGGTATCCGAAGTAGTCGGGGTTCAAGGTGTAGGTGGCGTCCCCCGCCACGCGCACGAGGCCGCGCATCGGCTCGAGGAGGGTCGGTGTCCCGGTGGGGGAGATGGAGATGAGCCGGAACTCGTCGTCGAGATCGGAGAAGCCGAGGTGGTCCGCCACCAGCGCGTAGAGCAGGCCCAGGGAGTCGGGCATGCGTGCCATGGCGTAGGTCTCGAGTTCGAGGCCCGCCACCCGCCCGTACCCGGTGGTGGAGATCTCGCCGCGCCCGTCGAGGCAGAGCACAGCGGCGGTCTCGAATGGGGAGGCGAAGCCCGCGGCCGCCATGTGGGAGAGGACATGGCGCACCTCCTTCACCTCGACGCCTGCGTCCGCGATCCCCTCGAGAGTCCGCAGGTAGTCCACGAGCCGGTGCCCCTCGTCCTGGAAGATACGGTAGACGTTGGCGGTGCGGGACTTCAGGAACCCCTCGCCGTACCACTTCATAACCTTTTCGCGCATCGGGAGCCAGGGGTTGCCCGCCACGGCCACCGCCTCCAGGTCGCGGTGGGTGATCCCGGCCCGCCCGAGGCAGAACCGGACCGCCTCGTGGGGGAACCCCCCCTCGTGCTTGGTTCCGGTGAAGCGCTCCTCGGCGGCGGCGGCGATGACGTGCCCGTCGGAGAGCAGGGCCGCCGAACTGTCCTTGTATCCCAGCCCTCCGATGCCCAGGACGTTCATTTCTGGATCTCCCGTACCAGGGTCTGCATCGTCTCGAGGGCCTGTTCGGGGTCCTCCCCCAGGTCGACCGCCCCGTGCGCCGGCCGCCGGCCATGCCCGAATAGGGCAAGGCGATACCCTGCCGCGGCCGCGGCGGCGACCCCCGGCTCGGCCAGCTCCCCGTGCCCCACGACCACGACCAGGTCCGGCCGCGCCTCGGCGATGGCTAGCCCGAGCGCCGCGGCCGCGAACAGGGCTCCGCGATCGGGAATGGCCGTGATCTGGGCACGCGCGACCCGAGCCGCGAGCTCCGCCTGCGCGGAAGCCGGGGTCGCGTGCATCTCGTCGATTTCGATGTGGAGGAAGCGCAACCGGAAATCCACCCCCGCGTTGAAGGCACGGACCGCGGTGGAGAGGCGCTCCGCCTCGCCGATGGCGGAAGGCCCGCCGAGAAGGGTGAAAATGCGCATGCGGCGTGGACCGGGAGGATAGCACGCCGGCCTGGGAAAACTTGCGGAGAGCGAGCCAGGCCAGTAGGTTACGACGCCCAGGATCTGTCCACGGACTTTCGGTTTTCGGACGAGTCCGCCAGGTCCCTTCGCCATGACCGAGACGCCCGTCGAGCCCAAGGGAACCCCCGCCTCGTACGCCGATTTCGGCAGCGTCCCCAAGGCCGGCGTGATGGCGACGGTCGTGCAGTTTTTCGCCATCCCGCTCCTCATCACCTGCGTCGCGGTGGGGATCTTCGTCGGCGTGAAGTGGCTGGTGGGGAACGAGCCGACCACCGCCCTCGACTTCGTCGAGATGCTCAGGGGGGACACGGTCAATCGCCGCTGGCAGGCGGCCTTCGAGGTGAGCGCCCGGGTGAGGAAGGCGGCCGTCCAGAACGGCGGGGTATTCACGGTGCCCGAGGAGTTCCGCGACCCCCGGCTGGTCCGCGCCCTCGAGGAGTCCCTCGCCAAGGCGCGCCGGGACGAAGACCCCCGACCCGCGCAGCACCTCCTGCTCACGCTGGCGCTCATCGGGGACCCGGCCTCGCTCGGGGCGGTGCGTTCCGCACTCGACGACGCCAGCCCGGTCCTCCGATCCTACGCGCTTCTCGCCCTGGGGCGTTTTCGGGACCACGGCTCGAGCGAGAGGATGCTGACGATGGCCCGGGACAGCGACCCGGGCACGCGCCAGGCCGCCCTCCTCGCCCTCGCCCTCCTCGACCAGGCGCCGGGGGAGCCCGAGGGGGGCCGCATCATCCTCTCGTCCAAGACCCGCGAACTGGCCCTCGATCTCCTGGGGGACCGGAACGAGGATGTGCGCTTCCAGGCGGCGATCATCCTGGGACGGGCGCGGGAGCGGGAGGCGGCGCTCCCGGTCCTGAAGACCATGCTCGACCGCGAACGGCTGGGCAAGATCGAGTTCGACCGCGACGGCAGCGGGATGGACCAGTACGCCGTGCAGGGAAACCTGATCCTCCACACCATCGACACCCTGGTGCTCCTCGAGGCCGGGGACGATCCCGAGTTGCTGGCGCTCCTGCAAAGGCGGGCGGACGCGGACCACGAAGGAGACCCGGAAGTGCGCCAGCGCGCGCGCGCGGCGCTGGCCCGATGGAAGAGGACGCCTTGAGCAGCTGAACGACCATGGCGACGGCAACCCAATCCCCCAAGCCCGGCAAACCGAAGGTGAGCCTCTTCGGAAAGCTCCGGCAGACGCAGTTCTGGAAGTCGATCTTCCGGCACGGCTATCCCGACACGCAGCGCAACCGCGCGCTCGCCGTGCTGAGCAACGTCTTCCTTCACCTGCATCCGGTGCGCGTCCGGAAGAGCGGCATTGCGCTCTCCTTCACGTGGTGCATGGGAGGGGTCACCTTCTTCCTCTTCCTCGTGGAGACGGTGACCGGCATCCTCCTCATGTTCTATTACAAGCCGGTCGCCGCCGAGGCCTACAACAACATCCAGGAGCTGCGCGAGAGCATCCCGCTCGGCTACATGCGCGAGCTCCACCGTTGGGGCGCGCACGCCATGGTGCTCACGGTCTGGCTCCACATGTTCCGGGTCTTCATGACCGGCTCCTACAAGCCGCCGCGGGAGTTCAACTGGGTGATCGGCGTGCTCCTCCTCGTGCTGACCCTGCTCTTGTCCTTCACCGGCTATCTGCTCCCCTGGGACCAGTTGGCCATCTGGGCGGTGACGGTCGGCTCCAACATGGCGCGCGCGACGCCCTTCCAGGGCCACGAGGGGCCAGGTGCGATGCTCTTCCAGCTGGACGGGATCCCCCTGGTCACGGCGGGGTCGGACGTGCGGTTCGCTCTCCTGGGAGGGAGGTTCGTGGGCGAGAACGCGCTCCTGCGCTTCTACGTGCTCCACTGCGTGTTCGTCCCGGTCATCGCGATCACGCTCATGGCGGTCCACTTCTGGCGCGTGCGCAAGGACGGCGGCATCTCCGGGCCCCTGTAGCAGGAAGCCATGGACCTCTTCCAAGACGTCATCCGCCCGGCGGTCACCTTCCTCACGAGGCCGGAGATCCTGCTGCCGGTCTCCTCGGTGGCGCTCGTGCTGGCGCTCAAGTACTACCGGGTCGTCTCGCGCCCGAAGGTGGCCGGAGTCATCGGCCTCGCCTTCCTCGGGTGGTTCGTGGGGAGCCTCTGGAACGACAACTTCAAGAAGGTCATCACCAAGCCGGACAACATCCCGATCGTCCTGCTCGTCTTCTCGGTGCTCTTCCTCTTCTGGCTCTGCCTCCGCCGCGCCGCCCTCAACGACGAGCGGGCGGAGCGGGACGAGCCGCCGCTGGAGGCGGTCCACCGCCGCGAGACCGTGCTGGTCTGGCCCGACCTGGTGATGATCGAGTTCATCTGCCTTCTCGCGGTGAGCGCGCTGCTCACGGTCTGGTCGGTCGGCATCCGCGCGCCCCTGGAGGAGCCCGCCTCCGCGGCCTTCACGCCCAACCCCTCCAAGGCGCCCTGGTACTTCCTCGGGCTGCAGGAGATGCTGGTCTATTTCGACCCCTGGCTGGCCGGCGTCGTCTTCCCCACCCTCATCATCGTCGGGCTCGTGGCGATCCCCTACGTGGACATGAATCCGAAGGGCAACGGGTACTTCACGATCCAGGAGCGGCGCTTCTCGATCACCGTGTTCCTCTTCGGGTTCTTCATCTTCTGGGTGGTGCTCATCTTCATCGGCACCTTCCTGCGAGGGGCGAACTGGAACTTCTTCGGCCCCTACGACAAGTGGGATCCGCACCTGCAGGTGCCGCTCAACAACATCGACGTCTCCGAGATCGTCTGGGTCAAGATGCTCAAGCTGGGGCGGCCCGCGCACTGGCTCCAGCGCGAGATCTTCGGCATCCTCATGGTTCTGGGCTACTTCGCCATCGGCCCCGCGATCCTCGCCAAGACGGTCCTGAAGCCGCTCTTCAAGCCCCTCGGCTTCGTGCGGTTCTCCATCGTGGCCATGCTGCTGCTCTGCATGATCTCGCTGCCGCTCAAGATGCTGGGGCGCTGGCTCTTCAATCTCAAGTACATCGTCACGATCCCGGAGTTCTTCTTCAACATCTGAGGAAGCGAGTCCCGTGAGCAAGCGACCCTCCGCGACCAACAACGACCCCGGCACCTTCTACAACCCCAAGCGGTTGATGCAGATCTTCGCCGGGGTGACGGCCGCCCTCATGGCCTCGATCCTCTGGATGATCTGGGCCGACTTCGAGCGCCCCTGGAAGGCGGACCAGCGCGCCGCGCTGCGCTGGGAATCGGGGAAGCTGGGGGTGGAGGCGATGCTCCTCGAGGCCCGCACCCAGGAGGACCGGGAGAAGCTCGACGCGCTGCTCAAGGCCGCCCAGGAGAGGTTCGACGCGCAGAAGGCGGACCTGGAGAGGATCGAGGCCGAGTTGCGCTTGGCCGAGTCGGGGCGCTACGCCGCCGAGCTCGACTACAAGGGGCAGAAGCAGTACACGACGGAAGCGGACTACTTCGTCCACGAGGCTTCCACTCCCGAGGAGCGCGACGCCTGGCTCCACAAGCTGGAGGTCTCGCGGGACCGCGAACACCGCCTGCGGGACGCGCTGCAGCTCGCCACGGCCAGCCGCGACGCGCTCCTCGACGCGAAGAAGTCGAAGCTGCAGGAGCTCGACGCCCTGCGCGACCAGGAGCGCAGGAGCCCGGAACTGGCGCGTCTCAAGCTGACCGTGGAGGCACGCCAACGCAAGGCGAGCTTCCATCCCGCGCGCAACATCCCGCTCCTCGACTTCCTGGCGCCGCCGACCAAGGTCGAGCAGGTCGTGCTCGACAACATCGTCGACAACTACGAGTTCGCGACGCCGAAGAAGGTGGACCGCTGCGGCACATGCCACATCGGGATCGCGCGCGCCGGGTTCGAGCCGGAGAAGTGGCCGGTGGAGATCCTCGCGCTGCCGGCGGGGGACCCGACGAAGGTCGAGAAGTTCGAGCAGGCGGTCTACCGCTTCGTCTTCGGCCTGCTGGAGTCGATCTGGCCCAAGGTGCCCCCGGATTCCCGCTTCCCGCACGAGGAGGGGCTCCTGCGCACGGTGGCGATCCACCACGCCGCGCTGGACACCCTCTTTGAGAGCTACGACGACAGCGACGGCACGATCGGCCTCGACGAAAGGACCTCCAGCAAGGTGTGGCGCCGCTTCGAGCGGCTCGAGGACGGCACCTGGAAGGAGTCCCCCAAGGGCCGTTCCGTCGGCGACTACTACCTCGCCGCGCTCCAGGGGATGGCGAGCCACTGGCGCGCCCACCCCCACATGGAGTCGATGGTGGGCTCCGACTCCCCGCACCCCTACGAGACGTTCGGCTGCACCGTCTGCCACCTGGGCCGCGGCTGGTCGACCGATTTCGGCCGCGCCTGGCACACCCCGCCGCTTCTCGCGGTCGACGATTGGATGACGACGGAGCGCGTCCACGCCGAGCACCGGCACCTGCCCGCCAATGCGCAAATGACCCTCGAGGAGGCGATGCAGGCGGGCCACGACGGGGCCTGGAGTGTCCACGAGGGCCTCGTCCCCGACCAAGCGACCGAGGCGCGCTGGAAAGGGCTCGGCCGCACGAAGACCGAGCTGCAGTACTGGAACTACCCGCAGCTCCCGCTCGCCCTCGTCCAATCCTCCTGCCTCAAGTGCCACAAGGACGGCGTCTACGCCTCGCCCGAAGAGGAGTACCTCCACGCGCATCTTGGCGCGCCGCGGGAGGGGCTGCCCGACACCCTCGACTACGAGGACCACGCACGGGAGTTCAACAACGACCCCGACCTGGACACCTCGCGGCGCATCCTCATCCCCGAGAAGAAGGCGCCCTACCGCCCGTCGCAACTCGAGCGCGGCCAGGACAACTTCCTCCGCTTCGGCTGTTACGGCTGCCACAAGCTCGATCCCGTCATCTACCCGCTCATGCAGGGTCAGCGTCCCAAGGTCGGTCCGCCCCTCGACCCGATCACGGCGAAGACGGACGAAGCGTTCCTGCTGCAGTGGGTGTACAACCCCAAGGCGTTCCGTCCCGACACGCGCATGCCGCGGTTCTGGGAACTCTCCAACAACAGCCACACCTTCAGCTACCGCTTCGCCGAGGGGGGCTACCGGACCGAGCCGGTGGACGGCAAGGCGTGGGGCGAGTCGGAAGCCTACGCCATCGTCCAGTACCTCCTCGCGCAGGCGAAGGGGGGGGCGGGGGAGACGCCGGTCCTCGGCGATCCCAAGAAGGGCGAGCGGCTCATCGTCGGCGACTACGGCGCGAGCGGCGGGCAGGCCAAGGCCTGCATCGCCTGTCACGACGTGCCGCTCGCGACGCCGGAGCTGGCGATCGCGGCGGACAAGCTCCGCGCCTGGACCGACCCAAGGACGCAGCGCCTCTACGGCTGGGGCGACCGCATGTCGCGCCAGCACGGACCGGCGCTGGGGGGCATCGGCTCGAAGGTGAAGGCCTCCTGGCTGGTCGCGTGGCTCAAGGATCCGCGCGGGTACTGGCATGACACCAGCATGCCCGATCTGCGTCTCACCGACGAAGAGGCGCGCGACATCGCCGCCTACCTGATGACGCTCAAGAATCCGGAGTTCGAGGCGCTGCGGAGCTCCGACCCGGTGACCGGCGACCAGGGCATCTTGCGCCGGATCGCCGAGGAGCTCAAGGTATCCGAGCAGCAGGAATCGACGAAAGATGCGATCCGGATCGTCGCCGGCATGAGCGAGGAGGACCGCACGCAGTACGTGGGCCGAAAGCTAGTCGCGCACTACGGCTGCTTCGGGTGCCACCAGATGGAGTCCTTCAAGGACGCGACGCCGATCGGGACCGAGCTGACGAAGTGGGGGAGCAAGTCCATCGAGCGGCTCGAGTTCAACCACGCGCCCATCGAGCACGGACGGTTCGAGTTCGCCTACGCCAAGATGGTCAACCCGCGCATCTACGACCTCGGAATGCCGCGGGCGGACCTGCCCCTGGACCGGCTCAAGATGCCCCGCTTCGATTTCACGCCGGAGGAGGCGCACGATTTGTCGATCTTCCTCCTCGGGCTGGTGGAGGACCCGGTGGACGCGGCGTCCTTCAAGCCCGACGCGCGCCAGCGGGTGATCCTCGAGGGGCGCAAGGTGGTGAGCCGCTACAACTGCCAGGCGTGCCACATCATCGAGGGGAAGGGAGCGGACGTCTGGCCCGCCATCGCGGAGGCGAAGTGGCGCCCGCCCGACCTGCTCGGCCAGGGGCTCAAGACCCGCCCCGCGTGGCTCTTCGAGTTCTTCAAGACTCCGTACGAGATCCGTCCCTGGCACTCGATCCGCATGCCCACGTTCCACTTCACCGACGCCGAGGACCGGGCGCTCGTGGCCTATTTCGCGGCGCTGAGCGGAGTCCCCTATCCTTTCGAGGAGAAGGCGGCGGACGGGCTCCTGCGGGAGGGCAAGGAGATCCCCCTGGCCGCCGCGGCGCGCCTCAAGGTCGGCGACCCGGACGACCGCGCGAAGAAGGTGGATCGTACGGTCACGACGCGGCGGGAGATGGCCAATGCGATGTTCACCGAGTACCAGTGCAAGTCCTGCCACAGCACCGATCCCAAGGTCCCCATCGGCAACCGGGCGCCGGATTTCCGCCACACCCGGGAGGGGCGTCTGCGCGCGGAGTGGATCGAGAAGTGGCTCTGGAACCCCGGCAAGCTGCAGCCGGGAACCGCCATGCCCTCCTTCTTCGCCAAGGGCCAGGCGCAGGACCCGCAGTTCTTCGACGCCGCCGCGGAGGAGCAGCTGCGCGCGCTCCGCGACTACATTCTCAACCACTACTCGGAGAAGGACCGGTAGCGCCATGGCAGAGCCGAAGGAAGTCAATCCCAACGCCGCGGCCGATTCCCGGCTGGGACTCCGCACCGGCCTTCCCGCGGTGAAGAAGGGGACGCAAGAACCCGAGAAGATCGATCCGATGCCGCCGGGCGCGACGCCGTTCGAAGCCCCGGCGCTTCCCACGCGCCGCGACACCTTCTGGCTCGCCGCGGGCTGGGGGCTCTTCGGCTGGGCGGGGGTCACCGGGATCGGCATGCTGGTCTCGTTCCTCTTTCCGCGGGTCTCCTTCGATCCCAAGCAGACCTTCAAGGCCGGCCCTCTCGAGGAGTACCCCCGCGACACCGTGAGCGAGAAGCACAAGGACAAGAACCAGGTCTGGATCGCCAACATGGAGTACAACGGGAAGCGCGTCCTCTACGCGCTCTCGACGATCTGCACGCACCTGGGCTGCACGCCCAACTGGCTCGACGCGGACCGGAAGTTCAAGTGCCCCTGCCACGGCTCGGGGTTCTATCCGACCGGGATCAACTTCGAGGGTCCTGCCCCGCGCCCCCTCGAACGCTTCAAGGTCTACGTCGCCGATGACGGTCAACTCGTGGTCGACAAGACGACCAAGTACCAGCAGGAGAAGGGCGAATGGGACAATCCCGATTCCTACATCGCGCTCTGATCCTCGCCGCGCTCCCGCTCCTCGCCGCTTGCGGTGCTGACGTCCCCGCGGAGCCGAGGGCGGCGGACGCCGTCGCGGTGATCTACGGCGACGGGACGGGGAGAGCGGCCCAGAAGATCGACCGTCGGCCCGAGGTGGCGGGCGCCATCACCGGCACGGTGCGGTACACCGGCCCCAAGCGCCCCCGACCCAAGTGGGACCTTGCCGACGACTACTGCGTCGACGCGCATCCCGACGGCCTCCGCAAGGAGGGCGTCAACGTGAACGAGCGAGGCGAGCTGCGCAACGCCTACGTCGCGATCCGGGAGGGGCTCGGAGCCGAGGTCTGGCCCGCGCCGGGGGAGGTGCTGCAACTGGACCAGCAGGGATGCGAGTACACCCCCCACGTCTTCGGCATCCAGGTGGGCCAGACCCTCGACATCCGGAACAGCGATCCGATCCTTCACAACGTCCACTACGTCCCCGTCCGGAACAAGGAGCAGAACCTGAGCCAGACCGGCGGCAAGGTGGACCGCGTACAGTTCCTGAAGCCGGAGTCGCCGGTGCGCATCTTCTGCGAGGTGCACAACTGGATGATCTGCTGGGCCCACGTGAGCAGCCACCCCTTCTTCGCGGTCAGCGGCGAGGACGGAAGCTTCACCCTCCGCAACGTGCCGCCCGGCACCTTCAAGGTCGTCGCCTGGCACGAGGAGCTCGGGGAGCTGAGCCTCGACGTCGAGGTGAAGCCGAAGGAGACCGCGGCCCTGGAGTTCGAATACAAGTAGCCATGACGGATCACGGCGACTCCCACCACGGCGGCGACCACGGCCACGCGGCCCCCGCCCCGCCCCCGCCCCCCGCCTCCAAGCCCGGGGCGGTGCTCATCGGCTGCCTCGTCCTCCTCTTCGGCGAGTTGATCATCCTCTGGCAGGCGGGCCTCTTCGCCAAGATCCCCGGCATCCAGCCCGAGGCGATCTCTTCCTACGCCGCCGACGTCGACGGCCTCTTCTACCTCATCCTGGGCATCACCGGGTCCTTCTTCCTCCTCACGGAAGGGCTTCTCCTCTACTTCCTCTACCGCTACCGCGCGAGGCCTGGGGAGAAGGCGCGCCACACCCACGGCAACCACACGCTGGAGCTGGTCTGGACGCTCGTGCCCGGCGTGATCCTCTTCGCCTTGGCGGTCATCCAGACCGGAGTCTGGGGCGACATCAAGTTCCAGGGGAACATGCCGGCGGAGAAGGACTCCATCGTCGTACAGGTGATGGGCAAGCAGTTCGAGTGGCATTTCCGCTACGCGGGCAAGGACGGCATCTTCGGCACCAACGACGATGTGACGAAGCTCAAGGATCTGCGCGTGCCCGTGGACAGAAACATCATCGTCAAGCTCCGCACCATCGATGTGCTGCACAGCTTCTGGCTGCCCAATGTGCGCCTCAAGCAGGACCTGCTCTCCGGCCAGACGATCCGGCAGTGGTTCCGGTGCATCAAGACCGGGATCTACGAGGTCGTCTGCGCCGAACTCTGCGGCCTGAACCACACGAACATGAAGGGGGCGCTCCTGGTTCTGCCGCCCGAGGAGTTCGACGCGTGGCTCGCGAGCCGGGCGGCCGAGATGGCGGAGGATGGCGGCCACCTGCCCGCCGACGATGCCATCTGGAAGCACTGGAAGGACTGAGGAGATGACCGCGACGATCCCCCCGCACGATGCCTCCGCCGTGGCGGACGCCACCCATGGGCACGGCCCCAAGGGGTTTTTCCGCAAGTACCTCTTCAGCACCGACCACAAGGTGATCGGCATCCAGTTCCTCTTCAGCGGCGTGCTGTGGGGACTCGTGGGCGGATTCCTCGCGATGCTCGTGCGCCAGCAGATCGCCTGGCCCACCAGCGAGGTGCCTCTCGTGGGCCGATGGCTCTACCCCGGCAGCGAGGGGAAGATGACGCCCGGCCAGTACAACATGGCCTTCACGATGCACGCGTCGATCATGATCTTCTTCGTGATCATCCCGACGCTCTCCGGCGCCTTCGGGAACTTCCTCATCCCGCTCATGATCGGCGCGCGGGACATGGCTTTCCCCAAGCTCAACATGATCAGCTACTGGGTCATGTGGCCCGCCTTCGGCTGCATGATCGCCAGCTTCTTCGTGGAGGGCGGCGCGGCGGCGTCGGGCTGGACCGCCTATCCTCCCCTCAGCGGCACCGCGGTGGGCATGGGGCAAACGCTCTGGGTGCTCGGCGTCCTCCTGGTGGGGTGGTCCTCCATCATGGGCGCGGTCAACTACATCACGACCATCATCCGGCTGCGCGCGCCCGGCATGCACCTGTTCCGCATGCCGCTCACCGTCTGGGCGCTCTTCATCACGGCCATCCTCCAGCTCCTGGCGACTCCGGTGCTGGGCGCGGCCATGATGTGCCTCTTCGCCGACCGCGTGCTCGGCGCCGCCTTCTTCCTCCCCAACAGCGTCGCGATCGCCGACCAGCTCGTGCGGCCCACCGGGACCGGCCAGCCGCTCCTCTTCCAGCACCTCTTCTGGTTCTACAGCCACCCGGCCGTCTACATCATGATCCTCCCGGCCATGGGCTTCGTCTCCGACATCCTCTCCACCTTCGCCCGCAAGCCGCTCTTCGGCTACAAGCCGATGGTCTATTCCGTCAGCGCGATCGCCGGGCTGGGGTTCATCGTCTGGGGCCACCACATGTTCCAGAGCGGCATGAACCCCTACCTCGGCATGGCCATGATGGTCTCCACCATGATGATCGCCCTGCCCTCGGCGGTGAAGGTGTTCAACTGGCTCGGCACGGTCTGGGGCGGGCAGCTCACCTTCCCCGCCGCCATGAAGTTCGCCCTGGCCTTCGTCTCGATGTTCATCATCGGCGGGCTCTCGGGCATCTTCATGGCCGCGACCCCCGTCGACATCCAGATCCACGACACCTACTTCATCGTGGGCCACATCCACTACGTGCTCTTCATGGGCGCGCTCATGGGCATCTTCGGGGCGGTCTACTACTGGTTCCCCAAGATGTTCGGCAGGATGATGAACGAGCGGCTGGGCCGCTGGCACTTCTGGCTCACCTTCCTCTTCTCCAACGGCGTCTTCTTCCCGATGCACATCGTGGGCGCGGGCGGGATGCACCGGCGGATCGCCGTCCCCACCTTCTACGAGAGCCTGGAGCGCTGGTCCACCTGGAACCGGATCATGACGGTGAGCGGGTTCCTGCTCTTCCTGGCGCAGATCCCCTTCCTCTGGAACCTCTTCGCCAGCCTCAAGCGCGGCGCGAAGGCGGGCAACAACCCCTGGCGCGCCAACAGCCTTGAATGGGAGTGCACCTCCCCGCCTTGGCACGAGAACTTCGAGGTGATCCCGACGGTGCATCGCGGGCCCTACGAATATGCGTCCCCGGACGTCGAGGAGGATTTCCTCCCCCAGGCGCGGGAGCTCGCCCCCGCGACCAAGGCCTGAGCCGATGCCGCGGGGCAGCGCCCTTTTCCGCTTCGCGCTCCTGGTGGTGGCCGCGGCCTTCTGCACGCTTTCGGTGGGCGGCGTCGTGACCAGCCGCGACGCCGGCATGGCGTTCTCCGACTGGCCGTTGAGCAACGGGAGCATCAACCCCGACGGCTGGATCCGGAATCCCGACATGCGATCGGAGCACGGCCACCGCATCTTCGGCGCAATCCTGGGCGCGCTGGCTACCCTGCTCCTCGTCTGGGTCTGGCGGCGAAGGCCGCGGCGGGGCGCACGCCCCCTCGCTCTCGCCGCCTGGCTCGCCATCGTGGGCCAGGGGATTCTGGGCGGCTTTCGCGTGCTGGAGAACTCGCCGCACAAGGCGCTGCTCCACGGGTGCGCCGGCCAGGCGGTCTTCTGCGCGCTGGTGGCGCTGGCCTGGCTTCTGCGCCCGGGCGAGCGCGGGGAGGGGGGCGGGGACCGGACGCTGCGCGGCGCCGCGCTCTCCTGCGTGCTCGTGCTCTATCTCCAGGTCATCCTCGGGGCGCAATTGCGACACGTCCGGGGTCCCCTCGAGACGCATCTGCTCGGCGCCGCCGTGGTTTTCGGCTCGGTGTTCTGGGCGGCGGGCCTGACCTGGGTGCGCCACCGCCACGACCGCGCGCTGGCGCGACCGGCGCTGGCGCTCGCGCTCCTCTTCCTCCTCCAGGTGCTCTTGGGGTTTGCGTCCGCCGCGACGCTGCGCGGACAGCTGCCCGGGGATTACACCCTGGCGCAGGTGATCCTGCCCACGGCGCATCAGACCACCGGGGCCTGCCTCCTCGCGACGAGCGTCGTCCTCGCGCTCGCCGCCCACGGGCGTCCCGCCCCCGCTCCGGCGCGGTTGCAGGAGGCGTACGCGTGAAGGCCGCGGCCCTCGCCCCCGCCCGCTCCCTGGCGTTCGATCTGCTCGAGCTGACCAAGCCGCGGTTGACGCTCTTCGTCCTCTTCGTGGTCGCCGCCGGAGGCGCCCTGGCGTCGGCGGGCTCCCCCGACCCCCTCCTGCTCCTCCACGCCCTGCTCGGCACGGCGCTCGTGGCGGGCGGCGGAGCCGCGTTGAACATGTTCCTCGAGCGCGACGCCGATGCCTTGATGCGCCGCACCGCCAGCCGCCCGCTCCCGTCGGGCCGCCTCGCGCCGCGCGAGGTGCTGCTCTTCGGCGTAACCCTCGCCGTCGCCGGACTTGCGCTGCTGATCGTCGCCACCAGCCTGGCCGCCGCCCTGGCCGCCGCGGTCACCCTCGCCACGTATCTCGGGGTCTACACGCCTCTGAAGCGGCGCACCGCCCTCAACACCCTTGCGGGCGCGGTGCCCGGCGCGCTCCCGGCGCTCATCGGCTGGGGCGCGGTGACCGGCCGCTTCGAACCCTCCGGCTGGGCGCTCTTCCTCGTGCTCTACCTGTGGCAGATCCCGCACTTCCTCGCCATCGCCTGGCTCTACCGCGACGACTACGTGCGCGGCGGGTTCCGCATGCTGCCCGGCTGGGACGCCGACGGCGCCGCGGCGGGGCGGCAGGCGCTCCTCGGCGCGGCGACGCTGCTCCCCGCGAGCCTCCTCCCCGCCGCCCTGGGCCTCGCGAGCCGCGCCTCCCTCGTGGGGGGGCTTCTCTTGGGCGGCTTCTTCCTCCTGCGCGCGGGCGCGTTCGCGCGCGCGCGCACCGATGCCACGGCGCGCCGCCTGCTGCGCGGATCGCTCCTCTACCTCCCGCTCTATCTCGCGACGCTCTTCCTGTGACGCTCCAGGGCGACCGGACCGGCACCGCGGCGTTCGGCTTCCGGCTCTTCCTCGGGGTCGACGGACTGCTCTTCGCCGCCATGCTCTTCGTGCTCCTCCACAAGGAGAATCGACCCGAGGTGCGCGGTTCTCCGGGAACCTGGCTGGCCTTCGCGCTCGTCGTCCCCTGCATCGCCGCCGCACTCCTGCTCCGGCTCCGGGTCGTTCCCGCGCTGCTCCTGGCGAGCGCCACGGCGGGCCTCGTGTTCCTCTGGGGCCGCGCCGATCTTGCGCGCGGACCCGGGGTCTACGGCGCCGCGGTCTCCGCGCTGGGCATCGTCCTCGTGGCGCACTACCTGGGCGGCCTGGCCGTGCTCGTCCCGCGCGCGCTCCGGCCCGCCCCCGCCCCCCTGTTGCGCCGCTACCTGCTCTTCCTGGCGGGCGTCACGGTCGCCGCCCACGCGACGGTGTTTCTGGGGTGATCGAGGTCGCGTCGCTCTCCCACAGCTACGGCGCCACCCGCGCCCTCGACGATGTGAGCTTTACGGTCGCGCCGGGGGAGCTCTTCGGACTCCTGGGCCCCAACGGCGGCGGCAAGACGACGCTCTTCCGCGCCCTCGCGACCATGCTGGTGCCGGGGGCGGGGACCGCACGCATCGGGGGCAGGGACGCCGAGCGCGAGCCGGACGCGGTGCGGCGGCTCCTGGGCGTGGTCTTCCAGTCGCCCAGCCTGGACGGCAAGTTGACGGTGGAAGAAAACCTGCGCCACCAGGGGCGGCTGCACGGCATGCAGGGCGCGGCGCTGCGGTCGCGCATCGCGGAGATGCTCGAGCGGGTGGGCGTGGCGGATCGTGCGCGCGAGCGCGTGGAGAAGCTGAGCGGGGGGCTCCGGCGTCGGGTAGATCTGGCCAAGGGGATGCTCCATGCCCCCAAGGTGCTGCTCCTGGACGAGCCCACCACGGGCCTCGATCCGGGAGCGCGACGGGAGGTGTGGGACTACTTGGGCGAGTTGCGCGCGCGCGAGGGCGTGACGATCCTCATGACGACGCATCTCATGGAGGAGGCGGAGCGCTGCGACCGGATCGGCATCCTGGATGCGGGCCGCTTGGTCGCCCTCGGCACGCCGCATGCGCTCAAATCGTCCATCGGCGGCGACGTCTTCGTGCTGGAGACCAAGGAGGCGGAGGCGCTGGCGCGCGGGATCGCGGAGCGATTCTCCCTGCGGACGGCGGTGGTGGAGGGGCGGGTGCGGTTCGAGCGGGTCGAAGGCGCCTCGTTCCTGCCGCGGCTGGTGGAGGCGTTCCCCGACCGGATCGATGCGGTGGCGGTGGGCAAGCCGACGCTCGAGGATGTCTTCGTCGCGCGCACCGGCCACCGGTTCCGGAGCCGGAACCCGTGAGGGCCGCCTTCACCCTCGCCGAGCGTGAGTTGGTGCGCTTTTTCCGCCAGCCCAACCGCGTCCTGGGGGCCGTGCTGCAGCCGCTGATCTTCTGGCTCCTGTTCGGCGCGGCGTTCCGCGGCAGCTTTCGCGCCCCGGCGGCGGGACAAACCTACCAGCAGTATTTCCTGCCGGGGGTCGCGGTGCTCATCGCGCTCTTCACGGCCATCTTTTCGACGATCTCCATCATCGAGGACCGCCGGGAGGGCTTTCTGCAGGCGGTCCTTGTCGCGCCGGTGCGGCGCTCCTCCATGGTCCTGGGCAAGGTGATGGGGGGGACGCTCCTCGCGGTGCTCCAGGGCACGCTCTTCCTCCTCCTCGGGCCCTTGGCCGGCGTGTCGCTCTCCCCGGCGGGGCTGCTCGGCGCGGCGGGCGTGCTTTTCGCGGTCGGGTTCGCGCTGACCTCCCTCGGCTTTTGCATCGCCTGGCGGATGGATTCGGTCCAGGGATTCCACGCCATCATGAGCGTCTTCCTCCTGCCCCTCTGGCTGCTCTCGGGGGCGTTCTTCCCCGCCGAGGGGCTGCCGGCCTGGCTTGCCTGGGTGCTTAGACTGAATCCGTTGACCTACGGCGTGGAGTCGCTCCGGATCGCTTTGGCGCTGGCGCCCGGCCCTGCGGGCGGGCCCCTCGGCGTGATCGCCCTGTTCGGCCTGGTGCTGTTCGGCCTCGCCTGCCTGCTCGCGCGGCGTCGCACCCGGGTGGATCTGCGATGAGACCCGCGGCCGCGCGAGGGCTGCGCTTCGTCGGCCTTCTGGCCGTGGTGGTCGGTCTGATGGTGGTGTTCCGCCCGAAGCCCGTGGATCTTCCCAAGCATGGCGAAGTCCCCGCCTGGAGTTTTACCGAGCGGACCGGGCGCGCCTTCGGGACCTCCGACTTGCGCGGTAAAATCTGGGTCGCGGACTTCTTCTTCACGAACTGCTTCGGACCCTGCCCGCTCATGACCGCGCGCATGAAGCACCTCCAGGAGAGGTTCGCCGCCGCCGACCGGTTCCGCCTCGTCTCCTTCACCGTCGATCCCGAGCGGGACACGCCGGAGGTCCTGCGCGCCTACGCCGCGAAGCAGGGCGCCCATGAGGAGCGGTGGCTCTTCCTCACCGGCGCCCGCGAGGAGATCAACCGTCTCGCCTTCCAGGGCATGGGCATCGGCACGGAGGGGGAATCGATGCACCACAGTACCCGTCTGGTCCTGGTGGATCCCGACGGATTCATCCGCGGTTACTACGACGCCAAGGACGACGAGCACATGGAGAGGCTGGAGAAGGATCTCCGTTCCCTCCTGGGGCTCCCCGCCCCCTCCCCGTGACGCCGCACCTCCCGACGCTCAACGCCTCGCTCAACGCGCTCTCCGCCCTTCTCGTACTCTCGGGCTGGCTGGCGATCCGGCGGGGCCGGCGCCTCCTCCACGCGCGGCTCATGGGCGCCGCCGTGGTTGCATCACTTCTGTTTCTTGTCTCCTACATCGTGCATCACCTGCAGGAAGGCTCCACCCGGTTTCGGGGGGAAGGGACGCTCCGCCATTTCTATTTCGCCATCCTCATCTCGCACACGGTGCTCGCGACCGCGGTGGTGCCGCTGGTGGCCGTGACCCTGGTGCGGGCTCTGCGCGGGCGGTTCGAGAAGCACAAGGCGCTGGCCCGCGTCACGCTTCCGATCTGGGCCTACGTCTCGGTCACCGGGGTTGCGATCTACATCTTCTTGTACCGCCTGTAAGATGGGGGCGTGGCGCGAACCCTCACGGCCCTGGCGCTCTTGGCGCTCGCTGCGCCCGCGGCGTTCGGGTGACCCGGATGCAAGGAGGCGGTCGCCTCCTCGACGCAAGACGGCGGCAGGCTCGCCGCGGGGATCTACTGGGGGATCGTGGCCATGATGAGCGCGCCGTTCCTGATCGTCGGGATCGTGGCGCTCGTCATCGTCCGCGCCGTTCGGCGGCAGCGTGCCGCGGCGGAATCCGCCTGACCCGTTCGCGTCCCAGGAGACTTCCATGCGCAAGCACTTCGTCCTTCTCCCCTTCGCCGCGCTTCTCGCGGGCGCGGTCGTCGCGGCCCCCGGACTCCCGCTGCTCGCCCCGAAATACAAGGAGGTCGCCGTCGTCGGCGGCGGGACGGTGCAGGGGGTCGTGACGGTGGATCCCCCGCCCGTTCTGGCGGACTTCGCCATCGGAACGGACCAGCAGACCTGCCACGCGACGAAGCCGAACCATCGGCTGAGCGTCGACGCGAAGACCAAGGGCGTCGGCTCCGTGGTCGTCTATCTCGAGGGGATCGAGTCGGGCAAAGCGCTCCCCGCCGGCGTGACCGCGACTATCGACCAGAAGGAGTGCGCCTACTCCCCCTTCGTGACGGTCGTGCCCGTCAAGTCGGACGTCGGGTTCACCTCCTCCGACGCGATCCTGCACAACGTGCATGTGTTCGAGGGCGACCTCGACAACCCGCACTCCCTCAAGCGGGACGTGTTCAACGCGGCGATGAAGGACAACAGCGTGCCGCGCCAGACGCTGGAGGCGCGCGACCTGCGCCGGCCGGCGCTCCTCTACGTCCGCTGCGACGCGGGGCACGTCTGGATGTCGGCCTACATCTGGGTGGTCGATCACCCCTACTACGCCGTCACCGATTCCCAGGGCGCCTTCGAGCTCAAGGACGTGCCGCCGGGACGCTACACATTGCGCTTCTGGCACCCCGGCTGGACCGCCACGCCGCAGGAGAGCGACGGGCAGGTCACCCGCTACAGCTACGGGGCTCCGCTCCAGCACTCCGCGAGCGTCGAGGTGGCCGCGAACGGCACGACGAAGATCGACTGGACGATGCCCGGCGGGTAGCGCATGCCCGCCGACGCGTCGCGACCGTGGCCCGCGTAGGATCGCCCGTCGAAAGGAGCAGCTCCATGGCCTCGCCTCGCGCCGCGCTGTGCGCCCTGCTGTTGGCCGCGGCGTGCGGCCGGGACGAGCCGGCCCCGGACGGCGCGCAGAGGGGGGAGGTCGGCGCCGAAGGGCGCGGGACCGCGGACGCCGACCCCTGGATTCCCTCTCGCGGGACGGCGACGCTCCGCGGTCGCGTGCGTCTCGAGGGCGAGAGCCCCCCGCGCCGCAATCTGGATCTGCGGACCGAGCCGCACTGCCACGCGATGCACGCGGAGTTCCCCGACGAATCGATCCTCGTCGACGCCGACGGCTCGATCCGGAACGTCTTCGTCTACGTGAAGAGCGGCCTGGAGGCGTGGCGGTTTCCCGTTCCCTCGGACCCGGCGATCATCGACCAGATCGGCTGCATCTACGTGCCGCGTCTGCTCGGCATGCAGCTGGGCCAGAAGCTGGTGTTCCGCAACAGCGATCCGATCCTGCACAACGTCCACGGCACCCCCCGGCGGAACCGCGAGTGGAACTTCGGCCAGGCCCGGCAGGGGATGGAGACGGAGGTCGAGATTCGCCGCGCGGAGGTCATGATCCCGGTCCAGTGCGATGTTCACGGCTGGATGCGGAGCTACGTCGCCGTCCTGAGGCATCCCTTCTTCCGCGTGACGGGTGCAGGAGGCACGTTCGAGATGACAGGCCTCCCGCCCGGGGATTTCACGATCGAGGCGTGGCACGAGGAGTTCGGCACGCGGACCCAGCAGGTCGCGCTGAGCGGGGCGGAATCCAAGGAACTCTCCTTCACCTTCTCCCCCTGACCACAGGCGAACGCGCTCCCGTCGGCGCGGGGCTCCCGCTCCCGGAAGCGGGGTGGCTCCCCGGCGAAGGCAGCCTACAATGCCGGCGTGCCGCGCGTCGCGCTCCTGGCCTGCCTCGTCCTCGCGGCGATCACCCGGGCGCGAGAGACCGCACCGGCGCTGGCGCCGGAGCCCTATCGGATGCTCGGCTGCCGCGAGTGCCACGCCGGACCCTGGCGCGCCGGGCCCGTTGCAACGGCGCCGCCGTTGGCGCGCGGGCGCGAATGGCACCTGGCCCATCTTCACGACCCGCGCTCCGTCGTTGCCGGCTCGTCCATGCCGCGCTACGACGCGCTGTTCGAGGCGCATCCGCGAGAGGCGGAGGTGCGTGCGGCCCTTGCCGGCAACGAGGACGGCATCCTCACCCGCGCGGAGTATGGTGGCGACTGGCGCGCGCTTCTCGCGCGTCTCGACGCGGACGGCGACGAGGTGATCACCGGTGCGGATGCGGCGCCCCGTCCCGGCGCCGCCGCCGAGGCGATCGTCGCCTATCTGATGCAGGCCGCGCCGCCGCCGCGAACCGCCGTCGCCCCCCCGCCCCCCCCTGCGCGTTCGCCCGCGCAGCGGAAGGAGGCGGCGGACCGGGGGCGGGGGCTTTTCCTGTTGCATTGCGCCGGCTGCCACGGCGAGCGCGCCGACGGCAACGGCCCCGCGGCGCGGTTTTTCCACGGTGTTCGTCCGCGCGGCTTCTTGCGCGGCGAGGTCCGGTTCAAGTCGACGCACCCCGGCGATCCGCCCGCCGAGAGCGACCTGTTCCGCACGATTCGGGAGGGCTTGGGCGCGGCGATGCCGGCTTGGCCGTTTCTTGCGGACGGGCAGGTGTGGGACCTGGTCGCCTATCTGCAGGCGCTGCACCCGCTTCACGAAGGCGGAGGCTGGAAGGAGGACTGCGAGCCCCGGCCGATCGAGGTCGGCGAAGAGCCGTTCCCGAACTCGGAGGCTTCCGCGGCGCGCGGGGCCGAACTCTATCGCGAGCTCGGTTGCGGCGAGTGCCACGGCGCCGAGGGGCGCGGGGACGGCCCGGCGGCGGCTTCGGGGCGCGGGAGCTACGGCGAAGTGGTGCGCCCCGCGGACTACGCGAAGGGGTTGCGAGGGGGCGGGGACGCGGCGCGCCTCGTGCGGCTCTTTCTCGCGGGGGTGCAGGGTACGCCGATGCCCTCCTATCGCGGCAACTTCGCCGACCCCGCGGATCCCTGGCACCTCGCGCACTTCGTGCAGAGGCAGGTTTTTCCGCGATGAGGAGGTGGGCGTGGATCTGTCTCTGCGCCGCCGCGTGCGAGGGGAAGCCGGCGGTGACGCGGGAGGAGCGTTCCCAGAGCGCGGAGCGTGTCGAGGAGAGGCTCGCCATGGTGGAGCGTCAGATCGTTGCGCGCGGCGTGAACGACGAAGCCGTGCTCGGGGCGATGCGCCGGGTGCCGCGCCACCGCTTCGTGCCCGGGGCGCGGCGGGCGTTCGCCTACGAGGACCGCCCGCTTTCCATCGGCGAGGACCAGACCATCAGCCAGCCCTACATCGTCGCCTCCATGACCGAGGAAGCTGGGCTCGGGAAGGAATCCAAGGTGCTCGAGATCGGCACCGGGTCGGGCTACCAGGCCGCCGTGCTCGCCGAGATCACCCCTCGCGTCTTCACCATCGAGATCCGAAAGCCGCTCGCCGACGCCGCGGCCGCGCTCCTGAAGGAGCTCGGCTACGCGAGCGTGAAGACCCGGCAGAGCGACGGCTACTTCGGATGGCCCGAGGAGGCGCCCTTCGATGTCATCCTCGTCACCGCGGCGGCCCCCCACGTGCCGCCCCCGCTCGTGCGCCAACTGGCCCGGGGCGGCCGCATGGTCATCCCGGTGGGCCAAGCCTTCGCGGTCCAGGATCTTCTCCTGGTCACCAAGGACCAGGAGGGCACGGTGCGCACAAAGAGCCTGTATACGGTGCGTTTCGTGCCGCTCGCCGGCGCGCGCGAGGAGAAGGACGCCGATTGAGCACGGCGCTCTTCCTGCTCAGCGCCGCCGTCCTGGCCCACGAGCTCTGCCTGCTCCGCCTCCTGGCGATCGCGCAGTGGCACCACTCCGCCGGCCTCGTCCTCTCCGTCGCCCTCCTGGGCTTCGGCGTCGCGGGCACCCTTCTCGCGCTCGTCCCGCGCCTCAAAAGCGCCCGCACGCTTCCCTGGTGCGCGGCGCTCTACGCGCTCCTGGCCCTCGCCTCGGTGCGCGCGGCGGCGCGGATCGACTTCAACGTCCTCGAGGTGGGCTGGGATGCGTCGCAGTGGCTCCGTCTTCTTGCTCTCCAGGGGGTCTTCTTCGTTCCCTTCGCCGTGGCGGCGACGGGGCTCAGCGCCGCGCTTGCAGCGACCGCGGCGCGGCCAGGGCGCGCCTACGCCGCGACGATGCTCGGATCGGGGGCGGGGGCCCTGCTGGCGCCGTGGCTGCTCGACGGGCGGCCGCCCGAGGAGGCGCTCCAGGCGATCGCCGCGCTGGCGGCGAGCGCGGCCCTCCCCGCCCCCTTCCCCCGCACACGTTTCCTGGGCGCCGCAGCGATCGCCTGCGTCCTTCTCGTCGCGCCGCCGCGCCTCCCCATGTCGCCCCACAAGGCGCTTCGTTCGCTTCCCGACGCGCGCACCCTCGCGACGCGGTTCACGCCGCTCGGGCGTTTCGATCGGGTCGCGTCTCCTCGCCTCCGCGTGGCGCCCGGGCTGTCGATCGAGGCAGGGCGCTTCCCGGAGCGGCAGGAGGCGATCACTTGGGATGGGCATCTGGTCGCGGCGCTGGATCGCGGGGACACGGCGTACCTGGACGATACGCTTGGCGCGCTGCCGATCGCGTGCGTGGATCTCGAGTTGGATGTGGTGCTGCTCGGCGTCGGGCCGGATGTCGCGAGGGCCTCCCGGGTGGTCGACGCGTCGCGCGAGGTGGCGGAGCTTGCGGAGCCGTTCGTCGTGGAGCCCGTGGCGCCGCGGACGTTTCTCGAGGAGATGGGCGGGCTGGCCGACCTGTTCGTGATCCACGTGCAGGATCTGCATGCCGCGACCGAGACGCCGCTCCTCACGGTGGAGGGGCTGCGGAGGGCGCTCTCCCGGTCGTTGGCGGGTGTGGCGGCGAATGTGGCGATCACCACGCCGCCGCGGGCGGCGCTCAAGCTGCTCTTGACGGCGGAGGCGGTGACGCCGCATCTCGTCGCGGCTCGCTCGCACGACCGGCTCTGCGTCTGGATGCGGCGCATCGCGCCGTCGGCGGAGGAGCTTGCGCGTGCGCGTGAGTTTTGCGGGCGGCTCGGGTTCGACGTCGTGCGGCCGCGGGAGCTCATGCCGGCGACGCCGCGCCATCAGGCGTCGGTGGCGCTCGACGATCCCGGGCCGGACTACCCCTACGACGTGCGGCCCGCCACCGATGCGCGGCCCTACTTCCACAAGACGTTCCGTTGGGCGCGGCTCGACCTGCTCTTCGATCCCGCGCAGCGGTCGTTCGTGGAGTGGCCGTTCGTGGCGCTGGTGGTCGGGTTTCTGCAGGTCACCGCGATTGGAGTGCTCTTGGTCGCGGGGCCCCTCCTCGTGAGCCGGGCCGCGCGGGCGCCGGCGGTTCCCTTCCTGTCGTTGGGCGCGGCCTACATGCTGCTCGAGATGGCGTTCCTGCAGCGGGCGATGCTGCGGCTGGGGAGTCCGGTGCACGCGGCTGCCGCGGTGATGGGGGGCTTTCTCATCGGGTCCGGCGCCGGCAGCGCGCTCGCGGAGCGGCGCGGTTACCCGTTGCGCGCGCCGATCGTCGTGGCGGTTCTGCTCGCCCCGATCGGGTTCTTCTTCCTGCCGCGGTTCGTGCCGGGGGTGGCGATCCTGAGCGCGGTCGTAGCCCTCCCGATGGGCATGCCGTTCCCCGCCGCGCTTTCGCGCCTGCCCGCCCCGAGCGTACCCTGGGCGCTCGCAGCCAACGGCTGCGCCTCCGTCTCCGCCGCCGCCGCCGCCCCGCTGCTCTCCTGTACCTTCGGCATCCCCGCGACCGCCACCCTCGCCCTGCTCTTCTACCTCCTCCTCCTGACTTGCATTGCAAAGCCAACGCCGGCGTAAGGCTTGGTCTGACGGCTGGTCATGGCGTCGCCTTGCGCCATGGATGGCGCAGTCGGTGAGCGAGAGCGGCGGCGCGCGCGGGACAGGCGCAGGTGACATCGCCAGCAGAGCCACCTGCGTAGGCCGTCCCACCAGGCCACTCGAGCGTCGTCGGGATGGGTCGAGATCCGCGGAAAGCAGATACCCACCCCTGCCAGCCGCATGCGTGCGTCTCGCGGGCGCATACGGAATAGGTGAGGTACGCTTGCGCCGGCCGCCGAACCGATCGCGGATTCAGCTCCACGAGGTGCTCCCACTTTCGCGGGAAGGGTATGGTGGAGCCATGATAGGGAGCCCCGCGGCGCCCGGGTCAAGAAACAGCTCGCGGAGGCGGGGCGCCTTCCCTGGCAGCAGGTTCGTCGCTCGGGACGCACTCTGCGTCCCTAAGCAGCGCCTCGACAAGGGATTACGTCGCTCCGTGCGTTGCATGGCGATCGTGGATAGAATCCCGCCCCCTGGGGAGATTGCGGAGCATCGACATGACGAGTGACAAGGGCTCCCACGTCTGGAGCTTCTACCGGGCAGGGGGCGTGGATCAGGTGCGGTTCGACAGCGGCGCCGACCTCGCCCATCTGGGCTCGCTCGACCAGAAACTCTGGATGGCCCTGAGCTGCCCCGTCAAGGGGTTGGAGTTCGACGAACGCACCCTCGCCCTGCTCGACAGCGACGCCGACGGCTGCGTGCGAGCGCCGGAGCTCATCGCCGCGGCGGAGTGGACCTGCTCGCTGCTCAAGAACCCCGACGATCTGCTGAAGGGGCGCGAAGTCCTCCCCCTGGCGGCCATCGCGGCGGAGACGCCGGAGGGCAAGCAGCTCCTCGCCTCGGCGCGCCACATTCTCGCCAGCCTCGGGAAGCGGGAGGCGGCGGAGATCTCCATCGAGGAGGCGATGAACACGAAGGAGATCTTCGCCAAGGCCGTTCTGAACGGCGACGGCTTCGTTCCCCCGGAGTTCATCGAGGACGAGCAGGTGCGCAAGGCGGCGCAGGAGGTCGTCGACTGCCTCGGCGGGGAGAACGACCGGAGCGGCAAGCCCGGGATCAGTCAGGTCAAGGTGGACGCCTTCTTCGATGCGGCGAGGGCTTTCGACGGCTGGTGGAAGAAGGCGGAAGCCGACTCGAAGAGCGTCCTGCCCCTCGGCGAGAAGACCGCCGCCGCCCATGCGGCGCTGCGCGCGGTCGCGGCGAAGGTGGACGATTACTTCGGTCGCTGCCGTCTCGCCGCCTACGACGGGCGGGCGTTGCAGGCGCTCAACCGGGAGGAAGCCGCCTATCTCACCGTGGCGGCGAAGGACTTCACGATCACCGCAGCGGAGGTCGCCGGATTCCCCCTCGCCGCCGTGGAGGCGGCCAAGGGGCTTCCCCTCGAGGGGGCCGTCAACCCCGCCTGGTCGGCTGCCATCGCGGCCCTGCGCGACGCCGTCGTGCGTCCCCTGCTTGGCAAGGAGAAGAAGGCGCTTTCCGACGCGGAGTGGACGGCGCTCAAGGAGAGATTAGCCCCGTTCGAGGCGTGGCAGGCGGGCAAGGAGGGCGGCGCCGTCGAAAAGCTCGGCGTCGGGCGCGTGCGCGCCCTGCTCGCCAGCGATGCCAAGGCGAAGCTGGAAGCGGTCATCGCCAAGGACCTCGCGGTCGCGCCGCAGGTGGAGGCGATGACGAAGGTGGAAAGGCTAGCGCGCCTCCACCGCGATCTCTACCCCCTGGCGCGCAACTACGTCTCGTTCGTCGATTTCTATGCGCGCAAGCCTTCCATCTTCCAGTCGGGAACGCTCTATCTCGACGCCCGCGCCTGCACGCTCTGCGTGCAGGTTCTCGACGGAGGCAAGCACGCGCTGCTCGCGGGGATGTCGAAAGCCTACCTCGCCTACGTGGACTGCAGGCGTCACGGCGAGGCGCCCATGACGGTCGCATGCGCCTTCACGGCGGGCGACTCCGACAACCTCTTCGTCGGTCGCAACGGGGTCTTCTACGACCGCAGGGGGCGCGACTGGAATGCAACGATCACCAAGATCGTGGACAACCCCATCAGCATCCGCCAAGCGTTCTGGGCCCCCTACAAGAAAGTGCTCCGCTTCCTCGAGGCGCAGGCCGCCAAGCGTGCCGCGGCCGCCGACGATGCGAGCACGGCCAAGCTGCAGACGACGGCCACGGCGACCGGCGCAGCGGCGGCCGCGGGGACGGCGCCCGCCAAATCGAAGTTCGACGTGGGCGTCATCGCCGCCCTCGGCGTCGCGGTGGGCGGCATCGCCGCGGTGCTCTCCGGCGTGGTGGGCGGTTTTCTCGGATTGGGCGCCTACATGCCCCTGGGCGTAGTCGGACTCCTGCTGCTGATCAGCGGGCCGAGCATGCTCATCGCATGGCTGAAGCTCCGCCAGCGCAACCTCGGCCCCATTCTCGACGCCAACGGCTGGGCCGTGAACGCCCTCGCCAAGGTGAACATCCCCCTCGGGACCGCGCTCACCGAGCGCGCTGTCCTGCCTCCGGGCTCGCACCGAACGCTCGTCGATCCCTACGCGCCGAAAAAGAGCCTCTGGTGGCGGCTCTTCCGCATCCTCCTCCTGCTCGCGGCCATCGGCTACGGCCTGCACAAGTCGGGTCTGCCCCACAAGTGGCGCCCCGACCTCTTCCCCGACCCCTCTCCGGCCCCGGCGGCAACGCCCGGCAAGTAGCTGCATGGGGGGGCCCGGCCCCCCCGCCGCCCCGTCGAGCCGCGGCCCTCGGAATGCACCCCGGGGCCACGACTCATAGTGCAGGCGCTACTTGCGCCGCTCGGAGTCCTGCCTGGCGAATCCCAGCAACACGGTCTGGAGGATGCCGCCGTTGCGGTAGGAGTCGCGTTCAAGCGGGGTGTCGATGCGGGTGACGGCGCGGAAGGCGATCGGCTTGCCCTGTTCGGGCCAGGCGACCAGATCGAGGATCTTGCGCGGCTCGAGGCCGGCCACGATTCCGGCGATGTCGAAGCGCTCGCGGCCGGTGAGCTTCAGGCTCTCGGCGCTCTCTCCCGGCAGGTACTGCAGCGGCAGCACTCCCATCCCCACCAGGTTGGAGCGGTGGATGCGCTCGAAGGACTCCGCCAGAACCGCGCGCACGCCGAGGAGCAGCGTCCCCTTCGCGGCCCAGTCGCGGCTCGATCCGGTGCCGTACTCCTTGCCGGCGAGCACGAGCAGCGGCGTGGCCGACTCCTTGTACCGTTGCGCCGCGTCGAACACCGTCATCTTCTCGCCCGACGGGTGGTGCAGGGTGACGTTTCCCTCCGACCCTGGCACGAGGAGATTCTTCAGCCGGATATTGGCAAACGTACCCCGCAGCATGACCAGGTCGTTGCCGCGCCGCGCGCCGTAGGAGTTGAAGTCCTGCTTCTGCACGCCCCGCGACTTGAGCCAGGCGCCGGCGGGGCTCGCCTCGGCGATGTCGCCCGCGGGCGAGATGTGATCGGTGGTGACCGAATCCCCGACCATCAGGAGCACGCGCGCCCCCTTGAGGTCGGGGAGGGGGGCGGGGGTCCTGGTCAAGCCCGCAAAGAAAGGCGGTTCGTGGATGTAGGTGGAGGCGGCATCCCAGGGGTAGATCTCGCTGGCGGAGGCCGGGATCGCGTTCCAGCGCGGATTGCCGTCGAAGACGTTTCCGTAGCTCTTGGCGAACATCTCCGGCTTCAACGAAGCGGCGAGGGCGTCGGCGACCTCCTTCGCACTCGGCCACACGTCGCGCAGGAAGACCGGCTTGCCGTCCCTCCCGGTGCCGAGGGGCTCGGTCTCGAAATCGATGTCCACTCTGCCCGCCAGAGCGTAGGCCACCACGAGCGGCGGGGAGGCGAGATAGTTGGCCCGGGTGTCGGGGTGGACGCGGCCTTCGAAATTGCGGTTGCCCGAGAGCACCGCGGCGGCCACGAGCTTGCCCTCCTGCACCGCCTTGCTGATGGGAGCCGGCAAAGGCCCTGAGTTGCCGATGCAGGTGGTGCAGCCGTACCCCACGAGATGGAACCCGAGCTTCTCGAGTTCCGCCAGGAGCCCCGCCGCTGCGAGATACTCCGTCACCACCTTGGACCCCGGCGCGAGGCTCGTCTTGACCTGCGGCTTTACCGTCAGGCCGCGCGCCGCCGCTTTCTTGGCCAGGAGCCCCGCCCCCAGCATGACGCTCGGATTGGAGGTGTTGGTGCACGACGTGATCGCCGCGATCACCACCGAGCCGTGGCGCAGCTCCGCCTTGCGCCCGTCCCAGGAGGCCTCGACGCGCGCCTCCCGGGCCTTCTCGCCGAGACCGTAGCCGCGCTCCTTCACCGGCGCGGCGAGCGCCTTGGCGAACTCCCGCTTCATGGCGGTGAGCGGGACGCGGTCCTGCGGCCGCTTCGGGCCGGCCAGCGAGGGCTCCACCGACGCCAGATCCAGTTCCAGGAGTTCGCTGAAGAGCGGGGTCGGCGTGGCGTCGGTGCGGAAGAGCCCCTGCTCGCGGGCATAGGGCTCCACGAGCCGCGCCGCATCGCCGCGGCCGGTGCGCTCCAGATAGCGGAGCGTCTCGGCGTCGATGGGGAAGAACCCCATGGTCGCGCCGTACTCCGGCGCCATGTTGGCGATGGTGGCGCGGTCCGGGAGCGACATGGCCGAGAGGCCGGGACCGCAGAACTCCACGAACTTGTCCACCACCCCCTTCCGGCGCAGCAGCTCCGTCACCGTGAGCACGAGATCGGTGGCGGTGACGCCGTCGCGCAGACGGCCGCTCAGCTTGAACCCGACCACCTGCGGCGAGACCAGGGAGAGCGCCTGGCCCAGCATGACCGCTTCCGCCTCGATGCCGCCCACGCCCCAGCCCACCACGCCCAGCCCGTTGATCATCGTGGTGTGCGAGTCGGTGCCCACCAGCGAATCCGGGAACGCCTCCACCCCGCCCCCGACCTCGCGCGTCATCACGCCGCGCGCCAGGAACTCGAGATTGACCTGGTGGACGATGCCGGTGGCCGGCGGCACGACGCGGAAATTGGCGAACGCCTTCTCCCCCCAGCGCAGGAACTCGTACCGCTCGCGGTTGCGTTCGAACTCGATGTCGGCGTTGCGGGCGAGCGCCTCCCGGGAGCCCGCCACGTCCACCTGGACCGAGTGGTCGATGACGAGGTCGACCGGGATCTTCGGATTGATCCGCTTGGGGTCGCCCCCGAGCCGCTTGAGCGCATCCCGCATCGCCGCCAGGTCCACGACGCAGGGCACCCCGGTGAAATCCTGGAGCACCACGCGCCCGGGCTTGAAGGGCACCTCGAACGGTTCGCCCCCCTTCGGGCTCCAAGCCGCGAGCCGCCGCACGTCCTCCTCGGTGACCTCGTACCCGTCGCAGTTGCGCAGGGCGGATTCGAGGAGGACCTTGATGGAGAAGGGGAGGCTCTCCACGCCCTTCCCGAGCCGGTCGAGCCGGTAGATCGTGAGGCTGCCTGCCGGCGTCTTCACCGTCGCGGCGGCCCTAAAGGGATCCTTGCGGTTCATGGGCGCACCTCCGAAACCATCGATTCTATCCGGGAGCCCTAGAGGCAGGCTGCGGCCTGGCGGTAGGGGGGATGTTACGCCGGCGCCTCAAGTTGTATCCCTAGGGATACAGAACAGGGGGGCGGGGGCTGGAACGAGGGTTGCGTCAGGAGGGGCATGGTGAAGTCCCTGTCGCTCCTCCTCCTGGTGCTGGTCGCCTGCGGGTCGCTGCCCGAGGGCGGACCGGGCGCCACCGCCACGTCGGATGCCGCGGCCGGTGCGGAGGGCCTCGAGCACTACCGCAAGGTCTCCGATCGGCTCGGACAGGGAGGCCAGCCGGCCGGCGAGGTGGCGTTCCGCAGCCTCGCGGCGATGGGCTACAGGACGCTCGTGAGCGTGGACGGCGCCATCCCGGACGTCGAGGCCGCGGCCCGCCACGGAATGCGCTACGTGCACGTACCGGTGAGGTACCACGGCATCCGCCGGGAGGAGGCGCTCCTGCTCATCCAGGCGAGCCGCACCTCCGATGGCCCGGTCTACGTCCACTGCCACCACGGCCTCCACCGCGGCCCGGCCGCCGCCGTGCTCGTGCTCCAGGCGCTCGAGGGCTGGAGTCACGCCCAGGCGGTGCGGCATCTCGAGACGAGCGGATGCAGCCCCAAGTACAAGGGGCTCTATCGCGACGCCGAGCGGTTCCGCCCGCCCACCGACGAGGAGCTGGCCGCGCTGCCCGCCGAGCTGCCCAGCAAGGTGGTCCCCGACGACATCGTCGGGATCATGGTCGAGGTCAACACGCGCTGGGAGCATCTCGTGCAGTTGGAGGCGAACGGCTGGGGCCTGCTCCCGAAGAACCCGGATGTCCAGCCTCCCCACGAGGCGTTGATGCTGCGGGAGCAGCTCCGCGAGATGGCGCGGCTCGACGAGAGCCGGGAGATGGGGGCGGACTTTGTCCAGCGGACCGCCGAGGGCGAGCGCGCCAGCGCCGACCTCGAGAACGCGCTCCGGGCCGGGGACCGCGCCGCGGCCACGGAGGCCTACCGGCGGGTCGAGGCCAACTGCGCCTCCTGCCACCAGACCTACCGGAACAACAAGTAGGGGCTACGGCCCCCGCGCGGCCAGAAGCATCGCCTTCAGCTCATCGTAATTGGCCGGCACGTTCAGGTCGTGCGCGGTGAGGTTGTAGACGCCCACTACCCTGTTCTGCGCATCGAGGATGATCGCGTCGCGATAGGTGACGCCCCAAAGCGTCCAGACGTTTTGCACCACATTGTCCTGCAGCCAGGGGAGCGTCTTGCCCGCGCAGGTTTCCGCATTGCCCGATTCGTGGCCGGTCTCGTTCACCCCGTTCAGCTGGATGCCCGGCGTGGCGAGATCGAGTTCTTTCTGCATCTGGTCGAGGAGGCCAAACTGGCTCCGGCAGTAGCCTCACGTCGCGTGGGCGAAGTACCAGGCGGAGACCTTCCCGAGCTGATCGCGGGGAGACACCATCCGCGCGAACGTCGCGGAATTGGGGTTGACGTCGTCCAGCAGGAAGTCGGCGATGATCTGGGAGACCTCGCCCGAGCTTCCGCACCCGGGGGCGAGGGCGAGGGCAAGCAGAAGGGGAAGCGTGCGCACGGGAATTCGTACCTCCATCCCGATCATACCTCAGGGTGGCGTGCGCGGAAGCAGCTTCCCGCCGGCCGCGCGGCGCGGATCCGCGGCGGCGCTCCAGCCGCTCAACGCTGCAGCGCATTCCAATCCGGCGTGAACCAGCCCGCCTCGAGCACTCCCGCGTCCCCGCCCTCCAGGAGGGAGGCGTCGAAGGCCGCGAAGTCGGGGTAGCCGACTCCGGAAACGAAGGGCAGGAGCGCGCTGCCGAGTCTCTGGCCGCGGGGGCCGGTGGAGGCGAAGACGCCTACGAGCGCCGCGCCGTCTCCCTTGCGCGGGTAGACGAAGAGGCATCCGAGGGCGTCCCCCTTCCACTCGCGGTCCCCGATCGCCAGCCGACCCTCCTCGGCGCGGACGGGGCAGGAGCGCGGCAAGAGCGCATCCCAGGCGCGGTTGGTGGCGGCGTTGCCGTAGAGGATGACGTTGCGGCCCGAAAACTCGCCTTGGAGGAAGCGCTCGTCGGTCACCACCGGCGCGTCCCCATTGCCGCGGTACCACCAGACCTGCGCGTCGTAGCGCGCGCGCGCCAGCGCCTCGCGGTCCTCCTTGCCGACCACGAGCAGGAACCTGCGGTCGAAGGCGCGCTTGAAGGGACCGGAGCGGCCCGGGCTCTTTTCCGCGGCCGGTGGCGCGGCGCAGCTCCATCGGTCCCCCTCGCGAAGCAGCCAGACCTCCCCCTCCACGCGCAGCGGCGTCCCGTCGATCTCCAGCGCGGTGGGGGAGACGCGCAAGGAGAGCTTGAGGCGGCGCACGTTCTCCGTCGTGACCAGGACGCGCCCCGGTTCGCGGCGCGCCTTCACCCGCAGCATCGATCCGTAGCGCAGCGGCTGATGCACGCGCACCCAGAAGTGCTCGCTGTCCACGCCGGGATCGGCGCAGACGAAGTCGATCGTGTCGGGATCGGCGGGTCGCCGCGCCCGGGCGAACAGGTCGAAGATGCCGCGCCAGTCCACGCAGTCTGCGCCCGCGGCCGCGCTCCCGTCCCACCAGTGCCCCGCCTTCTCCTGGAAGTGCACCTCGAGGGAGGCTGCCCCCGCCGCACGGAGCGCCGCCTCCATGAGCCGCGCTTCGCTCGGCGGCACGTTGTCGTCGTCGGCGCCGTGCAGGATGAAGATCGGGAGCGGGGCCAGGTTCGCGATCAGGTCCAAGGTGAGCGAGGCGCCGTCCGCGCCGCGCCAGACGGCGTCGAGCCGCGCCGCGGGGCGGCCACCGTAGGAATCGAAGCTCGACCAGCCGGCGCTCGGCGCGATCGCGTCGAAGGCGTCCGGATCGTTGGCGGCCAGATGCCACGTGCCGTGCCCCCCCATGGAATGGCCGGCAAGGAAGGTGCGGTCGCGGCGCGCCCCGGTCACCGCGCGCGCATGCGCCAGCGCCTCGTAGGCGTCGCGCCGGCCCCAGTCCTGCCAATCGAAGCCGAAGGGGCGGCGGTTGGTGGGACAGACGATGAAGAGATCCGGTTTGGGCGAGTAGGCCCGCGCCTGGTTGAGGCAGTCCACCCCGGCGCCGTGAAGCGAGAGGACGATGCCCGCCCGCGCGGGAGCGCCGGTGGGAGGCAGGAGCGCGTACTCCTGCGCCGAGCCGTCCATGGCGGAGAGGAAGGTGTGGCGTCGCGCCTCGCGCGGCGTTCGCGGGGCGAGCGGGAAGCTCCGTCCGCCGCCGAGATCGAGAAGGGGTCCGGGGACCGGCACCGCCACCTTGCGCACGGCGAGCGGCGCGAGTCCCTCGGGGAAGCTCACGCCTCCAAGGGTGAAGGATGCCAAAGCTTCGCGAGAGGCGTTGGCGACCACGATCCCCGCCCAGGCGCCGCCGCCGAGGTCGGGGAGCGTGGCGTCGCCCTGCGACACGATCAGCTCGCTCCCGAGCGGCTCGATCTCCAGCCGGAATCCGCCGCGCATGCCGCGCACGAAAAGGTGATTGGTCCCTGCGCGCAGCGACACCGGGAGCGCGGGCGTGCCCAGGCCGTAGAGATCGCCGGCAAACCCATCGCCGTTCACGAAGAGCGCCCCGCCCCCGGCACAGCGCATCCCGACGACGCGCTCGTCGGCGCAATCCAGCGCGGCGTAAGCGTAGGCGAAGTCGCCCTTCACCTCGCCCTCGACGCGCTGCCAGCCTTTCCCCGCGATCGTCTCGCCCTCGAAGGGTGGCGCTGCGTCGCGGTCCAGGAGGTAGCGCGCGAACGCGGGATCGGGGTTGAACGGGGTGCGCCCTCGCGGACCGGTGGGTTCGAGGGCCAGCCAGCTCGAAGGCGGAGCGAGGGGAATGGGATCGCCCAGCAGGTGCACGAGCGTGGTCTTGGGCCAGAGCCGGATCGTCTCGTGGCGCACTCCGAAATCGAAGACGGGCTGCTCCAGGACGTAGATTCCCGCGGGGCCCGCCGCCAGGCTGCGCACCGGGTAGTGCACCGCGATGCGCTCGACCACCTTGCCTGTCTCCCCGTCGAGGCGCAGGATCGCGTCGCGGCTGCCCGCCACGAACCGCCGGCCATCGAAGTCGAGTCCCGCGAGCCAGGTCGCGCCGGTCTCCAGCGCTCGCGTCACCGCCCCCGAGGCGGGATCGACCTCGTGGATCCTGCCTTGCATCCCTTCGAGCACGTAGAGTCTTCCCGCGCGCCAGGCGATCCCCTTCGCGCCCAGGGAGCGGTCGGCCTTGTTCGCCTCGGTAACGATGAGCTGCGCCACGACACCGGTCGACGGGTCGATCCGGTGGATCGGGGCGCCGGCCGTCCAGCCGTACTCGCAGGCGTAAAGGCTCGTCCCGTCGCTGCAGAGATCGATGACGTTGGCCGGGAGCGCGAACGACCCTTCCGCCGCTCCCGTGCGGGGATCGACGCGGAAGAGCGTGCCGCCTTGCGCCAAGTAGAGGCGTCCGTCGTGGAGCGTC
>JBQTIG010000080.1:0-3385 GCA_052388375.1 Planctomycetaceae bacterium | reverse complement strand
GCCGAGCGAGCGGGCCGAGCGCGAGCCGCGACGACGAAGCCGTATTGGCGAACTACGGCGATGGAGGAGAGGCGAAGCGATCGGCCCGCGCAGCCGGCCGAATGGTGCCGGGTTTTCGGATAGGCTCGAAGACGGAATCGACGCCCGTGGCGTAGGGGACGATCAGGTCGACTTCGCGACATGTTCGCATTGCAAAGCAAACGTGGCGGCCTCGGCTGCGCCATCGATGGCGCCCCCCGCCGCCACTACGACCGTCCACTCAAGGGTTTACGAATGCCCGCGCGTTGCAATGCTGATGAAGTCGCGGAAGAGGGGGTGGGGACGCATGGGCTTGCTGCGGAACTCGGGGTGGTACTGGACGGCGACGAAGAAGGGGTGGTCGCGAAGCTCCACGATCTCGACCAGGTCGAGCTCCTCGTTGATTCCCGAAAAGACCATGCCGGCTTCGCCGAGCGCGCCGCGGAAGGCGTTGTTGAACTCCCAGCGGTGGCGGTGGCGCTCCTCGACGAGGTCCACGCCGTAGGCGGCCCGGGCGCGGGTGCCCTCCGTGAGGCGGCATGGGTAGGCGCCGAGCCGCATCGTGCCGCCCTTCTCCGTGACCTTGCGCTGCCCGGGCATGAGGTCGATGACCGGAGTGCAGGGTTTCCCGAACTCGGTGCTGTTGGCGTCCCGGATGCCGCACACGTCGCGCGCGAACTCCACCACCGCCGCCTGGAGGCCGAAGCAGAGCCCCAGGAAGGGCAGCTTCGTCTTGCGCGCGTGCCGGATCGCGAGGATCTTCCCCTCGAACCCGCGCTCGCCGAAGCCGCCCGGCACGAGCAGCCCCCGCACCCCCTCCAACTTCGCCGCGACGTTTCCGGGCGTGAGCTCCTCCGGATTGATCCTGCGGAAGCGCACCTTCGCGTCGTTCGCGAAGCCGGCGTGGGTGAGCGATTCGTAGACCGACTTGTAGGCGTCGGTGAGCACGATGTACTTGCCGACCACCGCGATCTCGACCTCCTTGGAGAGGCACCGGATGCGCTCGGGCAGCTCCCGCCACGCCCCGATCTCCGGTTCCAGGCTCTGCAGCCCCAGCCGCTCGCACAGCAACCGGTCGAGCCCCTGCTTGTGCAGCATGAGCGGCAGCTCGTAGATCGTCGTATCGACGTCCTTTTCGTCGATGACGCACTGCTTGTCGACGTTGCAGAAGAGGGAGATCTTGTCCTTCATCTCGGTCGTCATGGACTGCTCGGTCCGGCAGACAATGAAGTCGGGCTGGATGCCGATCTCCCGCAGCTTGCCCACGCTCTGCTGCGTCGGCTTCGTCTTCATCTCGCCGCTCACGCGCAGGTAGGGGATGAGCGTCAGGTGTAGGAAGCAGCAGTTGGCGCGCCCCTTCTCGTGGGCGAACTGCCGGATCGATTCGAGGAACGGCAGGCTCTCGATGTCGCCCACGGTCCCGCCGATCTCGGTGATCAGCACGTCCACGTCGTCCTCGGCGGAGTGCACGGCGCTCTTGATCTCGTCGGTCACGTGGGGGATCACCTGCACGGTGCTCCCGAGGTACTCCCCGCGGCGCTCCTTCGCCAAGACGGTGCTGTAGATCTGCCCCGTGGTGTAGTTGCTCGCACGGGTGATCTGGGCGTGGGTGAACCGTTCGTAGTGGCCGAGATCGAGGTCGGTCTCGGCGCCGTCGTGGGTGACGTAGACCTCGCCGTGCTGGTAGGGCGACATCGTCCCGGGGTCGACGTTGAGGTAGGGGTCGAGCTTCTGCATCCCCACCTTGAGCCCGCGGCACTCGAGCAGCGCGCCGATGGCGGCGGCCGTCAACCCCTTGCCCAGGCTCGAAACGACGCCACCCGTCACGAAGATGTGCTTGCGCATGTCGACAGGGCCCCCGGGGAATCAGCCATCTTAGCAAGCGGGGCACGCTTCCCGAACCGCACCCTCACCGCACCGGCGCGAAGGCGCCCGCTGCCGTCTCGGGGCTCGCTGGGGCAGGGATCCGGCCGTGCGCCCCGAGCGAGGGGGCGCGCCGGGGGCCGGGCACGCGTTCGGAAACGCGGATGGAGGAGGAGCTCGAGGAGGCGCTCTAGCGCGTCGCCCGCGCCCGCTCGGCCTCGGCGCGTACCCCGGCGTCCGCATCCTGCGTGAGCCTTGCGAGCGCCGCGGCCGCCTCCGGCGAGACCGCGGCGAGTTGCGCGAGCGCGTGCGCGACGATGGTGCGCACCGACGCCTCCGGATCCTCGCTCGCGGCGACGAGTGCCTTCGCCGCCTCCTTCGCTCGCTCCCCCAGCCGCAGGAGGCCGTAGGCGCAGTTGGCCCGCACCTCCGGGGAGGGGTGGCGCAGTCCGCCAGCGAGCGCCGCGATCGCCTCGTCCGGGCTGCGCTGGATGCGCAGGAGGGAGCGCAGCGCCTCGGTCACCGTCCTGCGGTCTTCGTGGAGGAGGAGCCGCCGGAGCGCAGGCAGGAGCGAGGCGGCGTGGGCGCCCAGCTCCCCGGCGGCCTCGGCCGCGGCCCGCGGCGCGGCCCCCTCCAGATCGCGGGCGAGAGCGGCGGCGGCGGCGACGCCGTTGCCGTCGATGGCCGCGAGCGCCAGGGCCACTTGGGCGCGCACCTCGGGGTCGGGGTCCCCAAGGGCCGCCTCGACCGCCTCGCGCGCGGGGCGCCCCCCAGGCCCCAAGGAGCCCAGCATCTGTGCGGCTCGCCAGCGATCGTCTATGGCGGGGAGGGAGAGCGCCTCGCCCAGGGCGGCGGCGGCCTGCGGCACGAGCTCGCCCAGGCGGCCGAGCGCTAGGGCCGATCGGGCCCGCACCTCCCGATCGGGGTCCGCAAGCGCGGCGCGCAGCGCGGGAATCGCCTCCCTGGAGAGGAGCAGGCTCTCCGCGGCCGCCCGCCGCTCCTCCGTAGAACCGTGCCGGAGCGAGGCGACAGGGTCTTGGGGGGGGCGCTCCCCCCCGCGGTCGCAGGCCGCCGAGACCAATAGGCAGCCCAGGATTGCGACCGGCCGCGGCATGGCTGCAGCCTAGCACGGTGCCTCTTGGGGGGAGTTCCCGCTTCCAACGAGCCCCCCCAGACTTGGGCCTGTCTGAATACTCCATCGTCGGCCCGTGCCCGAGCGAGCGGGCTGCTGGCGAGCCGCGAGTCCGAAGCCGTATTGACCCCAAATACGGCGATGGACGAGCGGCGAAGCCAGCGGCCCGCGCAGCCGGGCGAAGCCGGATGGAGGATTCAGACAGACCCTAGGCCGAAGTTCCAAGCCCGAGAAGCGCTAAGCCATTGTGGTGCAGGGGCCTGCGACGAATCCGCGCGTCACGTTCGTGTCTACACCGGGATCGACTCGAGCAGGTCGAGCGCCCGCTTCTGCTTGTCGTTGGCCTCGGTGACGAGCGCGAAGGTGGGCTCG
>JBQTIG010000079.1:0-52875 GCA_052388375.1 Planctomycetaceae bacterium | reverse complement strand
TCGAAAGGCCATACAGGTCCGGGTAGGCCGACAGCTTGGCGTCGATGGCCTTGAGCTTCGCTCCGAGGAGGTCGAGGCTTGCCACTTGCGCGCTCAGGCTCGCGGCTCCCCGGGACCGCACATCGACGCTGTACCCCTCCCTGAGGCCGGCCAGCTGGTCTCGCAGCTCGTTTGTTTTGCCAAGCAAGTCATAACGAGGGACCAAGGGGACGAATCGAGCGCGTGCTTCGCGCGTCACGCCAGCAAGCTCGCGCTCGGCTTCAGCGAGCGCGTGGTCCAATTCGTAGCTCGTGGTCACCGGCCAGTCGACCCGTGCATACACGTCCAGGAGCCCGTGGAGCAGTTCAACCCTTAACTCCTCGACGTCCGGCAGGGCGATGGCCACTTGGGGGTAGGCGATCTGCACCGGCATGTCCTCCGAGGGCAGAGGCCGGTTCAGGAAGCGCGTCATGGACTCGATTTCACGGAGGTATCCCGCGAGGTGCGTCGCGGAGAACCGCCCCTCTATGTCAAGGGGGGTGTTCGCCGCCACCAGCAGGTGCTCGACCAGCGCGGTCGCGTCCGCTTGCGGCAGGGGCGGAACGTCGTCAAGCGCCCGGAGGTCCTCCCGGAGCTCGCGCTCGAATGCCCAGTCTTCAAGCGTCTCGATCGCCGCGCTCGTCCACCGGCGAAGCCGCTTCGGGATCTCCCACTCCAGCTCCCTTACGGCATCGAGAAGGGCGGTCCGGACCGCCAAGGCTACCCGCGCCAATACCCGGCCGGGATAGGCCAGAACGCTCTGCATGAGGTTCGCGGTGCCGCCCGGGGGGAGCGCGGTGCGCGGGGTCCGGGGCGGGGGGGCATTCTTGGATCGGTCCTCCTTCGACGGATCCTGCCCCGCGTCTTTGGGCGGAGGCGCCACCGTCCTCGTCTCGCCTGGCGCGAGCGCGACGCCGCCCGTCCCCGCTGGCGCGATCGGCTCCTGCGTGCCGGGACCCTTCTCGCCCGCGGATGCGGCATCGGGAGGGATGCGCGCCTTCTGTTCATCCGCAGCCCCTTCCGGCGCAACGGGAACCGCCGCTTGCGCATCCTCGGGGGCGTCCGTGACGAGGTGTTTGGAGATGGACTGGCCCGATCCCTTCTTCTGCGCCGCCAGCTTCTTGTCGTCCGCTTCTCGCTTCTCCTTCTCCTCGCGCTTGTGCGCCTCCTCGGGCGCTTCCGGCTTGCCGTCCTTGGGCCGCTCGGCCTCCTCGTCCTCGGGGAGCGCCGGCGGTTCGCAAGTGCACTTCGCCGGCGCGAGGCAGGGAGGGGTGCAGCCGCACGGCGGCTGCGCGCAGGGGTCTTCTCCTAGCGCCAGGAGCTCCAGGTAGCGGTCCCAGGCTCGCTGCCAGGCATCGAGCGCCGCCTGGGAAGGCGGCTTAGAGGCCATCACCGCCTCGGAGGCCCGATCCACGGCCGCGGAAGCCTCCTCGATGCTGGCTGCCAGTGCGGCCTTCGCCTCCTCGCGTTGCTCACGGGTGAGACCCGGATCCACCGAGGCGAGCGCACTCGCCTTTCCCGACTCGAGGGCAAGCTCGGCGCGGTTTGCGGCGTCGATGGCCTGCTCGGTCGCGAGGTCGTTGATCTTGCGCTGGAGCGTGGCGAGGATCTTGGGGGTTTGCGTGCCCGCGCCAAACGTGTCGGTCAGCTTGTCCCTTGCCTCCGTAAGCCGTTCCAGGGCGGTCTGCGGCGTGGGGGGAGAGGTTGAAGAGGGAGCGATCGGGTCCGCGCTCGCATGGAAGACGCCGCTACGCTGTTTCACCGTGCCTTCGATCTGCTCGGAGACACGGTCCAGCTTGGATTGGATCTGCGTTATCGTGACGCGAATCGCGTTCGAGGTTTCACGGCTCGCATGAGACTGCTTCGCCCGCGCGCGCGCGGCTGCGAGCTTCTGGGTGAGGGCGTCCCTGGATCGGGTCAGCGTGCGGATCTTTCGGTCTAGGGCGCGCAAAGCGGGGAGACGTCGAGCCGCAAGCGTCCGCTGCTTGCGCTCCTGGGAACGAAAGAGTTCCCCCTCCGCCTTCCTCTTGGCCTGCGCCTGCCGCTCCTCTCGAAGGATCTGCCGATACTCCGGCGACCGTTCGAGCCTTCGGAGCGCGTTGTCCGCCACGGCGTCGGCCGCGGCACCTGCCCGGGCATGGGCGAGCCTGGCGACGCCAAGGTAGGTGTTGGCGCGGATGCGGGCTTGGTTGCGCTTGTTGACCGAAAGGGAGGGGACGCTCGCCTTCTTGAAGTACTTCTCGGCTTTGGCGGACGCCTCCTTCCCCTTGGCCTGCTCCCGCACAAGCTTGACGTGGGCGCCCGCGACGAGCGCCGGTCTGCGACTCCACTGGCGCAGGCGCCTCGCCCTGCGCTCGAGTTCCCGCGATGCGCGCGACTGCGCCTGCGCGATCCGACGACGGAGGGTGTCTCGATCCGCGTTGCCCGCGATCCTGCGGAGTCGTTGCACCGTCTGTCGCGCGGCGGCCGCCTGGCTCAAGTAGCGATCGGCCCCCTCGGCCGCGATCACCGCGTCGGCCTCGCGCGCTGCTGCCAGGAACGTGGCCAGATGGGCGCGCGTTCCTTGCGCCTCGATCCGCTTGAGTTCGACCGCGATGCGGTCCAACTCCCTCCGCTTCTCTGCCGTGATCGGCGACTCCTCGATCCTTCGCCTGCGTTCCTGCAACTGCCGGTAGCGGGGGCGATTGGACACGAACGCCCGCTCGCTTCGCTGTCCCATGCCGAGGAGCGCGGCGCGATCGGTTCGGGCCGCCTCGGCGGCAGCCGCATACGTTCCTGCGACACCCATGGAATAGGCCTCGCTCTCCGCTGCCCGCTCGAGCTCTTGGAGCACGCTCTCGCCGGGTCCGCCCCCGAGTCCGAACGGATTGGCGCGCAGCTTCCCCTTGTGCACGGAAATCTTCCCCTTCTCGTCGAAGGAGATCCCAGGCGCCATCCCTGCATCCACGCCCCCGCGACCAAACGCCACGTCGCCCTCCTGCGGCGGGAAGGGCACCTGGTCGGGCGGCGCGCGCCGGGCTTGAGGGTCCTGGACGGCCTGCCGGGCGGCCTCGCGCGGCGCGAGGCTGGATCCCCCGGGCTCGGCCTGGCTGGGGGACGACCCCGTAGGCTCGCGGGCCGTGGCCCCCGGCTCCGTCGCGAACCTCGGCGTCGCGTCGCAGATCGCGCCGTCTCGCTGGGGGCGCGCCCCGAAGTCGTTCGGCGGATTCTCCGGCGCGGGACGGCTCGTCCCAACAGTCTCGGACAGCGGGGGCCGTGTAACTTCGCCCACATCCGTCCGCGGGCCAAGCGACAGAGGGCCGCGTGCCAGCCGGTGCTGCAACGCGCGCTCGATCCCACGCGCACCTCCAAACATCTCCAGATCGCGGAAACTTGCGCAGGTTGTGGCCCGACTGGGGCGAAACCCTCCGCGCAGGGCGATCGAGGGGCGACCTGGCGAAAAGAGCGCGAGACCCTTCATGGCGGAGTCGTCCTCGCGGAACGCCGCATCGAGGTCGCCCGATCGATCTGCCAGGGCATCCGGCATTCCCGGGCTCTTCAGGGGCGGGGTGTCCTGCTGGAAGGCTTGCTGTTCCCCCGGAGCGCCCGTAGGCCCACCGGAAGGGGACTGCCCGAGCACCGGAGGAGGGCTCCGATCCGAGTCGATCGTCGAGGCCGTGGCCATCAAGTCCAGACGCGCCAGCGCGCTCCTCGGCGCGGCGAACTCGCCCTCCGCGACCCGTTCCCTAAACTCCCGCATCGACGCCGCGCGGGAGATCATCGCCCCCGAACGCGCGTCGAACGGCACCCCGCACGCGGCGGGGCTGGGGAGCATGGATCGCGCGGTGCCGGGCGCGACCCGCGGCTCCGGCGCCAGGACTCCAGCGCCCGGATGGCCCGCGAAACTGACTCCGAAGCGACCGCTCAGCGCCACCTGATGCCGCGTCAGGCCGAGGCTTGCCGCTGCGCTCGCCCCGCCGGATCCGCCCGGAGCCAAGCCCGCCATGTGGCTGGGGCGATCGCCCACGTAGCCGCGCTTTTCCCACCCATCCGCGGGGGGAAGCGGGCTGGTCCCGCCCAGAGAGCGAAGCATGGCCGCGAACGCCCGTCGAGGCGGACTGCTGCCTTCTGCCTCGGGCGCACCCTCCTGGAAGGCGGGGATTCCGTCGAGCGCGACGGGGTTTTTGTCGGACCCCGCCTTGCTCGAGCCGGGCTCGCGCGCCTCCTCCCCAGGGCTGGGGTAGAGCGCCCGCAAGTCCGCGATGGTGCGGGGAGGGGGACGCGGCACCGGCGCGCCCGTCACCGGGCCGGCAGCCGCGGCGCCACTGTCGCGGGGAAACGCGCGAAACAGCGCGGAGTCCAACCCCGCGGAAGTCCTGGGCCATCCCTGTCCGCCCTGCGGCGGGCCTACAGCTCCCTCCTCGAGGATCGCAGTCGACCCCGGCGGTGAGGCGGGCGTGCGGTTGCTCATGTGCCGTCCCTGCTGTGCGCGAAGGAGGACTCCTTGCGGCGCAGCCTCATCGCGTTGCCCCACGACCGGCCGCTTCCTGCGTCACGGGCCGACGCATGAGTGGAGGCAACAGGTCCGCGAGCGCTGCCGAAGAAAGCGGCATTGTCGAGAGGACTCCCACGTTGATGCTCGTCGAGCTGTCGGGATGCAGGGGTGCCTCGAATTCGATCGCGCCTCCATGGGAGATCACGTCGGGCGTCTCGCGTACGCGGGGAGGCGATAGCACGCCGACCGAGATTTCCCATCCCGAATTCGCCCCCGCCCCGATCCAAGCGCCCTGCTCCAGTTGCATGCGCTGCGGCGCGTAGCCGGAGGCGAGCGCAGGCAGGTCGAGAACGGGATTGCCGCGGTCGGAGGTGTACGTATGAGGAGGACTCATCACCCCTCGTGTGGGCAACAATGCGCTGGTGAGCCGGGTGACGGCGCTGATCGCCGCATCCAGAAGCTCGTGCAAGCGGTTGGCCTCCGAGGCCGCGGACTCCTCCGGCCACCGGCCCAATCCCACGATCGCCAGGTTCACGACGCACGTGCACGTGCAGGGACAAGCCAGAGGCTGCACCCCACCTTTCCCACGCGGGGACGGCCGCTCGGGCGGGACGAACGGCGTGTACTCGTCCTCGGTGCCATGGCGCGCATCGTGACACATGGGGTGGGGGACCTGCAGGGTAGCCGACTTCATCCGAATCGTCCGGGCCCCAAGCGCCGGCATTCCGCAGGCGCTGCACTCGTCGTCCAGTTCCATGTCGTCGAGCTGCTGGACCTGGGGCGGCTCGACCTGGGTCCGAGCCTCCGCATTCGGGGCGGGGGATTGCAGCGCGCAGTCGTGCAGGGAGCGAGGGGGTCGCTGGATCGGCGCGCAGGGATCGCACTCGAGCGCACCATCGGTGGGGGCTGCGACGGGAAGCGCGTATCGATGCACCCACAGCGGCGCCAGGACCTGGTGATAGAGGTTGGGGGCGCTCTTCGCCGGCTGGTGGATCAAGGGCTCGGCGACAAGGCGCAAGCCGGCGTCCAAGGGGCCGACGACGCGTCGCGGGAGCAGTGCGTCGCCCCGCACGGGCTCGCACCCGCCCGTCGGGCGCAGTTCCATGCGCGCCAAGAGCTCGCGCGGCGGCCGGTAGATCGTCCGCTCCCGGAGCACCGCGGCGAGGATCGCATTGTTCGAAGCGAGCTCCGCGTAGCGATCGACGTGCGGCGGACCCGAAACAGGCGCCGCTCCCGAAGCCGGGTCGGTCCCATGCCCGGCGCCCCTCGGCGAGCCATCGCACTCGCAGCCGGCGGAACCTGCGGGCTTTCTCTTGTCCTGGCAGCCGCACGCCATCGATCGCCTCCCTCTCGGGCCCTGGGTCACCGTTGCCGCGCAATGAGATAGCCGATCATGTAGCAGGTGACCCCCACGTTGGTGCCGCCCAGCGTCACGACGGCACGAAAGTAGCGCCGGTTCAGCGTGATCGACTTGGGCGTCTCCTGTCCCGAAGTGGGCGTGAAGGTCCCGCCTCCGGTACAGGTCGCCCAGATCACCTGATCGGTGGACTCCTCGAACCTCATCTCCAGCGACGTCGAACTCCCGACGACCGTTCCGGCCCAGACGTTGACCGTGGCGAGCTCGAACGGCGAGACATCCATGGGCAACGTCATGAAACTCCCCGCGCCCGCATAGGTCGTGTACCGCGGAATGAGCGTCAGCGGGTATTTTTGCCCTGCCACGGTGTTCCTCTTTACGAGGCGCGTTCCGGCCTCGCGGGATGCCCGTGCGCTACGGGCTGCTCGAACCCGTCCCGCGCGTAAGCCCCCGCGAGGCTGAAAACGCTCCCCGGCCTAGGACTCCCGCATCTCCAAGTATCCGATCGCCCAGCAGGTCGCGGCCGGGTTGGTGCCGCCAAGGGTCACCTTGACGCGGAACCATCGCTTCTTCAGAGTCGGTACGTATTGCGCCTCCAGGCCGGCGCCGGGATCCGCGCTGGCCGTCGTGCCCGAGCAGGTGGTCCAGGTGCCCTGATCGGTGGACTCCTCGAAGGTGATCCCGAAGGTGGGACTCGACCCCAGCATTGCGCCTCTCCAGGTGTTCACGCTGGCGGCGGTGTAGTCGCTCACCTCCATCCCGATGGTCACGAAATCGCCTGCGCCCACGAAGGTCGAGAATCGGGGCAGCAGGACCAGGGGTACGAGCTCTCCGGCCATGGAATCGGTCTCCTCTCTTTTGCACTTCCAGACTTCCGATAGGCGGCGGTGCTCCGATGCCCCGCACGCGTGGTTTGGTCCGCTAGACGGTTATCCGCGGTTTCCCGCTTCCCCGTATTGCTGGCCTTTCCCGGGTTTTCGGGCTTCCGACCCTTCCGCCCGCCCCCGGGCAAGCGGTGATCCCGCGCCTAGGATGCCGTGGTCTTCGTTCTCTCGCACACACACACACACACTCTCTCTCTCTCTCTTTGCAACAGGGATTTCGCGCTAATCTTGTGGTAACCGGGCTTGCCCGTGTGTTCCGCCACCGACGTTGGCGGATTCGGTCCCCGGTGCGCGGGTTCATGCCCCGGCCTCCGTTTCAGGTGAGCCCTGCGCGTAAGGGCCCAGCCCGAAATCCAGAGTCCAATCGCCCCGTCGCAGGATCTGCAACTTCGCCGATCGTCGCGTTTCGGCCGTACAGGCCGGGGAACCCCTGCTCGATGCCATCCCGCGGGGGGCCGGCGCGCGCCCAGAAACCCGCGAAAGGCCAACGTATTGACACCTGATGCCGATCGCGTTGCGCCACTGATCGGGATCCGCGCAAGCTGCCTGCGCGTGTCCAGCACGAAAGCAACGGGATTCGATGCCCGACTCGCCGACCTCGGGAAGGAGTGCTGCAGCCACGACGGGGCAATGGAATCGCGCGCGATGGGATCTCCCGATTCTCGCCATCGCCCATGGCGCTGTTCCGCCCTTCTCTTCCAATCCAACCGAGTGCAGGATAGTCGGGCATGACGGAGCATGAGTGCGTCCTGCAGAAACAGCAAGCCACCAACGCCCGTCCCCTGGACGATGGTGGGCGCGTGTTGCACGCGGGCAACGGGAGAGCCGTGTCCGGGCGTACCGCCTGGCGCATCGCGGCCGGTGCCGCAACGTGGAGGTGCGCATGAAACCCAAGACGGTCCCGGTGGTCTTCAATCGCGTCGGCGCCTGCTACGCAGGATCCGGCACCTACCGTGGGCTGCCCCTCGATGTGCGCGATTTCGATCGGCTCGTCGTCCACACCTGGCGCGGCCTGCTGAACGGGAGCGGCAGCAGCTTCTCCCTCGTGTTCGAGCAGTCCACGGACAAAAACACCTGGTTCCCCGACATCCAGACGATCGAGCCGCCGGAGTACACGGAAGCGACGCATACGATCCTCCTCAGCCACCGCTACTTGCGTTGGACTCTCGTGCTTGGTGGAACGGACGTCATGGTGTCGTGCCGCTTCCACGGCGACCTCTACCGGCGGGGGAAGGGGCTGTAGCGCCGCATCCAAGGTGCTGCCTCGTCGACCGAGCTCCCGTTGCCGCGGTGTGCCCGGGTGGCGGGGCAGTTCACCGCGGAGATCGCACGTTCCAGCCCAGGCGAGTGGCGCGTAGGCCGCTCGCGGGATCCCGAAGGTTGCTCGCGGACGCGTAGCTGGAACCCGCTACCGCCCCGGGCCGTAGGCGAGGAGCGTGGTGGGGGCGCCGGGGCGGAAGTCGTGGCGACCGGCGGAGGCCGGGAGGAGGAGCGTGTCGCCGGCTCTTGCCGCCACACCGCCCATCGTGCCGGCGCCCTCCACGACGAAGAGCGCCTTCCAGCGTGCGCCCGGATCGACGGCGACGGGCGCCGAGGTCTCGACGCGCTCCACGTGGAAGTGGTCGCACTCGAGGAGCCGCACGCGCTGGCCGGGAAGGTGGCGCGGGACCGGGGTCGCCTCCCTGGCATCGAAGTCGGAGCAGGCGAGCCCCGCATCGAGATGCAGTTCGCGCGGGCGTCCCCAGTCGAAGAGGCGGTAGGTCGTGTCGGACGACTGCTGGATCTCGAACAGGAAGAGCCCCGCGCCGATCGCATGCACCGTGCCCGAGGGCACGAACACCGCTTCCCCGCGTCGCGTCTCGAGGAAGCGCAGGAGGCTGGGCAGCGTTCCGTCCTGGGCGGTGCGCCGCACCTCTTCGGCGGTGGTGGGGCGGGCGAAGCCGTGGTAGACGCCGGCCCCGCGATCGGCCTCGAGCACCACCCACGCCTCGGTCTTTCGATCCCCCTTCTTGGGGTGCACCTGCACCGAGAGCGTCTGCGCGCAATCGAGCCGCTTCGCGAGAAGGTCGATGGGCCCACCGAACGCTTCGGGATGCGCGGCGGCCAACTCCGCCATTGTGCGGCCTGACCATGGGCCGCTGGCGACGCGGCTCGGACCATGGGGATGGACCGACAGGTCCCACGCCTCGCCGATTCCCGGGCCGAGGCGCCGGCCGCCCCAGACTCGCTCCGCGAGGTGCGGCTTGAGCAGGAGGGGGGTGGCGGGGGGAGTCAACGCGGCCCCATGGTAAGGCGGGAGCCGACCCTCTGGTCGGCTCCCGCACGATCCGTCCGAGCCAAACGATCAGAACTCGGGGTTCGAGAGGATCTCCTCGAGAATCGCCCGGAGCTGATCCAGCGTGACCGCCTCGCACCCGGAGAAGGGCAGACGCGGCAAGCGCTGCTCCTGACCGGCCACGGTCACCACTCGGGGATCGGACGGAACCGGGATCGGATCCGCCGACGCCATCTCGTTCGCGGGTTCGTCGACGACCTCGGCGGTCTCGCAGCCGGCCTGTTCCTGCGCCGGCGCTTCGTCGCTCCCGCACCCTTCCATACCCTCCTCCATACCCTCGCTGCCGCAGGCGGGCACCGCCTCGCCGCAACCCTCCTCGACGGAAGCGCAGCCTTCGGCGGCGGGCGCGCAGCCCTCCTCCGCGGGGGCGCAACCCTCCTCGACGGGGGCGCAGCCTTCGGCGGCGGGCGCGCAGCCCTCCTCCGCGGGAGCGCAACCCTCTTCGACGGAAGCGCAGCCTTCGGCGGCGGGCGCGCAGCCCTCCTCCGCGGGAGCGCAGCCCTCCTCGACGGGGGCGCAGCCTTCGGCGGCGGCCCCGCACCCCTCGACACCCTCACCTTCCGTGCCCGACTCCTCGACCTCATCGCTCCAGGGCTCGATCTCCTCGTCGGCCGATCCGCAACCCTGCTCTTCCGCCGGAACGACCGGCTCTGCGGGCGCCGGCTCTTCCGTCACGGGGGACTGTTCCGAGCCCCCGGTAGGCGCCTCCTCCGTCGGAGCGACCGCGGGCACCGGCTCCTCGACCTCGTCCGCGACCGCGGCGGCACGAAGAGCCGTCGCCCGGTCCAGCAGCTCCTGCCGGTCCCGCGCCACTTCGGCGGCCACGGCATCGGGATCCTCGAAGAGCGCGATCATGGCATCCACGTCGTTGACGCCGTCCGCAAAGACCTCCTGGTCGCGGCCGGCCGGCAAGATCGTCACTTCGCCGGCCTCGCGGCCACGCGACTTGGCGCTGGCGGCTGCCATCGCCTGGCGGCACGCCTCCTCGCCCTGCTGGAAGACGGCGGAGCCCGGCACGAGCTTACGCCCGGCGCGGTAGGCGTCGAGCGCCTGCCGGTGCCGGCCGGCGCCATAGTGCGCATCCGCGAGTTTGCGGGTGATCTCGGCCTTGGTGGAGGCGGGCAGATCGCCGGAGAGGGCGCGATCGTACTTCTTGGCCGCCTCGCCATGCCGCCCGGCGAGGAAGAGGGCGTCGCCGGCGATGACGTCGCGCACCTGCGCCTCGGTGATGCCTTCGCCGCGCGTCTCGAACCCGACGACCTCGATCCACGGCTGGCCCTTGAAGACGTCGCGGACCACCACGCTCAGCTCCAACGAGGCCACGCGCTGCGTCTTGGCGAGCTTCTTCCAGACCTTCCCCTCGCTCAGGACGAAGAAGAGGCCGTAGGAGCGCTGGAAGTCGCGCTTCTCCCAGAGGCGGGCGTTGACCGGCCAGGCGGAGAAGTTCGCGTAGAGATCTTCGCTGAAGCGCGTGTAGTAGGGGTTGAAGCTGCGCCCGGGAGCGTTGAAGTAGACTTCGAGGCGGATCGGCACGTCGACGAAGTCGTGCGGATTGCGCAGGACGTCCCCGAGGGGCACTACCTTCGACTCATCCATCTCCTTGAACCACCCGCCGGCGGACGCCGTCGGCGCGACGGACAGCGCGCAGGCGAGCGCGCCGAGCAGAAGGACCCGGTTCATTGCGGATTTCATGACACCCTCTCCTCTTCGGCCATGATCTCGCGGAGAAGCCTGTGGATGGCGGCGTTGAGCTTGGCCTCCGACAGGTACTCCCCTCGCTCGATCTCGGAGCGGATTTCGGCGACCAGCTCCTCCCGCACGCCCTGGACCTGCGCCAGCATGCCCACGATGCGCGTGAGGTTCTTGAACTTCGCCGGGATGTCGCGTTGGCGACCGTAAAACATCCGCTCTCCGATGTGATCCCCGGGACCCACCGTGGGCCCGGAGGGATCTGGGCCTCTATCGACGACCGCGGAGCGGCTACTTGAGCGAGCCGTAGACGGAAAGCGCGCTGGCCGCGGTCGTCCGGGTGTCCGAAGGCCGCCCCGGTCCCTCCAGGGCGGGGGGATCGAACTCTTTGGGGTGTTCCAGGATGAACAGCCCCCCCGCGCGCACCAGCCTTCGGGCGACATAGGTGAAGAGCGCCTGAAGGCGCGGGCCGAGGGCCGGGTCGCCGAGCAGGGGGAAGGGGGGGCAGCAGACCGCCACGTCCACCGTCCCCTCCCCCGGTTCTCCGCTCTTGGGCAGGGCGAGCGCCGAGATGGGGAGGAGCCGGGCGCGGGGCCCCGCCTCCACCGCCTCGAGGTTGCGCCGGAGGACCGGGAGGACCTTGTGGCCGTTCTCCACGAAGGTGCAAAGGCGGGCTCCGCGGGAGAGGGCCTCGATCCCGACGGCCCCGGAACCCGCAAAGAGGTCGAGGAAGGCCGCCCCCTCCACGCGAGCGTGCAGCATCGAAAACAGGCGCTCCCGCTCCCTATCGAGCATGGGGCGGACGCCGGGCGGGACCTCGAGCCCGCGGCCTCGCCACGCTCCTCCGATGACGCGCACGCTCCCAGGGATACCCGAGCATCCGCCCGCGGGCAACGCGGGCCGCGTTGTGCGAAAATGCGCCCGCCTTGGAAACGTGCCGCCTTACCGTCAACGTCGATCACGTGGCCACCGTGCGCAACGCGCGCGGGACCGCCTATCCCGACCCCGTGCACGCGGCGATTCTCGCGGAACATGCCGGCGCCGACGGCATCACCGTGCACCTGCGCGAGGACCGGCGCCACATCCGCGAGCGCGACGTCGAGATCCTGCGAGCGACGGTGCGCCGGCTCAACCTGGAGATCGCGCGCTCCCCCGAGGTCGTGAGCTTCGCGCTCCAGATCCAGCCCGATCTCGCCACCCTCGTGCCGGAACGGCGGGAAGAGTTGACGACGGAGGGCGGACTCGACGTCGCCTCCGACCCCGAGTCGGTGCAGGAGACGGTGACGATGCTCCAGGAGACGGGCATCGCGGTGAGCCTGTTCGTGGATCCCGAGGAGCGGCAGGTGGAGGCGGCCGCGGCGACCGGCGCGCGGTTCATCGAGCTGCACACCGGCCGCTACGCCGACGCCACCCACGAGGAGATCGCCGCACGCGAGCTGGCCGCCCTGCGCGGGGCCGCCGCCCGTGCCGGCAAGCTCGGCCTGCGCGTCAACGCGGGGCACGGCCTCCGCCTCGACAATGCGCGCGCCATCGTGCTCCTGCCCGAGGTGGAGGAGCTCGCCATCGGCCATGCCATCGTGGCCCGCGCGCTCTATGTCGGCATGGCCGCTGCCGTGCGCGAAATGCGCGAGGCGCTCCGTGGCTGAGTTCGGCGGCTCCCTCGTCGCCCTCGTCACCCCTTTCTCCGAGGACCGCCTCGACCTCGCCGCCTTCAGCGATCTTCTCGAGTGGCAGGTCGCCTCCGGCACGGCGGGGATCTGCGTGGCCGGCACCACGGGAGAGGCGGCGACGCTGCGGCCCGGGGAGCGCGAGGCGCTCTGCCGCCGCGCGCGCGAGGTGCTCAAGGGCCGCTGCCCGCTCCTCGCCGGAACCGGCACGAACGCCACCTGGTCGTCGGTGGAGGCGACCCGGGAGGCCGCCGCCTGCGGCGTCGACGGGATGCTGGTCGTGGCGCCCTACTACAACAAGCCCTCGCAGGATGGGATCGTCCGCCACTTCGAGGCGGTGGCGCGGGCGGCCGGCGGGCGACCCGTCATCGCGTACGACGTGCCCGGCCGCACGGCGGTGCGCATCGAGGAGGCGACGGTGCACCGTCTCGCGCGGATCCCCGGCATCGTCGCCATCAAGGACGCGGCGGGCGACATCGAACGCGCCGGCCGCATCGCGCGCGAGACCGTTCTCGCGGTGCTCTGCGGCGACGACGCGCTCACGCTCGACATGATGGAGAGGGGGGCGCGGGGGGTGATCTCGGTGGCGGCCAACGTCGTCCCCGTCGCGATGGCGCGCCTGGTGCGCGAACGCTCCCGCGAGAGTCACGAGCGGCTCCAGCCCCTCTTCAAGGCGCTCTTTCTCGAATCCAATCCCATCCCGGTGAAATTCGCGCTCGCCTCCATGGGGCGCATTCGAAACGAGTTAAGGCTCCCGCTGACCCCGCTGGCCGAGGCGCACTACGCCGCGGTGCGGGGCGCGCTGCGGGCCGCTGGAGGTCTATGATGCCGCTGGAAGTCTTGGGCGGGGTGATGGGCGCGGTCGTGGGTTTCTATCTGATCGCGCCGCTCTTCCCCTTTCTCTACGTGATGCTGCGCTGGACGTCCGGCGCCGCGGGGGAGCCGGGCATCGGCACCCATGGCGCATTCCACTATTTCCGCTCGCTCGCGGTGGTCGGCGCCTGCTCGGGGATCTCCATGTGCCTCTTCGCGCTTCTCAAGAAGGGCGAGGGCGAGTTTATCATCCGCCCCTCCCTGGGCCTCCTCGCCGCCGCCATCTTCTTCTACTTCCTCAATTTCCTCTGCTCGCAGAAGATGCCGCCCACGCCGACGAACCACCCGGTCCGCCGCATCTTCGACGGGTTCCTCCTGGTGCTCTCGGGGCTGGTCTCCTTCGTCGCCCTGATCGTTTTCTTTATCGAGCTCCTGGACAAGCGCGTCGATGCGGAGGTCTTGAAGGGCGCGGGCTCCTGGGGAACGATCTGGCTCGTCGCCTTTTTCTGGCGCGCTTACCTGCTCGTGGAGCCGATCAGGCGCCCTTGATGCGGTTGCGGCCGAGTCGCTTCGCCTCGTAGAGCGCCTGGTCGGCGCGCCGCACGAGATCTTCCGGCGTGGCGGCTTGGTGCGGGAAGGTCGCGACGCCGCCGCTGATCGTCAGCACGCGGCGGATGCCCTGGTGCTCGAAGGCGAGCCCCTCCGCTTCCACCGCCCGGCGCGCGCGATCCACGAAGCCGATCCCGTTCCCCTCCTTGCGGGTGGTCTCGGGCATGAGCACGGCGAACTCCTCGCCGCCGTGGCGGACGACGATGTCGGTCTGCCGGAAGCTGTTTTTCAGGATGCGCGCGATCGCGGCCAGCGCCCGGTCGCCCTCCTGGTGCCCCATCGAGTCGTTGAACTGCTTGAAGAAGTCGACGTCGAGGATGGCCAGGGTCAGGTCGTGGTGGTAGCGCTGGGCGCGCTGCACTTCCTGCGCCAGGACCCGGTTGAAGTAGCGGCGGTTGAAGAGGCCGGTAAGCTCATCGATGGTGGCCAGCTCGTCGGCCGCGCGCAGCGCGTAGGCGTTGTGCACCACCAGAGCCGCCGACTCCGCGAACGCCTCCAGATAGGCCAGATCATCCGGGCTGAACGGGCCCGGGTCGAGGCGCTCGGTGACGCAGAGGATGCCCAAGACGTCGTGCTGGTAGACCAAGGGCACGATCATGTAGCTGGAGCCGTCGTAGGCGTGGCCCGCCGCGGGCCCGTCGCGTCCCGCCTCGCGCACCAGCACCGGACGTCGCTGCTGGGCGGCGGCCCCCGCCACCCCCTCACCCATCGCGCACTGGGCGCCGGCGCGCGCCTCCTCGCGGAGGCCGACCGCGTGCACGACGCGCAGGCCGCCCGTGGCCCGGTCCTTCAGGAAGATCGAGACGCGGCCGGCGCGCACGCGGGCGCGCACGATCTCCACGCACTGCTCGGCCAGCGCCGCGATGTCGCCTGTGAGGCGGTTGAGGCGCTGGGCGTCCTCCAGGAGCGCGGCGAGCCGTTCCGTGCGGTCCTTGAGCACGCGCACCGAGAGCCCCTCGTCGGGGAGCGCGCTGCGCGTGATGCGGCGCCAGAGCTCGTCGGGGTAGAACGGGCGCAGGAGCACCTCTTCGTGCTCGAAGATGCCGCGCCCGCGCACCGTGTCCCACTCGTCGGCGGTGAAGGCGAAGAGGAGCGGGCGGCGGCCAGCGGAGGCGCGCAGCGCCTGCACGGCGCCGGCGGGGTCCGCTTCCACCTCGCCGTACTCGACGATGGCGGCGCTCACCGGATCGCGCTTGAGCGCGGCGATTCCCTCGTAGACGTGGGCGGCTGCGCGCACGACGCCGCCCCGCGCGGCGATCTCCTGCGCAGCTTCGGGGCACCGGCGTCCCACGTAGAGGATTTCCAACGCCCGGATCACGGGTTCCTTCGCGCCTCGCGGTTCGTGTAAGTCATGGTGCTGTCGGGCGTTGCGCCGGGAGGCCGGGGAGGACGCGTCCACCGCCGGCATCAGGGCGATGCCGAGGGAACGGGGAGAGCCAACCGCGTGCCGCGCGAGGCCCGGGATCAGAGACGCCCGAAGACCCGTACCAGTTCGGGATCCCACTGCGTGCCGGCCCCCTCCAGAAGGATCGTGTGCGCCTTCTCGCGGGGGAGCCCGGCGCGGTAGGGGCGCGTGCTCGTCATGGCGTCGAAGGCGTCGACGATGGCGAGCATGGCGGCGGAGCGCGGGATGTCGGTGGTCCTGAGCCCGTCGGGGTAGCCGCGACCGTCCCACCGTTCGTGGTGGTGTCTCACGACGGGGCGAATCTCCGCGAGGAACTCGAGGGGCTGGAGGATCTGCTCCCCGATGACCGGATGCGACTTGATGATGTCGAATTCCTGGTCGTCGAGGCGGCCCGGCTTGTTGAGGATCTCCTCGGGCACCCCGATCTTGCCGATGTCGTGCAGCTTGGCGGCGGTCTCGAGGATCTCCACCTCGCGCACCGGGAGGCCGAGCTCGTGGGCGAAGCGCACGGCGAGATCCGCCACGCGGCGGCTGTGGCCCCGGTTGAACCGGTCCTTGGCTTCCACCGCTTCGATGAGCGTGGCGACGATGCCGATGCAGGAGCGGCGCTGCCCCTCGCGCAGGCGGTCGTTCTCGACGGCAAGCGCGAGGTCGCGGGCGGCGATGGACAAGAGCTGCGGCGCCGCGGCGTCGAAGGGCTCGGCCCGGCGCGCCACCACGGCGCCCGCGCCCACCGGCGCGGCGATGGCGTGGAGGGGGGCGGGGGCGGAGGAGCGCAGCACGCGGCCCGTGACGCCGCTGCGGCGCGCCAGCTCCAGCGAGGCGGCGTCGGCGTCGGCGCCGATGCAGTGGACGACGCTGCCCGCCTCGGTGAGGAAGACCGAATCGGCGTCGAGGTGGCGGAGCAGGACGACCAGGCACTCCTTCACCGGCGCCATGCGGCTCGCGATGATGCGCGTGAGGTCGTGGAGGAAGGAGAGATCCGCGACCCGGCGCTCCAGGTCGGCCCGCGTCGACTCGACCCGGGTGGAGAGGTCCTTGACCTCGATCTCGCTGGCGCGCCGCTTCTGGCGCTTGGCCAGCGCCTTCTCCACCGCGGCCTTGATCTCCTCCACCCCGAACGGCTTGGGAAGGTAGTCGGCGATCCCCCCCCGGAGCGCCTGGACCGCGCTGTCCGCCGAGGCGTAGGCGGTCATGATGAGCGCGTCCACGTCGGGGTTGGCCTTGCGAGCCGCCTCGATGAGCCGCAGCCCATCCATGCCCGGCATCCGCAGGTCGGTGACCAGGAGGTCGCAGGGGTCCCGCTCCAGCCTCATCAGGGCCGCTCTCCCGTCCGTCTCGTAGGCGGTGTCATGCCCCGCCCCCCGCAGGACCCCCGCCAGGAGCTGGGCGATCTGGATTTCGTCGTCGACCACGAGGATGCGAACCGGCGCGACCATGCAAAGGGAATAGATCGGCTGGGGGTACGGTGCCGGGTAATCCTGCCGCGGTGCCTCGGTCAAGGTACGGTGCCGGGTAATCCTAGGTACGGTTAGGTACGGTGCCGGGTAATCCTGCCGCGGTGCCTGCGTACTCGGTCAGGTACCGGTCAGGTACGGTGCCAGGTAATCCCGCCGTGGCCGGCGGATTCGCGGCAGGTTTACCTGGCACGGTACGTCGTGGCAGGTCTACCTGGCACGGTAAGGTAGGCACGGTAAGGTACGGTGCCAGGTAATCCCGCCGTGGCCGGCGGATTCGCGGCAGGCTTACCTGGCACGGTACGGGCACGTGGCACGGTACGGGCACGGTACGCCGCGTGCGCCGCGGGAGGCGGAACGGGTAGGCGAGCGAGACAGGCGGGTCGCGCCCGGTTCAGACCGCCTCGGCCTCGATCGCGATGACGCGGTCGAGGAGCATCGGCGTCGAGAGGATGTGGCGGACCATCTCGGCGTGGGGGGGCTTGGCATCCGCGGGCAAGCGCCCCCCGCGCTGCAGGGCGGTGAACCTGCGGCGCCCGAGCCTTGTCGCGAGCCGGGTGAAGAGCCAGATCGGCGGGAAGAGGAAGGGCAGGAGGAGCACGCTCGTGAGGCTCCGCCGCGTCGGGACGAGGCGCCGGATGCGGAAGCCCGTCTGGTGGAGGCTGTAGCGGAGCTGGAAGTAGTCCGCGAGGAACGCGTGGCCGTGGTAGATCCGCGTGCCCTCCTCGTCGCGGCCCTGCACGCCGGTGTGCTCATCGAACCAGGTCTTGAACGTCCGTTGGCCGACGAACGCGAACGCCAGCCGCGCGCGGACGCTCAAGAGGTTCGGCGTCGTGAGAAGGAGCGTGCCCTGGCGCTTGAGCACGCGGCGCACCTCCATCAGCGCGCGGTGGCGGTCGGGAATGTGCTCGATGCCCTCGACGAAGAGCACCCAGTCGAACTCCGCGTCCCCGAACGGGAGCCGCGCTTCGAGATCTCCGGCGACGCAGCGGATGTGATCCGGCGCCGGCGGCACGCGGTCGCCGAAAAGTCGCCGTTTCAGACTGGCGGGCCAGCGCCCCTTCCACCCTTCGCGGAACCCCTCCTCCACGGGTCGCCCCCGGAGCCGCAGCCGCGACTCCTCGAATCCCTCGGGGAAGAGATCGCAAGGCGTGACGTCGAATCCGGCGGCAGCGAGCGGCAGCGAGAGCACGCCCCGGCCCGCCGGCAGGTCGAGGACACGCGTGTTCGCGCGGTCCGCGGGCGGCACGATGGCCAGACGGGAGAGCAGGGGCGGGTACATGGTGCCGACGCGCATCAGATCGAACCAGCCCATTCGGCCATGAGCGTCGGCCATGAGCGCGGCATTCTACCAATCACGGGGAGGGGGCCTCTGCGCGTACGCCACGTACGGGCACACACGCAACGCCGTAGGCCGGGTTAGAATCCTGACCCCGGAGGGAACCGATGCCCCAAGCACCCGCGACCGTGAAGGACTACCTCGCAAGCCTGTCGGAGGACCGGCGCGCGGCGATCTCCAAGGTGCGCGCGGCGGTGAACAAGGGGCTCCCGAAGGGCTACAAGGAGGGCGTCCAGTACGGGATGATCGGGTGGTTCGTCCCTCACGAACTCCACCCCGCCGGATACCACTGCGATCCCAAGCAGCCCCTCCCGTTCGCCGGCCTCGGCAGCCAGAAGAGCCACATGTCGCTCCACCTCATGTGCGTCTACGGCGACGAAAAGCTGCGCAAGTGGTTCGAGCAGGAGTGGAAGAAGTCGGGCAAGAAGCTCGACATGGGCAAGGCCTGCGTCCGCTTCAAGAAGGCGGAGGACGTTCCCCTCGACGTCATTTCCGAAACGGTCGCGCGCGTTCCGGTCGCCGGGTACCTCGCGCACTACCAGGCGGCCCTCGCCGAGCGCGGCCCGCGCAAGCGGTAGCGCGGCCGATGCCGCACGCGCCGCGCGCCGCCCGGTCACCCCGGCGGCGGCTGCTCCCCGACGATCCAGCGCGCCGTGATGGCGCGCCGGAACGACTGCGGCACGGCGCGCACGGCGAAGAGTTCCCCGAGCCGCCTCACCTGCCGCCGCTCCAGCGGGAAGGCGAGTTCGCGCCCCGGCCGCGGCACCTCGATGAACGCGTTGGCCTTCCGTCCCATCACCAGCAGCCGCAGCTTTTCCGGCACCTCCCCCTCGAGGCGGACGTGCAGCGTGCACTCTTCCATGCGAGCCTCCACCACGCGCATCGGGTCGGGCGGGACCGTGCGCCCACCCTGCGGCGGTTCGCCCGGCCGCAAACGGGCATCCAGGAAATCGAGTACCGTGGTGCGCCAGCGCACCGGATCCACCAGATGCGACGACACATGGCCGCCGGGGATCACCGCGCGCTCCACCATCCCCGCCGCCCCTTCGAGAAACCTCGCGACGTCCTCCGGCGGGCACAAGACGTCGTGCTGCGGGAGGACCAGGAGCGTGGGCGCCTTCGCCGCGGCGAAGCGCTCGCGCAGCTTCACGTCGCTCGTGGAATGGACGAGGAGCGCCGAGACGAATCGCGCGAAGGCCCCCAGCTCCTTCCCGATGTACCGGCCGACGATCGTGCGCGGATCCACCGGCCGGTCGAGCACGAGGGCGGCCGGCGGCGTCGCGTGATCGGCCAGCCCCGCCCCGGCGATCGCGCCGATGGAGACTCCCAGCACGCCCACCCGCTCCCCCTTGTGCTTCCGCAGCCACTCGTATTGCACGCGCGCATCGTCGTCCAGGTAGCGGCTCGTCCACCAACGCCCTGACGAATAGCCGGTCCCCCGGTAGTCGCAGCAGAGCACCGAGTAGCCGCCGTCGTGCAGCATCGTCACCGCCTCCCAGATGCCCGCGATCCCCATGCCCGCGCCGTAGAGGAGCAGCACCGGCGGCCCTTCGTTGGGGGCGTAGATGCCGCGCAGCACGACGTCCCTCCCCGCCGGGATCTCGACCCACGCGTAGGGCAGGGCGTCGCTGGAAGCCGGAATCGGCTTCTTCTTCGTGCGCCCATGGATCGGGACGCCGATGCAGCCGGCGAGGAGGAGGAGCGCGAGGAGGAGGGTCGTGCGGCGCGTTCCCATGCGCCTTCAAGGCTACAATCCCTAGCCAGGATGCGCACCCTCCCGCTGCTGCTTCTCGGCGCGCTGGCCTTCGGCGCCGAGCCGGGCCTCGAGGAGCTGTTCGACCCAGCAAGCACCGCCTTTCCGGTGGGCCCCAAGCGGCAGGAGAGCAAGCAGGCCGCGCTGGCCCGCGCGGTAGCGGAGGGCGACGCCTCGGCGCTGGCGAAACTTGCCGCCCGCCTCCTCGCGGTCGACAAGGTCCTCGAGCAACTCGACACGCGCATGGCCGAGGAACGGGAGATCTACTTGGCGGCGAAGCGCAAGTGGTGGGAATGGCGCGCCGCCTACGTCCGGGACTACCGGCGCAAGCACGGCCAGGACCCCGCGGAGTACCCCACGCCCCAGGGCCTTACCGACGACCTCCGAAGGAAGGAGACGCTCTGGAAGGAGCAGGCCTCGGTGAAGCGCGGCGAGCGTGCCTTCCACGAACGGGCCGAGGAGCGGTTCGTCGCGTTCTTCGCCAAGCTGGAGCCGGGCGCCCGGCAAAAGCCGCTCGGCATCCTCACCGGCGCAAGCAAGGAGGCCCGGCCCCGCGCGATCGCGCTCTTGGGACGGCTCGACGATCCTTCGGGCGACGAAGCGATGGACAAGGCCGCCTCCACGGAGAAGGATCCGCTCCTTCTCGCCGCGCTCCTCGATGCAGGGTTCGGGGGCGGGGGGCTCGGCGCGCACCTGCGCGACGAGCGCTGGCCGGTGCGCGCCGCGGCGATCCGCGCGCTGGCGAGGCGCCGGGACGCGGAGGCCCTGGCGCTGCTCGTCGCGCGGGCTGGGGAGGAGCAGGGTCGCCTGCTGGACGACCTGCACGATGCCCTGGCGGCGGCCACGGGACTCGCGCCGCCCCACGACCCGTCGTCCTGGGCTTCCTGGTGGGAGGTCGCGAAGCAGACCCATCGTCCCCCGCCCCCCTCTTCCGCATCCGCGCCGGCCGCGCGCCCGCCCACCCTGCTCGGCGTTCCCACCCGCTCCAAGCGCATCGTCCTCTGCCTCGAGCGCTCCGCGAGGCTCGGCGATTCCGTCGGTCTCCTCGCGGAGAGCCTCGCCGCGTTTCTCGACGCGCTCCCCGACGACGCGCTCTTCGCCCTCGTCCCCTTCGGCGACGGCGCCGACGCCGCCCGCATGGTCGAGGCGACCGCCGGCAACAAGGCGAAGGCGCGCGCGCGGTTGAAGAAGCTCGAGGCGGAGGGGGAGGCGGACCTCTGGGCGGGGCTCGCGGCCGCGTTCGAGACGGCGGCGCCGGCGCGCGCGCGCGGTCGCGAGCCGGTCGCCGATACCATCGTGCTCGTCTGCGGAGGCCCGCCTACCGAGGGACTCTTCACCGATCCCTACCAGATCGCGGAGGAGATCGCGGCGCGCAATGCGCTGCCGCGCCTGGTGATCCACGTGCTGGCGCCGGGCATGCAGCCCGATCCGCTCGCGTTGCTCGCGACGGCGAGCGGCGGGTGCCGCGCCGGTCCGTAGCGCTCAACCCGCCCGCGGGAGGCGCAGCGTGAAGCGCGCCGCTTCGCCGGCGGGCGCGACGTCGAGGGAGCCCGACTGCCGCAGCAGGAGCGCCTGCGCGGGCGCGAGGCCCGGCAGCACGGTGCGGTCCTCCCGCACGACGAAGACCGTCTCGCGCAGGCGCGCCAGAGCCTCGCCGGCAAAGCTCGTCATGGGGGCCTCGACCGTGACGGCGGCGGCGGGGCCCTCCGCGCCCACGGCGGCGACCAGCGCGGCGTCCGGCCCGGCGCGGAGGAGCAGCGCGCCGAAGAGCGACCGCAGCGCGGCCAGGAGCGCCGCCTCGTCGCCCAACGCCTCCACCGCGGGGCCCGGCTGCACGCGCACCGCGGCGCCGAACCCCTCCGCCGCCTCCATCGCGACGGCGCGCAGGTCGATCCGGCGCGGAGGCGCGGCCGCGCCGGCGCCGTAGGCCCCGAGGTGGCGCACCACCTCCCGGATGCGCTCCAGCTCCTCCGACACCTTCTGCGTGAGCTTGCGCTTGGGGATCTTGGGGTCGGCCAGCAGAAGCGAGAGGATCTGGAGCGGGTTGTTGATGGCGTGGGCCATCTCGCCGGCGAGCTGCGTGAGATCGGCGGAGGGGGGCGGGGCCGCGGGGGCCGGCCGCACGAGGCCGGTCAGCGCGAGCCGCGTGAACTCGCTCGCGTAGAAGGGCTCGAGGAGATAGGCGTCGGCGCCCGCCTCCACGGCGCGCACGGCGAGGTCCCGGAGCGCGGAGGGAAACGAGACGATCACTTTGGGCGCGTCCCGGTCCTGCTTGAGCGTGCGCACCAGATCCAGCTCCGCCTCGCGCAGGCCATTCAGCCCGAGCACGAGGAGCTGCGCAGGCTCGTCGAGAAAGCGCGCCAGGGCGCGATAGGTGGACTCCACCGCCTCGACGGAGACCCCTTCGCGCGTGAGCAGCTCGGTCATGAGCGCGCGCGTCGCACCCGATTCGTGAACGATCAATACACGGCCCGAGGCCACTTCCTCCACTCCATCCGCCAGGTCTGCCCAATCGGCACGCGGAGTTGCCGAATCGGCAGAAGTCCTTGGGCCACAGGGGTTTAGGAAACAGCCCCCGCGCGGCCCGCCGCCACCACAGTTCTCATAACGGATTGTAGCCCAAATACTTGGGGCGTGCGGCAGGGGAGGGGCGCGGGGGCCGCGGGGGGACGGCACGGAAGGTGCGCTGCGTCAGCGCATGAACTTCGATCGCTACACCGTCCGTTCCCGGGAGGCCTTGGATTCCGCCAGGAAGCTGGCGGAACGCAGCCAGCACCAGGAACTCGCCCCCGATCACCTTCTCTTCGTGCTTTTGGAGGAGCGCGAGGGGATCGTGCGCGGCGTGCTCGACCGGCTAGGGGCCGACATGACGGCGCTCCGGGCGTCGGTGGGCGACGCGCTCGCGCGCATTCCGCGCGTGTCCGGCGGCGGCGTGCAGCTCCAGCTGGGGCGGCGCATGGCGAAGACCTTCGAGGTCGCCGAGCGGATCGCGGGCGAGATGAAGGACGAGTACGTCTCCGTGGAGCACCTGCTCCTGGGTCTGCTCGACGAGAAGGAGGCGGGCGCCCTCCTCGCCCAGGCGGGCGTGACGCGGGAGGGGTTTCTCGCGGCGCTCAAGGAAATTCGGGGGACGCAGCGCGTCACCGACGAGACGCCTGAGGCGAAGTACCAGGTGCTGGAGAAATACTGCCGCGATCTGACCGCGTTGGCGCGCGCCCACAAGCTCGACCCGGTCATTGGTCGCGACGAAGAGATCCGGCGCGTGATGCAGGTGTTGAGCCGGAAAACCAAGAACAACCCGGTGCTGCTCGGCGATCCCGGCGTCGGCAAGACCGCCATCGTGGAGGGGCTCGCGCGGCGCATCGTGGCGGGGGACGTGCCCGAGGGGATCAAGGGCAAGCGCGTGCTGACCCTCGACCTCGGCGCGCTCCTGGCCGGCACCAAGTACCGCGGGGAGTTCGAGGAGCGGTTCAAGGCGCTCCTGAAGGAGATCATCGAATCGGCCGGCGAGATCATCCTCTTCATCGACGAGCTGCACACCCTCGTCGGCGCGGGCGCCGCGGAGGGCGCCGCGGATGCCGGCAACCTCATCAAGCCGGCGCTGGCGCGGGGCGAGCTGCACTGCATCGGGGCCACGACGCTCGACGAGTACCGCAAGCACGTCGAGAAGGACAAGGCGCTCGAGCGGCGGTTCCAGCCGGTGCAGGTGGGGGCGCCCGATGTCGAGGACACCATCGCCATCCTGCGCGGGCTGAAGGAGCGCTACGAGGTGCACCACGGCGTGCGCATCCAGGACGCCGCGCTCGTCGCGGCCGCGACGCTCTCCGACCGCTACATCCCGCAGCGCTTCCTGCCCGACAAGGCGATCGACCTCATGGACGAGGCGGCGAGCCGCCTCCGCATCGAGATCGATTCCATGCCGACCGAGCTCGACACCGTGACGCGGCGCTCGCGCCAACTCGAGGTGGAGCGCGCGGCGCTCCAGAAGGAGAGCGACCGTGGATCGCAGGAGCGTCTGGCGGTCCTCGAACGGGAGCTGGCGGGGCTGCGCGAGGAGTCGGATCGCCTAGGGGCTCGCTGGAAGGCCGAAAAGGAGCAGCTCCAGAAGGCGCGCGACGTGAAGCAGCGCCTGGAGGCGGCGCGCGACGAGGAGAAGCGCCACGAGCGGCAGGGCGCGTACGAGAAGGCGGCGCAATTGCGCTTCCAGGCCATCCCCGATCTCGAGCGCGAGCTCGTCCGCCTGGAAAAGGCGCCGGAGGGGGGCGGGGAGCGGCTCCTGCGCGAGGAGGTGACGCCGGAGGAGATCGCGGAAGTCGTCGCCGTCTGGACCGGCATTCCGGTCGCCAAGCTGGTGCAAGGCGAAGTGGAGCGGCTCCAGACGATGGAGCAGGAGCTTGCCCGCCGCGTGGTGGGGCAGGCGGCCGCGGTCGAGGCGGTCTCCGACGCGGTGCGTCGCTCCCGCGCGGGGCTGGCCGATCCGCGCCGTCCCGCCGGCACCTTCCTCTTCGTCGGGCCCACCGGCGTCGGGAAGACCGAGCTCAGCAAGGCGCTCGCGCAGTTCCTCTTCGACGACGAGGCGGCGGTCGTCCGCATCGACATGAGCGAGTACACCGAGAAGCACTCGGTGGCGCGGCTCATCGGCGCCCCGCCCGGTTACGTCGGGTTCGAGGAGGGGGGGCAGCTGACGGAACGCGTGCGGCGCCGTCCCCACAGCGTCGTGCTCCTGGACGAGATCGAGAAGGCGCACCCGGAAGTGTTCCACGTCCTGCTGCAGCTGCTCGACGAGGGACGGCTCACCGACGGCCAGGGTCGCACCGTCGATTTCCGCAACACGATCCTCATCCTGACGAGCAACCTCGGGTCGCAGTACGTCGAGGAGGTGGACACGAAGATGCGCGCCCGGATCGAAGTCGCGTTGCGCGAGGCGTTCCGGCCGGAGTTCCTGAATCGCATCGACGAGGTAGTGATCTTCCACAAGCTCGGGCTCGAGCACCTCGAAGGGATCGCCACGATCCAGTTCGCGCGTCTCGCCGACCGACTGGCCGCGCGCGGCATTGCCCTGGAGTTGTCCCCGGCGGCGCACAAGGCCCTGGCGCGCCGCGGCTACGACCCGGTCTTCGGAGCGCGGCCGCTCAAGCGGCTGATCCAAAAGGAGATCGAGAATCCTCTGGCGCGCCGCATCCTGGGCGGGGAGTTCGGCGAGGGCGACCGGATCGTGGTGGAAGAGCACGAAGAGGCGTTCACCTTCCGGAAGTCGTGAACCTTTTTCGCGCCGTTTGCGTCTGAAGGGGGAATGCGCGCGCTCATGCTCCTCTCCCTCCTTGCCGGCCTCGCGGCCGCGGACGACTCCACCTTCTGGGGCATCGCCCTGGACAAGGACTTCACCGTCCACGATTCCCTGCCGGTCTCCTGCAACCTCTTCTACCGCTCGGATCACGCCCCCGCCACCGACCCTGCGTTCTACCCCGAGGTCGAACTCCTGGCCGCCGGGAAGGCGCCGCTTCGCAAGCAGCTCGACGCAACCGTCGTGCCCTACCCCAGCCGCAGTCTCGATCCGCAGCCCGACGCGATCGCCTGGAGCGGGCGCTTCGATCTGCGCGCGGTGTTCGGCAAGCTGCCCGCCGGGAAGTACGCCTTCCGCGTGCGGGGGCCCGGCGGCGTGGCGTCCGAGGACGCGGCTTTCGAGATCGTCGAGGCCCGCATCGAGGACGCGAGGAAAGCGGCGAAGGCGGGGGGTTCCGTGGAGCTGCGCGTGGAGGCCGAGGCCGGCGCGGACGGGCGCATCGGAGTGGTCACCAACCGCAGCCGCGAAACGATGGTCTTTTACGGCTACGCGAACGAAGGCGCGGTCGTCGAGCCCGTCGGCTCCATCGCCCGCAGCGAGCGGTGGCATCCGGTGCGCGGGTGGCGCTCGGAGCCCTTCGGCATCTGCGGCACGGGTCTGCGGAGCGTCGAGCTGGCGCCCGGGGCGACGCTCCGCATCCTCCTCATGCCCGCCGAGGACGGGATCGTCCGCTGGGTGCTCGAGTTGCGTCCGAAGGGCCAGGAGCGCGAGCAGCCCGTCTGCGCCGTCTCGGCGCCGATCCTCGTCGCCGCCCCCGCGCCCCCCAAGTAGCTGCGGCGGGGTGCGGCTCCCGATTTACCTGCCCCACTCCGTCGCCATGTTGTCGTCGGTGATGACCGGCGAGGCGCGGGTGCGCGCCTCCAGGGAGGGTTTGCCCTCCCAGTCCCCCGCGCCGAGGATCTCGTCGATGCGGGCGCGGCACTCCGGCCGCGCGGGATCGAGCATGCGGGCGCCGTCGATGGTCCAGGCCTCGAGCTGCGATCGCACCGCTGCGGCCTCGACGTGGAGCGGCGCGTCCCCGGCGGCGAGGAAGTTGCGCAGCCTCCGCACGTTGGGAAAGACCGCGAGAGCGGTGCGGGCCACGGCGTCCGCCCCGGTCGCGTTCAGGTAGGTGATCCCGCCCGGCGCGAGATGCGCCCTCACCATCTCGAGGTACTCCCGCGAGAGCAGGTTGGTGGCGTGCGCCCGCCAGTGGTGGGTCGTGTTCTGCACGATGGCGTCGAAGGTCTCGGTGTGCCGGTGCAGCCAGCGCCGCCCGTCGTCGATCACGATCTCGACCTTGGGGTTGGCGAGTAGGCTCGCCACGAGCGGCCACCGCCGCACCAGTTCGACGTAGCCGGGATTGATCTCCACGATCAGGAGCCGCTCCAGGCCGGGATGGTTGGCCACCACCTGCGCCCACGCCCCCGACCCGAGCCCCACCATGAGCACCCGCTTCGGCGCGGGATGGAGCGCGGCGAGGGCGTAGGCGCGAACGATCCCGTTGCCGTCGTCCACCGGATCGATCGTGAACTTCCCGTCGTAGGCCCCGCCCCCGTAGACGCGTTCCTCGCGATCGACGCAGATGACGCCGCTGCGGTTCTCGATCAGCTCGAGGAACCGGTAGCCGGCCCGGTAGGCCCCCTTGAGTTGCAGCTTCTCGTAGACGCCGTCGTACGGCCGCATCCAGGCCAGCAAGGCCAGCGCCACGCCCCCCGCCGCCAGGAGCCGCCCCGCGCGCCGCGGGCTCCCGATCGCCGCGATGCCCGCGGCGAGGGTCACCCCCAGCGCCGCGAGCAGGAGAGCGATCGTTCCGATCGCCCAGAGATCCAGGAAGAGGAATCCCGTGAGCAGGCTGCCCGCGGCGGAGCCGGCGATGTTGGCGAGGTAGACGCGCGCGAGCCGCGCCCCCGCCTCGGCGTCGGCGGGGATCGCGAAGTGCGCGATCAAGGGCAGATTCGTGCCGAGGAGCGCCGCCACCAGCCCGATGAGGGGGAGGGCGAGGGAGGGGGAGGCGACGCGGGCGAGGGCGGCGACGGCCGGCACGAGGAGGAAGCCGAGCAGGTTGGCCAGGAGGACGAAGCGCCCGAGGGCGCGCATCGGACGGTCGCCCGCCGCGCACCAGCGGCGCGCGAGGAAGGAGCCGAGGGCGATGCCGAGCAGGTAGGCGCCGAGCAGCTTGCCGAACGAGCCCGCGCGTCCCTCCGTAGCGAACGCGTGGATGCGCACCCAGAGGATCTCGTAGGAGAGGGCCACGAATCCGGTTGCCGCCGCGAGGAGGCAGGCCAGGCGCATCCTCATGATGCGGGCGCCCCTTCGCTTCCGCGAAGCGCGAGCACGCCGATGCCGAGGAGAAGGTTGATCGCCGCCGCGATCCGCACCGACCCGGCCATGCCGCAGAGTCCGAGCAGGGCCCACGCCGTCACGAAGCAGGCCAGCGCGGCGCCCAGCGTGTTGACGAAATAGAGGGTGCCGACCGAGCGTCCGACGTTTCCGCTTCGTCGCGCGGCGTGCGTCACCAGGAGCGGCAGGGTGGCTCCCATGAGCGTGGTGGGCAAAAGCACCAGGGCGAAGGTGACCAGCCCGGTGCCGAGCCGGGAGAGCTCGAGGGTGAAGGAGCCGGCCCAGGAGAAGAGCGGGAGCGAGACGAGCCCGTAGGCGCCGATGCCCAGCTCGAAGGCGGCGAAGAGCGGCAGCGGGGGGAGACGCTTCGACAATTCCCCGCCGAGCAGGCTTCCCACGCCGAGCCCCGCCATGAACGCGGTGACCACGACGGTCACCGAGGCGCTGTCGATGCCGTAGATGGCGAAGAGCGATCGCTGCCAGACGAGTTGATAGATCAGGGCCGAGAAGCCCGATAGGAGGAAGGCCACCAGGAGCCAGAGGCGCGCGCCGCTCATGTCGGAAAGCGCCGGATTCTAGCCGGACCCCCTCGCGATGCCGGCGAGGGGGGCGCTTCAGTCCTGCCGCGGCCGCCAGGGCACGAGCGGCCGCGTGAACTCCTCCGCGGGCTGGAATCGCCTGTGTCCCCCCGCGCTCCAGCGCACGCGCCCGAGCCCGGTCGCCTGGGGGTCGAAGGAGTCCGGGCTGCCGAAGGCGGCGGCGGAGTAGTAGAACCCGCCCAGCCCGATGGAATGGACGAGGACGCGGGAGGGTAAGACCTCGAGAGGCTCGCGGCTCACGCGCAGCGGCCCGCACTCCGGATCGGGGTCGTCGTGGTTGATCGTGGGGGGCACCGTCCCGCGCCGGATCGTGAGGCAGGCGCCGATCGCCTGGAGCGCGGATGCCCCGGCGCCGTGCTGCCCGAGCATCGACTTCTGCGAGTGCACCGGCAGCTCGGGCAGCGCGTCGCCGAAGGTCTCCTGGAGCGCGGCCCCCTCCAGCCGGTCGTAGAGCATGGAGGAGGAGCCGTTGGCGTTGAACGCATCGACGTCGGCGGGCTCCCAGCCCGCCTCGCGCAAGGCGCCCCGGAGGGCGCGGACGCAGGGGCGGATGTCGAGTTCGGGGGCGTCGTGGCTGTACTGGCGGTTCTGTCCCGCGGAGCAGATCGCGTAACCCTTCACCCGCGCGTAGATGCGCGCCTTGCGGCGGCGGGCGTGGGGCTCGGCCTCGAGCAGAAGCGCCCCCGCCCCCTCACCGATGACATTGCCGTCCCGCGCGCGATCGAACGGTCGCGACGCGCGCCCCCAATCGTCGTTGTAGCGCGTGGTGAGCGAGTTCGACGCGTTGAGCGTGGCCAGCATCTCCGGCACCACCTCGCAGTCGGTGCCGACCACCAGCATCGCGTCCACCGCCCCGGCCTGGATCATGCGCAACGCCTGGCCGAGGGCGTCGAGGCCGGAGTTGCAGCCGGAGGTCGTCGTATGGATCGGGCCACGGATGTTGAAGAACGAGGAGAGCACGCAGGCGGCGGAGTGGTTGAAGCAATGGAAGGCGGTGTGGGGAGGCAGGGTGCCCTTCGTGTCGAGCAGGTCGCGCCCGGAGAAGAGCTCGGCGATGTTGCCGATGGAGGTGCCGACGTTGACCCCCAGGCGATCGGGGTCGCAGGCGTCCAGGTCGATCTCCGCGTCATGCAGCGCGAGGACCGCCGCCGCCAGGGCGAACTGCACCGGCCGCGGCGTCCGCCGCGCCATCGCCTTGCCAGCCTCGACGTAGCGATCCAGCTCGAACTCCTTCACCTCGGCGGCGATCTTGCTCGGCGAAGCGGAGGCGTCGCAGAGCGTGATCGGGCCGAAGCCGTGGCGCCCCGCCAGGAGCGCTTCCCAAAAATCGTTGCGCCCGCAGCCGATCGCGGTGACCGGCCCGAGGCCCGTGACTACTGCGGGGATCATGGGCCTCGATTGTACGATTTGCGGAAGGGGGGCGGGGGCGCCGCCTGGAATGAACCGCGGCATGGTGAGCGCCAGGCTGCGCCGTCGCCTGCTCATCGGAATCCCCGGCGCGCTCCTGCTCCTCCTGCTCGCCCACCAGGTCTGGAACGGCATCGAGCGCCGCCGGTTCGAGGCGGCGGTCGAACGGTTGCGCGCAGCGGACGCGCGCATCGGGCCGGGCGAGTTCGCCGATCCGTTCGTGCCGGACGAGGAGAACGCCGCGCTGCTCTTGCAGGAGGGGTACGCGTGGGTTGAGGGCCCCGCGCAACGCGAAGCGCGGCCGCACCAGTTCTTGATTCCGACCGCATCGTGGAGCCCCGAGTGCCGCAGCGAGGTTCGAGCCGATCTTGCCGCGGTTGCGCCCTAGCTCGCGACGCTGAAGCGAGCGGTAGCGAGGCCGGCGTGGCAGGTCGCGGTCGAATGGTCGGATCCGTTCCTTTCGAGGCACGAAGCGGTCGTCTGGAGCAACAACGCGAGGATGCACCTCAGCCTCCTGCTGTTCGCGGGGGACCGCACGGAGGGGTGGACATCGCGCGCGATCGAGACCGTGACGCTCATGCTCGATCTGCGCGTCCGAGTTCGGCTCCCCGGCCTCATCGGTCATCGTACGGGCCAGGCTTGTTGGCGCGAGGTGCGCAGCTTTCTCCGTCACGCCTCGACGGAGGAGGGCTTCAATGCCGGGGCATTCCGGCGGGGGATCGAGCCGCGCCTCCTCGCCGACGAGGAGCGCGCCGGCAGGGGAAGGCTCGATCTGGAGTGCCAGCGCGTGGCCCACCTCTCGCTCCAGACGCGCGTCCTCGCCGGAGAGAACCATGAGGTTCTGGAGGATGCCTTCCCGGTCCCGAGAGGTCCTGGATCGCCCGTTCGTGGCGATACCGCGGCGCCCTGGCGACCCTCGATCCGGCCGACCGCACACTGCGGGGTCTGGAAGGGCCGCCGGAGGAGGTGCCGCGGCTCCTGGACTCGATCGACGCCCTCGCTTCGGGGCGGGGCCCGTATCACGGCGGTGGATGCCCGTCGATCGCGAGGCTCTCCGAGGACCTGTCGTGGAGGTCGCTGCGCTCCGGCTCACGTGGATCGTGATAGCGCTGAACGGGCGGAAGCGGGCCACCGGGGCCTGGCCGGAGTCGCTGGATGGCCTCTTCGGGGCGGGAACCCCGCAGGATCCGGTCGCGAGCGCCTCATTCGCCTACGCGCGCGGCGAGGAGGGCGTCCGGATCCATGCCGCGCCTCCTCGCCGGCTCTCCGCGACCGACTGGGAGGCACTCGAAGAGTGCGACCTCGCCTGGTCCTTTCCCCCCTGACCCCCCCTTGCTTCTACGGTTGCGCCCCGCGCGCCGCGCACTCCCGTACGATGGAATCCCGCATCCCTGCGGTCGCCCCGCGGGGTCTTCGGCTCGGGAGATCTGCATGCGGACCCTCGCCCTCCTCTTCCTCCTCGCCCGCATCGCCGCGCCCCACGGCGAGAGTTCCCGCACCGCCCCGCCCGCGACGACGGGGCCGCAGGTGTTTCCCACCGGGGGCCCCACCGACAGCCCCAACGACCCGCGGGGTGGGCCTGTCACACCGCGCGCCAAGGATGGTGAGCACACCTGGGAGGTCTGGTGGGCCTACCACCGCGAGCTGCTCCTGGCGCCGCGGTCGCGCGGGGCGCCGGTGACCGGCGTGCGCGCCCCGGCGAACGACACGATGTCGCGCGCGAAGCTGCGCCAAGAGCGGCTCTTCGACCTCCTCGTGGAGGCGCTGGAGGACAAGAACCACAACGTGCGCGCGGCCGCCGCCGTCGCACTCGGCAAGACCGGGATGGAGAGGGCGGACAAGCCTTTGGGGCGGCATCTCCATCTCCCGCCGGAGGGGTGGTTCGACGTGCGCGAGGCCTCCATCTACGGCGCGGGGCTGCTGGGGCTCGGTTTCAACCGCAAGCTCTTCACGACGATCGCGGGCGACAAGGACCGGGAGACCAAGGAACGCAGCCTCGCGCTCGTCGGGCTCCTCATGGACGGGACGAAGGAGTCGGCCGACATCCTCGCTTGGCATCTCGGCTTCTTCCACTCGGGATTCAAGGCCGAGGCCGCCGCGGCGCCGCTGCGCGCCGAACAGGAGCGGCGGCGCTTTGCGGCGCACCTGTTGGGGTTCAGCGCGCAGGAGGGGTACGACTCGCTGCTGCTGCAAGCGGCCGCGGGGTCGCGCAGGTGGGGCGGGGGCGAACAGGGCCTCGCCATCACCGCGCTCGGCCGCCGCCGGGCGCGGGACGCGAAGGGGATGCTCTTCCGCATGTTCTTCGACCGCGACCTGGACCGCGAAGCGCGCCGTTCGGTGCCGATCGCCCTGGGACTCATGCTCCGGCCGGACGACGTCGACGACCTGCGCCGGCTGGCGGGTTTCGTGAAGGAGGCGCGCAACGATCCGGTCGCCCAGCACTTTACGGTCATGGCGCTGGGGCAGATCGGGGGAACCACCGCGGCCACGCTCCTCGTCGAGCTGCTTGAGGATCGCGTCCTGGTGGCCGACCGCGACAAGCAGTTCGTCTGGCTCGCCCTCGGGCTCTGCGGCGGCGGATCGACGGAAGCGCGGGACGCGCTCCTGGTCGCCTACGAGAAGGAGATGACGCAGGCGAACTGGGCGGTGCAGGCGATCGCCCTCGGCCTGGCGCGCCACAAGCCCGCGCAGGCGCTCACGCTCGGGCGCCTCGAAGGCGGCGCGCAAGCCGACTTCCAGATCTGGGCGCCGCTGGCGCTCGGGCTCCACGGGGACGCAACGGCCGTGGAGGTGGTGCGCGATCTGTTCCGCAAGCGCCCCGACCCGAAGGTCCGCGAGAGCTGCGCCATCGCGCTGGCGATTCTGCTGCGCCACGGCGCCGTGCCGGAACTCATCGACGTGCTGGAAAACTCGGGCACGATGCACGCGCGCGCCGCGGCCGTCACGGCCCTCGGGCTGCTGCCGGAGCCCAGCGCTGCGGCGGTCGACGCGCTCGTGGAGGCCTACCGCCGCGATGCCAACAACGAGGCGGTGCGCGCCATGGCCGTCATCGCGCTGGGTGCGTTGGGCGATCCGCGCGCCGTGCCGCTCTCCGCGCTCCTCTCCAGCAACTACAACTACTTCATCCAGTGCCTGGCGCTCATCGAGATCGGGAGCTACTTGTAACGCATGCGAGCGCTCGTCGCCGCCCTCGCGGCGGAATTCCGCCGGTACAAGGCGCTGGCCGAGAAGGCGATGGCGCAGCTCGATGAGGGGCAGTTGCATGAGGGGGGGGCGGGGGGGACGAACTCCGTCGCGACCACCGCCCGGCACATCGCGGGCAATCTCAAGTCCCGCTTCACGGAGTTCCTCACCAGCGACGGCGAGAAGCCGTGGCGGCAGCGGGAGGGGGAGTTCGAGGCGAGCCGCGTGAGCCGGGCCGAACTCCTGGCGCGCTGGGAGGAGGGGTTTTGGGCGCTCCTGGACACGCTCGCCGCGCTCACCGACGAACAGCTGGACCGCACCGTGACGATCCGGAATCTGCCCCTGAAAGTGCACGAGGCGCTCTTCCGCTCCCTGGCGCATCTCGGATACCACGTCGGCCAGATCGTGCAGTCGGCGCGGTCGCTGAGGGGCGATGGGTGGGAGTTCCTCAGCATCCCTCCGGGCAAGAGCGACGAATACAACCGCAACCCGACGCGCGAGAAGGGCCCGAGCGCCTGACCGCTCTCTGCGGCAGCAATGCCGCACCCGGACGCCGCAACCCCTTGGCCTCGAACGACTTGCGGCGTAAGAACGCCAGACAGTCACCCTCCGAGTTTTTCGAGGATGCGCGCGTGGAGGGGGGTGTCGGAATAGTCGGCGAGGAGCTTCTCCCAGAGGGCGCGGATCTGGACGGGGTCCTTCATGGAGGCCACGCGGCGGCCGGCGGAGGCGAAGGCGGCTTCGGCCTTGAGCGATTTCTGGAAGGCGGGATCGGCCTGCCAGGCTTGCGCGCGCTCCGGGAGCTTCTCCGCGTCGGGGAGGCCCTTCGTGGTCGAGGCAAGCTCTTTGAGCAGGGCGAGGGCTTCGGAGGGGTAGCCGAGGGAGAGCGTCTTCTCCGCCCGCTCCAGCGCGGCGGCGGGGACGCGCTCCAGCTCGCCCAGCAGGTAGATCGCCTCCACATGCGCTTCGCCGCCCGGCTCCGCGCCGTCGCGCAGCTTGCGCGCCGCCTCGTGGGCGCGGGCGTACTCCCCCTTGGCTGCGAGGGCGACGATCTTGTCCACCGCTTTGGAGAGCGGCCGCAGATCCCCCAGGGCCGGCCTGGTCCGCTCCACCAGCCGGGGCAGCGCACGCGCCGGGTCGAGCCAGTCGGCGAGGCCGGCGTTCGCCGGCTTGTAGCCGTAGTTGTGCGCGAGATCGAAGGGCCCCGGATAGAGCCCGTAGTGCAGGTGCGCGAAGTGGCCGCCGTTCTCGATGCTGAACCCCAGCCCCATGGTGCCGAGCAGCTGGCCGCAGCTCACCGTCTCCCCCGGCTGCACGAACACGGTGTCGCCGCCATGCATGGTGACCGCGCAGACGAGCTCCCCGCCCCCGAGATTGTGCTCCAGCACGACGAGCGTGCCCATGTCGCTCCCCGACGAGATCAGCTTCACGACCCCGTCCGCCGCGGCGTAGTAGCCGGCGCCCTCCAGGCAGGCGCCCACGTCGAGCCCGGTGTGGAGCACGGCGCCGTTCTGGCGCGGGTTGGCGAAGGGCTGCAGGGCGACCCCGGCCACCTCCTCTTGGCCCCAGCCGAGAATCGGCCAGCACCAGCGCGGCGCCTGCGGCATCTTGGCTGCGCCCCCCGCTCCCGGCCGCGTCTCCGGCTTGAGCCGGTACCCCGGCGCCGCGCGCTCCAGCGCGTCGATGCCGTTCAGGAAGGGCGCCATCAGGAGACCGCTCTCGAGCTCGACGCGATGCTCCTCGTGCACGCGAAGCGGCTTGAGCCGTCCGGCGACGCGTCGCTGCAACGCCTCGAGACAGCGACGCACGTGGAAATCCTCCTCGCGTTGCAACGCCTCCCCAAGCGCCGCCGGGGCCCCGCCCCCCTCCCAGAGCTTCAAACAGGCGATCGCGGCGCGCTCCCGCATGCGCGGGTGGGCGTGGGCCAAAAGCGGCCAGACCGCGTCGAGCACGGTTGCGTCGCCGAGGTATTCGAGGCAGAGGAGCGCGCGGTGGCCCACGTGCCAGTCGGGATGGCCCAGGAGCGCGAGCCACAAGTCCTTCAGCTCCGGGTTGCGGAACCGTTTGATCCCCTCGATCCAGTCGAGCCCGCGTTTCGCCACGAACTCCTTCACCCGCTGCACGCGCACCTCGCCCTCCGCGCTCAGGATCGCGAGAAGCGGCTGTTGGACGGTCTGCAGGAGCGCCGGGCCCGAGCCCGGGTTGATGTCGCGCCCCCACTGCCCGGCCGCGGGCGCGGCGCAGAGGAGGAGGAGGAGGGGGGCGGGGACGCGCACGGAGCGAGGATAAACGACGGACGGGGGAACGGCCACGCGGGTAAGATTCGCGCCTCGTGGAGTACCTCATCGAGCCCGCCCTGGCGGGCGACCGCGAGGCGATCCTAGCGGTGATGCGCCCGTGGAACATGCATCACGTGCCATCACGCGAAATGGAGGAGCTCGACGCGGAATCGTTTTTCGTCGCGCGGGTGGAAGGGCGCGTGGTGGGGGCCGCCGGCTGGAAGATCCTGAGCCAGACGCGCGCCAAGACGACGCTGCTCGGCGTGCTGCCGGAATTCGCGCGGCACGGGATCGGAGCGGCGCTCCAGGAGGAGCGGCTGCGCGCCATGGCGCGGGTCGGCGTCACGACGGTGGTCACCAACGCCGACCGGCCGGAGGTGGTCGCATGGTACGAGCGGCGCTACGGCTACCGCAAGGTGGGCAGCCTCAAGAAGGTCTCCCCCTTCGGCCACCAGGAGATCGACCGCTGGACCACCCTCGAGCTGGATCTCGAGGCGTGGGTGCGGCGCGCCGACGCGGAGGCGGCCTCCCGCGATTACCTGGAGAGGAACGAACCGCACCCGCTCAAGCCCTATCCGCCGCTCCTGATCAACGCCTGCCTGACCGGGATGATTCCCACGAAGGCGATGACGGCGTTCGTGCCGCTCACGACGGAGGAGATCGTCGCCGACGCCCTGCGCTGCTACGACGCCGGGGCGCGGATCCTGCATCTGCATGCGCGCGATGCGGAGGGGTGTCCCACCTGGAGGGCGGAGGTCTACGAACGCATCCTCCTCGGGATCCGGCGCGAGCGGCCCGATGCCATCTGCTGCGTCTCCACCTCGGGCCGGAACTGGCAGGAGTTCGAGAAGCGCGCCGAGGTGCTCCTCCTCGAGGGCGCGGCCAAGCCCGACATGGCCAGTCTCACCCTGGGCTCGCTCAACTTTCCCACCGGCGCGAGCATCAACGCGCCCGAGACGATCCAGCGGCTCGCGGAGACGATGCGCGAGCGCGGCATCCGGCCCGAATTGGAGGTCTTCGACGCGGGCATGGTGGGGTTCGCCAAGTACCTGGAGCGCCGGGGCGTGCTCTCGGGACGCAAGTACTTCAACCTGCTCCTGGGCAGCCTCGGGTCGATGCCCGCGACGCTGGGAAACCTCGCCGCGCTCGTCGCGGCGCTGCCGGAGGACTCGACCTGGGCCGCAGCGGGAATCGGCCTCTTCCAGCTCCCCATGAACGCGGCCGCCGTCGTGGCGGGCGGGGGCGTGCGCGTCGGCCTCGAGGACAACCTCCACTACGACCATGCGCGCACGCGCCTGGCGAGCAACGCCGAGCTGGTGGCGCGGGTGGCGCGCCTCGGGGTCGAGCTGCAGCGGCCGCTGGCCACTCCCGTCGAAGCGCGCGCGCTGGCTGGGCTCCCTACTTCGCGCCGGGCTCCTTGAGGAGCATCTCCTGCACGATGAGGATGCCCTCCTCGTCGTTTACCATCACCCCCGCGGCCACGTCGGCCGCGCCCACCAGCGCCTTGAGCAGGGGGCGGAACCGTTCATCGAACATCCCGAGGGCGCTCCATAGATCCTGCACTTGGCCGAGCGCCCGCGCCTGGTCCGAGTAGCTGACCATCATGCGCGAGGCAGGCATGCGCGCCATCGCGCGGGCGTATCCGGGCGAGCCCGCCAGCCCCTTGGTCTCCTTGCCGAGCCCCGCCACGATCACTTGGAGATCCTCCACGCGGAACGCGCAGACCAACTGCCCGGGCAGGAGCGCGAACGCCGGCTGCATGGGCATCGGAAGCGCCAGCAGGCGCAGCTCCGTTCCGAGGTAGTCGCGCACCTCGAGGAAGCCGGGCGGGATCTTCTCGCAGAGCGCGTCGAGCGCCTTCTCGAAGCGCTCCCGCTCCGCCACGTCGAGGGCGAAGACCATCGCGGGGATGGGGATCACACCCGGGGCGCCCGCCTCCGCAGTCACCTGGTAGAAGTGCAGTCTCTTCCCGATCGCGCCCATCACGTCCTTCTGCAAGTCGACGCCGAGCTGCTGGCTCTCCGCGGCGAGCGAGGCGTCGAGCATCGCGCTCATGCCGGGCTGCATCCGGTCGGCCATGCGCCGCGCCTCCTGCCAGAGCGCGGGGATGTCGATGGCGAGCGCCGTGAAGCTGACCACGTCGGCGGGGACGAAGCCGGGAGGGTCGAGGGGGGCGTTCGGGGCATCGAAGAGCTTGAGGAGTCCGGCCTTGCCCGCCGGGGTGTGGAGGTACATCTGCAGTTCGAGGGAGCTTTTCCCCAGGGCCAGCTGCATGCCCGCCGCCTCGAGATTCCCGAGGCCGCTGGCGAGGATGCCCTGCATGATCGCGACCGGCGTCTCGGCGGCCATCTCCGGCATGAGGAGATCGAGGAACGCCTTCACGTCGCAGTAGGCGACGAGATCGGGACGGCCCCCCATCTTCGCCCGAACCGCCGCGTAATCGCGGCGCGAGGCGAGGGACTCCCCGCTCGCATCGCCGCGGCGGATGAGCGCCTGCTTCAGGAGTTCGGGATCGGAGGCGAGAGCGAAGAGCCCCTCATGGGCGAAGTAGGAGTAGTCGTCTTGGATCTCGAACAACTTCTCGAGAGTGGCGTACTCATCCCCGCACCCCTCCCAGCACCCCTCATCGCAGCCCTCGCCGCACGCCTCCTGGCCGCCCGCCCCATCCCCTCCCCCCACGTCCTCCGCGAGCAGGCTCACGATCGTGACGCCGCGGAACTCCTCCTCGGTGCGGCGCTTGCCCTTAGCCACCGCGGCATCAGCCCTCTTGAGCATCTCCTGGAGCTTCGCCGTCTGCTCCCCGACATCCGCGAGGAGGAGGACGCCCGTGCCGCGGCCGCTCTCCGGGTGCGGGAGCACCAGGGCGAGGGCGATCTGCCCATCGAGCATCGTGACGAACTCGTCGACCTCCACGCCTTCCGCGCGCGACTCCTCCACGAAGCGCTCCCACTCCCTCAGGAGGTCGGCGAGGATCCCGTCCCGGATCTCGGGGTGCTCCCGGAGCTTCCAGAGCGGGTTCTCCTTGAGGCGCTCGAGGGAGCGGGCCGCGTTCTCCGCGCTCAGATAGATGGCGGTCTCCGGCGGCAGGAGCCTCTCGAAGGGCTCGGCGGCCAGGAGGGGGGTGCAGAGCAGGGCCAGGGCGGCGATCAGGCGCATGGGAAACCTCACGGATTGGATTTGGCGGGTTCTTTCCGCGGCGGGGGGAGGTAGCGGAACCCGCTGTTGGGGTGATCCTTGTCGTAGGCGAAGGAGTCGCGGTTCCCCAGGAACGCCTTCACGGCATCGACGGGGATCGCGAAGTTGAGTCCCTCGGCGAAGGCGGCGCCCATGTTCGTGACGCCGATCACCTCGCCCTCGAGATTGAAGAGCGGCCCGCCGGAATTCCCGGGGTTGATGGGCGTGGTCGTCTGGAGGTAGACGAGCCCCTCGAAGGGCCGCGCCAGGGTGGAGACGATCCCCTCGCTCACGGTGCGCTCGAGGCCCAGCGGGTTGCCGATGGCGAACACCGCGTGCCCCACCTTCACCTGGTCGCTCGCGCCGAGGTAGGCGACAGGGAGATCCTTGAGCCCCTCGATCTTGAGGAGCGCGAGATCCACGTAGGCGTTGGACGCCAGGATCTTCACATCCTCGATCTTGCGCTTGGAGAAGCCGCCGGAGGGCTGCTTCTCGAAGAGCGTGACCGTGATGCGCGTCTCGCCCTGCACGACGTGGTCGTTGGTGATGACGTGGCCTTCGGGCGTGATGAGGAACCCCGATCCGAGTCCTCCCGGAGTGCTCACCATCACGACCGCCCCGGCGACGCGGTCGACGTTCTCCTTCACGGAGACCTCGTTGCGCTCGATGGTGCTGAACAGGCTGGTGGCGGAGGTGGTGATCTTTCCCTCCTGGGGCCCGTCGTCGGCCGCCTCATCCGCGATGCGCTCCAGGATCTCCTTCTTGGGGACGGAGAGGATCGTAAACCCGACGTCGACGAAGACCGTCTCCTCGGTCTCCTTGACCACCTGTCCCGTGATTTCGCGCCCCACGCCCAGGCGGAACGTCTCTCCGGGGGAGGGGAGGGCCAGGCAGAGGGAGAGGAGCAGGGGGGCGGCGGTCCTCATGAAGGGATTGTAGCGCAGGAGCGGCTCGGGCCGTTACGATCGGGCCTCGCTCTTGCCTGAAAGGACCGAGATGAAGCCCCGCCGCTGGACGTCCTCGATGCTGCTCCCGCTCGTTCTGCTCACCGCGACCGCCCCCGCCCCCGGGGACGAGCTTCTGTCGGACGCCGCCGCGCGCTTCGGGTTCCGCGGCTTCGAGATCTACAAGAGCGACCGCGGGGTGTTCGGCCTCCTCTCCGCGGACTTCGACGGCGACGGCCTGCAGGATCTGCTGATCGCCAACAACCAGAAGGCGCGCCTCGAACTCTTCCTGCGGCGCAAGGAGCCGGTGGCGCCGGAGGGCAAGGAGGGGGCGCAGAAGGTGAACGAGCTGAGCGACGACCGCTTCTTCGAGCGCAAGGAGGTGCTGACCGAGAAGCAGGTGGCGAGCGTCGTGGAGGGGGACTTCAACGGGGACGGGAAGCCCGACGTGGCCTACTACGGCAAGCCTCCCGAGCTGGTGGTGTTGCAAGGCGACGGCAAGGGGGGGTTCCTGCCGCTGCGCGCCTTCGATCTGGAGGACGGCTCGCTCAGCCAGGGCGCGCTGGCCGCGGGCGACTTGAACGGCGACGGGCGCGACGACCTCGTGCTCCTCTCCAAGACGAGCACGGCGGTCTTTCTCCAGGCCGACGGCACCCTCGGCGAGCCGGTGCGCCTCCCCAATGCGGCGAAGGAGATCGCGGCGGTGGCGATCCAGGACCTCGACGGGGACGGCCGCATGGATCTCGTCGCGGTGGCGCCCAACGAGGAGCGGTCGGTGCGCGTGCGGTTCCAGGAGAGGGGCGGCGTGCTCGGGCCCGAGGTGGCCCTCAAGACGGCGCCCTGGCGCGGGATCGGCTTCGAGGACATCGATCCGAAGCCCGGTGACGAGGCGCTGGTGCTCCAGCGCACCTCGGGTCTCTTGCGCGCCCTCTCCCTGACGCGCCGCCCGGCGGGCGAGGGCTCCGGAGTCCCGCTCGGCACGATCCGCATCCACCCTTTCGAGGAGAACGCGAAAGGGAGCAAGGAGCGCGCGCTGGCGCTGGGCGACGTGAACGGCGACGGGCGGATCGACGTGGTCGTGACCGAGCCCGGCACCGCGCAGATCGCGCTCTATCTGCAGGAAGAGGGGGGGCGTCTGGGGGCCCGCGCGGTCTTCCCCTCCCTGGCGAACGTCGAGGCGGTGCGCCTCGCCGATCTCGACGGAGACGGAAGGCCCGAGATCGTCGTGCTCTCCGGATCGGAGCGCGCGGTCGCCGTGGCGGCGCTGGCGGCTGACAAGCGGCTCCCCTTCCCGGTGCCGGTGCCGGTCCAGGGGACGCCGAAGGCGATGGATGCGGGCGATTGCAACGGCGACGGGCGCGCGGACCTCGTGGTGGTCGCGGAGCGGGACAAGAAGAAATACGTGCAGGTCTTTCTCCAGCAGGAGACCGGCGGGCTCGCGCCCCCCCTCGAGCACCCCCTGGAATCGATGAAGGACATGCCGGACGACCTCCTCGTGTTCGACATCGATCGCGACGGCCGGACCGACCTGCTCCTCTTCACGCGCTATGGGGCCATGCAGGTCTGGCGCGGCACCGAGGCCGGATTCGCTCCGGTGCCGGACGGCCCCGAGTACCGCGGCGGGCTGGTGGACAAGACCGGCATCGGCGACGTCAACACGGGCGATCTCGACGGCGACGGCAGGATGGAGCTGCTCGTCGCCTCCCAGAACTTCGCCCGAGCGATCCACCTCGACGCCAAGGGCGGGCTGACGGTCCTCGACCAGGTGAACGGCCGGTCGCCGCGCTCGCAGATCCGCGGCGTGGCCGCCCTCGATCTCGTGGGGGACGGCAAGACCGAGGTGGCGGTCTACGACGCCGAGGGCGGCGTGATCACCGTGCTGCGCCCCGGCGGGGCGGGGGTCTACGAGCCCGCCGCCAGCTTCAGCGCGGGGCGGCTCAGCTACCTGCGGCTCCTCGCCGCCGATCTGGATGGCGACGGCCGCCGCGACCTGGTGGTGCAGGGGAAGGAGGGGTTCGGGGTGCTCTACGTCGGTGCGCAGGATCTGGAGCTGAGCGAGTTGCATGCTTTCGAGAGCCCGGTGCGGGATGCCGTGCTCGACAACTTCGCGGTGGGGGACCTGGACGCCGACGGCCGTCCGGAACTCGTCCTCGTGGACAGCGGCAACAACAACCTGGAAATCGTCACCTACGACCCGACGTCCGGCTTCAAGCACCAGATCCAGTGGCGCGTCTTCGAGGAGAAGCGCCACGAGGGGCGCGCCGTGGGCAACCGCGGTGAGCCGCGGGAGATCCTGCTCACCGACCTGAACGGCGACGGCCGGAGCGACATCGCCATCCTGGTCCACGACCGGCTCATCGTCTACCTCAAGGAGTAGCCATGGAGGACCTGCTCGCCCTCGCCCGCACGCTCGGCGCCGCCCTGCGCGCCCACGAGCGCTGCGTTGCGTTCCGCGCCGCCACACGGGCGCTCGAGGAGGACAAGGAGGCGAAGGCGCTCGAGGAGCGGTACGCCAGGACGGCGCGCGCGCTCCAGGAGAAGTCCGCCGCCGGCCGTCCCCTCGAACCCGACGAGAAGCGCGACGAAGCCGCACTCCGCCGCCAGGTCGCCGCCCACCCCCAGATCCGGTCCTTTCTCCGCGCCCAAGCCGACTTCCAGCAGCTGCTCGGCGCCGTCAACGATGCCATCTCGGCGGAGGTGGACAAGGCGAGCTAGGCCGCGGGGGGGCTGAAGAACTCGCGAGCGTGTGCCCCGCGCCGCCTGCGCGCCAACGCGCCAGCGGGCGCCGCGCCAGCGAGGCGACGGCTCGCGTGCCAAGGGATGTGGGCGGGCCGCAACGTGTTGCGGCGCCGGGGCTTGCGGCTTTTCTCGCGCGGGGCGATGTCACCGAACCGCTGCTTGCACGAGGAAGGGGGCGATGGAACCGCGCGCCCCCTCCCCCCTCCCCGGCATCGCGCTGGTGGAGCACGTGCCCGACATCCGCGACTGGTGCCTGATGCGCTCCGGGGATCCGCACTTGGCGGACGATGTTTCCCAGGAGACGGTTCTGGCGGCGCTCTCGCGGCTCCACGCCCTGCGCGAGCCGCACCACCTGCGCGGTTGGATGTTTCGCATCGCGCAGCGGCGGCTGGCGGACGAGGCGCGGAGGCAGCGGCAGAGCGTGCCCGTCTCCTCCCAGTCCCTCGACCGGGATCGGGCCGCCCCGGTCCCGCACGACGGGCGCCCGTCCGCGCGGGAGGCGGCGCGGCTGCTCGGGCAGCTTCCGCTCTCCTTGCGCGTGCCGGTCAAGCTGCACTACCTGCAGGGCTGGTCGCTGCGCGAGGTGGCGGCCCGGCTCGCCACGACGGTCAACGCTGTGAAGGCGCGTCTCTATCGCGCGCGCCGGCTCATCCGGGATGCGGCGCCGTGATCGCGGCGGCGCTGCTCCTGCTCTTGTTCGCGGATCCTCCCGCCTTCGCGAGGGAGCTGGAGCGAGCCGACGCTCTGGCGGCGGTGGCGCGCGCCGAGACGGAGGAGGCGCGCCGCGCCCCGGCGGTGCAGGCGGCGCTCGACGCCTACGCGGCGCTCCTGGCGGCGCGCCCGAAGGATGCCAAGGCGGTGCCGCGCCTGCGGCGGAGGCGCGCCACGCTCCTGGCCGCGGTGGGGCGCGGCGCGGATGCGCTGGCGGAGCAGGATGCGCTCCTTGCCGGCCCCTCGACGCGGTACGACCGCGCGCGTGCACTGCTGGATGGCGCGCGCCTTCTGGGCAAGGCGGGCGATTACCACGCCGCGGAGAAGCGTTGCGCGCGCGCCGTGGGGGAGTATGGGGACGAAGTCACGATCGCGGCGCAGGCGCTCCTGGAGCGGGGCGGTTGCCTCAAGCGCCTCGCGCGGCCGAAGGAGGCGGAGGCGGTGTGGCGCCGCGTCACCGAGCGCTACCGGGACGAAGTGAAGGCCGCGGTGGCCGCCTTCGACGAGCTGGCCATCCTCGAGATCGAGGTGGGCCGGCGCGCCAAGGCGCGCGCGTGGCTGAAGGCGTGCACGGACGAGTACGAGAAGCGCGCCGCGCGCGGCGACCGTTACGGGGCGATGCTGAGCCGGCTCCTGGGCGAGATGAAGGCGCCCGCGATGCTGCAGCAGGCGGAGCAGAGGAGGTGATAGAGTGGACCCCGTGGCGCGGGGCAGGATTCGCTTCACACGCACGGACCTCGAGGCGCTGCCGGAAGACTGGCGCGCCGAGCTGCACGAGGGCGACCTGGTGATGGTCCCGGCGCCGGACCCCTACCACCAGCACATCGTGATGCGGCTGGCGGCGCGCCTGCAGGATCACCTCGGACCCCGGCAAACCCATCGCGTGCTCGTCGCTCCCGTCGACATCGTCGTAAGCGATGAGACGGTCCTCCAGCCCGACCTCCTGGTCCTCCCCGACGTCCCGCCGCCGGTGCGGCGGCCCTGGAAGATCCCGCGTCCGATCTGGGTCGCCGAGATCCTCTCGCCCAAGACGGCCGAGCGCGACCGCGGCATCAAGATGCGCCTCTATGCGGTGGCGGGCGTGAAGGAGGCGTGGCTCGTCGATGACGAAGCGCGCACCATCGAAGTGCGCGATCTGGCAGGGGGGGGCGGGGGCCACTATAGCTGCGGCGAAACCGCCCCCTCCCGGACCCTCCCCGGCTTCGCCCTGCCGGTGTGCGAACTCTTCTAGGTTCCTATTCCCGCGTAGACAAAGCCCATCGCTTCGAGCAGCTTGCGGTTCCAGATGTTGCGCCCGTCGAAGAGCACGGGGGTCTTGAGCGATTCCTTGATCAGGTCGAAGTCGGGGGAGCGGTAGGCGTTCCACTCGGTGAGGAGCAGGAGCGCGTCGGCGCCCTGGACCAGGGCGTAGGGGTCGTCGCCCAAATGCACGCGCTCGCCGAAGAGCGCCCTGGCGGCCTTCATCGCGGCCGGGTCGTGGGCGCGCACCTCGGCGCCTGCCTCGAGGAGCCCCTCCACGACATCGATCGCCGGCGCGTCGCGCATGTCGTCAGTGCCCGGCTTGAAGGCGAGGCCCCAGAGCGCGAAGAGCCTGCCGTCGAGGTCGTTGCCGAACCGCTCCTTGATCTTGCGAACGAGGAGCTTTTTCTGGTCGCGGTTGACGTCGGAGACGGCCGAGAGGATGCGCAGCGGCAGGCCATGCTCCACGCCGGTGTGGCGCAGAGCAGTGAGGTCTTTGGGGAAGCAGGAGCCGCCGAATCCGATGCCGGGGTAGAGGAAGTGAGCGCCGATGCGCGGATCGGAGCCCATGCCGCGGCGCACCTCTTCCACGTTGGCGCCAACCTTCTCGCAGAGCGCGGCCAGCTCGTTCATGAGGGAGATGCGGGTGGCCAGCATGGCGTTGGAGGCGTACTTGGTCATCTCCGCGCTCGCGGTGTCCATGACGATCATCCGGTCGCCCCGGCGCATGTAGGGGGAGTAGAGCGCCCGCATCAGCTCGATCGCCTCGTCGTCCTCCGCTCCGATCACCACGCGATCGGGCTTCATGAAATCCTCGATCGCGGCGCCCTCCTTGAGGAACTCCGGATTGGAGACCACCGCGAAGGGCTGGCGGGTCTCCTTGCCGACCAGTTTGCGCACGCGCGCCGCGGTGCCCACCGGCACCGTCGACTTGTTCACGATCACCTTGCGTCCGTTCATGGCGCGGCCGATGGATCGCGCCACCTCGTCCACCGCGGCTAGGTCCGCGCTCCCGTCGGGTCGGGGCGGCGTCCCCACGGCGATGAAGATCACCTGTCCCGTCTTCACCGCGGTCTCGAGATCCGTGGTGAAAGCGAGCCGGCCCGCCTTCGCGTTGGCCGCCACCAGCGAGTCCAGCCCGGGCTCGTGGATCGGGATCTCCCCGCGGCGCAGCATGGCCACCTTGGTCGCGTCCTTCTCCACGCAGGTGACGTGGTTGCCCGATTCGGCGAGACAGGCCCCCGTGACCAAGCCGACGTAGCCCGTTCCCACGACCGTGACGCGCATGGTGTGAGAGGATAGCGGATCGATCGGACGGGGCGGTTAGCTCAGCTGGTCAGAGCGCCTGCCTTACACGCAGGAGGTCGCAGGTTCGAACCCTGCACCGCCCACCACGCTCAGGTAGCGAGGCGACGACGGCGGAACGACGCACCGAGACGGAGGCTGCGGCGAGGACGGCCCGTGGGGCCCCTCGCCCGGGCCAGCGGCCGCACGGCGAACATAGGAAGGCCGTCTAGGAGGCCGGGGCCGCTCGCTTCCTCCTCTGCGATTTCTGCCTGCTCGCCTTGGGGCCTAACCGAAAACCCGGCTCGATTCGGCCGGCTGCGCGGGCCGATCGCCTCGCCTCTCCTCCCTCGCCGTAGTTCGCCAATACGGCTTCGTCGTCGCGGCTCGCGCTCGGCCCGCTCGCTCGGCCTCGGTGTTGACGCCGGATATTCGGATAGGCTCTTGGTCGGTAGGGCACGCGCGGAGGACTCCCCCGTGCCGCTGCGCCTCCGCGTGGTGACGGACCATGGGGAGCCGATTGCAGGGGCGCGACTCGAGGCGAGAAGGGCCATCCCCCAGCGTTACGATCCAGGGTGGCCGGGTCTCGGTGCGTCTACCCTCGAAGCGTGGTGGCGATCGCTCCCGCCCGGTTTCGACGACGGGATCATCGCTGTCGCCACTTCGGATGCTGAAGGGCGGGCGAGCTTGCCCCCGCTGCCGCCGGGGGCCTACGACGTGACGGCTCGCGTCGCAGGCGCGACGCTTCCTCGAGGGCTTGGCGCACCCCGCGCAGGCGCCCGCGCGCGTGTCGGATCTCGTCTTGGGCGAGGCCTACTCCGCACTCCTGCACCACGACAAGGCGCCCGCGCCGGCGGCCCTGGCGGCGTTGAAAGCGCTGCTCGAGGAGAGGCGCATCGAGGCATCCCCCGCGGCAAGCCGAGCGTTCGCCGTGTCCGGCCTCGCCTCCGCGCAGCCGGGCCTTTTCGATCGCCTCGTCCACGAAGGCTATCTCGAAGCGGGCGCCTCCCTGGTGACTTTCGACAAGGCCGCCGCGAAGCTGGCCGGCGCGCGGCTCCTCGGCGGTTGAGCCCCCGCCCCCCTCCCTCACGCTTTCGGTACCCGCCCGGCGAGGATCCAGCCGGGGCGACCGATGCCCAGCTCCTTGCGCAACTCGTCGAGGAAGAGGTCGGGGTCGTTCAGGACGCAATGGTCGTAGTAGCCGAGCTGCTCGATGCCGAAGGCGTCGCGCAGCGCCCCCTCGCGCTCGAGGTTCCACGCATGGTCGGGCTCGCGCGTGAAGTCGATCACCAGGTCGTCGGGCTCATCCTCCACCCAGGGGTCGATCTGCACGTTGACGCCATACTCCGGGAGCAGGAAGTCGCAGACGTATCCCAGCTCCCACTCGGGGATGAAGATGGGCACCTGCGCCACCGCCTCCGTGCCGAGGCGCGCGCGGTTCTGGAGCAGCCGCCACGCCGCGAGCTTGGCGCCCTCCAACGGCGCGATGCGCGCCTTGAGCGCCGCGGGCGCGGTGGCGTGGAAGAAGGAGACGGGCTTGCGAAGCGGCTTGAGCTCGACCCCGGGGAGGTCCCAGAGCCGGCCGAGCCAGTCCGAAGCCTCTTCGGGGGAAGGGGGTGTGCGTCGAGTGCGGTCCACATACCTTCCTCGGAGGAGGTGTCACGGGAGGGGGGCGGGGGAGGTCACTGCGGCGGGGCGCCGGCCAGGAAGTCTTTGAAGCAGACCAGCGCGCCGACGCCGCCGAACAGGGTGAGCAGCGCCATGAGAAGCGCGGTCCCGTGCCCCGGACGCCGGTCCAGGAGATCGAGGAATCCGCCTCCTGCGCCTCCCGGCAGGACGATTGCGGGATCGTCGGGGGCGTAGAGCACCTGCACGGCTTGGCCGGGGCGCGAGCCGAACGGCACGCGCACTTCGCCACTGTGGCCGTCGTAAGAGACGGTCGCCACTGCGAAGCTCTCCGTCTTGCTGCGCTTGTGAGCCACGCGCACGATGGTGGCGGTCGTGGCCACGCCGCGGTCGGAGAGGACCCAGGCGGCCCTCAGCTCCGGGCCGAAGACAAGGAGGCCGGCTACCGCCACCCCCGCGCCGAGGATGCCCAGGAGGAGGCTTCGCGCGCGCCTCTCCGCGGCGCGGGCCCTGCGCCCCTTGCGGCCGTGCAGCGCCACGACGAGAAGGAGCAGAGCGCCGAAGGTCGCGAGGCCGATGCCGATGGGGCGGTGGGCGGGGATCTCGCCGGCGATGCCGAATGCCCCGGAAGCGCAGATGAGACCGGCCCCGAGGCAGGCCAACCCGGCGAAGAAGGCGGCCACCTTTTCGGAGGCGCCATGGACCCTCTCGACGAATCCCGGCTCGTCCGCCACGCAGGGGCAGATTCTGCCGAGCCGGGATCACGGGACGCCAGAAGAAAAACGGCGTCCCGCGTACAATCTACGCATGATCCAGGGTGTCCACGCCATGTTCTATACGACCGACGCCGTTGCGGCGCGCGCCTTCCTGCGCGACAAGCTGGGGCTCAAAGCCCACGACGTCGGAGGAGGCTGGCTCATCTTCGACCTCCCCGAGGGCGAGATCGGCTGCCATCCCGCGGAGAAGCTCTCCCACGGCATCTCGTTCTACTGCGACGATATCGAGGCGACGATCGCGGAGCTTTCGCGCAAGGGCGTCAAGTTCAAGACGAAGGTGAAAGAAGAGGAGTGGGGCCTCGTCACCACCTTCGCGCTGCCCGGGGGCGGGGACGTCCAGCTCTACGAGCCGCGATACACGAAGGGCTGATCGGCGCCTCCGTCAGGCCGCCGCAGCCATCAGCGCCTGCAACCGCGGGTCGTCGCGCACCGGGGCACAGTCGCCGTCGCTGAGGAACCACGCGTTGCCCCGAAAGCCGTTCGTTACGGCGTGCTCCCGGCAGGGGCGCGGCGCCGCGCGGAGCATGGCCGCGTCGCGAAACCCCCGCCCCCCTACTTGTTCTCCTGCAGGGTCATCGTGGAGACCACCTTGCCGTCGATCTCGGTGGTCATCTTCACGGGCGGCCCGGCGAGCTTCTTGGCGAACCAGAGCCGCTGCACGCTCTTGCTGCCCTCCTCCTCCTCGGTCACGGTGTAGAGCCAGCAGTCGAACTTCCCCGCGGGCGTCTCGATGGTCTCTTCGGTGATCTTGGTCGCCTGCTCGGGGAACGAGCCATGCGCCTGGAACTCCTTCCAGGTGCCGCGCTGCGTCACCGGCTTGCCGATGGCCGTGCCGTCCTTCTTGGCGCGCGCGACCTCGAGATCGGCCCCCTCCGCGTCGCACTTCAGGAAGCGCATCGTCTGCTTGATCGCCTCGCGACCCGGCGCCTCGAGCAGATAGACCGCCGTGCGCCCCTCGGGGCAGCCGGTGCGGATCTCGGCCGCGGTGAAGGGCGTAGGCGCGTGATCCGGTTCCAGGCGCTTGGCATCTTCCGGCGCGGCGACAAGGAGGGAGGTGAAGAGAAGGATCGAGGCGATGGGCTTCATGCGCGGATTATCCCAGATGTGCGTAGGGGGGGGCGGGGGGCACGGATGGAGGGGAGCGCGGGCCCGGCGCGGCGTCGTCTCGCCCGCGGTCCGCGCGCCGGTGCGCGCGCCCCTCCCCCTGGCGGGCCATGCCGAGACGGCGCGGGACCGCCGCGCCAGCGTGGAGATCCGCGCCGCCATCCAGGGGCCGGACCGCGGCGGGAGGCTTCGAGCCGCGCCAACTACGCGATCGTCCGGGGATCCACCGCGCCGATCGCCAGCTCCTCCAGCGTCGCGGGGCCGCGGCGCGCCACGCGCAGGACGAGCAGCGCAGCGACCACGAAGAGGCCGGCGCAGAGCGACCACCAGATCCCGGAAAGTCCGACCCCGCGGCTCCGCACGAGCCACCAGGCGAGCGGGAGCGCGACTCCGTAGTAGCCGAGGAGGTTGTAGAGGGCGGCGGGGCGCGTGTCGCCCATGCCGCGCAGGATGCCGCCGCCCACCGCCTGCGTCCCGTCGAAGAGCTGGAAGGCCGCGGCGATGGGTAGGATCGTAGCGCCCAGCGCGATCACGGAGCCGTCGGTGGTGAAGAGCGCGGGAAGCGCGTGGCGGAAGAGCAGGAGGAGCGTCGCCGCGCAGAGCATCGCCCCCGCGCCCATCGCCAGGGCCATCCAGGCGGCGCGCTGCGCCTGGGCGCGGTCGCCCGCCCCGAGCAGGTTGCCCACCCGCGTCGCGGCCGCGATCGAGACGCCGAGCGGCACCATGAAGGAGAGCGACGCGAGCTTGAGCACGACCAGGTGCGCGGCCACCGGCACGACGCCCAGGAGCCCGGCGAGCAGCGTCGACGCGTTGAAGGCCCAGACCTCGAGGGCGAACTGGATCGCGATGGGGACGCCGTAGCGCAGCACCGGCGCGAGGCCGCGCAGCCGGAGGCAGGCGCGGCTCCACGGAACCCAGGCTCCCGCGTGCATCCGCCGCCGCACGATCAGGAGCGCCAGCGCCGCGGCCATGAAGAGGCGCGTGAGGCCGGTGGCCAGGGCCGCGCCGCGGACGCCGAGGGCGGGCATCCCGAGATTACCGAAGAGGAGCACCCAGTTCAGGAAGACATTGACCAGATTGGCGAGCAGCAGGACCTTGAGCGGCGCCATCACGATCTCGCGTCCCTGCAGGTACTGGCGCAGCGCCATGAAGACGAGGAGGGGCGCCGCGCTGAACGCCTGCGAGCGCGTGTAGACCTGCGCCTCGCGCGCCAGGTCGGCGTCCTGGCCCAGGGCGGCGAGCAGCGGGCGCGAGAAGATCCAGGCCGCGGCGATGGGAAGGCTCGCCAGCAGGCCGATCACGATGCCGCGCTGGAGCGCGAGCCCCGCTTCCGCGCCGCGCTTCGCTCCGTGCGCCTGGCTCACGATCGGGTCGATGCCCATCACGAGCCCCAGTCCGACGATCCAGGTGCCGAAGACCACCACCTCGCCCAGGGCGACCGCCGCCACCGCTCTCGCCCCGAGCCGCCCGACCATGGCGATATCGACGATGCCCAGCATCATCATGCCGAGCTGGGCCGCGACGACGGGCAGCGCCAGCCTCGCCAGCCGGCCAAACTCCTCCCTCACGAAGTCTCAGTCCCGGGGCGGGCCCGCGAGGTCGGGGTTCGTGCGCCCCAGCGAGCCGATCCGGACGAGGAGCAGGCGGGGGAGCGCGCGGGGCAGCATGGGGCCATGCTACAGCAGGGTCCCACCCGACGCAGGAGGCGGGTCCCGCGTCCACCCCTCATAATGAAGGGTCCTCGCCGCCCGCGGGTACTCCTCCATGATGCGCCAGCAGCTCCCCGCGCCCGAAGCGCTCGTCGAGCACGCCGCGTTCCTCCATCGGCTGGCGCAAAGCCTCCTCTTCGACCCGGGCCAGGCCGAGGAGGTCGTCCAGGAGGCGATGCTGGCGGCGCTCGAGCAGCCGGTTCCGCCGCGCGCGGGGCTGCGCGGCTGGCTTGCCGGAGTGACGCGCAACCTCGCGCTCAAGAGTCTGCGCGGCAAGAGCCGCCGCGCGCGCCGCGAACGGGCGGTCGCTCGGCCCGAGGGGCTCGCCAGCACCTCGGAGGTGGCGGAGCGGCTCGAGTTGCTGCGCAAGGTCGCGGCTGCGGTGCACGCCCTCGAGGAGCCTTACCGCGCCACGGTGGTGCACCGCTACTACGACGACCGGTCGCCGACCGAGATCGCCCGGCGGCTCGATCTGCCGGTGCGTACCGTGGAGACGCGCCTCCGCCGCGCGATCCAGCGGCTGCGCGTCCGGCTGGACGCCGCCCACGGCGGCGAACGCAAGCAGTGGTGTCTCGGACTCCTCCCCGCCGCGCTGCTTGCGCGGTCGGCTGAGGCGGGAGTGGGGGGCGGGGCGGCCTTGGCCGCGGGAGCGACGATCGTGACGACCAAAGCAACCCTTGCCATCACCGCCCTCTGCGCCGCCGCGGCCTTTTTCGCCGCCTGGACGCTGCGCCCCTCCCCCGCCCCCCTCCCCCGCTCTGCGGCGCCCGGCCTCGAGGCGCGGCTGCGCGCGAGCGAGGAGCGGATCGCCGAGGTCTCGCGAGACCTTGCCGCAGCGGAGCAGAAGGTGACCGCCCTCGAGACCGAGAACCGCGAACTGCGGGAGCGGCTCGACCGCGCCCCCGCCGCGCCCGCGGAGGATGGATCCGATCCGGCGGCGAAGCAAAAGGGGCCGCGCTTCGTCTACCAAGAGACCGCCGACGCGCTGGAAGCGGTGGATTGGGAGGAAGCGGGATTGTCCATGGCGAAGATCGGGCCGCTGCTGGAGGAGTTGGCCGCGGCGCTGCTGGAGGGGCGCGAGATGCCGGCGAGCGTGGGGGAGATCCAGCGCTGGAACGGCCCGCTCGTCACCATGGCCCTCACGCTCCAGCAGAAGGGCGTGCAGGGCACCGGCGTGAACGGCAGCTTCACCCACCCTTCGGTGCTGGTGAATCTTGTCTATGGCACGCTCCTCAAGGCGGGCAAGCCGCTGAGCAGCGACCAGGAGAAACTCCTGGACGCCATCGGCATCCGTTTCCTCGAGGAGGACCGGCGCCGGCTCGCCGGCTACGCGCCGGATGCGCTGGCGCTGCGCAGGCTGATCGAGGAGACCGCGCTCAAGGACCGTCTCTTCGCCGAGGTGGACGCCATCCTCAACGATGATCAGCGGCGCGTCTTGCATCCGCCCATGACGAGCGGCTGGACCGGACTCGACCTCTTCTCCGGCGGGATCGTCTACGCCACCGTGGCGCGCCCGTTGGACTTCGCCGACCGGACCAGCCTCGCCGCCGCCGTGGGGGAGCTCGTGGCGAGCCGGCTGATGATCGAAGGCGAGGCGAAGGCGGCCATGGCGGCGCAGGTGCAGGCCTGGGCGGCGCGGCTCCCCGAAAAGCTCCTGAGCGTGGAGCGCGACGGCCTCACGGCGATGATGATGATGCGGCTGGACCATGTGCGCGCGGCCGCGCTGAGCCAGCTCGAGCTGTTCGAGGGGCTGGCCGCGGGGCTGGCGCTTGCCCCTGCGCAGCGGAAGAGCCTTGCCGAGGAGTCCATCGTGCTGGTGCCCTACCTGAAAAAGCCCTCCTAGGGCGGGCGGCGGGGGGGTGGCGGGGGGGGTCAAGTGACGCCCCCGGCCTTGCCGATGGGTGGACATGTCCAATTCCGGCCGAAAGAGCACCGCCCCGCAACCCACCAAACTCAATCTCGCGCGTCTGGAGAAATCCCAGGGCGCCGTGGAGATGCAGGGCGACCGCCTCGTCGTCCGCATCTCGCGCAACCAGAACCCCGAGCTCTACGACATCGATCGCCTCATCCGGAGCATCCGCCTGCTCATCGACACGCACGCCACGACCCGCCACATGCGGGACCTGACGACGTTCCTGGAGGAGACGGAGCGGAGTCTGCAGATCATCCTCCGCAACCACCTCGAACTGGCGATGCGGAAGTACCTGGGCCAGCGCCCGGTCTAGGCCCGCGGCCCGCCGCCGAACTCGCGCGCGCGGATTGACACCCCCCCGGGGCGGCATAGACTAGTCGGCTCGCCCATGCGGGGGTGTAGCTCAGCTGGTTTAGAGCGCTAGCCTGTCAAGCTAGAGGCCGCGGGTTCGAGTCCCGTCACTCCCGCCACCTTGAACGCAGAGTCGTCCGGCGCGGGGCCACGGAGGCCCCGCGCCGGACGATGTGCATCCAGGGGTGGCGAAAGCGACGGGTGCTCGTGAACCCGCGAGTACCGCCGGTGGCACGGAGGCGCGCTGGTCGCGTGGCGTGCTGCGTGGGCGGCTCGGGAGTGTCGTTTTGTCACTAACGAGCGTACAGGGGTCGGGGGGTTTTACACACGCACGCGGGTTAGGGTACCGTCCCAACCCCCACCAATAAGGAA
>JBQTIG010000078.1:0-24175 GCA_052388375.1 Planctomycetaceae bacterium | reverse complement strand
TCGGCCGCTGGCTCCGCCGCTCCCTCCACGGCTTGTCCGACGACGGCGGCTTCGAGGAGTTGGAAGAGTCTTGGTTGAGCCGGGCCGTCAGCTCTCGGACCTTCTCTTGGAGGATCTGGTTGTGCTGGCGGAGGCGCCGGTTCTCGCGGACGAGGTTGGCGCGGTACGCCTCGAGGTGGCGGACTCGGGTCTCCAGCTCGTCGATGCGCCGGAGGAGCCTTACGACGAGAGCGTCGTCGACCGCCACAATACAATAGGTCGGCTCGGTCCGCGGGACTCTCGACCCGCTGAACGGTTACCGTTCCGGGTACGCGTTCAGGGCTCAAGCCCGGCGAATGGAAGCTCGGAGGCAAGAAGTCGCCCACGACGTGGGCCAATCAGATGAAGGAGCGAGGCTGGACCTCCCAACAAATTGACGAAGCAGTCAGCCGTGGCAAAGCTCTCACTGCCGAGAATAATCTCAATCCAGGCAATTCGGCGACGCGGTATGTCCATCCGGACACAGGCCGATCGGTCGTGATCGACGATGTGACGAAGGAGGTCCTCCATGTCGGCGGCGATGGCTTCAGATACTGAGGAGATCTACATCCGTCTGCTCGACGAGGGTATCGACGTATGGAGACCGACCCAAGGGCTCCGCGTCGGGCCGATGACCTTCAAGGTCCTACCAACGCCGAAGTACAACCCCGAGGACGAGAACTGGGAGTTCGTTCCAGGCACCGTTGTCGTGTGCGAGCGGAGAACCCTCAGCGAAGGCCCCGCTCTGGTCGCCGTTCGTCACGCCGAGGTCAGCCCAGGTGGCCCGTTGTTTCCGCCGCAGCAGTGAGCAAGCCGGATGCCTCAGACCGCGCGGGCAGGGAGGAGCGAAGGAATGGGTTGTCCGGAGGGGCCGGCGCGGATCGTGTTCTCAAGGAAGCCGAGGATCGACCGCCCCTGCGCCCGGAGGCTCTCGCACACCGTGAGCATCCGCTCGGCGAAGCGCGAGCCCCATCGACTGGCGGAGCCGAAGGAGTTCTTCCGCCAGAGGACGGCCTTCCGGACGGCGCGCTCGGCGGCGTTGTTGGTCGGCTCGATGACGTCGACGCCGGCGAACGTCCAGAGCGCGGCGCCGTACTCAATGAGGTCCTTGACGAGCGCCCGCGCCTCCCGCACTGGGTTGCTGATGTGCCGCCGGAGCAGGTGCTGGAGCCTGAGCCGGAGTGGCGCGAGTCGTCTTCGAAGCCCCCGGCGCGTGAGCTGGCCCTCGCGGACGCGATACCACTCCTGGAAGACCGCCTTCACGATCCTCTGCCCCGCCCTCCCGAGGCTTCCGCCTTGCCTCCCGCCTCCTCGAGCCCCCGGAAGTTTCTCAGGACGTGCGCCCAGCAAAGTTGGCGCTTCTCCGTGTCGTGTGCGCGGTAGACCGAGAAGCGGTCGGAGACGAGGATGCCCTCGAAGCCGAAGAGCAGCCTGCGGAACGCCTCGCGGTTCCGCCTCTTGTCGATCCGGAAGACCTTGAGCATCGGCGTAACCGCGGACCAGAGCCAGGCCAGCCGGTTGGACTGCCGCCACGAGGTCTCGTCGCAGTGGATGAAGTCGGCCTGTCCTTCCCGAAAACTCGTCCGGACCCCTATTGTGGGCGAGTCCACGCAGGGTATCGCGTCGCCGCGTGCGGTGGAAGCGGCCGGACACCGTGATGCGCGCAGCCTCGCGCAGCGCCGTGAGGCACTGCGGCCCCGGGCGTCGGTCGTCGGGAGCGCGGATCGAACGTCGCGCCGTCAGGCTGCCCGCGTGTAGCGGTGGTGAAGTCCGCCGAGGTGCGGGACGGCGCGCACGGCGCCGCGGCCGTCCTCGACCGCGCGCGGCTCCGGCGCGTTGCGTTCGAGCGAGAGATGGCAGCGCGCCCGGTTGTAGTAGTCGGCATACTCGCGGAGGACCCGCCGGAGGTGCCCTTCGCCGAGCCCGAGGATGTGGTCGGTACACTCCCGCCGGATGCTCCCGATGACCCGCTCCACGAACGGATTCTGCCACGGGCACTGCTTCGCGCTCACGAGCTCCTCCATCCCGATGGCCGCGATCCGCTTCCGCACCTCGTGGCCGTAGACGGCGTCCCGGTCGCGGTGGAGGTAGCGCGGGACCTTCTCGTCCCCGGGGAACGCCTCGGTGAGCTGCTGCGCGACCCACGCGGCGGTCGGGTGGCGCGTCACGTTCACGTGGAGGATGCGCCGGCGGTCGTGGGAGAGCACGACGAGCGCGAAGAGCACCTTGAAGGTCAGCGTCGGCACCGTGAAGAAGTCGCACGCGGCGCTCACGCCGAGGTGGTTGCGGAGAAACGTCCGCCAGGTCTGAGACGGAGGGCGCCGGGACCTCGGGAGCATGTACTTCGCCACGGTCGAGTCGGCGACCACGTGCCCGAGGCGCGCGAGCTCGGAGGCGATGCGCGGTGCGCCCCAGAGAGGGTTCTCGGAGGCCAGCCCGCGGATCAAGGCGACGACGTCGTCGCCGACCGGGGGCCGACCCGGCTTCGAGCGCGAGCGTGCGCCCCCGAAGCGCCGGAACGCCTCGCGGTGCCACCGCAGGACGGTCTCGGGCTTCACGATCACGAGGTGCTCCTTCCAGTCTCGCAGACAGCGGTGCACCGCCACCCAGAACGCGCGGTCGCCGTCGTCGAGACGTACCCGTTTCACGCTCCGCATGAGGACGAGGATTTGCTGTCGAAGAAGGAGGGTCTCGGTGGCGAGCCGCGCGCGATCCGCGGCGAGGGCGCGGATCAGCGTGAGGAGGTGGAGCAGCAGCCGCATGCCGGAGGATGCCTGACGACGGCCGGGAGCACAAGGTGGGACGCCGGGGTACACTCGCGAGCGTGGCCGCCCATGGAAGGATCCAGAGGGCCGGACGAGTTTTCGGGAGGCACAACGCCGAACGCCTACCTTTCGAGGCCGGCCGCCGCGAGGAACGCTTCCTCGTAGGCGCGCGCGGCCCGTGCGGGGCTGAACTCGGCGGCCCGCGCTGGCCCGGCCCACGCGAGGCGCGCGCGGAAGGCGGGATCGCCCGCCCGCGCGATGAGCGCCGGCAGCTCCTCCTCGCGCTCGAAGCGGAGGCAGGCGTCGCCGCCGGTTTCCGCCGCGCCCGTCCCCGCCCGCGCGATCGCGGGCACGCCGCGCGCCAGCGCCTCCAGCACAGGGAACCCGAACCCTTCCGAGCTGCTCGGGAGCGCCACCACCCGCGCGCGGCGCATCTGCGCGTCGAGCGCGGCGTCGTCCAAGGGCCCCAGGTAGCGCACCCGCGCCGGGGCGCCGCGCGGCGCCTCCGGCCCCGCGATGCGCACCTCGGCGTCGAGGCCGTAGAGGGCCTCCACCCGCTTGCGCCGTTCGAGCCGGCCGCAGAAGAGGACATACCCCTCGTCCGGCTCGGGCGGCCGCGACTCCGCTCGCGGCGCCGGGTGCGGCACGACATGCGTGCGTTCCGGAGCGGCGGCATGGAGCGCCTCCATCTGGAGGAGCGAGGCGCGGCTTGGCGTGAAGAGCGCGCGGCATTCGGAGAGGGCGCGCGAGAACCAGATCCACTGCGCCTGGGCACGCAGGAACCCCTCCGCCTTCCGGTCCGAGACGAAGGGCAGCTCGTGCACCGTGGCCGTCACCGGGCAGCCCGCACCGCGGGGGAACGCGGTCACCGGCGAGTGGAAGAGATCCACGCGGCGCAAGGCGTCGCGCAGGACGCGGGAGCGGCGCCAGCGGCGCGGGCAGGCGGGTCCGCCCGTCAGATGGATACGCAGGTCGGGCGGCGTCTCCACCGGGTGCGGCGAGAAGGCGACGGGGATGAGCCGCGGCGCGTGGTCGCGCAGCGCCTCGAGCAGGAGCCGAATCGCCCGCGGCACCCCACCCACCGCCCCCGCGCGCAATTCCGTCACGTCGATGCCCACGCGAAGCGTCACGCCAGCACCTCGCGATAGGCGCGCAGCGTGGCCGCCGCGCACGCCTCCCAGGTGAATCCGCGCGCCCGCTCCCTCCCCCGCCCCCCTTCCACGCCTCCCTCCAGGAGCGCCTCGATGCCAGCGGCGATCGCCTCCTCATCGGTGGGATCGACCCGAAGCGCCGCGCCGTCCGCCAGCGAGCGCAGCGGCTCGCGATCCGACGTGAGCAGCGGGATCCCCGCCGCCATCGCCTCCAGCACGGGCAGCCCGAATCCCTCGAGGAGCGAAGGGTAGAGCATGCCCGCCGCGCCCGTCATGAGCCGCAGCAGGAGCTCCTCGCTCACGTGGCCGAGCAGGTGGATGCGCTCCCGCGCGCGCGCGCCATCGGCCGCCGCGCGCACGTCCTCGTGCTCCCAGCCCCACCTGCCCGCCACGAAGAGTTCGACGCCGTCGCGACGCGCGGCCACGCGGTCGAAGGCGCGGAGCAACCGCGCGTAGTTCTTGCGCGGCTCGATGGTGCCCACCGCGAGGAGGTAGGGGGGGGTGCGGGGGCGGCGCTCCAGCGCGAAGAAGGCCGGGTCGACGCCGAGGGGGGTGAGGAAGAGCCGGTCGCGGGCGAGGCCGAGCCGTTCCTCGCAGTCGCGGGCCGTCGCCTCGCTCGGGACGAGGAAGCCGGCGCAGGCGCGCTTGGCCCCCTCCATGATGGCGGTGAGCGCGGCGGTGGCGCGGGCGTGGTGGGAGCCGGGCTCCGCAAGCCAGGCGAGGTCGTGGATCGTCATGACCTGCCGCACGCGCCGCGACGCCACCGCCATGACGTAGTTGGTGTGGTGGAAGAGGTCGCAGCCGCCGAGCGCGCGGTCGGCGGGGAGGATGCCGAGGCGTCCCAGCAGATCCATGGCGCGGCTCGGAAAGCGCCAGGCGAGCAGGCGCGCCCCCGGCGGCGCTCGGCGGACCTCCGGCACGTTGCCGTTGCGAAAGACCCCGAAGAGGCGGAGGTCGCAGCCGCCGCCGGCCAGCGCCTGGGCCAGCGCGGCGACGTAGCGGCCGATCCCGGAGCGGACCCGCATGGCGGGCCGGTAGTCCATCCCTACGCGCACCGCCGGAGTGCAACACCCGGCGCCCTATCGCGCAAGATCCCGGGGCCCGGGGCGTAGAATCGACCTCCCCATGAGCCGCCTCGCCCCCCTCCTCCTCGCCCTCCTCCCCGGCCTCGTACGCGCCGCCGACGCCCCCCCGGTGCCCCACCGCCTCTCCAACGGCCTCGAGGTCTACGTGATCGAGAAGCGCACGGTCCCCCTGGTCACCATCGAGGTGGCGGTGAAGGCGGGGAGCTTCGTGGAGGAGGCCGCCACGAACGGCTTGAGCCACCTCTACGAGCACATGTTCTTCAAGGGGAACGGCGCGCTGCCGAGCCAGGAGGCCTACATGAAGCGGGTGGCCGAGCTGGGCATCTCCTTCAACGGCACCACGGGCACCGAGCGCGTCAACTACTTCGTGACGCTGCCTTCCCGCAATTTCGGGGCGGGCATGAAGTTCATGAGCGATGCCCTGATGTCGCCGCTGTTCGACGCGGAGGAGATGAAAAAGGAGCGGCTGGTGGTGCTGGGCGAGTACGACCGGAACGAGGCGAACCCGGCCTATCACCTCCGCCGCGCCATGCAGGACGCCCTCTACGGGGCAGACGCGGTCCGCAAGAACCCGCTGGGCGAGCGCGACATCATCCTCTCCGCCACCCGCGCGATCATGGAAGGGTTCAAGGAGAAGCTCTACATCCCCAACAATGCCGCCCTGGTCATCGCGGGGGACGTGAACCGCACCGAGGCGCTGGCGCTGGCGGAGGCGTGGTTCGGCGAGCGGCTCTGGAAGCCGGGCGAGGATCCGCACCGGCCCCCCCGCCCCCCCCTCGCGCGGCTGCAGAAGACCAAGGCGGTGCTGGTGACGCGCCCCCGCGCCCCCCTTGCCTTGGCCGCCGCCTTGAACGGACCCGACGTCGGTCGCGACGCGCGCGCTACCTTCGTCGCCGACGTCTGGGGAACGCTTTGCGGGCAGCCCCAGGGCCGCTTCCAGCGCGCCTTCCTCGACGCCGGCGTGGCCCCCGGCGCGCAGTTCAGCTACCACACCCAGCGCGAGGGCGGCGAGATCAACTTCCAGGCGCCGATCCTCGGCGACCGCGTGCTGGCCGCCCGCGACATCCTTCTCAAGGAGATCGCGGCCATGGCCGATCCCGCCTACTTCACCGCGGAGGATCTGGCGCTGGCCAAGCGATCCCTCCATGTCTCGCGCGCCTTCGAGGCGGAGTCCACCGGCGACGCCGCGCACAACCTCACCTTCTGGTGGGCGAGCGCGGGCATCGACTACTACGCCTCCTATCTCTCCGAGATCGACTCCGTCACGCGGGAGGAGGTGGCCGCCTTCGCGCGCGCCTACCTCGTGGGCCGGCCGATGGTCCTCGGGTGCCTCGCGAGCGAGGCGCAGGCGCAGCAGATGGGACTCACCGAGGCCGCGCTGCTGCCGCCCGCCGCCCCGTCGGGCGGCGCCGCGGAGGTGGCCGCGTTCGCGCTCTCCAACGGCGTGCGCGTGATCGCGCGGCGTGAAGAGGGAGCCAAGGTGGGCGCGCTGGAGCTGCTCGTGCGGGGCGGCAGCGCCGAGCTGACCGATGAGACCCAGGGTGCCGAGCTCCTCGCGCTCGGCGTCGCGCTGGAGGCGTCCCAGGAGCTCGACCGCGCCGCGCTCCAGCGCAGCCTGGAAGCGCTCGGCGCGCGGTTCGGCGCCGATGCCAACTACGATTTCTCCCGGGCCGGCGTGGCCGCGCCGGCGGAGAGCCTGGCCCGCGCCGTCGAGGTCTTCGCGGGCTGCCTGCGCGCTCCCGCCTTCGATGCCGCCTCCCTGGCGGAACGCCGCGCGGCCATGAAGTCGCGCCTCGAGAGCGAACGCTCCAACGCCGACAACTACCTGGCCCGCGTCACCAATCGCGCGTTTTTCGCCAACCACGCCTACCGGTTCCGCCCCGACGGCGCTCTGGAGACGGTGGACAAGCTGGACCGCCCGGTCCTGGAGGCCGCGCTCCGCTCGGCCCTGCGGTCGGGTCGCGTGGTGATCGCCGTCGTCTCGCCGCTGGGGCAGGCGGAAACGAAAGCGCTCCTTGAGCGCTGCTTCGCATGGATCCCACAGGATCCGAGCCCGCCCGGGAAGGCCGCGGCGTTCAGCCCCGAGGGACGCGTCGTGTTCGAGCAGCGCGCGGAGATCCCCACCACCTACGTGCTCGCCAAGATGGCGATGCCCGGGCCGGAGGCGCGCGACTACGCCGCAACCCGCGTCCTGATGACCATCCTCTCCAACAAGCTCTGGGACGCCATCCGCACCAGGCACGCCCTCAGCTACGCCCCGTCCGCGGGCTTGGCGAGCTACCGCAGCAACTACGGCGTCCTCTACGTCTCCACCACGGATCCCGGGCGCTGCCTCGATCTCATGCGCGAGGAGATCGCCAAGCTCCAGCAGGCGCCCCTCGACGCCGCGGAGGTGACCGGCGCGGTCGCCCTCATGACGACGCGCGCCCTGCAACAGATCGAGCCCGCCTCCGCCCATGCCGCGGCGCTGGGCGCCGCCGAGATCGTGCGCGGCGGTTGGGAGCGGCTCTACAGCGAGCCGGTGGAGTTCGAGACCGTCACGCCGGAGGCGGTGCGCGACGCCGCGCGCGCCCACCTGAAGGGGTTCGTGCTGGGCGTCATCGGGAAAGAGACCGTGGATCCGGCGCGGCTCGCCGCTGCGGGGCAGTAGGCACAAGAACTGGGGGGGGAATGGAGATTGCCCCCCTAGACACGGAGGGTCTCGCGCCTAGGATGAGGCGCCGTGCGCTGGCCGCGGCGGCTCCTCCTTCTCGCGGCAAGTCTGGCCGCCGGGTTGGGGCTCCATGCGTTGCGGGAGAGCCCCCCGGCGGCGCGCAGCAGCCGCGCGGCCATCCGCGAACCGACGCTTGCGATCCCCGCACGCGCGGCGGCCGTTGAGATCACGCCCACGCGCGCCTCGGAGGCGGCGGAAGGGGCGCACCCTCCCCCGCCCCCCTCCCCCCCCTCAACGGTCCAAGGCCGGCTCTACCCCGTGAAGCCCTCCCATGCGGAGGAGCTGGGACGGTCGCCGGGCTGGATCGATTCGCTGCGCGTTCTCGCGGGCCTGCCCCGGCTTCCCGGCGCGCCGGAGCAGGCATTGCGCCTCGCGCGGGCGCTCGAGGGGGCGGAGGATCCGGTGAGCCGGCAAAACATCATCTTCCTCGCCGCGCTCACGCTGCCCTGGCCGGTGGCGGAGCCGTGGTTGCGCGCCGTGCGGGACGCGGGCGATCCCGAGGATGGGGAAGACGCGCTTTGCGCCCTCGCATTCAGCGGCGACCCGGCGGCGCGGGGGGAGTTTCGCGGCTTGTCCGGAGTGCCGTCGCGGGCGCGGGTGCATCGGCTGCTGCCCAGCTACGCACACCACGAGGAGCTCGGCGAAGAGCGCACCGTGGAGGCGCGGGAAGTTCTGCGCAGCTATCGCGCGATCGAGGTGCTGGACCGCGAGCCCTATTTCAAGCGGCTCATCGTGCTGGTGCCCTACGCGTGGCTCCCCCACCCCGCGCCGAGCGAGGAGCTTTCGCGCGAGATCCAGGAGCAGTGGCTCGCGCGGTATCCCGGCCACCCCGGGAGCGACGATATCGCGCTTCGGCTCGCGCGGCTGCAGACCGAGCCCTATGCGGCGGCGCGCTGGTACGCGCGGAGCGCCTGCCTGCCGGACCAGGACGTGACCAGCGGCGCGGTGCTCGGCCTCCTCGCCACCTGCGAGCTGCTCCTGCGGCACGAGCAGCTGGATTGGCTCGCCCACGAGCGCGCCCTCGATTCGCCCTGCCGCGCGCTGGTGCAGTACGTGCGGCTGCGCCGGATCGCGGCGGAGCAGGGGTTTGCGCGGGCGCTGGCCGAGGCGGAGGGGGCGGCGCACGCGGAGCCCGACGGCGCGATCGCGGGCGCGTGGCGCCATCGCTGGGCTGCGGGCGTGCCCCAGGGCGTCGAGTCGGGATGGGCGCCGCTCGCGGCGGACGACCCGCTGCGCGACCAGGCTCCTCCGGTGCCACCGGCCTCGACCTGGCCCGACCGACTGGATGCCCGGTGGCGGCGCCGTGCGCCGGCCGCCGAGGAGCAGCTCTCCCCCTCGCGGGAGCCGGTCCAGCTCGACGCCCGATCCCTCGCGAGCCAGTTCCGCGCCTGGGAGACGCTGGCCGAGTTGGAGCGTCGCGCCGCCGGCGCGCGCCGCGCGGAGCGCTCCGATCTGCTCTACAAGCAGGCGGCCATCTTCTTTCATGACCCGGGCGTGCTCTTCCCCGTCTACGGCACGGGCACGACGAACTTCCAGTACATGCTCCAGTGGAGAGGACACGCTTCCCTGCAGCCCCGGGTTGAGGCGACGCTCGAAGCCTTCGAGGAGAGCAGCTACTCTTCGTACCGCGCCATCGCGCTTTTCGATCGCATCGAGCGCGAGGACGCGGGCTATGCCGCCATGGATCGCGTCCTCTTCTCCCGGGCCGTCGCGCGCAAGCGCGCCCTCGACTTCCCCGCCGGCCTCCCGCGCCCCCTCATCCCCGACCTCACCCGCGATCTCGAACGCTGCTCCGCCCTCTTTCCCGGCAGCCCTCTCGCCGACGACTCCGCCCGCGCCGCCGCCTGGTGGCGCTCGGCGCACCCTGCCGCCTTTCATCGCTAACCTCCCCGCTGCGCCACCGGTGGCGCACCTCGCCTCCCTAACCCACGCTCCCCCAACGACTTGCGCCCCTCCGACGTTTGCAACGCAAATCCCGTAGGCTAGGCGGCATGGGTGGCGCACTTGTTTTGGATGGGGGCAACCTCTCTTTGGGAGAGGCGCGGCGGGTGCTGGGGGGGGACGCGGCGGGGCTGCGGTTGGCGCCGCGGGCGCGGGAGCGGGTTCGGCGGGCCGCGCGGTTCGTGGAGGACTTGGCGCGGAGCGGCGAGAAGGTCTACGGCATCACGACCGGCTTCGGCCGGCTGGCCCACGTGCGCATCGAGGCGAGCGACCTGGCGCGCCTGCAATCCAACCTCATCATCTCCCACGCGGCGGGCATGGGTGATCCGCTCCCGGACTGCGAGACGCGCCTCGCCATGACCGTGCGCGCGGCGACCCTCGCCAGCGGCCACAGCGGCGTGCGGCCCAAGACCATCGATCTGCTCTTGGCGATGTTCAACCGCGGCGTCACGCCGGTGGTGCCGAGCCAAGGGTCGGTATGCGCCTCTGGGGATCTGGCGCCCCTCGCCCACATCGCGCTGGTGCTCCTGGGCAAGGGAGAAGCGTTCTTCAAGGGACGCAGGATGAGGGGGGCGGGGGCGCTCCGCGGGGCGGGGCTGGAGCCGGTGACGCTGGCGCCGAAGGAGGGGCTCGCGCTTATCAATGGCACCGCCGTGGCGACGGCGGTGCTCGCGCGGGCGCTGGTCATCGCCCAAGACCTCGTGCGGCTCTCGGACCTGGCGGCGGCGATGTCCCTGGAGGCGCTCCTGGGCACCGATGTCCCGTTCGACCCGCGGGTGCACGCCCTGCGGCCCCATCCCGGACAGATCGCGACCGCGCGAAACCTCAAGAAGCTCCTCAAGGGAAGCAAGATCCTTCCCTCCCACCGCCACTCCGACCACAAGGTGCAAGACCCCTACTCCTTGCGCTGCGTCCCCCAGGTGCACGGCGCGGCGCGCGACGGGCTCACCTTCGCCGCCTCGGTCTGCGAGCGCGAGATGAACGCGGTCACCGACAATCCGATCCTCTTCCCCGACGACCGGGACGTGGTGAGCGCGGGCAATTTCCACGGCCAGCACGTCGCGCTGGCCGCCGACTGCGCCGCCGCGGCGCTGGCGGAACTGGGCGCCATCTCGGAACGGCGCATCGAGCAGATGGTGAACCCCGACCTCTCCAAGCTGCCCGCGTTCCTCGCCGATGATCCGGGACTCAACTCGGGGTTCATGATGGCCCAGACCACCGCCGCCGCGCTCGTGAGCGAGAACAAGACCCTGGCGCATCCCGCCTCGGTCGACTCCATCCCGACCTCCGCGAACCAGGAGGACCATGTCTCCATGGGCATGTGGGCGGCGCGCAAGTGCCGCGACATCGCGATCAACGTACGGCGGGTGCTGACCATCGAGCTGCTCGCGGCGGCCCAGGCGCTCGATTTCCAGAAGCTGCGGCCGGGGGCGGGGGTCGAGGCGGCGCGGCGCGCCCTGCGGATCCGCGTGCCCCACCTCGCCCGCGACCGCTACCTGGCCGGCGATCTCGCCGCGGGGGAGGCGCTCCTGGAGTCTGGGGCGCTGCTGGCCGCCGCGGAGAAAGCGGCCGGACCGCTCGCCATGTTTTGACCGGCCCGCTGGCGCGCCGGCTGGTAAGCTTTCCGTGTGAGCGGCGCCCTGCGCATCGCGCTCGGTCTGGTTGCGGTGCTTTGCGCCGAGGCGATCGCCCACGGCGGCGGCTTCCCGCCCCCCCCGCCCCCCCCCATGCCGGTCCCGCCGCGGCCGATCACGCCGCCGGGCGGTGTCCCGCCGGGCCTGAGGAAGCCGAAGGACCCCGATCCGCCGCCTCCCCCGCTCACGCCGCCCGAGCGCAATCCGGGGCCGGTGACTCCTCCCGACAAGCAACCGCCCGTCCCTCTCACGCCGCCGGACCGGCGTAGGCACGAGACGCCGGACGGCGAGGCGCCCACGATCCCCCCCGTCGAGGACCATCGCGGCAACCGCCCGGTCACGCGAAGGCCGAGCCAGGACGGCGACAGCTGGCGCACCTGGTGGGAGTACAACCGCGAGTATCTGCTCGGGTTGCGGCGCGCGATGCGCGACGCGGTCACCCTCACCGGGGACGCCTCGGCCCGCGAACTCGATCCGCTCGGGGAACGGCGCGGGGAGGTGCGGGAGGCGCTGCGGGAGCTGGCCGAGAACCGGCTCGTGGACCGCATGCTTCGCGCGTCGGCGCTCCTGGCGCTCGGGCGCGTCGGAACGGAGGAGGACCATATCCTCTTCCTGCGTGTCCTGGGCACGCGGGGTGAGATGGATGCGGTGCACGAGGCGGCGGCGCTGGGGCTCGGACTCCTTCCGCCGTTCGAGACGCCGGACGCGCGCGAGAACGTGCGCGAGCAGCTCGACTACTTCCTGAACGAACCGGGGGCGCTTCCGGCGCGCGCGCGCGCCTTCGCCCTCGTCACGATGGGGCTGCGCGGGCGGGACGATCCTGTACTCGCGCTCTCCCTCGCCGCCCCCTGCGCCTCGCGGGGCGTCGTGCGGGACGGCCACGAGGCGGCCGCGCTGCTTTTCGCCTGCGGCCTCACGCGCAACGAAGCGCTCTTGCCCGAGCTGATGAACGGCGCGCTCGAGCGCGAGGCCGCCGGTCACAAGCTCGACGATGTGGGACGCTCCCACGCCGCTTTGGCCCTCGGGCTCACGCGGAGCGCGAAGACGGCGCTCTCCCTGGCGCGGCTCCTCGACGCGCGCAGCAGCGGCGTCCAGACCCGGCGCGGCGCCGCGCTGGCGCTGGGGCGGCTCCTGCGAGAGGCGGAGCTCGACCCCGAAGCGGGGCTCGCGGCGGAGCGCGCGCTCCGAAGCGCCCTGGAGAAGGGGCGCGACAGCGTGCTGCGCAGCTACGCCGCGATCTCGCTCGCCTGCGCGCGGCGGCCCCTGGCCCTCGATGCCCTGCGGGAGGCGATCGACAAGGCGGGCGACCCGGTCCTGAAGCCCTACGCCGCATTGGGCCTCGGACTCGCGGCCCGCGACATGACCGGCGCCGAGGCGGATTCGATCCGCGCCTTCCTCCTCGAGGAGTGGGAGAAGGCCAGAGAGATCGAGCTCTCCTCCGCGCTCTGCGTCGCGGTGGGGCTCGCCGGCGCGCGCGACGCCACGCCCGGGCTCTTGGAGCGCGTCGCCCGGCGAAGCCTGCCCGCACCGGTGCGGGGCGCCGCCGCCCAGGGGCTCGGCCTCCTGGGCAACGCCAGCGACGAGATCGCCGATGCGCTCTTCGAGGCGCTCCGCTCCCCCGCCCCGGAGCTGGCCGAGGACGCCGCCCTCGCCCTGGGCCTCCTCGGCCGCCGCGGCACGGCGGCGACGCTGGCGGAGATGCTCCCCTCCCTCCCCGGCCTGCGGCTCCAGGGCCGGCTCACCATCGCCCTCGGCATGCTGGGCCAGGACACCGCGGTGGAGCCGCTCCTCGCGATCCTGCGCGACGCGACCGCCAAGATCCCGGTGCGCGAGTCAGCCGCCGTCGCCCTCGGCCTGCTAGGCCAGCGAGCCGCGAGCGACCCCCTCTTCGATCTCGACGCGTTCTTCAACACCTACGCCACGACCTTGGCGACCCACGAGCTGCTCCAGATCTACTGAGCGGCCGCGAAGGGGGCCGCGGCCTGGCGGCGCCCCGCGACTCCGGATTCCAAGCGCCCCCACTCGTAGTGAACGCGCTTGACGCGGCGCCGGCGGAGCAGGGCGCCCGCGCTCGCTTCCCGCCGCGCCACGCTGCCTTCCGCGGTCGTGATCGCGCGCACAGGGGACGGCGCGTGCACACGCTTCCGGCGGAGCAGATCGCCCGCGCTCGCTTCCCGCCGCGCCACGCTGCCTTCCGCGGTCGTGACCGCGCGCCGCCGGGACCTTCTCGCTGCCGCGGTCGCGGGGGCGCCGACTGGCGTACAATCCCCCGCCGCCTTGACTGGACCGCTCTCCATCGCCCGGCGCCTCATGCTCTTCTTCGCCGCCTATGCGGCCGCGGTGCTCGCCATGCGGGTAGTTTTCCCCTGGGGAATGACGCTGGATGAGGCGGAGCAGCTGGTGCTCTCGCAGCGCCTCGCGTGGGGCTACCACGGCCAGCCCCCCCTCTACGCCTGGCTGCAATTCCTCTGCTGCGGCCTCTTCGGGGCCAACGCCTTCGCCCTCGGCTTCCTCAAGAACGGGCTCCTCTTCGCCGTCTACGCGGTCCACTTCCTGCTGGCGCGGAGGCTGCTCCGGGACGACGGCTGGGCTCGGGCCGCGACGGTGGCTCTCTTCCTTTTCACCGACATGGCGTGGGGGATCCTCGCGGGCATGACCCAGACCATGCTCCTCCACCTCGCCTGCGCGCTCACCTGGATCGGGGAGCTCCGTCTCTCCGAGCGGCGGGACGCGCGCGGCTACGTCGCCCTCGGCGCCTGCATCGCCCTGGGCTTTCTGGCGAAATACAACTACGCCTTCTTCCTGCTGGCGATGCTGGGGGCGATGCTCGTCGTCCCCGCACACCGCCGGGTGCTGCTGGACCGGCGCATCCTGCTCTCCCTCCTCGCCGCCGTCGCCCTGCTCGTTCCGCACCTCGCGTGGGCGTGGGAACACGCCGGCCAGCTCGCGGAGCACCTCGATCGCCGCATCCAACTGGCTGGCGCGGGGGCCGGCGCGGGCTCGCGCCTGGGCGCGCTCTGGACCGTGGTCGCGAAGACCCTGGAGATCCTCGGCATCCCGATGCTCGTCTTCCTCGCAGCGTTTCGGGGGCAGAACTTCGCGAGGCTGCCCGCCCGCGGCGCGCACCAGCAGGCCTGGGCACGGCTCTTCCGCGTCTATCTGGCCGTGCTCTTCTGCCTGCTGGGCCTCGCCGCCCTCCTGACCGCGCCCGGCGCGGCGAGGGCACGCTGGATCCAGCCCTTCTACCAGTTGGTTCCCTTCGCCTTCGTGCTGCGGCTGATGCCGGTGGAGGGGGCGGCGCGGCGGCGCGTCTGGCTCGTGCGCGCGGCGTTCGCCTTGGGGGTCGCCGCGGCGGTCGCCTTCTGGGCGCGCCCGTTCCTCGCCGCCTCGACCGGGCGGGTGAACCGCTACAACGTGCCCATCCACGCCATGGCCGAACCGATCCGCGCCCTGGGGTTCGAATCGGGGGTGATCCTCGCGGACGACGTCTTCCTCGCGGGGCTCTTGAAGCTCACCTTCCCGAAGGCGGCCGCCCACGCTCCCGGCATGGGCTACGACGATCTTCCCGATCTCGACGGCCGTCCCCTCCTCGTCGCCTGGTTCACCGCGGATGGGCCCGACGCCCCCGCCCCCCTCGTCGCACTCCTGCGCGACGCCGGCCGGAGCTGGCCCAGCGCGCCGGCGCTCAGGATCCAACGCAACTATCTCTACTCGGATCAGACGCTGGAGATCGCCGTGCTGCTGCTGCCCGCGACGCGACGCGAGTAGTGGGGCGTCCCGTCAGCGATGGGGAGACTTCGCGACGGGTTCGATCTCGACGAGCCACGCCTCGCCGTCCCCCCGCGGATTGATCCGCACCCGCTTCGCGGTCATCGGCTTGAAGCGCAACGCGACGAAGGCCGGCACCTCCTGCTCCCCCGGCGCCTTGGCGGCGGGACGGGCGGTGCGCTGGGTGACGCCGGCAAGGGGTTTCCACTTCCCCGAAGACTCGGCGACTTCCACGGTCCAGGACGCCGGGAATGCGGCGCTATCCTTCGCACCGGGGGCGGGGATGAGGAGGAATCCGGCCAGATCGCGGGCGGGCTTGCGGAAGGTGAGCTCGATCCCCTCCGGCGGCACGCGGAGGCCGGCGCCGAGGCGCTTGCCGTCCACCAGCTCGGCGAAGGGTCCGGGTGCGTCGGGCCGCTCCTTGTGCAGGGGCGGCGCCTCGTGGCGCAACTCGATCCGCTGGGCGACGACATCCCCGCCCAGGAGCGCGCGGAGGGAGGCCTCCCCCCGCGGCGTGTACTGGATCGCAAGCGCGTGCCACCCCTCCTCGAGCCCGAGATAGGCGCAGGCCATGCCGCCGGCGGCGGGAGCGTCGAGCACAACCTCGCCATCCACCGCGAGTTTCAGTTCCCCCTCCCCCTGGAGCATGAGCTGGAAGCTCCCCGTGCGCGGGGCGCGGAACTCTCCCTCGAGGGAGAGGCGTCGCCCCCGCGCCGTGGGCCCGAGGTCGGCGCGCAGGCTGCGCCCCTCTTCGTCATAGAGCGTCGCGGCGACGAACTCCTGCGGCTCCCCGCCCTCGCCGACGAGCGTGCCGAGCAACCCGGGGAGGCTCGGCGCATCGGCCGCGCGGGCCTGCTTTCGCAGCGCAGGCGGCTCGACGACGACGGTGAGGGGCGCGGAGAGGGCGGACGGTCCCGCCGTGAACGTCGCGCGCACGCGGAGAAGCGCGGGGCCAGGGCCCACGCGCTCCGACGCGACGGCGAGGCGGAATCCCCCGCCCCCCTGTTTCGCCTCCGCCACGATCCTGCCTAGATGCAACAGTTCCACGCGTTCGGCGCCCGCCGCCTTTCCTTTCAGTTCGATCGGTTGTCCGTAACGCACCGAGGCGGGCGCCTGCAGCGTGACGCTGCGTCCCGCGTTGGAAACCGTGACGAGGGCGGTCCGGCCCGAGCGCGTGGCGATGCGGCCCGGCTCCACGGAGACGACGCGTACTTCGTGCACGCCATCGTCCAGCGCGGTAGAGTCGCACGGCGCACCCGTCGCCGGCCGCCCGTCGATCCAGATTTCGAGGCCTTCGGCCTGCGGGAGTTCCACGGTGCCGCTCCAGGGGGAGGGCGGCAGCGTTTCGGGCAGGGCGCGAAACGTGGCGTAAGGGCGCGCGAGCGGATCCCCCACCACGAGGAGCTGATAGGGGCCCCAGACGCTCTGGTAGAACGCTTCCGCGAGCGAGCAGCCGCGCGCGTAGTGCACCTGGATCCAGGGGTGCGGGAACTTCTCCTGGAGGGCGTAGGGCTCGAAGACGGTCCCGCTGGCGCCCGCGGCGCCGTGGCGCAGGAATTCGGTCAGCTTGGTCTGGCTCCCGTGGCTGAAGACCGCCCCGAAGCTGGTCAGGTGCTCGACGATCGCGCCGGGGAGGATGCGGCTCCCGCTCGCGGCCCAGTCGAACCCGGCGCTGCCCACCACGGCACCGGCGACCTCCCCCTTGCTCACGGGCAAGACGCCGGTCTGCCCCGCCATCGTCTTGTCGAGCCGCTCGGCGTTCACGCCGAGCTTGCGCAATTCGGCGATGGTGGCCGCGAACGCGCCCTCCCGCGTACGGGCGCGGACGTCGTCGTTCGCGCAGAAGTAGACCGTCCCGGCGGGCCGCTTCCCGTCGCTCGCCGCGGCGGCACGCAGGCAGGCGAGCGCCTCGGGCGCGCTGTTGCCCCATTCGCCGGTGGCGGCGAGCGCGACGCTCAGGAAGTAGCGATCGAGCGCGCCGGCGTCGGGGTCGCGCACCGGATCGGGGCCGCCGTCCCAGCCCCACGCAGACGAGAAGCCCCGGGAGGGCTGGAACCCGACCTCTTTCGGCCCCATGCGCTCCAGGAGTTCGCGGAATTCGGGGCGCCCGCGCAGCGATTCGAGATCGGGGTCGGCGGCGGCGTGCTTGGCGTCGGACCAGCCGCACTCCACCGCCCGGCGCAGTTTCGCGATCGCCTCGTCCGGCTTGCGGAGGCGCGCGAGGCAGCAGGCGTAGTTGTACCAACTCTCCATGTGGCCATCGTAGGTCGCGGTGAACCGCTCGAAGGCGTCCGCCGCCGCCTGGAATTCGCGTCGCTGGAGCGCCGTCGTCGCCTGCGTGTAGTGCGCCAGCTCCTCCTGCGTGGGCGGGCGCGCGGCGCGGCGCGCGGCCGCCTCGTCGCGGCGGTAGTACTGGTTGGCGCGCAGGCCCACGGCGCGGGCGAGTTCGCCCGCCATCACCCGCCGCGCAAGAAAGGTGAGGCCGGTGAGTGATCCGACTTTCGTGACGCCCTGATCCACCTGCGCCCCCTGAAGCGGCGCGTCGAGATCGACGGCGTAGGGAAAATCGGCGCTGTAGGCGATGCAATCGATCCGCCCCTCGAGGCCGCGGGCGGCGATCGCCTCCAGCACCGGCGCCAGGATGCGGTCACGGAAGAGCTCCAGGGAGACGACGCGGAGGTGCGGGATGCCCTCGAGCCAGACGACCTGCTCGGAGGGGACGCCGCGCAGCGCCACGTATTCGTTGGCGATCAGGCGCGATACGGGGGAATCGGCGTTCACGACGAGGAGCGTCGTCTCCGGTCCGCCACCCGCGACGGCCGGCGCCGCCGCGACGAGAAGCAGGAGGAGCCCGAGGAGGACGCGCCGCATGGGGGCCCAGGATACCGCGACCGTCCGCGCCGCCTTGCCCGGCAGCCTCTCAAGCGCTAAGGTCTCGCCGCGATGATCATCTGGGGCACGAGGATCACCCGGCGGCGGCTCGGGCGCGTGGCCGAGTACTGCCCGCTCTGCCGCGGGCCTCGCCCGTTCCGCATCCTTCGGATCGGATCGGTCGGGCATCTCTACTTCCTCTCCCTCGGCTCCGGTCGGCTCCTGGGGCACGAGGCGGAGTGCGCTTCCTGCGGCCTCGTCCTGCAGGCGGAAGCGCGCGACTACAGCGCGGTCGTGACCGATCCGGACGCCGACCTCGCGGCCCTGGAGATGGAGACGGCCCCGGACCTGCGCGTGCGCCACGCTGAGCGGTTCGCCCTCGAGGAGCGCATGCGCGCGGGCCGACTCTCACCCGAGCAGCGCCGTGACCTCCTTCGTGAGCCGTTCCACTTCGTCCATGGGATGGTGGAGCGGCAGAGGCGCGAGCAGAAGCTCACGCCTGGGGCGCAACTCCTCGGCTGGGGGAGCTTGGGCATCCTGCTGCTGAGCATCCCCTTCGTGGGCGGCCCGGAGCGCGAACCGCAGAACTCGATCGGAGCCGTTCTCATGTGCCTCGCCATCCTGGGGCTCCTCGTCACGCTATGGAACAAGGCCACCGCGCTGCGCTCCTTCGTGCGCGGCCGCATCGAGCCGCTGTTGGCGCGCTCCCTCTCGCCCCTCGACCCCACCCGGGAGGAGCTCGCGGACGCGTTGGCGCACCTGCGTCAGATGGGGATGCTCGCGGGAAAGAAGTTGGACGCGGATCGGATCCGCGCCGAGCTGGACATCGCGGTTCTCTGACGCGAGCCGAGCGGAAGGGTCCCTCGCGGAAGCTATCGTGGCGGGCCGATGACCGGCGAACCCTCCCCGTCCAATCGCAGTCTCGCGCTCCCCTTCCTCCTCCCCTACGTCGCCTACGTCGCCGTCGCCTCCATCCCCGCCGACTGGCTGGGGCGCGAAGCGAACTACGGGATCCGCATCCTGCTCGCGGGCGCTGCCCTCGCCTGGGGCTGGCGTCGGATCGGCCCGCTGCGCGGCCCCCGCTCCCCCCTGCTCTCGGTCGCGACGGGCGCGGGCGTCGGCCTCCTGGGGACGGTCCTCTGGATCCTCCTGCTCCTCCCCTTCGTCACGCGGGAGGGGGACGCCTGGGCCGCGCGCGCCTTCTGGCTGCGCTTCGCGGCGGCGGGCCTGCTGGTCCCCCTCTTCGAGGAGCTGGCGATGCGCGGCTACGTGCTGCGCGTCGCGGTGCAGTGGGGCGAGGCTCGACGCGCCGGCTCGGCGGATCCGCTGGCCGACGCGCTGGAGCGCCGCTCCCTGCGCGATCTGGCGCCGGGTGCCGCCACGCTCTTCGCCGTGACCGTCTCGACCCTGCTCTTCGCCCTCGGCCACAACCCGCGCGAAATGCCCGCCGCCGTGGTCTACGGTCTCTTGATGGCCGGCCTCTGGATCACGCGCAAAGATCTCCTCTCCTGCATCGCCGCCCACGCCGCCACCAACCTCTCCCTCGCCCTCTACGCCCGCTCCTCCGCGTCCTGGGGCCTGTGGTGAGGGTCAGGTCGGTTCGCGCGTGCAACCCGCGGCCTGACAAGGAGTTGCGCCCGACGCGTGCGGCAGCGCTGCCGCAGGGCGGGGGTCAGACCTGGAGCGTGCCGCAGAGGACCGTGCGGGCGGTGCCGCCCAGCGTGACGCGATCCCCCCGCATCCGCACCGAGACGAAGCCGCCCCGCGCCGAGGCCTGGTGCCCCACGAGCACGTCGCGCCCGAGCCGCGCGGCCCAGTAGGGAGCGAGCGCGCAGTGGGCCGAGCCGGTGACGGGGTCTTCGGGCACGCCTACCGCCGGCGCGAAGAAGCGCGAGACGAAGTCGGTCTCCCCGCCCAGCGCCGTGACGATGACGCCCCGCGCCTCGATCCGTCCGAGGGCCGCGAGGTCCGGCCGGAGCCCCGTCACCTCGCCCGGCGTTGCCACCTCCACCAGCCAGTCGTCCGCGTTCCGCCCCGTCCAGACCGCCCGCGCGCCGAGCGCCTCGCGAAGCCCCGCGGGCGCCGCCGCCGCCTCGACCGGCCTCGCCGGGAAGTCCATCTCGATCCGACCAGCGCGCCGCACCGCCGCCAAGGTCCCGCTTCGCGTCAAGAATCGCGCCTCCTCCTCGGGCGCCAACTCCCCCTCCTCCCATAGAACATGCGCGCTCGCCAGCGTCGCGTGGCCGCAGAGCGCCACCTCCACCCGCGGCGTGAACCAGCGCAGCAAGAACCCCTCTTCGCGCCGCTCGAGAAACGCCGTCTCCGAGAGATTCAGCTCCATGGCGACGGATTGCATCCACGCCTCCGCGCGCGGCGCATCGAGGAGGCAGACCGCCGCCGGGTTGCCCGCAAACGCCCTCTCCGCGAACGCGTCGACGATGTGAAGTCGCATGAAAGGGGGGGAGGGGGGCGGGGGCCGCCTACGCCAGCGCGATGGTGCCCTTCACCTCGTGGCGCAGGCCGGTCCCTTCCAGCGTCACGACCGCGGTGGCCTTGAGCTTCTCGACGCCCCTGAGTTTCTTCGCGGCGATCGCGGCGCGCACCGCCAGCTCGATTTCGCGCTGGGAGCCGACGCCGACCTCTTTCAGGAACTGCCGGATCGCCATGTTGAAGACGTTTTCGTCCATGCGCCCATCGTACCGCCGGTCCCCCGCCCCCCTCCTTTTGCTACCCTCTCGCCGTGCGCGCGATCCGGCCCCCGACCGGCACCTCCATGGCCTGCCGCCATTGGGGCGCCGAGGCGATGTACCGGATGATCCAGCACAACCTCGCGCCGGAGGTCGCGGAAAACCCCGGCGAGCTGATCGTCTACGGAGGAACCGGGAAGGCCGCACGGAACTGGGAGTGCTTCGACGCCATCCTCGCCACGCTCCGGCGCCTCGGCAGCGACGAGACGATGCTGGTGCAGTCGGGCAAGCCGGTGGGCGTCTTCCGCACGCATCCCGACGCTCCGCGCGGACTGCTCGTGAACAGCCAGATCGTGCCGCACTGGGCGACCTGGGAGAACTTCCGCGAGTACGAGCGGATGGGGCTCACGATGTTTGGGCAGATGACCGCGGGGTCGTGGATCTACATCGGGACCCAGGGGATCCTCCAGGGGACCTACGAGACCTTCGCGGAGGTGGCGCGGCGCCACTTCGGCGGCAGCCTGGCGAAGCGGCTGGTGGTGACGGGGGGGTGCGGGGGCATGGGCGGCGCGCAGCCGCTGGCCGCCACCATGAATGGCGGCTGCTGCCTCATCGCCGACGTGGACGCGGCGCGCCTGCGCAAGCGGCTCGAGACCGGCTACCTCGACGAGGTGGCGCCCTCCCTCGACGCGGGGATCCGGCGCGCGGCCGAGCGGCCCGCGCGGTCGATCGGCGTGGCGGCGAACGTCGTGGAGCTGCTCCGGGAGCTGGTGCGGCGCGGGCTCACCCCCGACGTCCTGACCGACCAGACCTCCGCGCACGATCCGCTCAACGGCTACGTGCCGGTGGACCTGCCGCTGGCGGAGGCTCTCGCCCTGCGCGCCCGCGATCCCGCCGCATACACCCGCCGCTCCTTCGCGACCATGGTCGAACAGGTCGGGCTCATGAACGCGCTGCTTAATCGCGGCTCCGTCACCTTCGACTACGGAAACAATCTGCGCGGCCACGCGAAGCAGGCGGGCATGCAGGACGCCTTCCGGTTCCCCGGTTTCGTCCCCGCCTACATCCGGCCGCTCTTCTGCGAGGGCAAGGGCCCGTTCCGTTGGGTGGCGCTCTCCGGTGACCCCGAGGACATCCGCCGCACCGACCGGTTGGTCCTCGAGCTCTTCCCGCGCGACGCCTCCCTCGCGCGCTGGATCCGCATGGCGGGGGAGAAGGTGCAGTTCCAGGGGTTGCCGGCGCGCATCTGCTGGCTGGGGTACGGCGAGCGCGCGCTCTTCGGCCTCGCGCTCAACGACTTGGTCGCCAAGGGGGCGCTCAAGGCGCCCCTCGTGATCGGCCGCGACCACCTCGACTGCGGCTCGGTCGCGTCGCCTTTCCGCGAGACGGAAGCGATGAAGGATGGGAGCGACGCGATCGCCGACTGGCCGCTGCTCAACGCGCTGGTCAACACCGCGGCGGGCGCCACCTGGGTCTCGATCCACCACGGCGGCGGGGTCGGCATCGGCTACTCCATCCACGCCGGGATGGTGGTCGTGGCGGACGGCACGCTGGAGGCCGCGCGGCGGCTGGAGCGGGTGCTGACCACCGACCCCGGCACCGGCGTGATGCGCCACGCGGACGCGGGCTATCCCGAGGCGATCGCGAAGGCGAAGGCGGCGGGCATCGACCTGCCGATGCTGCCGTGATCGACCTCGTCGTGCGCAACGCCTCCCAGGTGCTCACCTGCGCGGCGCCCGACGCGCGGCCCCCCTTCGGCGGCAAGGAGCAGTCGGCGATCGGGCTCACGAAGGGCGGGGTCGCCATTGACGACGGGCGCATCCTCGAGGTGGGCCCCGGGGCCGAGAGGCTCGAAGCGCGCGCGACCCTCGACGCCGGGGGCGGGGTCGTCCTGCCGGGGTTCGTCGACTGCCACACCCACGCGGTCTTCGTCGGGCAGCGCGCCGACGAGTTCGAGGACCGCGCGCGCGGGCTCAGCTACGAGGAGATCGCCCGCCGCGGGGGCGGCATCCGCTCCAGCGTGAAGCGCCTCCGCGCCGCCGACGACGAGGAGCTGGAAGCGGCGGTGCGGCTCCACTTGGACCGCTTCCTCGAATTCGGGACGACCACCATCGAAGCGAAATCGGGCTACGGGCTCTCCCTGGAGGATGAGCTGCGCTCCCTCCGCGCGCTGCGACAGGACCACGCGGTCGAGGTCGTGCGCACCTGTCTCGCGGCCCACACCGTCCCCCCCGAGTACGAGGGCAAGCGCGACGCCTACATCGATCTCGTCTGCCGCCAGATCTTCCCCGCGGTGGCGGAGGAGGGGCTTGCGGAGTACTGCGACGTCTTTTGCGAGGTGGGCGCCTTCACCTTCGACGAGTCCGAACGCATCCTCCGCGCCGGCAAGTCGGTCGGCCTCCGTCCGCGCATCCACGCCGACCAGCTCTCGCGTTCGGGCGGCTCGCGCATCGCCTGCCGCGTGGGGGCGATCTCGGCCGACCATCTGGAGTACGCCACGCGGGAGGATGCCCGCGCCATGAAGGAGGCCGGGGTCCTCGCGGTGCTCCTCCCGGCCGCCAACCACTTCCTCGATCAGGAGCAGCGTCCCGTGGCGCGCGGGATCATCAGCATGGGCCAGCCGGTGGCGCTGGCCACCGACTTCAACCCCGGCACGTCGCCCACGCAATCCATGCCGCTCGTGCTGAACCTCGCGGTGGTGCGCTACAAGATGACCGTGGCCGAGGCGATCGTGGGGGCCACGATCAACGCGGCCTGCGCCGCAGGGGTCCAGGGCCGCGTCGGCTCCCTGGAGCCGGGCAAGAGCGCCGACCTGATCCTCTGCGGCGTGCCCGACTACCGCGAGCTGGCTTACTGGTTCGGCGGCAACCCGGTCCGGGCGGTGGTGAAGCGCGGGCGGGTCGTGCGGCCCCCGGCGGCGTAAGGGCTTCTCCGATGGCAGTGAGCGTCGTCCGGCTCGGAAGCGCCCGCGACCCCGGGGAGGGGCTGCGCATCGGCACCGTCCGCCGCCCGCCCCGCGGCGTGCCGAAGAGCCGCCACGCCGCGGACGACTGGTACGACGCCTGGCTCCCCGAACTCGCGCCGAGCGAGGCGTTGCTGCGCCGCACCGCGCACGTCTCGACGGAGGCAGCCTGGGCCGCCTTCGCGCGCGCCTACCGCAAGGAGATGGCGGAGCCCGACCGCAGGCGGCTGCTCGACCTGCTCGCGGCCCTCTCCCACCGCGCCGACTTCTCGGTGGGCTGCTTCTGCGCCGACGAGCGGCGCTGCCACCGCTCCCTCCTGGCGGCGCTCCTGGAGGCGCGCGGGGCTCGCATGCGGGGCTCCGCCTCCTAGGGTCTGTCTGAATCCTCCATCTGGCTTCGCCCGGCTGCGCGGGCCGCTGGCTTCGCCGCTCGTCCATCGCCGTACTTGGGGTCATGTGGGTATTCCCTTCACTCCAGTAGCCCCTACCGGCGGTGGGCCGGCTTTCTCCGGCGGCGCCACACCCCCTTGGTGAGCCTGGAGTAGGGTGCCGGCTCGACGGCCACGGCCTGCTCCAAGAG
>JBQTIG010000077.1:0-8175 GCA_052388375.1 Planctomycetaceae bacterium | reverse complement strand
GGCGCGGCGGCCCGCCGGCCGCGCCCGGAGCTCGCCGGCGCTCCCCCGATCAAGCCCCCCCCCCAAGCGGCCGATATTCACTCACGGCGGCGCCGCGCGACGCCCCGCACGCGATGCGGTACCATCGCGAGAGTCGGCGCATGCAGGAAACCAAGGATCTCGAAAAGAGGCTGAAAGCCGAGGCCGCGTTCCAGAACCGCCGTGTCCAGACGGCGGCGGAGGGTGGAACCGAGGCTCGCGACCGCTTCTACTACCTTGCGGACTCGGCTCGGCGCCGGTACCACGCCTGCCTCGAGAAGCTCGAGGGGAAGCAGGTCCTCATCGTGGGCTGCAGCGAAGGGGGAGTCACCCCCATGGCCCGCGCCGGGGCGATCGTCACCGGCATCGACATCGCCGACGAGCCTATCCGGAGACTCAACGAGGTGATCGCGAAGGAAGGCTTGGCGGGCCGCGCGCGAGGTCTCGTCATGAACGCCGAAACGCTCGATTTCCAGCCTGCCTCGTTCGACTGCATCTGCTGCGCCGGCGTCCTCCACCACCTGGACGTGGAGAAAGCCGCGGCCTCCTGGGCCCGCTGCCTCAAGCCGGACGGCTTCGTCGCGATGCTGGAGCCGATGGCGTGGCATCCGATCGTGGCGCTCTACCGCCGCTTCACCCCGTCCATGAGGACCAGGGACGAGCACCCCCTCAAGCCGCGGGACTTCAAGATCCTGAGGCGCCACTTCGCCTCCGTGAAGGTCCAAGGCTACGTCCTCACCTCCGTTCTCTCCCTCGTTTGGGCCTTCCTTCCCAACGTGCTCTCCCTGAAGGAGGGAACGAGATGGCTGTTCGAACGGCTCGACGCGCTCCTGCTCCGGCTGTTGCCCCCGCTGCGATACTTCTGCTGGACCTCCGTCATCCGCCTCGGGGGCCCGCGCCCGGCCCAGTCCTCCTAGGCGGAGGGGCCGCGGTACGGGGCTTGCATCCGAGGCGGCAGGCTCAAGGTATGTCGAGAAACCGCGACGCACACTCCCGCAGCATTCCGCCGAAGAGGCCGGTGAGGGCTCTGGTTGCGCGGATCCGGCCAGGCCCGGGAGGGAACGGGCGGCCTCGCCGCGACGGGAGGTTCGCCTCGTGAGGATCCTGGGAATCTCCGCCTTCTATCACGATAGCGCCGCCTGCCTCGTCGCGGACGGCGAGATCGTCGCCGCGGCCCAGGAGGAGCGGTTCACGCGCATCAAGCACGATCCCGCGTTCCCGCACCACGCGATCCGCTACTGCCTCGCGGAGGCGGGCATCGGCGTGTCGGACCTCGATGTCGTCGTCTTCTACGACAAGCCGCTCCTCAAGTTCGGGCGACTTCTCGAGACCTACGCCTCCTTCGTGCCGAAGGGGTTCCGCTCCTTTTTCATGGCCATGCCGCTCTGGCTCAAGCACAAGCTGCACATCCCCTCGATCCTCAAGAAGGAGCTCGGGTTCGGGGGCAAGGTCCTCTTCACGGAACACCACCAGTCCCACGCCGCGAGCGCGTTCTTCCCCTCCCCGTTCGACAAGGCGGCGATCCTGACGATCGACGGCGTGGGCGAGTGGGCCACCACGACGCTCGGGGTGGGGGAGGGGAACTCCCTCCGCCTCCTCAAGGAGATCCGATTCCCGCACTCCCTGGGGCTCCTCTATAGCGCGTTTACCTACTACACCGGGTTCAAGGTCAACAGCGGCGAATACAAGGTCATGGGGCTCGCTCCGTACGGCGAACCCAAGTACGTCGATGCCATCCTCGAGAAGCTGATCGACCTGCGCGAGGACGGGTCGTTCCGCCTCGACCAGCGGTTTTTCAACTACTGCGCCGGCCTGACCATGACGAACCGCAGGTTCGACCGGCTCCTCGGCGGCCCGCCGCGCCAGCCCGAGTCCCCGGTCACCCAGCGCGAGATGGATCTCGCGCGCTCCGTCCAGGTGGTGACCGAGGAGGCGATGCTGCGCATGGCGGGACACCTCCACGAGATCACCGGCCTGGACAAGCTCTGTCTCGCGGGCGGCGTCGCGCTCAACTGCGTGGGCAACGGGCGCATCCTGCGCGAGGGCCCGTTCCGCGAACTCTGGATCCAGCCCGCGGCGGGCGACGCCGGCGGCGCGCTCGGGGCTGCGCTCCAGGTCTGGCACCAATACGCCGGCCAGCCCAGGACCACGCGCAAGGGCGACAGCCAGAAAGGCTCCTATCTCGGCCCGCAGTTCTCCGATGCGGAGATCGCGAGCTTCCTCGAGTCGAAGGAGGCGCCCCACGCCCAGTTCCCGGACGAGGCGCAGCTCGTGGAACAGGTCGCGTCGCTGATCGAGGAGGGCAAGGTCGTGGGCTGGTTCCAGGGCCGCATGGAGTTCGGGCCGCGCGCCCTCGGGGCGCGAAGCATCCTCGGCGACCCCCGGAACCGCGCAATGCAGAGCACGATGAACCTGAAGATCAAGTACCGCGAGTCGTTCCGCCCGTTCGCGCCGGCGGTCCTGCGGGAACGGGTTTCGGACTGGTTCGCGATGGACGCGGACAGCCCCTACATGCTCCTCGTGGCGCCCCTGCGCGAGAGCCGGCGCCTGCCTGTGCCGGAAGCGGCGCGCGGCAAGGAAGGCATCGAACTGCTCAAGGTGTTGCGATCCGAGGTGCCGGCCATCACCCACGTGGACTACTCCGCCCGGGTGCAGACCGTCACGGACGACACGAACCCCCGGTTCGCGGCCCTTCTTCGCGCCTTCGAGAGAAAGACCGGCTGCCCGGTCCTCATCAACACCTCGTTCAACGTGCGCGGGGAGCCCATCGTCTGCACGCCGGAGGATGCCTACCGCTGCTTCCTGCGCACGGAGATGGACGTCCTCGTGTTGGGAAACCACCTGCTCTACAAGGAGCAGCAGGCCCCGTTCGAGGAGACGGCCGACTGGAGAAAGGAGTTCGCGCTCGACTAGGGCGCAACGTTCCATGAAGCTGCCCCTCCCCATCCTCCGGAAGTTCGGCCTCGTCGTCGGCGGCATCTTCGCGGGCTTGGGCGCCTTCTTCCTTCTCCGAAGCTCCGGCGCGTCTTGGGGCGGGAGGACTTGCGCGGTTCTGGGCGCCCTCCTCCTCCTCGGTGGAACGCTCGCGCCCGCCGCCCTGGCCCCGGTCTACCGCGCCTGGATGGTCCTGGGGCACGCCCTCGGCTGGGTGAACAGCCGGATCATCCTGGGCGTCCTCTTCTACGTGTTCTTCTCCCTCGGACGGCTCTATCTGATCCTGACGCGGAAAGACCCGATGTGCAGGAAGTGGGAGCCGCAGGCGAGCACCTATTGGATCGAGCTCGAGCAGGCGCCCTTCGCTCCTGCGTCCCTCGAGCACCCGTTCTGAGTCTGGAGGCACCCATGTCGCTGCTTCGCGAGTTGTTCCTGTTCCTCCGGAAGGAAAAGAAATGGTGGCTCCTCCCGATGATCCTGCTCCTCCTCCTGCTCGGGTCGCTCCTCGTCTTCGCGCAGGGCTCGGTGATCGCCCCCTTCATCTACACGCTGTTCTAGGGGCGGAGACGACATGGCACCCACGAACGGGGCGGTGCGGGGGCGCTTGAGGAGGCGCCTCCTCCTCTTGCTGTCGAGCGTCGCCGTGACGCTCCTCCTCGCCGAGGGCGCCCTCCGCGTGCGCCAGCGTCTCGTGTACGGAGGTTCCGGCCCGAGCGTCTTCAAGTTCTTGATCGATCCCGCCACGGGGCTGCAGATTCCGCAGCCGAACATGACCACCGGGCGCATCCGCACCGACTCGAGCGGGTTCCGGAGCGCGGAACCCGAGACCCCCAAGCCGCGCGGACGGATCCGGATCGGCTTCCTGGGCGCCTCGACGACGTTTTGCGCGGAGTCCTCCTCGAACGAGTCCACGTGGCCGCATCTCGTGTGGGCCGGGCTCAAGGAGCGCGCGCCCGCCCTCGATCTGGACTACGTGAACTCCGGGTCGCCGGCCTACAAGTTGCGCGAACTGTGCACCGTCCTCGAGGCCAGGCTCAAGCCGCTCAGCCCCGACATCCTCGTCATCTACGAGGCCACCAATGACCTGAGCTTCGACACGCGGCAACTCGCGGTGGCTCAGGGGCTTCAGGAGGGCAAGCCGGAGGATCCCAGCTGGCTTGCGCGGCGCAGTGTCCTCTGGAACCTGATCGAGAAGAACACGGACGTCTGGCTACGGCAACGCTCCGCCGCGCGCGGCCAGAATCGCCTCGTCTTCGATGCCGCGGAGCTGAGCCGCGCCTTCGAGGGGCGGCTCTTCGAGCTGGTCGAGGAGGCCAAGAATGTCGCGCCCTTGGTGGTCCTCGCCACGTTTTCCGTCCAGGTCAGGCGCTCGCAGTCCGATGCGGAGCGCCTGAGAGCATGCAACACCAGCCTCTACTACATGCCCTACATGAGCGTCGATGGCCTTCTGGACGGATTCGAGGCCTACAACGAGGCGATCCGCCGCGTCGGTCGCCGCACCGGGGTCCTGCTGGTCGACGGCGAGGAGACGATCCCCGGGGACGGCGCGCATTTCGCCGACTCGGTCCACTTCACCGAGGAAGGCTGCCGGAAGATGGCGCGTCGGGTGCTCGACGCGCTGAGCGCATCCCCCGCGTACGCCGACCTGCTCGCCGCGAGGTCGGCGCGCTAGGAAAGTGGCGCCCGCCCGGCGGGTGCCCTGCCCCTTGAGCTTGGGCCGCGAATCTGCCGAACTCAGGATGGGGCAGGGGCTTGCGGCGGCCGCAGGGTTCCCCGCCCCCTCCCCCCGGCCATGACCATGCACGCCCTGACCATCGACGTGGAGGACTGGTACCACGTGGAGAACCTCCGTCGCGCCGTCCCCCCCGGGAGCTGGAGCGGACAGCCCTCGCGCCTCGAGGCCTCCATGGGGGTCCTGCTGGAGCTCCTGGCCCGCCGCGAGGTCGTCGCGACCTTTTTCGTGCTGGGCATGGCGGCGGAGCGTTGCCCCTCCGTCGTGCGGCGCATCGTGGAGGGGGGCCACGAGCTGGCCTGCCACGGCTGGTCGCACGAGCTGATCTACCGCCAGACGCCCGCGCTCTTCCGCGAGGAGACGCGCCGCGCCAAGACGTTCCTGGAGCAGGCCGGCGGCGTGGCGCTCAAGGGGTACCGTGCCTCGAATTTCTCGGTGACCAGCGACTCGCTCTGGGCCCTCGACATCCTCGCCGAGGAGGGATTTCTCTACGACTCCTCCATCGCCCCGCTGCGCCACGACCGCTACGGGATCCCGTCCGAGCGGCGCGATCCGCATCGCCGCGCCCTCGCGGGCGGCGCGAGCATCGTCGAGTTCCCCATCTCGCTACTGCCCGTCTGGGGATGGAAGTTCCCCCTGGGCGGAGGATTCTTCCGTCTCTTCCCGCTCCGCTGGACCTCTCGCGCCTTCGCGAAGTACGAGTCCGCGGGGCAGCCCGCCTCCCTCTACCTGCACCCCTGGGAGCTCGATCCCGACCAGCCGCGCATTCGGGGCCTGCGCCCCGACGTGCGCTTCCGCCACTACGCCCGGCTGGGCGCCTTCCGCGGCAAGCTGGACGGCCTGCTCGCGCAACGCGCGTTCACCCGCATGGACCGGGTCCTGGAGTCGCTTCTGGCCTGAGCCATGTGCGGGATCTGCGGGTACGTCCTCCGACCCGGGGCCGAAGCGCCCTCCGAAGGCGTCATCGACGCCATGAACGGGACGATCCTCCACCGCGGCCCGGACGCGTCGGGGATCTGGCGGCGGAAGGAGGTGGTCTTCGGCCACCGCCGTCTCTCCATCGTGGACCTGACCCACGGGGGGCAGCCCATGGCGCGGGGCCGGACCGCCATCTGCTTCAACGGCGAGATCTACAACCACCTCGACCTCCGCGCATCCATCGCAGCCAAGGAGACCGCCTGGGAGGGCCACTCCGACACCGAGACGCTCCTCGAGTGCCTCGCCCGCGACCCGGCGGAGACGCTGCGCCGGGCCCGCGGGATGTACGCCTTCGCCTTCTGGGACGGGGACACCCTCCTGCTCGCCCGCGATCCCCTGGGCATCAAGCCGCTCTACTACGCCGAAACCCCGCGCGGGCTGGTCTTCGGGAGCGAGATCAAGGCGCTCCTTCCCTTCCCCGGACTGACGCGGGAGATCGATCCGGCCGCGGTGGAGGACTTCTTCGCCCTGGGCTACGTCGCGGCCCCCAAGTCGATCTTCCGCTCCGTGCGCAAGCTGCCTCCCGGGCACTTCCTGCGCTGGCGCGACGGCACCCTGCGCCTCGAGGCGTTCTGGGATCTGCCCGCGCCGCCGGACGACCAGACCATCCCCCGCGACGCCGAGGAGCGCATCCTCGAGGCTCTGGAGGAGAGCGTGCGCGCGCACCTCATGAGCGACGTCCCTCTCGGCGCGTTCCTGTCGGGGGGCGTGGACAGCAGCGCGGTGGTCTGGGCCGCGAGCCGCCACCATCCACGGCTCCACACCTGCGGCATCGCGTTCGACGAGTCGGAGGCGGACGAGAGCCGCTATGCGCGGGAGGTCGCCCGCCTCTTCGGCGCCGACCATCGGTCGAAGACGACGCGTGCGGAAGAGGCCGCCGACCTCGACACGCTCTCCTGGCACTACGACGAGCCTTTCGGGGACTCCTCCGCTCTCCCCACGTTCCATGTCTGCCGCATGGCCCGCGAAGAGATGACCGTTTGCCTCTCCGGGGATGGGGGCGATGAGAACTTCCTGGGATACCGCCGCTACCGCTTCGAGCAGAGCGAGAACCGGATCCGCGGCCTCCTCCCCGCCCCCCTCCGTCGCCTCGTCTTCGGGACGCTCGGCGCGATCTACCCCAAGTTCGATTGGCTCCCGCGCCCCTTCCGCGCGAAGACGACGTTCCAGAATCTCGCCCGGGATCCGGTCGCGGGCTACTTCAACAGCATGCAGAAGATCCGGGATCGCGCCCGGCTCTTCTCGGGAGATCTGAAACGAGCGCTCGGCGGCTACAGCGCCCTCGAGGTCTTCGCGCACCACTACGCCCGCGCTCCCGGGCGGCGCGCCATCGACAAGACCCAGTACCTGGACTTCAAGACCTACCTCGTGGACGACATCCTCACCAAGGTGGACCGGGCGAGCATGGCCGTCTCGCTGGAGGTGCGCGTCCCGCTGGTGGATGTGCGTTTCGTCGAGGCCGCCATGACCCTTCCCGCCTCGGCCAAGCTCCGGGGCGGCGAGGGCAAGTTCCTCTTCAAGAAGGCTCTCACCCGGGTGCTGCCGCGGGAGATTCTCTATCGCAAGAAGCAGGGCTTCTCGATCCCCTTGGCCCGCTGGCTCCGTGGAGGCCTCAAGGAGCGGTTCGGCGACCTTTTGGCCGGGCCCCACGACCTGCTCGACGGAGCGGAGGTGAGACGGCTCTGGGACGCTCACCAGTCCGGCCTCTCCGACCACTCCGCGGAGCTCTGGCTCCTGGGCTGCTACCGGCTCTGGGAGCGGCGCTTCGCCCGGGTGGGCGCGTAGCCGCTCCGTCCGCGCTGGGGCCGCCCCGGGCCGACCGTCGAGCACCCGGCCCGCGTGACGCCGCGGGGGTCGATCCAGCAGGCTCCATCGCAAGGCGCCCGATCCGAAGTGCCGCCGACCCGCCCGCTTCCGGGGGCGGAGGAGTCCCGGCGAATGGAGCAGAGAAGGTCCCCGGGATGGACCGGTTCGCGGGGGGCGGCGGGGGGCGCACGCGGGATCGGACCGGGGCGGGGGGACCGGCGCTGCGAGGGGCGCGGATCGATCCGATCCGCGCCCCGGCGCGCTTACGGAAGCGTGAGGACGGCGATGTTGCTCGGGTCGCTCATGTCGTTCTCGGCGTCGAAGGAGAGGATCGCGACCCAGACGGTCTGACCGCCCGCGACGCCGGTGGGTGCGAAGTCCAGGGATTGACTTGCGCCCGGCGCGGCCACAAGGCCGGTTCCCACCGGGCGTGCCGCCCAGAGGTTGCGCCGATCGGTCGCCTGGGTGAACACGGGCGAGAGTTGCATCGTGTCCCACACGACGTGATACCGCTTGGCTCCGGCGGGCGCCGTCCATCGCAAGCGCACGTTCGCTCCCGCCATACCGAGCGTGAGATCGTTGACGGCCGCCGGCGGCGTCTCGGAGGGCTTGGGGGCGCGCAGCACGCCCTCGGTCACCCGGCCCGTCCAATCCCCGCTCCAGCGGTCGAGGCTGGAGAAGGGGGACATCTCGCCTCCGTTGATTCC
>JBQTIG010000076.1:0-56917 GCA_052388375.1 Planctomycetaceae bacterium | reverse complement strand
CCGGCCCCTTACGACGCGCCACGAACCACCCGCCCGTGTCGGGTGGTTCGTTCTCTTTCCACACCCCGGAGTTTCCCTATGTAGCCCTCAGGCCCAGGGCCAATGGAACAGTAACGATAAACGCGGTACCGACACCCACGGCAGTCTCAACGCTAATCGCCCCGCCGAGCTTTAGAACGACACTTTGGACTACCGCTAAGCCAAGGCCGGTACCGTGCTTTCCCTTTGTAGTGTAGAACGGCTCAAAGATGCGTTTACGGATGGAGTCCGGCATTCCAGTGCCCGTATCTCGCACGCTCACGTACGCGCAGCTTCCCCCGTCATCTCTCTTCACAAGGACAGTGAGCTTGCCCCCCCCCGGCATCGCATCACATGCATTTATGAGCAAGTTCAATAGCAGCTGCCTAATCTCTCCTGGATGTCCACGCACGCAGACTCCCAGTTCGATGTGACGCACGAGATCGATGCTCCCATGAGACTCACTAGACCGCACCCCCGCGGCGAGCCGAGGGCCTAGCAACTCAAGCGCCTCATGCGCAATCAGTCCGAGATCTATGGGCACATTCTCCTCGCCCACTTCTTCGCGGACGCAGTCCTGTAAGCTCCCGATCATGCGTGCGCCCGTGGCCGCCGCCTTCTCGATCGCTTTGAGCCCCGCAACCATAGGCGAGTCGCCGAGCGACGCTCTCAGAAACTGCGCTCTTGCCACTACCGCTGCCATCAAGTTTTTGACGTCGTGTGCAAGTCCGGCCGATAGTTCGGCGACAACGCGGTGCCGCTCAGTTCTCAGCAGCTGTTCGATGGCCTCTTTGTAGGCCGCTTCTGCTTCGCGGCGTCTTGCCTTGGCAGCCGCGACAGCGTGCAATTGCGCAATCGCCGCAACGACTAGCTCGACTAGGCCACGCTCAGCCTCCCCGAATAGCCCGGCGATGTGCCGATGATCAAGATAGAGCACTCCTTCTGCTAGTCCCTCCGCTCGCAGTGGCACGCACAACAAGGATCGCAACTGGAGCCCCGCGATACTTCTATGACTCGTTAACTCCTCGTCAGAAAGCGCGTCGCTAAACACGCAGCCCGTATTGGTCTCTAGTACATTGGACACGGTTGCCCAGCTGATGTCGGTGTTGTCAGCACTCAGGTCTACGCCCTCACAAGACCATGCCGTCACTACTTCAGGTTCGCCGCGTGCGGACTTCATCACGAGTACGGCCCGCTCTGCCCCTGTTCTTTCAACGGCGAGTTTCATTAGCTCGGTAGGTACGCCGCTCGCGGCCTCCTCACGTGTCATGCATTGCGCCACGGCCGGCAGGACTGACTCACTGAGCTCTTCTCCTTCGCCCCCACGACCAGCCGTAGCCGATACTAGCGTTCCGAAGGCCGCAGCCTCGAGCGATTGCCCAGTGGCTGATGTGCGTTGGTGCTTTTGGTTACCACGACGCAGCGCTTTCAACACGCTCTCTCTCACTTCATTTAGAATCCTGGGCGCATGCCCCCCCCTGGTCACGCGGCGAGACCAGGTCTTGTAGCGATGCACGGCGTCTACAAGAAGGCGTCTTCCTTCACGTTCCCGTCCTAGGGCTAGGAGTCGTCCGCCGGTGATGGCCCGAATTCTGATATGCAGGTCATCTCGTCCCTGTCGGTACTCCTTCGTTTCCAATGTCGATAGCACCCAGGCCACATCGGCGCTACTCGCAAGGTGTCCCCGCTCCATAAATAGCAGCGTAACCTTGAGCGCAATTACGCCACTGCCTGCGCCCATGGCCGCTTTTACCATTACACGTGCCCATCTCTTCGACACCTTGCGATTGCGTTGCTGCTGAATAGCGAGTCGCACTGCCAACTGCTCGTGGACTGCGCACGCACCTAGCGCTCGCACTCGCGCCATAGCTGCGCGCGTGGTCATGCTACTCACACGCATGTCGCGCACGAGCTCGTAACTTGCGACCGCGCTGCCATGTGCGTTCGCACAAGCCGCTCTGCACACCTCTTCGCTATCTGTGGTGTCGTCGCGCATCCAGGCGATCCATGCTCTTAGAGCGTGCCACTCCCCCTTGGCCCTCGGATCGATTGATCGGGTAGTTAAGACGCTGAGCAACGGCAATGCGCGTTCTACGAGACTGACGTACCACAACTCCTGACAGAGCTTCACGTAATTGTACAGCGCCTTGCGCATTGTGTCTCCGCCGTGCTCAGCCTCCCGCTTGCGCAGCAACGCATCACATGCTCGCGCTGCTTCGCGCAATTGCCCATTCTTGTAGTACGCAGCAGCAAGACTTAGCACTGCGCTGTCATAGAGCCAGGTGAGGCCATTGCGACGAGCGATCTGCTTGGCACGATTAAGAGTGCCCGCACAGCGCGCGAACTCCCCACATTCTGCTAGTGCATGCGCGTAGTTGATCATTGTGGCTGCCAAGGCAGCTTCGTCGCCACTCGCCTCCCGTTCCACGACCGCGGACTCAAGCGGCACAAGAGCAGCCCGCGCCTCATGCGTTCGGAGCAGCGCTAGCCCCTCGTTGTTTAAAGATGCGCACCTCCGTAGGCGCGCTCCTGCGCCACTAGCAAGTGCCGCCTCCCTATGTAGTGCCGTGATCGCGACTCGATACCTTCTACCGGACATTGCCAGTTTTCCTGCTACACAGCATATTGAGCATAGAGTGCGCCTCAACACAGTGTTGTCTCTTACGTGGCTAGTGCGCCCCGCGCTGGCACGCCGTGCGTTGAGTGGATAATGTTGCGCGATGTGCTTGTAGTATGCAATGAGTTGGCGCTGACTCTCTCGGCCACTGTCATAGGCGCCGCTCGCTATTGCGCAGCGCGCGACATCTTCCAGCAGGAGCACACGCGAGTACACGATGCCGTCAGCGTGCCCACTCTCCGTGAGACTCCGCAATAGCTCTGCAGCAGCGGTCCACTGTCCTTGCTGTGCGTGCACACGCGCGCGAATCCACCTCCTGTAAGCCTTCCACTGGTTCGTGGATGCCTGACCGTTCTCACTACTCCATTCGTAATGGTCCCCGTGAAGTTCTACGGCGGCGGCTGTATTAAAGTGCCGTAGCCATGGGGCAGCGCACCCTCCTTTGTCGCGTGAGAGCAGCGCCAGCGTGCACGCGTAGACTTCTGCGTGATGACCAGCACCATAGGCCAGCAGACACGCTCTAAGCGCGCGCCACCGAACGGCCTGCGGCACGATGCCGCACCTGGCAATGAACCGCAGAGTCACCAGGGCGTCGTCCGGCTCTCGTGATGCCCACACGCTCCTGCACGAGGTGACTACCGCCGCGCATATGGTTTCAAGACCGGGTTCACTGACGCTACGGCCCCGTGCTAGAGCCGAGGTGTACTCGGCGACTCGTACACACGCGCCGACTGGGTACTGTTCCAGCACTACATGACGTACCACTCGTGCGTCCTCGTAGTTTGTGCCACAGGCAATGCATGTCGCTACCCACTGTTCTCGTGTCATGCTCCCGCCCCAGTACGCCAGTGCTGTCACTGCGTAGAGTGCGGGGGTATCAAGGCTGCTTTGCTGTGGAGACTCTACAGCCGGACGATCGCTCACACGCTGCTGCGACTGCAGTGCCAGTGCTACTCCCAGAGCTGCCTGGTACGTTTGTCCCCGTGCCACTTCCTGTACAATAGTGTTGCATGCTACTACCAGATCACGGGGATGCCCACTTGATGCCTGCCATAACACATCATGCTGTCCCGCCAGCATCGCGCCGTATCCGGGCATCAGGCGCACCCATTCTCTTACACTGTCGCGCGAGAGCGGCTCAAGCCGGGTGCGCTCTGCTCCGATGAGTCGCTCGCCAAGAGAGTCTAGGCATGGTACACTGCCATGTTCCGTTGATCCCAGCGCAACTACCAAACCACTTGACAGATCTGGGCGTTCCTGCGCGTACATGCGTGCCTGTTGCGCAAGTCTAGCGAGAAACGCCTTATCGTTGCCTGTACAGAGTTGCCAGTCGTCTACAAAGATTGCGACGCGGCGCTCCGACATCGCGATCCCCAGGTCATCGAGTACTTCAGACTGTGTGATGGGGCGCGAGGTGAGCGGCCGCATCATCGTGCGCCTATCCGAGGTTCCATGCGATAGTCGAACCAGGTAGCCCACAGAGTCGGCCAGCTGCTCCGGCAGTGTCTTCCCCGCAACGGGTGTCGGGCGACACGTTAGCACGTGTACTCCGTCACATTCTGCTCGATCTTGCAGCTCACGGAGGACAGTCGTGACGCCAATTCCCTTCTCTCCCCAGACCATTATCACTCGGTCTCGTTCAGTAGCCTGAAAACACACTATCGGCACCAGCTGATTAAGTTCAGTTTCACGGCCTACACACTGGGTTGCGCCCGCCACGCTGCAGACTTGTGATTGTAGTGATCGTGAATCGGAGTGGAATTGCCCAAGACGTGCTAACACAACGTCAGCAGACTCTGGGCGGTTGTTCGGGTATGGATCTAGTAGCTGATGTATAAGATCTTGAAGCCCCTGCGGAGTGTCCTTTCTTAGTTCGCTCAGTGGCGTGTACTGACGAGTACGTTGCTGACGAACAATCTGAGACAGCGATGTGCCGGTGTATGGCCTGTGCCCAGTCGTACACCAATACAAGAGGACGCCCAGCGAGAACAGATCTGATCTGAGGTCTCTTACACTCGATGCAGTCATTACTTCCGGTGCTGCGTACTGTAGCGTCATATCGATAACAGCACCCGAGTGCATGTCAGCACTTTGGCGCCAGGTTAGGTCGATCAGTACGCACTGTGACAACGCGTCAAGCGTGTGTTCGCTGGTACGCTTGACGATGACATTGTGCGGCTGCAGATCACAGCAGTGGATTCCCTTTGAGTGCAGCACACTTAGAGCAGCGGCCAACTGCGTGCCGACTTGTCGTACGGCGTGGACACTTAGTGGGGCATCGAGGCTCGACAGCGGAACTCCATTGACATACTCCCTTGCCATGTACCCCACGCCCAAGGGCGCCACATCGGAGAGGATCCCATGCGCGTAGGGCGTGCCGATGGCCGGATGTCCAACTGACCGCAGATTCGACGCATAGGCTGCAAAGTCGGCCGCATGCTCCGTCGCGGTCTCGCCTCGGCCGATGACCTGACATTTGAGCACCGCTCGACATGATCTAAGTCCTGTATCGAGGACGAGAAACGTGGCCCCGGAGGCGCTTTCGCTGAGGACTCGTTGGACCTGGTATCTAGTCGGTAGCGACGCTCCAATCTGACTGGCTAGGCCCTGCGGACACATGCCGCAATATCGACATTATGGGCGTTGCCACTGTATGCTCAGCGCACCTCCCGGCGGGCCGTGGGCAGCGGCCGCCTGCCCATGCCGCTCCCTATTGTGCTCCGGTGTCATTGGCCGCGCTGGAGATCACGTAACGCGTGCCACGGCCAGCGCCCAGCCTTTCAATCACCCCCTGTCGATAGAGACTGGCCAAGTGCCTTTGCGCCGACCGCAGAGATGTGTTCACAGCCCGTGCGAACTCCCACGCATCGAACGACTCGAGCTCCCGTAGCCGCGGTAATGCCCGCAGCCAAGCGCGCCGCTCTCGCGGCTCACTACCCGCTCCGCCCTTAACGGTGTGGCCACTCTGACTTAGCTCGCCGATCGCATTGGACACTACCTCCGCACCAAGCACCCTTCCGCTGTTCATCACGAGCGACACATCAAGACAGTGGCGCAGCTGCCGAATGTTGCCGGGCCACCAATAGTCACGAACGACTCTCAATGCCGCAGCTGACAATACGCACCCCTTGCGCCCCACATACTTCGCAGCTAACTCCACAGCGTCGTCCCCACGCTCACGTAAGGGAGGCAAGTCGATGATAAGCGTGCTAATGCGGTAGTAGAGATCCTGACGAAACGCATTGCTGGCGATCGCTTGCCGCAGTGTGGCGTGACCCGCACAAATCAGTCTCACATCTGAGTACTTCACTGTGTCGCCGCCTACCGGTCGATACTCACCTGACTCTAGAACACGAAGCAGTGCCGCTTGCATACGCGGCGACATGCTAGATATCTCATCAAGAAACAACGTTCCACCGTGTGCACGCTCAAACAGGCCATCATGCGCCCTGTGCGCTCCCGTGAACGCGCCGCGCACGTGCCCGAACAATTCTGACTCGAGCAGAGAGTCCACCGCTGCCGCGCAGTCTCCTACATGCAATGGCTTGAGACCTCGCCGAGACATCTGATGAATGCGACGCGCTACAAACTCCTTTCCTGTTCCAGTCTCGCCCAGAAGCAACACGGGTAATTCACACCGCGCAGCGATGTCCACCAGCTTTCTAATCCCCTGGGCGGCGGCGGAGCTTCCGTCGATTTCATGCTCGTGATTATCCTTGGTCGCACCGCGCGGACCGCTTTCCACTACCGCACAGGCTCGGTCTGTCAGATACGAATGTACGTGAGTGCCGTCCCTCCCCAGGTACAGAGCAATGGCAACACCTCTATGTGCGACTACTTCCCACGATAGCGTGACCTCGCTACGAACTGTCCCACTTGAGCGAGATGCGGAGTACCCATACATTACTATCTGGGCCTGCCCGCCTCCACGCGTACCAGCATCCGTACGTACATGCGACAGCACCTTCCAATACAACGTAGGATCATCGTTCCACGTGAATCCATCATGTACTACGCTCTTCAATCCGGGCTGCGCACTAATGTCACTCAACCTGTAGATCCTCAACCACGCGGAGTCGGGGCGCACACACTTGCTTTGCCGTCCTTCGACCGTCAGTCCGACCAGCGCCAATGCGGCGCCGAGCAGCTCGGGTGTACCAACATCCGAGATGACGCGTTTGGAAACCGCCTGCGCCGCCTCTGCCACGCTTGCGTAGAGCCGACGTGCGCATCGAAGCATCGCGGCGGGTAGGCTATCCCCAAGTTCGTGTAGTGCCCCTTCGCATTGTGAGCGCAACGTGAGAATAGCAGTTAACACATCATCGTGGTTGGGTGTAGTGCATCGGTGTGCATGTTCCTCCATTGCCGCCAACGCGAAATCCAAGGCGCAGTAAGGAGGGCCATCGTGGCGCCCTCCGCCTGCTCCGGGACAGTGGATCCGCCGGTGAGCAGCAAGGACATGCGCGATCGCCTCGTGTGCACTCGGGGTTCTTGCTGCAGGCGGCTTCGGCGAGAGCTTCAAGTCTCGAAGTGCTTCAGCGATCAGGCGGTCTCGACGAGCCAACGTGCCCAGTAGGCTCGAGCTAGCCAGCGGCACCGGCGAGACGGCAGCCTCAGCGCGCCTGAGACTTTCGATGGCACTGTCCCAGCGGAATGCGGTCAACTCCTTCGTTGCCGCCCCGTAGTGTGCCAAGTAGCCTCTCAGTACGGGCGTCAGCGACGCTGCGTTGCTCGTAATCTGCTGCCTGACAGCATCGATCTGTTGCCACTGCAGGGTAATGCGACAGAAGAACAACTGCGCCTGCAGCACACAGGCTAGTGTATGCGCAGATGAGTGCGCAATGCGCATCAATAAACTAAGCGACTGCTTGGCGGTTGCGAATTGACCGTGCGCGACTAGTCTATAAAACAGGTGTAGCAGGCCGTAAGCGTCGAGCTTTGTTTGTTCCTCCTGTGAGGGCATGGGCATGAATAGAAGATGTGTCGATGCAGAAAACCACTCTCGATCTCCCGTTACAAGATGCAAGATGCTAACAAGTGAGGCGTACGGAGCCTCGCGCGCAGGCCGATACAGCACCAAAGCGTCGTCTGAAATAGACCGACAGTACAGCGTCAGTCGAAGCATTCTTATGCACTGAATTGCGACGCCCACCTGCGGGGGCAGATCTTCTGGGACGCCCGAGGCATGGCCATGGTCGATGGCCCACGCGAATCCCTGCGCTCCTAACGTGCACCGACTTAGAGTTCTCCTGGTCTGGATGATTACAACCGCAAGTATGGCAGCTACGTAAGCTGGCACCGCACCACGTCGAAGAGTGCCGTGAGCATCGGACTGGTTCTCGAATCTAATCTCGCGCGCTGGGGACTCTACATAGTGAGCAATCTCATGCGCCGTCGCTCGAAGTTCCAGGAGGGAGAGCAGGGTCGGGAGATCGGGACGGCGGGAGGAGTGGGCGGAGGAGTATTGCCGTTCGAGGAACGTCGAGTGCTTGAGGGCGCGGCAGGCGACTTCGTGGCGGGCGACGGCGTCCTCGATTCGGAGGTAGCGGAGCCGGGCGAAGAGTTCCGTGAGAATCGCTGCGGCGTCCACGAGGGCGGGGTCGAGGGGGCCGCACTGGAATTCGGACCAGATCTCCGGGGGGATCGACTGGTCGGTATGCGTGCGCCCGATCGAGAGAAGGGTCACGATGGTCCGCGCGAGGTCGGCCTGGGAGCGGAGCGGCTTCGCCACCAGGCGGGCTGCCGACTCACGGGCGGACGCGTAGCGCCGCTGATGCGCTTGCGCGGCTAGGCGCAGCGCCCAATCGGCGCAGCGCATTCTGGGGCCGGCAGACTCCCACAGCGCGTCCAGTTCGGCGGCTAGGGAAGGGGGGATGCATGCGGCGTTCGCCGCTGTAGCGGACGATAGCGCAGCCAGCGCCCGGACGGGGTCTCCCATGCGGCTGAGCAGCGCCGCGGCCCCGAACAGCACGTGCTCGTGGCCCCTTCGTGCCCGCTGCCGGTAGCGCGCGGCGATCGCTCGTCGGACACGGGGGGCGGGCTGAGGCAGGCCCTCGATCGGCCTCCGGGGAGGGGCGAAGCAGACGGCTCCGGGGAGCTCCACCCGGCGCAGGTACCCCCGCCTGGCCAGTTCCGCGCCGCGGGCCGGCGCGCTGGCCCCGAAGATCCGTGCGACATCCCCTTCCGCGAGGGCGAAGGGCGCGTCGAGGAGCGCGGACAAGAGGTGCTCGTCTTCGGCATCGAGGGTCAGCGTGCTGAGCGGCGCTCCCCCGCCCCCCTCCTCCGACTCCCCGCGCGCGAGACTCCCTTCGATCGAGAACCGGGCGAGCATTTCCGAGAAGCCCGCCTCCTGGGCGGGAGTCACGGCGAAGACGAAATAGATCTTCGCGGGCAGCACCAGCATGCGCCCCTTCCACGCCTTGTGAGCGTCGAGGTAGTAGAGGAACTGCGACATGGCGGCGGGCGTGAGCTGGTGCGCGTCCTCGACGAACACCACGAGCCCCTCGATCGCCATGTCGGTGCGGCAGCGTCGCCGCACGCGCCCAGTTGCAATCAGCCATCGCTCGCCGGGAGTGAACGGCGTCGAGCATCCTCTCGATCGCGGTCGCGCCCGGAGCCGGGCGCGACGCGCTCCGGCCCCTCGGACGAGCAGCAGGCTGTCGGGGTGGGCGAGGCGGGCGGCGAGCTGCGCCAGCGCCGTGTCGGGGAGGTGCGCAGTGGGCGCGGCGGTGACCTGCGCGAAGCGCCAGCCCGCGGCCTCGGCCCAGCCGCGAAAGCGCGTGGCCGCTTCGGCCCAGCCCAGTTCGGAGGAGACGTACACGGCGCCCCCGCTGTGCGGCATGTCGGCGAACGTCGGCGACCCGACCAAGCCGAGCGCGCGCGAAACGCGGGAGTAGTCCCACTCGACTGCATCCTCGCCGAACGGGGCGGGCATCTGCTTTCCCGCCTCGATGAAATGCGCTTCGAGCGACTGCCAGTCCATCGCCGACACTCCATCCCCGTCCCTAGCCACGGAGTAGCAATTCCGGAGCCGTGGTTCACCTAAAAACTGGCGGCCCACCACGCCGCTGCCGGGAACCGCGTGCTTCGCACGCCCTGCCTCGCCCCGCGCGTGCCCGGCGCGCGCCCCAGGACGCAGGAATCCGTACAATCGCGCCACGATGCTCGCCAGCGCCGGACCACCTGCGCGGGTAGCGGGCTGAAGCGGGGCGCGCTACACTCGCCGAACGTGGACTCTCCCGCGATCGGGTCGCTCGTGGTTCCGTCGCCCTCCTATCGCGCGGCGATGGGCACCGGGGAGGGCGCGGCGCTCCTCCTCGCACTGCGACGCGGGAGCGGCTATCTCCAATACGTCTCCACCGACCGCGCCTACTGGGTACCGCTGCGCGACGTGCGGCGCGTCCCCGCGGAAGCGGTCCCGGCCTCCTCCCTCGAGCATCGTCTCTCCAGCCTCCTTCTTTCGCTGAACGCCGAGGAGGTCACGCTCGAGGACGCGTCGCCGGGGGCGATGCGGCTCGCGGTCGACATCCCGGCCACTTCCCGGGAGGCGTTGCGGGATCTCGAGGCCTCCCTCGGGGGGATGCTGCGCGGCCTCGCCATCGAACCGGGCGGCCGCCACGCGCTGACCCTCAAGCTCGACCTCGTCTCCTTGCCTGCGCCCGCGGGTGAGGGTACATAGGCAGGCGATGAGCCTGCTCGCACGTCTGCGCGTCCTCCGCCCGCCCCCGGTCGCCAGCATCGTTGCCGTCCTCGCCGCGGGCCTCCTGGGCGGATTCATGGTCAACGCCGATCAGCGGCCCTCCGAATTCACTCGGGCGCTGGCGCGCGATCGGTTGGCGCGCTTCCACGGCGGTACGCATCCCGTCGCGCCGTCGGGCACGATTCTGGGCGACCGCCCCGCGTTCGAGTGGCAGGGGGTCCCGGGGGCGGCCACCTACACGCTCACCCTCGTCACCCCCGAAGGGAAAGTCTGGCGAAGTGCCGACACGACACGCGATACCTTCTACCTACTGAAGCCCCCGAGCCGCATCGAGGAGGGACAGTCGCTCCGCTTCGTGGTCCGCGCCCTCGACGCGCAAGCTAGGCTTCTCGGGAGCGAACAGGCCGCCGAGTTCCGTCGCATCGCGATGGACGAGGAGCTGACCGCCACGGTGCAGGCGGCGCGCGGGACCCTGCGCGGAGCCGAGTTGCACTTCATCATGGCGGGGATCTACGCGAGTCAAGACTCTCCGGACGACGTCGCGTCGGAGCTGCGCGCCTATCTCGAGGGGGCGCCGGGGGGCGCCGACGCGGCGCTGGCCCGCGAGGTGCTCGCGCGCCTCGGTCGCGCCGTCGGCGGCGCCTGAGGCCGCGTTCCGCGCCGCGCACGCCGCGCGATCCGGGAACCTGGCTATACTGGCCCCTGCTCGCGGTTGGGCGCCGGAGACGGTAATGATCACGCGGATCCTACTCTTGTCCGCCCTTCTGGCGGCATCGTTGGTCGGGTGCGGTACCGGCAACGTCGTCCCGATCCTCCCGCCTCCGCCCCGCGACACGCTGCGCACCATTCAGGGCCAGGTGCTCTACCTGCCCACGAGCCCCGACCTCCGCGACCGCGACCCGGCAGGGCGGCTCCTCTCCTCGTCCTTCGTGGTCTCCACCTTCCCGATCGGCGCTCCCCACGTGGTGGTCGAGATCCTGCGGCCCGACGGCACGCTGCTCGGCACCGGCCTCGCCGACGACGCCGGATCCTTCTCGATCCCGGTGAACTTCGGTTCCAACGCGGCCGCCACCCAGATCCACGTGCGCACACGCGCCGAGCTGCGCCTCCCGTTCGGAACCGTCGTGCGCGTTCTCCCGAATGCGGGCATCTCCACTCCCTACACCGCGGTCTCCCCACTTTCCGGCAACCCCGCCGACAGCGTGATGGAGGCCGACGTGACGATCGGGTTGGCCGAGGGGTCGGGCGCCTGGCACATCGCCGAGAAGCTGTACGACCCCTTCATCCTCGCGCGCACCGGAATCCTGGTCGAGATGCCCAACCTGGACGTCTACTGGGAGCCCGGCAACGGCGACCGCTCCTTCTTTGCGGGCGAGCCGGGCCTCGGGAAGCTCACGATCGCCGGGGGAATCGCGGGCGATCCAGCTTCCAACCAGGACGTCTGGGACGAGTCCCAGATCGTGCGGCTGCTGGGCCTCTACCTCCTCCACTACTTCTTCAACGAGGTCGGTCCCGCCGGCACGCCGAGCGACCATCTCCTGATCCCGAGCGTCGCCTGGAGGGAGGGGTTCCTCGACTGGTGGTCTTGCACGGGCCGGGGCAGCGCGCTCTTCTGGGACACCGAAGGGATCGGCGCGTCGGGCCGCGTAGTGCGGTTCTTCATCATCGAATCCTTCTTCGATCCGGCGCTCGGCTCGCTCGGACCGGGGGACCCGAACGTCTATCAAGATCCGACGCAACACGGCATCGGATCCCGCCACTCGATCGCGGAACTCCTCTGGGACATCCACGACCACCCCGCCTTCGGCGACCGCGCCGGGTTGCAGTACCCGGTCTTCCTCACGCTGCGCTACCTGCGCAACGCGGTTCCCGGGTTCAGCTACCCCTACGTCGTCACCATCCTGAACGAGTACACGCGCACCATGGACATCGATCCGCGCGCGGTGGATGGGCTTTTGCGCATGCCGGAGGACCAGGGCTTCCGCTACCCGGCGACCTCGGCCAACGGCGGCCAGTGGCCGCCCGCCTTTCCGAACCTGAGCGTCCCCAACGCCGACCTCTTCTGGCCCTACGACCACGAGTTGACCGACCTCCTGGACACCACAGGCGACGTCAACGCCGAGCTCGGCATCCTCTCGCAGCGCTACTTTTTCATCCGGATCGGCGCGCAGGCGACCGTGCGGCTCACCCTCGACTCGGCGGCCGCGCTCCACGTCGACTTCCTCGACCTCCGCAACGCGCTCATCGCGAGCGGGAGCCCGACCCTCACCATCCCATCCGTCCAGGCGGCACACTACGTCGCCCGGGTGCGCTCCACGGGGGGCCCGCAATCCACGCCGTTCAAGCTGCGGCTGGAACTGAGCGCGCCCTGAGCGGCGCCCCTGTGGCAGAATTGGCCCGAGCAGCATGGGCGCCTCCATGGATGAGAAGGCGGCGGTAGGGCATCTCCTTCGCCGGGCCGGCTTCGGCCTCTCCCCCGCGGACGCGGAGACCTACCGCAGCCTGGGGTATCGTCGCAGCGTGCGGCGCCTTCTCGACGAACTGGACGAACCGGCGCCCCCCGACCCCCCCTCGCTCGATCCCTACGTCCCGGGCGCCATCCAGCAGGCGTGGCTCGAGCGCATGGTCTCGGGGCGCGTGCCATTGGCCGAGAAGCTCGCCCTCTTTTGGCATGGGCACTTTGCAACCTCGGACGCCAAGGTGCAGGAGCCGGCGCTCGCCTGGCGACAGATGCAGCTCTTCCGCGCCGCCGGGTCGGGCCGCTTCCGCGATCTGGTGGAGGGTGTGAGCCGCGACGTCGCCATGATCCGCTGGCTCGACTCCAACGCCAACCGCAAGGGCGCCCCCAACGAGAACTACGCGCGCGAGCTGCAGGAGCTATTCACCCTCGGGATCGGCAACTACACCGAGTCCGACGTGCGCGAGGCGGCCCGCGCCTTCACCGGTTGGGGCAGCCGCCATCACGACTTCGTTTTCACCGACACGTTTCACGACCACGGGACCAAGACCGTGCACGGGGAGAGCGGCGACCTCGACGGCGGCGACGTCGTGCGCATCCTGACCGGCCTGCCCGCCTGCCACCGGTTCGTGGCCGGCCGACTGCTCTCCTTCTTCTCGCACGCCGAGCCCGTCGAGAGCGAAACAGCCGCCCTCGCCGACACCCTCGCCGCGAGCGGCGGCGATCTCAAGGCCGCGCTCTTCGTGCTCTTCCACTCGCCCGGATTCCGCGCGACGGAACGCCACCGCTGCCTCGTGCGTGGCCCCGTGGAGGTCGCCGTCGGCGCCCTGCGAGCCGCCGGGATCGAAGCGGTGCCGCGCTGGGTCCACGGATCGCTCGACCGCATGGGCCAGGTGCTCTTCCGCCCTCCCTCCGTGAAGGGGTGGACGAGCGGCACCGGCTGGCTCGGCAGCGCCGCGGTCGTGGAGCGGCTGCGGAACGCGGCGCGCATCGCCGAAGCGGCTCCCGCTGCCGCCGCATGGATCGAAGATGTGGCCTACGACGGCGCGGCTCCCTCCGCTCTGCGCGATGCCTTGGGGGGGGCGGGGGGGCCGCAGCGCGTCGCCCTCGCGCTCGGAGCCCCCGAATTCCAACTGGCCTAGGAGAACGTCATGCTGTTCAACCGCCGCGAATTCTTGAGGAGCGGGGTCGCCTTCGGCGCCGTCGTCGCCCTGCCGCGCGCGACCTGGGCGGGGGGCGCGGGCAAGGAGCCCGGCTCGCGCACGCTGGTGCTGCTCCACCTGAACGGGGGCAACGACGGGCTCAACACCGTCATCCCGCACGCCGACCCGCGCTATCGCGCGCTCCGGCCCGGCATCGGCATCGACGCGACGCAGGTGCGCAAGCTCGACGCCAGCCTCGGGCTCCACCCGGCGCTCGCGGGATTCGAGCAGCTCTGGCGGAAGGAGCGGCTGGCCATCGTGAACGGCGTCGGCTATCCGCAGCCCGACTACAGCCACTTCCGCGCCACCGAGATCTACTACACCGCCGAGCCCGAGAAGTCGCCCACCTACGGCTGGCTCGGACGCGCGCTTGATCTCCATCCCGCCGCGAAGCCCCTCCGCGCCGTCGCCCTCGGCCGCGAGAAGCCCCTCTGCCTCGCCTGCGCGACGCCGGGGGTCGTGACCCTGGGGGACTTCGCGGAGTTCCGCGTCCCCTCCGAGGCGGGCAAGACCCGCGAGCTCTACGAGGCGTACGCGGCCCTCGGCGGCGAACGGGAGGCCGTGGCCCGCCGCACCCTCGAGGCGTTGGAGGTGGCGGGCAGGATCGCGGCGCTGCGTCCCGCCGGAGGTCCGTTCGGCGGGCCCCTGGGCGATGGGCTGCGCAAGGCGCTGGCATTGTTGCAATCCGATCTCGACCTGGAGTACATCCACTTGAGCTTCGGAGGCTTCGACACCCACGCAGGCCAAGCCGGCGCCCACAACGGGCTCCTCCAACAGGTGGGGAACAACCTCGCCGCGTTCCAGGACCAGATCGACGCGGCGGGCCTCGGCGATCGCGTGGCCACCTTCGTCTTCAGCGAGTTCGGGCGCCGCCCGGAGGAGAACCTGAGCGGCGGAACCGACCACGGCTCCGCCTATCCCGCCTTCGTGATCGGCAAGTGCGTCCGGCCCGGCTTCCATGGATCGCACCCCTCCCTCGAGGATTTCGACGGCGGCAACTTCCGCTTTACCACCGATTTCCGTCGCCTCTACGCCGGCATCCTACGCGGCTTTCTCGGCCTGGACCCCGCCCCCGTCGTCGGCGATCACGCGCCCCTGGAGCTCTTCGCATGAGAACCGTTGCCCTGCTCCTTGGTTTCGCTGCGGCGGCCCTCGCCCAGGAGGCGCCGTTCCTGCCCGAGTCGGTGGCGCTCATGCCCGGGCTCAGCTTCGACCAGCGGCAGGCCTGCACGCGCGCGATCGCCGGCCCCCTGGGCACGGTGGGCAACCTGGGCCGCAGGCTGGCGCAGATCGACGGTCGCCTCAGAGAGAAGATCGAGACCGCGGAGGCCGACACGCTTCGTGCGGAGGCCGAACAGATCCGCAAGCGGATCGGCGAGCTTTTCCAGGCGGCCGAGCAGGGGCTGCGCGAGGCGGGGTTGGACGACGCCGCCCTTGCGCGGCTGAAGGCGATGCCGCGCGGGGCGCTGCGCGAGGAGCGCTACGGCCACCGCGTGGCACTCGAAATCCCCGACCTTTCCGGCGCCCAGCGCAGCCTTCTGCTCGCCGTCGTGAGCGCCACCGATGCGGGCCAGCGGGCGCTCCTCTTCCAGCGCAACCGCATCCAGCCGTCGCGGGACGGCGCCCCGGTTCCCGACCTCGCGGAGATCCACGCACGGCTCAGCGCGCAGATCTACGAGATCGACAAGCGGTTCTGGACCGTGGTTGCTTACGCCCTGACCCCGCCCCAGCGCAAGGCGCTGCGCACGCTCCTCCCGCCGCGTTACGCCCACCACCCCGACCCGCGCGCCGAGGCGCTCGCCCTCGAGGGGCTCGAGGCCGGGCAGGCCGGCCGCATCCACGCGCTCTTCACGGAGCACGAATCGGAGACCGCCGCGGACACGGCCGAAATGCGTCGCAACTCCGTGCGCTTGCGCGATCCCGCTCTCGCGAGGGAGGAGCGCCAGGAGCTCCAGCGCCGTAACGCCGAGGCGGAGACGCGCATTCGCTTGCTTCGTGAGGCGCTCGGCAACGCCTTGCGCACCCTCCTCACTCCGGCGCAGCTCGAGGAGTGGGACTCCCTCCCTCCCATGATGAGCACGGGGGAGCGGGGGCGCCACCCGTCGGTCCTGCTCGAAGGGGTGCAGCTCACGGAGGAGCAGGGGGCGCGCCTGCGCGCGATGGGGGTGGAACTGGAGAGAGCCGTGCGCGAGGTCCGCGCCGCGCAGGCGAAGGAGAGAAACGCGCTGGCCGCCGACATCGGGCCGGAGTCCCCGCAACAGATGATGATGGAGATGATGGATCGCCAGACCCAGGGCGGCGTCGTCGAACTGCTCGAGGCGGCGGGGCGAATGGCGCTGCTCGAGGTCCTTACGCCCGACCAGGTCGGCGGATGGGTGGTCGCGCCGAGGCTCGAGAGCTGAAGGCCTGGCTCTTCAAGGGCGATCCCGGCTCCTTTGCCTGGCGGGATCTCCTCGCGAGCCCAGGGCGGACCGCGCGCTGGGACGGGATCCGCAACTACCAGGTTCGGAACATGATCCGCGACGCGATGGGGCCCGGAGATCGCGTCCTCTTCTGTCACTCCGGCGCCGATGCCGCCGTCCTCGGCACCGCGGAGGTGGTCGGCCGCGGTGCGTCCGATCCCACGCAGTTCGGCGCGCGCGACCCCCACCGCGACGCCAAGGCCGATCCCCGAGATCCACGCTGGCACGCCATCGACATCCGGGCGGGCCAGGAGCTGCCGCACCCGGTGACGCCGGCCGCGATGCGCACCTGCTCCGCGCCGGCGGGGCTGGCGCTCCTGCGCAAGGGGCGCGCCTCTCCATGCTTCCCGTGGCGCGCGCGGAGTTCGACGAGATCCTCCGCATGGCAGCCTCGGGCGGGACTCCTCGATAGGCCCGGGGCCGCCCGAAGGCGGCCCCGGGTTGAGGAGATATTGCGGCGGTTAGGCCGCGCGATTGCGACGTGGGAAGGAACGGCAACGCACCGCCCCCTCCCACGTCAAGCCGGGAAGAGAGTTTCGGGAAGAGGGATGGGAGCGCGAGGGCGCCCCCATGGAGAGGTCCCTCGCGATGGGGTCGAGAAGGGGGCTTTTCTCGCGAAGGGGCTCTCCGACAGGGTGGATACGCATGGTGCCCGTTGCTTCCGCAGCGCTTCTCGATCGGCACGCGGATGATAGCAACACACCGTCGATGCCTGCAACGGCAAATTGCAACCAGGCGGCGCGTGGATGTCGTGCCGGATGGACGATGAGGCCCAAGAACGAACGTATGTCGACGGAAATCGACGCGCGGCCCGCGCCGGGGCGCCCTCCCTCCCAAGGAGAGCGCCCCACAACCGGGACCGCCCCGGCGACCGGGTCCCGCCGGGAGGGCCGGCCCAGCCCCCCGCGCGCCTCCTTCGGACCCGTTCGGCCTCCTTGCTAGAATCGCCCGCCGCTGGAGGACCCTCCGGAATGAGCGCAGAACTCTACGATGTCGTGATCCTGGGTGGCGGGCCGGGGGGCTATGTCGCCGCCATCCGGGCGGCGCAGCTCGGGCTTCGCGCCGCCGTGGTCGAGCGGGACCGGATGGGCGGGGTCTGCCTGAACTGGGGCTGCATCCCCACCAAGGCGCTCCTGAAGAACGCCGAGCACGCCCTGGCGGCCAAGGAGGGGGCGGAGTGGGGCATCCACTACGACGGCCTCCGGTTCGACTTCGGGCGGGTCATCGCCCGCAGCCGGGAGATCTCCGAGCGCATCTCCAAGGGCGTCGACTTCCTCATGAAGAAGAACAAGGTCGACGTCCACAAGGGGAACGGGCGCCTCACGAAGAAGGACACCGTCACGCTCTTCGCCGAGGGCAAGGCGACCGGAGAGGTCCGATTCAGGAACCTCGTTCTGGCGACCGGCGGCCGTCCCCGCCCCCTTCCCAGCCTTCCCTTCGACGGCAAGCAGGTCTGGAACTACGTCGACGCGATGATCCCCAGGGAGATCCCCAAGACCCTCGCGATCATCGGAGGCGGGGCGATCGGCTGCGAGTTCGCCTACTTCTACGCGGCGTTCGGGACGCAGGTCACGCTCGTCGAGCTGCTCCCCTCCCTCCTCCCGCGCGAGGACAAGGAGATCACCGAGCAGCTCGCAAAAAGCTTCAGGCGGCGCAAGATCGAGGTGATGACCGGGACGAAGGTGGAATCGGTCACGGTCGGGGCCAAGGGGGTCTCGATCCAGACCGGGAAGAAGACGGTGGAGGCCGAGAAGGTGCTCGTCGCGGTGGGTATCCAGGGCACTACGGAGAACCTCGGCCTCGAGGAGTTCGGCGTGAAGGTCGAGAAGGGGTTCATCTCCACCGACGACCGCTACCGCACCACCGCCGCCGGCATCCGCGCCATCGGCGACGTGAACGGGCGCGTGCTCCTGGCCCATGTCGCGCAGCACCAGGGCATGGTGGTCGCGGAGGACCTGAAGGGCGCGGCGCCGCACCTCATCGACTACGATTCCATCCCCAGTTGCACCTACTGCCAGCCGCAGGTCGCGAGCCTGGGCCTCACCGAGGAGCAGGCCAAGGAGCGCGGCTTCACGGTGAAGGTGGGCCGTTACCCGTTCCGCCCCCACGGCAAGGCGGTCGCGGTCGGGGAGACCGAGGGGTTCGTGAAGCTGATCTTCGACGCGAAGTACGGCGAGCTCTTGGGCGCGCACATCCTCGGCGCCGAGGCGACGGAGATGATCGCCGAGGCGTGCGCCGCGAAGGCGGCCGAGGCGACCATCGAGACGCTCGCGCAGACGATGCACGCGCATCCCACCATGGCCGAGGCGTTCCACGAGGCGACCCTGGATGCTCTTGGACGAGCGATCCATCTCTAGCCTCGGCCTCGTCTCCTACGAGGAGGGGCTCGCGATCCAGCAGGAGACGCACGCGCGGCGGCTCCGCGGCGAGATCGCGGACACGATCCTCCTCTGCGAGCACCCGCCGGTCTACACCCTGGGCACCAACGCGCCGGAAGGCGAGGTCCTCGCGCGCCGCGCCCCGGTGGTGCGCACCGACCGCGGCGGCCGGGTCACGTTCCACGGACCGGGGCAGGTGGTGGGCTACGTCATCGCCGATCTGCGCGCGCGCGGCTGGGACATCCACCGCTTCTGCCGCGACCTGGAGGAGATCATGATCCGGGCCGTGGCCGGCCACGGGCTTGCAGCGCGACGGGTCGAAGGGCTCACCGGGGTCTGGCTCGGGAACGAGAAGGTGGGCGCGCTCGGCGTGCGCGTGCGCCGCTGGGTGACCCTGCACGGCTTCGCGCTCAACGTCGACTGCGACCTCTCCTACTATGAAGGGATCGTCCCGTGCGGCATCGTCGATCGCGGGGTGACGAGCATGGCGCGGGCGCTCGGCCGGACGGTGGATCGGGAGGCGGTGCGGGGGCGCTGCGCGGCCCACTTCCTGGAGATCTTCGGTGGCTAAGGCGCGCGCGAAGTCCGACGCGGCGCTGGCGCGCCACGAGCCGAAGTTCCTCCTGGGACTCTACCGCGACATGCTGCGCACCCGCGGCACCGACGACCGGATCGAGGCGCTCTACAAGCAGGGGCAGCTGGTGGGCGGCTGCTTCTCCAGCCGCGGGCAGGAGGCCTGCAGCGTGGGCAGCACCGCGGCGCTCACGAAGGGCGACGTCATCGGCCCGATGATCCGCAATCTCGGGTCGATGCTGCGCCACGGGCTCCCGATCCGCCTCGTCATGCGCAACTACCTTGGGCGCGTCACGGGGCCGACCAAGGGGCGCGACGGCAACAGCCACTTCGGATCCCTCGAGCACGGCATCCTCGGCCCGATCTCGATGCTCGCCTCCCTCATCCCGGTCTGCTCCGGGGCGGCCCTCGCCTTCCAGATGCGGGGGGAACCGCGGGTGGCGCTCACCTGGATCGGGGACGGCGGCAGCAACGTGGGCGACTTCCACGAAGGGCTCAACATGGCGGGGGTGCTCAAGGTGCCGCTCGTCGTCGTCCTGGAGAACAACCAGTACGCCTACTCGACGCCGATCGCCTACCAGACCGCGGCGAAGAACTTCGTCTGCCGGGCCGAGGGCTACGGGATCGCGGGGGCGACGGTGGACGGCAACGACGTCCTCGCGATGCTCGATGCGACCCGGATCGCCGTCGACCGGGCGCGCGCCGGCGAGGGGCCGACGCTCCTCGAGGCGATCACGATGCGCATGCGCGGGCATGCCATCCACGACGACGCGGGCTACGTCCCCAGGGAGCTGTTCGAGAAGTGGGAGCGGCGCGATCCCATCCTTCTTTTCGGCCGGCGCCTCCGCGAGGCGGGGCTTCTGGACGAGAAGGCCGAAGTGGAGCTGCGCGCCGAGGTGACCACGGAGATCGAGGCCGCCGTCGAGGACGCGATGGCGCAGCCCTTCCCCACGGGCGATCACGAGATCGACGGAGTCTTCGCGTGAGCGTGGTCACCTACATCCAGGCGATCAGCGACGCGCTGCGCGGCGAGATGCGCCGCGATGCGTCGGTCTTCTGCCTCGGCGAGGACATCGGCGCCTACGGCGGCGCCTTCCGCGTCACCAAGGGCTTTCTGGAGGAGTTCGGCCGAGCGCGCGTCCTCGACACCCCGCTCAGCGAGTCGGCCATCCTCGGCACCGCGGTGGGCGCGGCGCTCATGGGCCTGCGGCCGGTGGCGGAGATGCAGTTCGCGGATTTCGTGACCAACGGTTTCAACATGCTCGTGAACTTCGCCGCCAAGGTCCACTACCGCTGGGGCGCCAAGGTTCCCATGGTGGTGCGCCTCCCCACCGGCGGCGGCACCCGGGGCGGGCCGTTCCACTCCACGAACTGCGAGGCGTGGTTCACCCGCGTGCCGGGGCTCAAGGTGGTGGCGCCCGCCACCGCGACGGACGCCAAAGGGCTGCTCACCTCCGCGATCCGCGACGACAACCCGGTGCTCTTCTACGAGCACAAGTTCCTCTACCGGCGCGTGAAGGAGGAGGTCGCGGACGGCGAGGTGGTGGTGCCCCTCGGCAAGGCGCGGCTGGCCCGGGAGGGCCGCGACGTCTCTCTCATCGCCTACGGGAGCATGGTGTATTACGGCGCGGCGTTGGCAGAGGAGCTGGCCAAGGAGGGGCTCGACGTGGAGTTGCTCGACCTGCGCAGCCTCATCCCGCTCGACGAGGAGGCGATCCTCGCCTCGGTGCGCAAGACCAATCGCGTGGTCATCGCCCACGAGGACACGAAGACGGGGGGGTTCGGGGGGGAGATCGCAGCGCGCATCGCGGAACTCGCCTTCGAGCACCTCGACGCCCCGATCCGCCGCGTGGCGAGCCTCGACACGCCCTCCCCTTATTCGCCCCACCTGGAGGACCGGTTCCTGCCCCAGCCCGCCGATCTGGCCCGCGCGCTCCGCGAAACCGCGGCCTACTGAGGGATTCGAAGCTTCGTTGGGCCACGGGGCGAGTCACCTGATCCTTTGACTTCACGGGGGAGGGGGGGGAGGATGATCCGTGCGCTGCCGACGCGCAAGGGGGCGCGAACTCTGTAGGCGGAGAAAGGGGAAGCGTCATGCGAAAGTCGGCCGCAAGCGTTCGACCGATCCACTGCTGGAGTGATACGGGCTCATTGGACGTTGGAGCGCACTCCTTGCGACACCTCGCCGGCGCCTTCCTGATGATCGTCGGTGCGGGGTTCTCGATTGCGAGGGGAGACACATGCTCCTGGACGGTCACGCCCAACATCACCGAGGCGACGACGGAGATGGACAGCGATTCCGGCAGCAGCGGGCTCGCCACGTGGACTTGGCAATACGTCTTGCGCGCTTCGCATCTCCACATCGGAGGAGGAATGTCCTTCGATGCGGATAACTGCACCGTCAGTATTGCCAAGAGCGACAGCGGCAACGGAACGTATCGCGTCGAACGAATCCCGAGCTGCTACGACCCCCAAGAGGACATCGAGGCCTATGCCCGAAACGAATTCAAGGCCGAGGTGGAGCTCGACAGCGAGACGGTTGCGTCCGCCCTCGGCAGCAAGCGGATCGCCGGTTCCTCGATCAGCTCGGGAAAGCCGGGCGGTGGAACCCTCTCCTGCCACGCGCAGGGTGGTGTCGAAGCGAGGTCCAGTGGGAGTGGATCGGGGACCGTCACCATCGAGATCGCGGGCATTCCCGTGCTCGTCTATTGGACGACCGCGGGCTCCGACTCGCGAGTGTTCCAGGATACCGATGCCGGGAGCAACGGCCACTCCCCCGAGACCATTACCTGCCAGACCAACATGGCCCTGAAGGTGGCGGGAGGCGGAGCGATTGCAGACACAGGGGACGCGGGAATCAGGAATTCAAAAGCCGAATTGACAGTGTGGGGGACCTGCAATGGGCACTGCAACGTGATCGTCACGCTCATGAGCATTTCCGAGGGATACTGAAGCAGGTCGAGCGAAACAGGGTGCGCCGCGCTCTGGCGCACGAAAGTCCTCTAGAGGGAAGACGACACAGGTGAGCTCGAGGTGGTTCTTCCTTGCTGCGTCAGCGCTGCTGGCCGGCGCGCTGTTGCTCATGCTCGCGAGGGGGGACCTACGAGGCCCGTTGCGGGCTCGTCCGAAAGGGCCCGCCGAGGCGGAGGCGCCCGGTCTCGCACCTGCGGAGCAGTCCGCTCGGCTTCACGTCCGGGTCGAAAACGTGGATTGGAGCCGGTCTCCCGAGGGGGAGTGCGCGGTCTGGTGCGCAGACCGCCGCGCCAAGCGCGTGGAACCCTTGGGGGAGCTGATTCGCTTCGACGCCCTGACTCCGGGCGATGCTCGCGGGCGCCTGCGATTGAGCGGACATGTCGGCGCCAGTTTCGAAGTGAGCCTGAAGAGTCACGAAGTGACGACTCTGACCGTCCGAGTGGAGCCGTTCGCCCGTCTCGAAGGGGTTCTGACCGCAGGGGAGCAGGAGGTACGAGGCGGAGTGATCGCACTCACGCCGCCCGATGACGTTCTCGAGAACGCGACCCTGCTCGCGTCGGACGACCAGGCGCTCCTGAGTCCACGGTCGGTGCATAGCGACCCAGAAGGACGTTTCCACTTCGATCAGGTGATCCCGGGGCGAGACTACGCGCTGGAGGCGGCGCATCCCGAGTTCACGCCCTATTTCACGAAAGCACTCCACCTGGAGAGCGGATCGACCCTGCGACTGGAGATCGCGATGGAGCCCGGGGTCCACCTCAGCGGCAGAGTCCTGGACCGCTCCGGCGAGATCCTTCCAGGGATTCCGGTCCACCTGTTCCGCGCAGAAGAGATTCCTGGCGTGGTGAGATGGCAGCCGGAAAGCATCGTCAAGACCGATGGGGAAGGCTGCTTCCGTACGCCCGCGCTGGAGCGCTCTTCGAGAAAGCGCCTGACGGTCTGGGTCCATCATGGCGGAACGCACGACCTGATAGCTCACGAGTGCATTCCCCCCGACGCAGGCACCCGGGACCTGGGAGACTTGCGCCCGCGGCCGGGTGTGGTGACGTTTCAGCTTCCGTCCGCGACGCCGGCCGCTGAGCTCAGCCTCGTGATCAGCGCCCTCGGAAGTCCGGCTGACGAACGCTTCAGGGTCTCTGAGGGCGACATCGCGTTCCCAGAGTCAGGAGTTCTTCGCATCGCGGGGCTTCCCAGGGGCGACGTCAACTTCGTAGTTCTCGACTCCCGAAAAGCGCAAAAGCACCGCGGACGGTTTCTGCACGAGGAGACCGATCGGTGGGTGCGGATCGAATCCCCGCCCTTCACGATCCCCGAGTCCGATCACGAACGCTTCGAGCTTGCAGTGACGATGGAGGTTGCACGGGAGTTGGTGTCCACGCTCTGGGTGGATCGCGATGGCGCCATTGTAGTGTCGAAGGAGCTGCCGGCGGGACACGACTCGAGGAGCGCCACGCTGTCCCTGCCCGGAGGCGCCTACACGGTGCATCTTCGTGTCGCAGGCCGCGTAGGCAAACAGCAGATCGAGATCGGGAGAGGACGCTCCCTCACGCTGAGCCTGCGAGCGGACTCGGAGGGGGAGGAGGCGACGCTTCTCGTGCTACGGGACGTCGAGCCCGTCTCCGACGCCGACGTCTTTCTCAGGGGGGCGGCCCCGCGTTTCATGGCCGGGACCCGCGTCCCTTGGGCGCGATCGGGCACCGACGGGGTGGCTCGCCTGACCGGTCTTCCCGCGGGATGTTCCGGAGTGACGGTCACCGTCATGTCCGACGGCTCGGGACGGAGCCTCTTTATCTCTTCCGACGAGTTTGCGTCCAAAGTGGTGGAACTGAGGTCGGGCGACCGCTAGCCAGAGACCGGGCCCCCCGCCCCCCTCGGGATCCTGGGGAGAGCTTTCGCTCGCGCTCCGAGTCCCCCTTCCTGCCATGCCCCGCAACCGCGGCACGGGCCATGTCGAGGCCGTTCCCGACCTCTGCTATCCTAGCCCGCCGCATGGCCGTAAACGTCGTCATGCCCCAGATGGGCGAGTCGATCGCCGAGGGCACCATCACGAAGTGGCTGAAAAAGCCCGGTGACAAGATCGCCAAGGACGAAGCGCTCCTGGAGATCTCCACCGACAAGGTGGACACCGAGATCCCCGCTCCCGCCGCCGGAGTCCTGGGCGAGATTGTCGCCCCCGAAGGCAAGACCGTCGAGGTCGGCAGCGTCATCGCGCGCATCCTGGTGGGAGGCGAGGCGCCCGGCGTAGCTCCCGCGCCGGCGCCCGCCGCGGCCGCCGGACCCGCGCCCGCTCCGGCTCCCGCCAAGGCGGCGGCGAGACCCGCTCCCCCCGCCCCGCCCCCGACCCCCGCTCCCCCCCCGCCGCGAGCCGAGCCGGTCGTGGCGGCGGGCGCCGCAGGGAAGGTGCCGCGGCAGGTGGAGGGCCGCTTCCTGAGCCCGCTCGTTCGCTCCATCGCCGCGGCCGAGGGGATCGGCGAGCAGGCGCTCAAGACGATTCCGGGGTCGGGGGCGGGGGGCCGCGTCACCAAGAAGGACATGCTCTCCTTCCTCGAGGCGCGCCCGGCGGACGGCCGCGCCCCCGCCGTCGCGGTGGCGGATCGCACGCTGCCGATGGACCGCATGCGCACGCTCATCGCGCAGCACATGGTCCACTCCATCCAGACCTCGGCGCATGTCTACACCTTCACAGAGTGCGACATGACCGCGATCGTGGAGTTCCGCGAGAAGTGCAAGGCCGCCTTCGAGGAGCGGACCGGCGAGAAGCTGACCTTCACGGCGTTCTTCGTCAAGGCGGCGGCGCTCGCCCTGCGGGAGTTCCCGTACGTGAACGCGCAGGTGAACCCCGAGAAGGGGGAGGTGACCCTCAAGGGCCGCGTGAACGTCGGGATGGCGGTGGCGGTGCCGCAGAAGGAGGGCACCTACGGCCTCATCGTCCCGGTGGTGCGCGATGCCGACGCGCTGCCGCTTCGCGAGATCGCGCGGCAGGTGAATGATCTCGCGCGGCGCGGACGGGAGGGGGCGCTCAAGCCGGACGAGCCTCAAGGAGGCACTTTCTCGATCACGAACATGGGTGTCTTCGGGAGCCTCGGCGGGCTGCCCATCCTCAACCAGCCGCAGGTGGGGATCCTCGGAATCGGCGCGATCCAGAAGCGGCCCGCGGTCTACCGGGACCAGATTGCGATCCGCCACCTGGTGCTGCTCTCCCTCGGGTTCGACCACCGGCTGGTGGACGGCGCCCTGGGAGGCCAGTTCCTGGAGCGGATCCGCCACCACCTCGAGAACTTCGAGGCGTGGCTCCTCGCATGACGGCGCGCCCGCCCTGGCTCCGCGTGCGCCTGGAGGACTGGAGCTCCTACGGGCGGACCGAGTCGATCGTGCGCAGCCACGGCCTCAACACGGTCTGCTTCTCGGCGCACTGCCCCAACATCGCGGAGTGCTGGGGGCGGCGCGGCACCGCGACGATCATGCTCCTCGGAAACGTCTGCACGCGCACCTGCGGCTTTTGCGCCGTGCGGAGCGGACGCCCCGGCCCGGTGGATCCCGGCGAGCCCGAGCGGGTGGCGCAGGCCGTGCGCGCCCTGGGGCTGCGGTTCGCCGTGCTCACCTCCGTGGCGCGCGACGATCTGCCCGACGGCGGGGCGGGCCTCTTCGCCGCGTCCATTCGCGCGATCCGCGCCGCTTGCCCCGGGGTGGGCGTCGAGGTGCTGATCCCCGACCTGCGGGGACGGGAGGAGGCGCTCGACGCCCTCTTCGCGGCGCGCCCGGATGTGCTCAACCACAACCTGGAGACGGTGCGACGGCTCCAGCGTCGCGTCCGGCCGAGCGCGGGGTATGAGCGCTCCCTCGCGGTGCTCCGGAGGGCGGCGGCGGCGGGCTTGGCGGTCAAGTCGGGGCTCATGCTCGGGCTCGGCGAGGAGCGCCGCGAGGTCGAGGAGGCGCTGCGCGACCTGCGCGCGGCCGGCGTCACCCTCCTGACCCTGGGACAGTACCTGCGGCCCGATGACGAACATCTGCCCGTGGAGCGGTTCGTCGCCCCGGGCGAGTTCGACGAGCTGGGCGCGTTCGCCCGCTCCCTCGGATTCCGCCACGTGGAGGCGGGGCCCCTGGTGCGGTCGAGCTATCACGCCGACGAGGCGGTGGCCGAGCTGCGCGCCCAGGCCTGAACGGCGCCTTTCATGACGTTGCGGGCGCCCCGCGCGGGATGCCCGGGAGCGCTATCGGGCGAAGGGGGGGAGGGGCTCGAGGCGGGCTCGGCGAGTGCGCGAACGCCGGGGCTACCCGAGATCGTCGCCCGGCGCGCGGTCGTCCTCGGAGGAGATCCCCAGGAGATCGCACTCGCGTCTCCCCAGCTCCTCGCCGAACCGGCAGCCGAGGAGCATGATCCCGCTGGCGTTGCCGACGCCTGCATGCCCCGTCACGCGCACCACCTGAGCCGCCACCGAGAGTTCGCCTTCCAGGAAGGTGAGCCGGAACTCCTGCTCGAAGTGGAACGAGACCCGGGCGGAATAGGCCATCAGGTCGTCCAGGTCATGGGGGAGGGCGAAGGAGGGGTCCGTGATCCTCAGGAGCACGCCGCTGCGCGAGGCGTCCATCGCGAGGGCCTTGAACGCGCCATGCCCGCCGTGCGCCTCGCAGTCGAGCGCCCGGTAGGTCCGGATGGCCGTGCGCCTGCCGGAGAAGTGGCTTCGGATGAGCCTGTCCACCTCCGCCGGGTCCATGCCCGGGGCGGTGGAGGACCGGATCTCCTCGAGGATATCCGGCGCTGAGGACTTGCGCTGTTTCTTCATTCCCGAGCCTGGGAGAGCCACCCGCGTCGGGTCGCACCCGAAGGTAGGAAACCACTGATTCGATGTGAGGCAAGCGCCCCCGCCCCCCTCCATTTGGCATCCCGCCGGCCGCCGGGTACCATTTGAACCGTGGTTCAAATCCAGGCGGCCTCCCGGGCGGAGGGCCGGCGCGCGGAAATCCTGCGCCGGGCCGCCTCCCTATTCCGCCGCAAGGGGTTCCACCGCGCCGGGATGCGCGACCTTGCGGGCGAGTTGGGCATCGCGCCGGGCGCGCTCTACTACTACTTCAAGAGCAAAGACGATCTCCTCCACGCCTGCCAGATGCTCTCGCTCAAGCGGCTTCTGCAGAGCGCGCGGGAGCTGGCGGGCTCGCCGGCGCCGGCCGGCGAGAAGCTGCGCCGGCTGGTCGCGGCGCATCTGGGCCACATCCTCGACGAGCTGGGCGGGAGTTTCGCCCATGTGGAGTTCCACGCGCTGCCCCCGCCGCTCCTCGCGGAGGTGGTGAGGGGACGCGACGCCTACGAACGGATCGTGCGCGGCATCCTGGAAGAGGGCGTCGCCTCCGGCGCGTTCCGCGCCCTCGATGTCAAGCTGGGCGCGCTCTCGCTCCTGGGAGCGCTCAATTGGACGGTGGTCTGGTGGCGGCCCGATGGGCGCCACACGCTGCCGGAAGTCGCCGCCGAGGTCGCGGAGATCTTCCTGCGGGGGGTGAAGGCATGAAACCGAGGACGGTGGATCGGCGGAAGGTGCACCTCCTGCTCCACGTCAACGGCGAGGCGCACGAGGTTTCCTTTCTCCCGCACAAGACGCTTCTTGAAGTGCTGCGAGAGGATCTCGGCCTCACGGGCACCAAGCACGGATGCGAGCTGGGCGAGTGCGGGACCTGCACCGTGCTGCTGGACGGCGTGCCGAAGCTCTCCTGCCTCGTGCTCGGCCTCGAGTCGGACGGATGCGCCATCGAGACCATCGAGGGGATGGCGGGCAAGGAGGGGCCGCACCCGCTCCAGTCGGCATTCGCCGATCTCAATGCCGCGCAGTGCGGATACTGCTCCCCGGGCTTCCTTCTCGCGGCCCGGGCCCTCCTCGACGAGGAGAGCGATCCCACGCGGGAGCGCATTGCGGAAGCGCTTTCGGGCAATCTCTGCCGCTGCACGGGCTACGTGAAGATCTACGAGGCGGTGGAGCGCGCCGCCGCGGAGATGCGCGAAAGGGGGGCGGGGGATGGCCGCTGAACGCACCTTCCGCCTCGTGGGCAAGTCGCCGCGCAAGGTGGACGGGCTGTCGAAGTGCACCGGCACGACGAAGTTCGCCGACGATCTCGCCATGCCGCGCATGCTCTATTGCAAGCTGCTGCGCTCCCCTGTGGCGCACGCCCGCATCGTCTCGGTCGATACGAGCGCCGCCGAGGCGCTCCCGGGCGTGGCCGCCGTCCTCGTCGGAGCCGCGCTGCCCGTTCCCTTCGGGATCCTCCCGGTCTCGGAGGATGAGCACGCGCTCTGCCTCGACAAGGTGCGCTTCGTCGGCGATCCCGTCGCGGCGGTGGCCGCGGGGGACGAGGAGATCGCCTACGAGGCGACCAAGCTCATCCGGGTGGAGTACGAGGAGCTGCCCTCGGTCTACACGCCCGAAGAGGCGATGAGGAACACGGTGCCCGCGCTTCACGGCTACGGCGACGACGGCAACGTCCACAAGCGCGTCTCCATGGAGTTCGGAGAGGTGGAGTCCGCGCTGGCCGGGTCGCACCTCGTGCAGGAGGACGTCGCCTTCTACGAAGGCAACACCCACCTGCCCATGGAGCAGCACTCCGCCCTGGGTTGGATGGACCCGGACGGCCGCGTGACGATCTGGTCCTCGACGCAGACGCCGCACTACCTTCACAAGGCCGCAAGCAAGGTCTTGGGGCTCTCCCCCTCGCGGGTGCGGGTCATCGCCTGCCCCAACGGAGGCGGCTTCGGGGGCAAGAGCGACCCCTTCAACCACGAAATCGTCGTGGCGAAGCTCGCCATGCTCACGAACCGGCCGGTCAAGATCACCCTCACCCGCGAGGAGGTCTTCTATTGCCACCGCGGCCGCCATCCGGTGCTCATGAAGTCGCGGCTCGGCTTCACGAAGGAAGGGAAGATCACCGGCTGCCACTTCCAGAGCCTTCTGGACGGCGGCGCCTACGGCAGCTACGGCGTGGCGAGCACCTACTACACCGGGGCGCTCCAGACGGTCACCTACAGGGTGCCGGTCTACCGCTTCGACGGGGTGCGCTGCTTCACGAACAAACCCCCTTGCGGCCCGAAACGCGGGCACGGCACGCCGCAACCGCGGTTCACCCTCGAGATCCAGCTCGACAAGGCGGCGGAGAAGCTGGGCCTCGACCCCGCCGAGCTGCGGCTGAACAACCTGCAGCCCGCGGGATCCATCACCGCCAACTGGCTCAAGGTCAACTCCATCGGCCTCGGCCCCTGCATCCGCAAGGTGGTGGAAGGGAGCGGCTGGAAGGGGAAGTTCCGCCAGCTCCCGCGCGGGAAGGGGGTGGGGCTCGCCTGCTCCTCCTACATCAGCGGCGCGGGGCTCCCGATCTACTGGAACGCCATGCCGCACTCCGGCGTGCAGCTCAAGCTGGACCGGGGCGGAGGCGTGGCGGTGTTTTGCGGCGAGACCGAGATCGGCCAAGGCAGCGACACCATGCTCGCCACCTTCGTTGCGGAGGTGCTGGGCGTCGACCTTTTCGACGTGCGCGTCTGCGCCGCGGACACCGACCTCACGCCGGTGGACCTGGGCTCCTACTCCAGCCGGGTCACCCTCATGATGGGCAACGCCGCCATTCAGGCCGCCGAGCGGGCGCGGGAACTGCTGGCGCAAGCCGCCGCGGAGAAGCTGGGGCTGCCCGCGGGGCAGCTGGTGTTCGCCGACCACCGCGTGTTCGACCCCGGCGAGCCCGCGCACGGAATCGAATTCGCCGAAGCGGTGCAGCTGGCCGAGGCGAAGTTCGGCACCATCGGCACCGTGGGTTCCTACACGCCGCCCGCCATGCCCGGCAAGTACCGCGGCGCCGGGGTCGGCCCCACCCCCACCTACTCCTACAGCGCCTGCGTCGCCCAGATCGCCGCCGACGAGGAGACCGGCATGATCGAGGTGGAAAAAATCTGGATCGCCCACGACATCGGGCGGGCGATCAACCGCAATCTCACCCTCGGGCAGGTGGAGGGTGGCGTCTACATGGGGCTGGGCGAGGCGCTCATGGAGGAGATGACCTATCGCGGCAACCGCTTTGGCGTGCACAAGATCCCCTCCATGCTCGACTACAAGAGTCCGACCACGATGGAGATGCCCGAGGTGGAAACCTACCTGATCGAGGACCCGGATCCCATCGGGCCCTTCGGCGCCAAGGAGGTGGGCCAGGGCCCCCTCCTGCCGGTCATGCCCGCCATCGCCAACGCGCTCTACGACGCCCTGGGGGTGCGTGTGGACGAAGTCCCCATCGGCCCCGAGAAGGTGCTGCGTGCGTTGGATGCCAAGGACCGGCGCTGCGGGCCGAAGGCGTTCCCCGACCTGCGCATCCGCGAGACGATGCGCGTGAAGACCCCGGAAGAGGGCGGCGACGGGAAATCCGAAAAGCCCTTCGAGCGAAAGAAGAAGAAGGGGGAGGAGGCGCGGTCATGATGCGGCTTCCCCCCTTCCGCTATCACGCGCCCCGCGACGCCGAGGAAGCGGTGCGGATCCTCCAAGGCGAGGGCCCCGCGGCGATGGTCGTCGCGGGCGGCACCGATCTCTATCCCAACATGAAGCGCCGCCAGCAGATGCCGGGCGCGCTGGTGGCGCTGCGTCGGGTCTCCGACCTGCGCGGCACGGAGTGGGGCGACGACGGGACGCTCCGGCTCGGGCCTGCCGAGACGCTGCGCGCCCTGGAGCGCGACGGCCTCCTGCGGGAACGGCTGCCCGCACTCCACGCGGCGGTCCAGTCCATCTCCACGCCCATCCTCCGCAACATGGGCACGATCGGCGGCAATGTCTGCCTCGATACGCGCTGCAACTATTACAACCAGAACGAAGAGTGGCGCCGCGCCATCCACAACTGCCTCAAGTGCGGCGGCGACACCTGCTGGACGGCGCCGGGAGGCGACGTCTGCTGGGCGGTCAACAGCAGCGACACCGTCCCGGTCCTCATGACCATGGGCGCGCGCTTCCGCCTCCTGGGGCCGGGCGGCGTCCGCGAGGTGGAGGCCGGCGATTTCTTCGACGTCGAGGATGGGCGCGAATGGCTGCGCAAGAAGCCCGACGAACTCCTGACCGACATCCTCGTGCCGCCCCAGGGCGACTCCCGTTCGGTCTACCTCAAGCTGCGGCGCAGGGGCGCGTTCGACTTCCCGGTCCTGGGCGTCGCGGCCCGCATCGAAGGGAACGGCGAGGTGCGCCGCGCCCACCTTGTGCTGAACGCCGTGGGCCCCGCCCCCGTTCGCTGCCTCGAGGCGGAAAAGGCGCTCCAGGGCGGGCCGCTCACCGACGCATCCATCGCTCGGGCGGTGGAGTTGGCGCCCAGGGAGGCCAAGCCCCTCGACAATACCGACCACATGCCCTCCTGGCGCAAGCGGATGGTCAAGGTCTTCGTGCGGCGGGCGCTGGAGGCGCTGCGACGGGCGTAGGTTCCGCGGAGGGCGTGCCCACGTCTCCTCGCGCCGCCTCACGGTCCCGCCTGAAGTTCCCTGGGGCAAGAGGTGTAGTCCTCACCTGCCGCATGCCGCTATCATTGGCGGCGATGCGCCGGAGCCTCTCGATCCTCGCGGCGACACTCCTCGCAGCCTTGCTCCTGCCCCACGCCGGGGCGGAGGAGGAACGGGTCGTCGTGACGCTCACCTGTCCCGTGGTGGAGGTGTTTCCCGGCGAGGGCGCGCGTCCCACCCAAGTGCGCGTCGCCCGGGGGAGCCTCGACGGCCTCGTGAGCGGCACGAGGGGGATGCTGTTCCGCCGGTCCGCGGAACAGGGGGTCTATCTCAATTCGGGGAAAGGCGAGATCGTCTCCACGGAGGAGCGGAGCGCTCTCGTGCGCGTCCTGGCGCCCCTGAGCCCCCAAGCCGCGGCGGCCCTCGAGGGAGCGCTCCTCGACTTGCGTGTCGAGATCCCCTCCAGCGTGCCCCAGGGCGTGCTCTTCACCCTCTACCTGAACGGGATCGTGTTTCTCGATCCCCAGGGGAATCCCATTCCCGATCTGCCGGAGATGCTCGCCGCGAGCGCGGAAAGCGTGGACCAGCCGTTCCTCGACCGCATGCCGGCACTGGGGGCGGCGGCGGCGGCGACAGCGGAGGGCACGGTCGAACGGGGACGGCTCGCCGGACGGCTGCTGAGCGAGCTGCTGGCCCAGAGCAATGCGGAGGACTATCGGCTCTTCCTCCGCTCCACCCTCGAACGCGCCAGCCGGCACTGGGGAGAGACGCGACCGCTGGTCGCGGCCTACTCGGAGTGGTTGCTCCTCGGCGCACCGCTGCCCGCGCCCGACCTCCTGCAGCACGTGATCGACGCCGGCGAGGACGGCGAGGCGGTCGCCGCTGCCTCCGCCTCGATGATGGACGAGGAAGTGGAAGCCATCCTCGATTGGGCCTTCCTCCGCCCGAAGGAAGAGTACGGCGCGTGGCTCGACCCGATGGAGCGGCTCCTCATGGCGCGGACCCCCCCCCCGATCGGCCTGCTCGCGAGGCTCACGCGCCACCGCGCCCATGTCTTGAGCGCCTCCTCGGACGCCGAACTCGAAGCGGGGGCGGCGGACGCTTACCGGAAAGCCGCGGAACTCTATCGCCAGGCGGGCGACGCGGCGGCCGTCGTCGACGCGCTGTTCCGCGAGGCGAGCGAGTACGAGTTCAAGAAGGACCTCGAACGGGCGCGGCGCATCGTCGCGGAGGCGCGGGCGGAGGCGACCACGGCTCTCGCGGAGGCGAAGGACCCCGCCGCGGTGATCGCGATCCGCACCGCGGAGTGCCTCGTCGCGAGGCTCGAGGGCGCCATGAGCGACGGCCCGGGAGCACGCGCGGCCATGATCCCCGCCATCGAGGCCTGCGAGGCCTCGGATGATCCCCGCCTCCACTATTCCGCCATCCTCCTGCTCGAGAGCCTCTTCGAGCGGGCGAGCGGGGACCCGGGAGCGGGCGACCCCGCGGAGTATCTCGACCGGATCGAAGCCCTCGCCAACCGCGTCCAGGACGACATCAAACTCAACATGGTGGCCCAGGAGCGCGGCTTCATCGACTACCGGGAGAGCCGCTGGCTGGAGGCGATGGCCCATTTCCGCCGGGCCTCCGAATTCGCCAGCCGCGCCCGCGACAAGAGCGCCCTCGCCCGGGGCATCTCGATGGTCGCCTCGTGCGAGCATGCGCTCGGCCGGCCCGAGAAGGCCCTCGCCCGGCACGAGGAGGCGATTCGCCTGCGGGAGGAGCTCGGCGAGGAGAGGCCGCTCGCCTGGAATCTCCGGCGAGCCTCCACGATCCTCCGGGAACTGGGAGAGCTGGCTCGGGCGCGACCGATGCTCGCACGCGCGCTGGAGCTCTACACCAAGCTTGGCCAGGAGGACGAAGCCCCCGCGGCGCAGTGGGACCTCGTGGCGCTCGATTGGGAGATGCTGGGCATGCTCGAACGGCCTGCCGCGCTGGCGGACGCGGTGCTCGCCTTCGCGGACTCGTGGCGGATCGAATTGCTGCGCGCGGCGCGACTCGAGGTGAGCAATACCACGCCCGACCAGATGGGCGCCTTGAAGGCGCGCCTCGAGCTCATGGAGCGGTTCGTCGCCGCGATTCCCGACGCCTCCCCGGACCTTCTGGCCGAGCTGGATCACGCACGCGGCCGCGTGCTCGAAAAGGGGCGCGACTATCCCGCGGCGGCTGCGGCCTACACGCGCGCCGCGGCGCACTACGCAAAGACCACCTCGTTCGTGGAACGCGTGGTCTGCCTCTACAACAGCGCGGCCATGCTCTCCAACACGCCCGAGCGCGAAAAGGCGCTCGAGGAGCTTGCCGCGCTGCGCGTCCTGATCGCGGCGGAGCTGGCGGCGCCGGAGGAGACGCAGGTGCCGCAGGTCGCCGCGGAGATGCGGCGCTTCGACCTGCTCTCCCTCGCGCTGTCCGGCAGCATCTGGAACGCGGGCGGTGAGCACCTGAAGACCGTCGAGACGCTGGCCCCGGCCGTGGATCTGCACCCGATCGTCCTCCCTCCCACGCGGCTCTTCCTCCTGGAGCAGTTGGCCGCCGCCTATCGCGCCCTCGGGGAGGGGGAGCGGGTGGTCGCGACGGCCGGGCGCATGGTCGCGCTCGCGGGCGAACTGGAGGATCGCGTCCACCAGAGCAGGATCGCGTTCGAGCTGGGCGAGTTCCACTGGGGAGTGGGGGCGTGGGAGGCGGCTCGGCAGGCGTATGTCGCCGCGGAGGCGTTCGGCCGGCAGGCGCAGGACGCCTCCTCGGTCGCGTCGAGCCTCGGCGCGCAGGCGCAGTGCCTTTGGAACCTCGCCCGCCACGCGGAAGCGATCGCGCTCCACGAGCAGGCGCTTGCGCTCTGGCGCGGGGCCGGGGACCAATGGAACCCGCCGTGGAATCTCCTCCAGATCGGGCGCCTCCGCAAGATCGTGGGGGACCGCCCGGGGGCCCGCAAGGCGATCGAGGAGGCGCTGGCGCTCTACGGCGCGCTCGGGGAGTGGCGCCGCGAAGCCGAGCTGCGCATCGAGATCGGCATGATCGACCTCGATGATGCGCAGCCCGCGGGGCCGGCCGGAGACTCCGGCATGTCGCGCGTCCCGATGCAGGAGCTGCGCATCACCTGCGCCGTGACCGACTACACGGGACCCTCGCCCGGTCGCGAGGCGGAGTTCGTCGTCGCCCGCGGGCGCGCCCACGGCATCCGAATCGGCTCGGTGGGAAGTTTCTACGCCAAGAACGAGCAGGGCCGCTGGGAAATGATGGGCCGCGGGGAAGTGGTGGCGGTGGCGGAAGAGGTGGCGCGGGTCCGCTTCCTGGCGAATTCGGGCACCGCGCCGGAAAGCCTGCCCGGCGCGGCGCACATCGATCTCCTGGCGCTCGTCCCGGCCGACCTGCATCGCGGGCAACTGCTCGAGCTCTACGTGCAGGGGATCACTTTTCTGGATCAAGCGGGGCAGCCGATCCCCAAACCCGCCGAGCTGCTCCAGGCGACCAATGCCGCGGTGGAGGAGGCTGCCACGGTGCGCATCGTGGAAGGATGCCGGGCGTACGCCGCATCAGCCTCCGACGACCCCGTCGCGTCTCTGCGCGGATCCTGGAAAGGATGGAGTACTCGGCGCGTGCTCGCCCAGACCACGCTCGAGAACGTGCGCGCCTTCCTGCGCTATGTCGAGGACTGGTCGGGAGACTACATCGGCGACCCGCTCTCGTTCGCCGAGCAATTCCACAATTGGGTGGCTGCCGGCGCGTCGGCCTCCCGTGCCGACTGGATCCCCGAGTTGGAGGCCGCCCCGGACGAGGGGGCGTTCCGGGCGACTCTGGCGGCCATCCCCGCCAACGTCGTGGAGCGGCTCTACTGGTTCATCCTCGGCGAGGTGGAAACCTGGGGATCCGACCGCGACGACGACGCGCGCCGCCGGCTTGAACTCCTGCAGAGGATTTCCGCCGCGCGCGGCGACGACCCCCCGGCGCTCCTCGCCGTGATCGAGGACGTGCGCGGGCGCGTTGCCTCGCGGGAGGCGGGGGGGGAGCGGGCGGCGGCGGACGCCTACCGTCGCGCGTCCGACCACTACCTTGCGTCGGGAAACATCCCGGCCGCCCTCACGTCGCGCTACAACTCGGCCAACGAGCTCTATTGGGCGCAGCTCTACGACGAGGCCCTCGCGGAAGCCGCGGAGTGCAGGGCCCTGGCCGCCCGCGAGGGTCCCAAGGCGACGGACCCATGGACGATCGCGCAGATCCCTCTCCGGGAGGCGCTGGCCATCCGGCTGGCGGCGCGCATCGCCAACGCCCGTGGCGAGTACCGAAGCGTCGTGGAGGAGCTGGTCCCGATCATCGACCGCTATGCCGACAACGCCGAGCCCGGCTCGCGCCAGCGGGAAATCGATCTCCTCGATCTGCTCGCGAAGGCGCAGCGCGCTCTGGGCGAGGGTGAGGAGGCGGCGCGCATCTTTGAGCGCATGGCACGCATCGCCAGTGAGCTGGGCGACAGCCAGCGCCTCGGCACGATCTACTTCGAGATCGGCGAGCTTCACTTCCAGGCATCGCTCTGGGCCGAGGCCCTCGACCGGTACCTGCGCGCCGCGGAGCTGGGGCTCCGGGCCGGCGACAAGGACGCCGCCGCATCGGCGTACGGCGCCGCCGGCCAGACCCTCTGGAACCTCGGGGACTTCCAGGCGGCCATCGATCGTCACGCCCAGGGCATGAGGCTTCGCGAGGAGTCGGGGAGTCGTTCGGACCTCGCGTGGCAAATGCTCCAGGTGGCGCGGATCCGCGTGGACATGGGCGATCGCGAGGCGGCACGGGCCATGCTCGACCGCGCGCTGGAGATCCGCCTGGAGATGGGGCACCGCGCCGGGGAGGCGGAGGTGCGTATGGAGCTGGGGAAGCTGCACCTCGCGCTTTCCTCCATCGAGCCGGCCCTCGCGGAGTTCGAGAAGGCGCGCGACCTCTACGAGTCGATCGGCATGGTTCCGGACCAGGCCCGGGCCATCGAGAAGCTCGCGGAGGCGCTGCTCAAGAAGCCGGATGCCGCCGCCGCCGCGGCGCAAGTCGCCCTTGCCATCGAACTCTTCGAACGCATCGGCGCGAAAAGCGACCTCTGCGGCTCGCTCATCTGGCGCGCGCGCATCCTCGTGAACCTAGGCGTCTGGGAGGAGGCGCGGGCGAGCTATGCCCGCGCCTGGGAGTTTGCGACCGACTACCAGGGGCTCCAGGTGGACATCCTCACCGGCCTCGCCGACCTCAACCATTCCACCGGGCACGCCGAGGAGGCGACCGCGAGCGTGGAGAAGGCGCTCGCCGCCGCAGAGCTTTTGGGCGACATCGAGCGGCGCATCTCCGCGCTCCAGAGCAGCTCCAGCATCCTGGCCGGCCAGGGCCGTTTCGCGAGCGCCCTCGACTCCATCGAAAAGATCCTGGTGCTCGCGCGGGAGAGCGGCAAGCGCCCCGCCCTGGTGACCGCGCTCACCGACAAGGCGTGGCAGCTCACGGCGCTGGGTCGCCTCGCCGAGGCCCGGACCACCGCGGAGTCCGCCCTCCCGATCGCGGACGCCAACGGCGACCCCGTGGCGAAAGCGTGGCTGATGAACACCATCGGCAACGTCGCGCGCGCCTTCGGGAACATCCGCGAGGAGATCCGGTTCTACGACGAGGGGATCGCCCTCATGAAGGCGGCGGAGAACCGGTACGGCGAGGCAATCCTGGTCTTCAACCGCTCCAACGCGCTGATCGTCCTGCGCGACTTGGACACGGCGCTCACCGAGAACCGCCGCGCGGCGGAACTGGCCGGCGACACCGCCACCGCCGAGTTCCAGATCGCGATGCAATGGTCCTACGGCGAAATCCTGGGCCACCAGGGCAAGCATGCCGAGGCGGAGCAGGTCTTGTCCGAGGCGTTGACCCGGGCCCGGGTTTCCAATCCGGCGCGCATCGCCGGCCTCGCGGAGCAGCTCGCGCGCGTCCAGGCCGACCGGGGGGACTTCGATGCGGCGCTCGCGACGCTCGAGGAGGCGCGCGCCCTGGGCGTCGAGCAGGAGCTGGGAATCATCCTGGCCAAGGCCGGGCGGGACGCCGAGGCGGAGCCGGTCCTCGCGCGCACCGTGGAAGCCGCCGCGGCGCGGGGCGGCGCCATCCCCTGGGAAGTCCTCTACCTGCTCGGCCTCGTGCAGTACCGGAGCGGGAACGCGGCGGAGGCGCTGGCGACTCTCGAGCGCGCGTCGCAGGAGATCGAGCGTGGCGAGGGGGCCCTCGCGGACGACCGGGCGCGCGCGCGCTACCGCGCGGACAAGACCGCGGTTTACAAGCTGCTCATCAAGCTCCTCCTCGCGGAACGGCGTGTGGATGATGCGTTGCGCCACTGGGAACGCGCCAAGGCCGTCGAGCTCACCGACATTGCAAGGCGCTCCGGGACCGGCGACGACCCCCATGCCGCGATGGCGACGGAGTTCGAGGTGCAGGAGTCGCGCATGGAGGAGATGGTGCGCGTCGAATTGCGCCGCGAGCCGCGGGACGAGGAGAAGCTGGGCCGGCTGCGCGCCGCCCTGGTCGACGTGCGCAAGCGCCGGGCTAAGTTCATCGAATCTTTGGCTCGGAAGGAGTCGCTGTTCGACCGCTACACCGTCCGCCCGATGGAACTCGAGAAGCTCAAGCGCCACCTCGGCGAGGGGATGCTCGCCATCAGTCCCGTCGTCCTCGACGATGTCCTCGTCGTGTTCGCCATCACGCCCACGGTTCTCACCCACTTCGAGATCAAGGTCTCCTCGCAGGAGGTGGCCTCCCTGGTCGCGGCGGTCCTCGCCGAGATGGATGCGGGGCGGCTCAAGCGTGGCCTCGACGTGCCCGAGGACGCCCCTCCGGCGCCGGACGACCTCGGACCCTCCTTGGAACGCGTCCGCACGGCATCGCGGAGGCTCTACGATCTCCTCCTGCGACGGGCCGTAGAGGAGTTGGGCGTCCCCAAGACCCTGATCGTGAGCGCGTCCGGGGTCCTCCGCTACCTGCCCTTCGCCGCCCTCCTGGACGGGAACACCTGGGTGGTCGAGCGAATGTCGGTCGTGAACGTGACCTCCCTCGTCGATCGCGATCCCCCGCCGCGGGCCTCCGCCGAGGACCGCGACCCCACGGTTCTCGCTTTCGCCGACCCCGACGGCACTCTCAAGGGAGCGCGGACCGAGATGGATGCGCTCCTCAAGACCTTCCCGGGCGCGGTCATCTTCCGCGGGGCCAACGCGACCCTGGCTGCGCTGCGCGACAAGGTCCTCGATCCTGGGTTCGAGATCCTTCACTTCGCGACCCATGGCCGCCTCAATTCCTCGGATCCCGAACTCTCCAACATCCTCCTCTACGACACGCCGCTCACCTACGACGACATCCCCACCCTCGACCTCGCGCAGACGCGCCTCGTGGTGCTCTCGGCCTGCGAGACTGCGGCGCGCACGGGCGGCTCGGGGGGCGAGATCGCCGGCATCGCGTTCCAGTTCCAGCGGACGCCGGTGCAGGCGGTGCTCGCCACGCTCTGGCCCGTGGACGATGATGCGACCGCCGACCTGATGGCGGACTTCTATCGCCTCGTCGACGAGGGACAGACCTACACCGACGCACTCGTCCTCGCGCAGCGCGGGCTTCTGAACAAGGGCCGCGCCGACTACTTGCACCCCGCTTTCTGGGCGCCCTTCATCCTGATGGGCTCCCCGTGAGCGTCGCGTAGTCCGGAAGGTCGGCGGGGCACGCGCACTTCGCTTCCCGCTCCACCGCTCCGGCGGCCATGAGGAACGCGCCGTGGGCCTGACGCGGATCGCCCGCACGGGTTCCCGACCCGTGCCGCAGCCGCGCGAGGAGCGCGGGGATCCAGGAACCGGGGGCGGGGCGGCGCAGCGATCCGAGGCCCAGCGCCGCATACACCGTGCGTTGCGGGTCAGCGACGCGGGCGACGTATTGGAGATCGAATCGGGAGAGTTCGCGGATCGCCTCCTCGTCCCGACCCATATGCAGCAAGGCCGTGCGCCGGCCATGCTCCTCGAGCGCGCGGCGGCGCTGGGAGAAGTCCGCGAGCATCCGCCGCGTGAGCGGCCGGCCCAGCGCGGGGAGGCAGACAAGCACCGTGGGAGAGAGGCGCGAAAGGGCGCGCAGGCTCATCCCGTCCTGCGTGACCGCCGTGTCGAGGGGATCGATTGGCCGAAACGGGAAGGGTGACCGCATCATCGCGCCCGCATTCTCGCAGAGGTCCGCCCTAGCCGGCCGGTTGCGGCGTCCGCACGTACCGGTGGAGGGCCTCTTCGAGGGCGCGCGCCGACACCGGCTTGGTGAGATGGTCGTCCATCCCCGCCTCGAGACAGCGCTCACGATCCCCGGGCATCACGTGGGCCGTGAGCGCGACGATGGGCGTGCGCAGCCCACCTGCCTCGATGCGCCGGATCTCGCGCGTCGCCTCATACCCGTCCAGACCCGGCATCTGGCAATCCATCACGACCAGATCGATGCCGCCCTTGAGCACGCGATCGATCGCCTCCTGCCCGCCCCCCGCAAGGTCGCACAGATATCCCGCCTTCTCGACGAGCCGCGACGCGACGCGGCGGTTCACCGCGTTGTCATCCACTACGAGCACCCTCCCCCGCACTCCACCTGTCGCCCCGGCGCCGGGCGCACCGGGAGCCGCGGCCTTCAGGTTGCTTCGCGCCGTGCGCACCTCGAAGACGCGCGCAATGGCCTCTTTCAGATGCGCGAGTTTCACCGGCTTGCCGACGCCCGCTTCGAAGCAGGCGGCTTCAAGCCGCTCGGGGGAGCCCACCTCCTCCATGGGGAGGAGCGCGAGGCGGGCGGCGGCGGCGATCTCCGGATCCGCCGCGATGGCGCTCGCCAGCTCGGCCGCCGACGCGTCGCCCACCCGGTTGTCGAGGATGACGAGATGGAACGGCTTGGGGCCTTTGGCCGCAGCACGGAGGGCCGCAAGGCATCCCGCGGAGTCGCTCGCCTCCGCCCAGAGCGCCCCGAGCGCCGCCAGGTGGGTGCGGACCATGGCGCGATTGGGCTCGCATGAGCTCGCGATGAGGGCGCGCATGCCGCGACACTGCGCCTCGGCATCCGGTCGCGCACCGAGACGCACGGGCACGGAGACGGTGAACGTGAAGACTGAACCGCTTCCCACCGTGCTGCGCACGCGAATCGTCCCCTTCATCGCCGCGGCGAGCTTCCGGGAGATCGCCAGCCCGAGGCCGGTGCCGCCGTAGCGGCGGGTCGTGGAGGCGTCGACCTGCGAGAAGGCCCGGAAGAGCCGGTCCATGCGGTCGGGCGGGATCCCGATGCCGCTGTCGCAGACCTCGAACCGGAGCGTGGCGCGGTCGCCCACGACCGACTCGGTCGCGGCGCGCACCAGCACGTGGCCTTGATCCGTGAACTTGATGCCGTTCTTGACCAGATTGAGGAGAACCTGGCGCACGCGGCCCGGGTCGCCCTCCACGCGCCGCGGCAGGTTGGGGTCGGCGAGGATGGCGAGCTCGAGCCCCTTGCGCTGCGCCTCCAGCGCCAGGACGTCGCCAACCTCTTCCAGACAGCTCCGGACATCGAACTCAATCTGCTCCAACTCGAGGTGCCCCGCCTCGATCTTGCTGAAGTCGAGCACGTCGTTGAGGATCGCCAGGAGCGCCTCCCCCGAGGCGCGCACGACGCCCGCCATCTCCCGCTGCTCCGGCGTGAGATCGCCGTCGAGGAGCAGGCCGGCCATTCCGATGACGCCGTTCATGGGCGTCCGGAGCTCGTGGCTCATGCTCGCGAGGAACTCGGATTTCGCCCGGTCGGCCGCCTCGGCCATCTCCTTGGCAAGCACCAGCTCCTTCTCCGCATGCTTCCGCTGGGTGATGTCGCGCACGATCGCGGTGTAGAGGACCCGCCCGCCAGCGCGCGCGTCGCTCACGGAGAGCTCCACCGGAAACACCGTCCCGTCCTTGCGGATGCCGGTTCCCTCGCGCGTGCCCCCGAGCATGCGGGCCTCGCTAGCCGCCGCGCTCGCCGCGGAAAGCCCCTCGGGGCCCTCGCGGCCGATCTCGGGAAGAAGCCGGCGCACGCTGTTGCCGACGATCTCGTGCTCCTCCCAACCGAACAGCGCCGCAGCGGCGGGATTGACCATCTCCACCGTGCCCTTCTGGTCCATGGTCACGATGCCGTCCACCGCCGTGTCGACGACCCCGCGGATCCTCGCCTCGTTCGCCTTGAGGTGCGCGACAAAGAGCTCGCGCTCCCGCGCTGCAGCGAGGATTCGACGCGCCCTGCCGTGGCCGCGGATCGCGCCCGTGGTCATGAGGATCGCGAGGGAGCCGCCGATCAGGAGCAGGAGTCGGCGCAGCGTCTCCTCCTGGCCGGCATCCGCCGCGGTCTTTGCCCCGCGGAAGCTGCCCGCCAGCCCCTTGAGGGCATCCACGGCCGTGGCCAGATCCTTCAGGCGCGCCTCGAAGGCCTCGGCCCGGTCGCGCGCGAGTTCGGGAGGACTCTCCCTCAGTTGGTGGAACTGCGCGCTCGTCTCGAGGACGCTTGCACCCAACGAAGCGACGGGAGCCTCCAGGCTGAGGCTGAAGGAACGGTCCCGCGCGGCCGGCTGGTCGAGCAGGGCACAGAGCCGATTCCCGAGCCAGAACGTCGCGCCGACGGCGAGAAGGTGCAGCACCGCGAGGGCGAAGAAGAGCAGCGGCCACCGCGGACGAGTGGGCCTGCGAACGGAGGCTGCCGCCACCCCCTGGGGGTGGCCCTGCGCACGAACCTGCACGATTCCCCTTCATGGCCGCCCCGAGGGGGCGGCCCTCCCCCATCGTCGAATCGGGCGCCGGAATTGAGCTAGTCCGGAGGGATCGTGGCCGCGATGGCCGGCGGACAGCGGGCCAGCGCCATGAGCGCATAGCCGGTCCCGTAGTACTTGTGGTAGCCGTAAGTGGGGTAGTCCCAGAAAGATCCGTCGGGCTCCCGCGTCTTGAGGACGCCGCGCACGACGCCGGGCCAGAGTCGCTGCTGCTCCTCCTTGCCGAGTTTCTCGAGCACCATGGCCGCGTACATCTGCCCGTAGAGGTAGAAGTAGCCCGACACCTGGTAGTGCGACTCATGCGGCACCGGCCGTCGCAGTCCGGCGATGGCGAACGCATGATTGTCGAGGAGGCCCTGCACCCCCCGCACGAGACGCTCCGTCGTGAAATCGGGGTCGAACAGCGCGAGTGCCAGGTTGCAGGACTGGTTGCGCATCGAGGATCCCTGCACTCGATTGATGAGGCCCTTGGGACGGTAGCGCCAATCGAAGCTGTAGGCATAGTTGTCGTCCGGCGTGCGCAGGCGGTGCATCAGGACCACCCCCTTGGCGACGACCGGGGGAGGCACCTCGATCCCGGCCTCGCGCGCCTCGTGCAGCGCGATCAGGATGGTTCCAGAGGTGAAGGAAGTGCTCCACGCCGGCCTCGCCCCCTGCACGTTGAAGTCGTAGTAGCCCCATCCGCCGTCGGGGCTCTGGTAGGCCTCGATCTCCTTGACGAGGGCGGCGGCGGCGGCACGCACCGCCTCCGGGGGCGCGCCTTCGGCCTGCTTCCGCAGCGCCAGGGCGAGTGCTCGCAGACCGTACGCGAAGGCCCAGACGTTGTAGAGTTGCGCCCCCGACGCGCGCCCTACCCGGGCGTTGCGCACGAGCCAGGCGAGCGTGCGCGCCTGCGCCGCCCGACTCGCCTCGGTCTGGTGGGTCACCGAGGCGAGGCCCATGTAGCAGAGCCCGGTCGTGGCGGCCCGAAACGCCATGTGGCCCCCGGGCACGTCGCACCAGAGCTCGTAGTTGCGCCCGCTCACGTGCTCCCCGAACGATCCGTCGCGGTTCTGGTGCTCCACCAGGAACCGGACGCCCTCCTCGATCGCGCGCGAAACCGTCACGCGCCCCGCGGGGGGCATCTCGAGGGCGAGGTGCGGGGCCTCCTCCCCCGCGGCGAGGCCCGCCGCGAGGAGCACGCCCCAGAGCGCCCGGATCACTTCGCACCCCCGCCCGGGACGAGCACGTACTCGCCCTCGCGAATCCCGGTGAACACGGCGATCTGTTTCCCGTCGGTCGCTCCGAGCGTCACCACCCGCTCCTCGAACGGCCCGTCGGCGCCTCCTCCGCACCGCACCACCTTGTCGCCTCCCCGATCGCTCACCGCCTCCGCGGGCACGAGCAGCGCCGCGGACACCTCGGCCAGCGTGAGGGTGATGGTGCACCGCATCCCGGGCTTCATCACGGCGCGGCCCGGATCGAGCGCGACCGACACGCCGTGGAGATTCCCGCCGTCGCCCGCGCGGGAGAGCGCGAGCGGGGTGATCTCCGCCGTCCCCGGCAGCCGCGCGTCCCCGCACGCGACGACGGCGCGGCAGGAGGCGCCGGTCCGCGCGACGTCGGCCTCGGCGAGATCGGCCGCCGCCCGGAAGGCGCCCGGGACGGCGATGGTGATGAATGTCTTCGTCGCGGTGAGGCGGCTCCCACGCGAGAGTCGCGCGCTCCACGGTGCTTCGTCCGGCGCCCCGTGGAGCAGGATCCCCGCGCTCGGGGCTCGCACTTCGAACCGCGCGGCGTCGGCCGCGAGCTTCGTCAGGGCGGCGATCTGCTGCTCGAGGTCGGCGGCCGCCTTGGAGAGATCCAGGGAGCGGCGCGCCTGGGCGATCTCGTGGCTCCGGCGCTGGCGATCGAGGGCCTCGGCCTTGGCGCGAGCGTCCTGCTCGAGATCCTCGCGGCGGTAGGCCTCCTCGTACTCCCGGGCAAAGTCGCGCGCCTTCTTCTGCAACTCGAAACTGGCGCGCGTGCGGTCCAGGCTGCGGCGCGACCGCTTGAGCACGATGTCCTCGGTCGCGTCCACCAGCTGGTCGGCCTGGTACATCTTCTCCAGCTCCTTGAGCTCGTCGGCCTGGTCGTCGAGGCGGTCGACCCAGCTCTGGTCATTGAGCTGCTCCCGCTCGCGGGTCTGGGGCACCTCGATCGCCAGGAAGGCCTGGTAGCGGCGCTCGGCGCGTTCCGCGTCGCGCGCGGCCCTTTCGAGGCCCGACCGGGACGCCTGCTCCTGGATCGCGGCGTCCGCCTCCTGCAGGGCCATCCGCTCCCGCGCCTGCCGCAGATCGAACTCCGACCGCTGGAGCTGCTCGCGGATGGCGCGATCGTCCAGACGGAGAACGACGTCGCCCTCCTTCACGAGGCTGCCGTGCGCCACGACCTCGAGCACCAGGAACTCGCCGCGATAACCCTCGGGCCAGAGCGAGAGTTCCACGGCGTCCCGGGGAAGCACCGTCCCCTTCCGATCCACGGATACGGAGAGGTCGCCGCGCCGCACCGCGACGGCCACGCCTTCCCCGCGGTCCTTGCCGGCCGGCGGCGCCTGGGGCGTTTCGTCCGCCGTGCCGAGAGTTGAGAGAACAAGAAGGGCGATCGTGTATCGTTTCATGGGCTTCTCCGGGCCGGATTCTAGCGCAGGCGCGGGAAAGGCACCGGAACCTACCCATCCCCACTGGGGTTGAGAGGACACTTGGAACCGAGGGGCAGGCGGCGGTTCGGCGGCGCCCTGATCCTCCTGGCGGTCTGCGGGAGCGGGGCGGCCGGTTATCTGCTCGGGCGCTCCGGCGCCGCGGGCGAGGATGCGCCGCGCCCCCGCGCGGTCTCGCGGGCGAGCGAGGAGGCACCCGGCTACCGGCCCTACAGCGCCGAGTGGGAGGCTTTCCGGGAGGAGGCCGGCGCGCCGCCCCCGCCCCCCTCCCCCGGATCCGCCGAGGGCGGTGATGCCCCGGCCGCCGTCGCCCCGGGCGAGCTCGCCGCGGCGCTGGCGCGGGATCCCGGCTCCCCTTACGCGCAGAAGATGCTGGACGCCTTCGTCGCGGAGGCGGCCCGCCGCGGACCCGCGATGCTGCCGGAAATCGAAGCGCTGCTTGCCGCGGGGACGGACGTCACCCTCGCGGCTTTCGCGGAGGACGGGCGCGGCTATCCAACGCTGCGCCTCGCGCTCCTCGACGCCGCCGCGGCGACGGGGGATCCCGCCGCGACCCTTCTCCTGGGGGAGGTGGCCAGGACCTCGGCGAGCCCCATGGAGGTGCTCTTCAGCGCGCATCTCCTCGACCGGCTCGAGAGCCTGGATGCCGAGTCCGGGCGGAGGGCCCTCGATGCCCTTTCGGCGCCGCTCTCCGAAGAGCAGCGGCGCGCCCTGGGACCGGTCCTGCGGCAGGTGGTGCCGGCTGCGGCGCGCGCCGACCCCGACTACGCCGAGGCGTTCCTGCACGCGCAACTCCGCCCGGGGGAGGGGCCTCGCACCGAGCCCCGCCTCGTGGTCCCCGCGCTGGACGGGATTCCGCCGGAGCAGGCGCGGCGCGTCGTGCTCGCCTCGCTCACGTCGCCCGAGGTGGCCGACCGAGCGAAGGCGGCGCTCGCCTCCCATGCCGCCGGATCCATGGATCTCGCGGCGCTCGGCGCGGTGCGCCACGCCATCGAGACCCGCGCGGTGCCACCCAAGGTCGCGGGCCAGGCGGCGCGGGCAGCCCTCTTCAGCCCCGCCTTCGGGCGATTGGAGCGCGATCTGCGCAAGGCGCTCAAGGCGGGCGATTTCGCCGGCGCGGAACGACTGGGCAAGGAGTACGCGTTCCGCATCAGCGAGGCCGAGCGGACCGTCGCCGCCGCGCGCGCCGTGGGCTCCGACCTGCCCGCCGAGCTGGAGAAGCAGGCATCCATTCTCGCCGAACGCGCGGCCCGCGCGGCGCAGCAGGTGGCGCGCGAGCGGGCGAAGCAGGAGAAGGCTAGAGTCCGGTGACGTGGATGACGAGCCGCCGCGTATGGGGGCGCGCGCGGTGCTCGGCCAAATAGAGCCCCTGCCAGCGCCCCAGCGCGGGCTCCCCCGCCACGACCGGGAAGGTCTCGGAGGTGCGCGTCACCAGGGCCCGCAGGTGCGACGGCATGTCGTCGGGTCCCTCCGCCGTGTGCGTGTAGGCAGGGTCGCCCGCCGGCGCCAGCCGCTCGAGCCAGCGCTCCATGTCGTGCCGCGCGCTCGGGTCGGCGTTCTCCTGCACGAGCAGGCTGCAGGAGGTGTGGGTGCAATAGACCACCGCAAGCCCCGTCCGGACTCCGGACGCGCGCACCGCCGCGCGCAGGCGATCGGTGATCTCCTGGAGGCCCCGCCCCCTCGTCGCGATCTCGACCCTCTCCTGGTGCTGCTTCACGGCGCGCTGAGCCTGATGCAACGGTCGAACGTCAGCGTGGTATCGAGCCGCGCGTCGAGCGATTCGAGCAGCGTGACTAGGTCGGGTGCCGGCCTGCCGCGGTAGACCTCCTTGCCCCCCAGTCGGACGACGACCTCCATGGACACATCGATCATGGAGGGGTTGAGGAGGAGCGTGAGCCCCTCAGCCTCCGCTTCCACCGCCGAGAGGTCGAACTCGTTCCCCTTGCGCGTCGCCTCGAGAAACATCCGGTCGCGCGGCGCTTCGTGGTGCAGCCAGTAGAACCAGCGCTTCACGCACCGGTCGGTCTTGTCGCCGGCTTCCGGAAGCGGGTAGGGGTCGGTGGCGTACTCCCAGACGAGCTTATCCGGGAAGGAGTCGCGCTCCTGGCTTCCGATCCACTCCATCCCAGCCTGCGGCTCTCCGGGCGGGAACGCGTGGGCCAGCCCGGGATAGGTCTTGAACTGGATCTTGGTGTAGCCGCCGGGATCGCGCTCCCGCATCGCCAGGATCTCGTCCCAGGCGTAGAGATAGGTGCCCGGCATGCAGTTGCGATCCTGAAGCCCGATGTAGTAGTACATCGCGAGGTTGCGCACGTTGGGGAGAAAGCCGTACTGCAGCGCGGTCACCTCCTCCTTCGTGGCGACCTGGCTCACCGGCGACGCCATGAGCACCCCCGCGCAGGGCGACGACCCGGCGAGCAGGTCGGGATGACGGCCCGCCATGAACCACGACCCCGTGCCCCCCATGGAGAATCCCATGCTGTAGACGCGGTCGGGATCGATCTCGAACTGCGTCTTGGCGATCTCGATCATGGTCAGGATGAACTTCTCGCCGTGGACCGTGTTCCAAGTGTCGTGGACGAGACGGATCCCCTGCGGGTACATCCCCATGCAATTCTTCGCGCTCCACTTTCCCGCGGGTTCATCCGCGCTCCCCGCCCCCTCCCCGCCGCCGTGCAGCCCGAGCACGAGCCCCTTCCCGCGCCCCTTCCCCTTCACGTAGAACCACGCCTCCCCGTACGGCGTCTCGATGGTCTGCTTGCCGCTCCCCTTGCCGCGCGGCCCGTACTTCCTCGCGGACTTCCAGAGCAGGTCGCGCGCCTGCTCCAGGGAGCCTTCAGGCAACTTGCCGAGTGCGCGCGCCTCCGCGAGGAGCGCGCGACGCACCGCCGGATCCCACGCGTCGAAGCAGGTCTTGGGCCGCGCCTTGAACCACTTGACGCCGAGCGCCTCGATCGCCTTGGCGGTGGGCGAAGCAAGCCCATCCGCGAGGGCGGGAGGGGCGAGGAGGAGGAGGGGGAGGAGAAGGCGAGCCACGCCACCAAGGTACACTGGCAGGGCATGCGCGAGGCAGCGATGCTTCTCCTCCTGGCGGCGCCGATCTTCGGGGAGGGGGGCGGGGGAGACGGCCCGGTCACCGAGTGGGCCAAGCTCAAGATGGAGTACGCCGCGGCGTCGCAACGGTTCTGGGAGGCGTTCGAGGCGGCTCCCAGCGACGATGCGCGCGCCGCGATGCGCCACCCGAGCGCGGAGTTCCTTCCGCGATTTCGGGACTTCGCGCGGCGGCATAAGGGCCACGAGGTCACGATCGAGGCCTACGTCGAGATCCTCATGGGCCAGCTCATGGGCCAGCACGAGGAGAAGGCGGCGAGGGACGAGGCGAGGGCGGCGCTTCTGGCCGACCACGTGACGTCGCCCGCACTCGTGCCGGCCCTCTGGGTGCTCACCGACGACGAGCAGGCGCTGCGCACGATCCTCGAAAAGAGCCCGCACCGCACCGTGCTCGGTCCCGCGCAACTCCTCCTGGGAATCCTGCTCAAGGAGAGCGAGCGGCCCGGGGCGCTCGCGGCGCTGCGCAAGGCGCAGTCGGAGTACGCCGATCTGCCGCTCTGGCTCGGCCGCACCGTCGGCGAGAAGGCCGCCGGCGAGATCTTCGAGCTGGAGCGACTCCAGGTCGGCCTGACGGCGCCCGAGATCGAGGGAACGGACCAGGACGGCGCCCCCTTGCGCCTCTCGGAGTACCGCGGCAAGGTGGTGTTCCTCGACTTCTGGGGCGACTGGTGAGGCCCCTGTCGGGGCATGTACCCGCACGAGCGGTCGCTCGTGACACGCATGAAGGACCGGCCCTTCGCGATCCTCGGCGTCAATAGCGACGGGAGCGCCGGGACGCTGCGTGCGATCCTCGCCGAGAACAAGCTCCCGTGGCGCAACTGGGTGGACGGCGACACCGACGGCCCGATCGGTCGCGCCTGGAACGTCTCGGCTTGGCCGACGACCTACCTGATCGACCACCGGGGCGTGATCCGCGGGCGCGACCTTTACGGGGAAGCACTCGACCGCATGGTCGACGAGCTGGTCCTGGAGGCGGAACGCGCCCAGGCCGTCCGTTGAAGCGCGCGCCTCCCCGGGAGTTCGGAGCGGCTCTTAGGATGGGGGGACCGTGCCCACCGTCGTCCTGGATTTCGACAGCACCCTCGTGGCGTGCGAGAGCCTGGAGGTGATCCTCGCCCCGCGCCTTGCCGGCGAGCCTGGGCTTGCGGCGCGGGTGGCGGAGATCACGAACGCCGGAATGGCGGGGACGCTGCCGTTCCGCGAATCGCTGCGGCAGAGGCTCGCGATCGCGTCGCCCCGTCTGAGCGAGGTGCGCGCCTTCGCCGACGCGGCCCACGAGCGGCTCACGCCGGGCATGGAGGGCCTGGTCGCCGCGCTCGCGCGGCGCAAGGTCGAGGTCTGGATCGTGAGCGGCGCGTTCCGCGAGGCGATGCTGCCCCTGGCGCGTCGTCTCGCGATCCCCGAGGAGCGCGTCCTGGGCACGCGTATGCGCTGGTCCGAGCGGGGCGAGCTGCTGGGGCCCGACCCGACCGACCCCTTTTCCATCTCGAAGGTGGACGGGGTCCGCGCCCTCGCCCCCGCATGGCGAAAGCCGTGCATCGGCGCCGGCGACGGGATGTCCGACTTCGCGCTGGCCGAGGCCGGACTCGTGGACTTCTTTCTCGCCTTCACGGCGGTGGCGCGCCGACCCGAGGTCGTGGCGACGGGAGCCCCCGAGGCGCGGGACTGCCCCGCGCTGCTGCGGCTCATCGAGGAGAGACTATGAGGATCGCGCTCGTCGAGGGCATCCACCCCAGCGCCGTGGCCTATTTCCGCGACCACGGGTTCCAGGACTTGATCTCCCTGCCCGCCGACGCGCCGGAGGCGGAGGTTGCCGCGGCCCTGCGCGGGGCGCAGCTGGTGGGGGTCCGCTCACGCACGCGCCTCGACGCGCCGCTGTTCGCCGAGGCGCCTGACCTGATGGCGGTCGGCTGCTTCTGCATCGGCACCGACCAGGTGGACCTCCCGGCCGCGGCGACGCGCGGCATCCCGGTCTTCAACGCCCCCCATTCCAACACGCGCTCGGTGGCCGAGCTGGTCATCGGCTTCGTCATCATGCTGTTGCGCGACGCCGTCCGCAAGAACGTCCAAGCGCACGCGGGCCGCTGGAGCAAGTCGGCGGCCGGTAGCCGGGAGGTGCGCGGCAAGACCCTCGGCATCGTCGGCTACGGCCACATCGGCTCCCAGCTCTCCGTGCTCGCGGAATCGATGGGGATGCGGGTGATCTACCACGACATCCAGGTGAAGCTGCCCCTCGGCAACGCGGAGCCGGTTCGCTCCCTCGACGCGCTCCTGGTGCGATCCGACATCGTGACGCTCCACGTCCCGCAGACCCCGGAGACCCGCGGGCTCATCGGCGCGCCGGAACTGGCGCGCATGCGGCGCGGGGCCGCCCTCATCAACACTTCCCGCGGCACGGTGGTCGATCTGGAGGCGCTGGCCGCCGCGCTCCGCCAAGCACGTCTCTCCGGAGCGGCCGTCGACGTCTTTCCCGAGGAACCCGGGAGCAACGGCGCCCCGTTCGATTCGCCCCTGCGCGGCATCGAAAGCGCGATCCTCACGCCGCACGTGGCGGGCTCGACCCAGGAGGCACAGGAGAAGATCGGCGCGGAGGTGGCCCGCAAGCTGACCCATTACGCCGCCCGCGGCGCCACCGTGGGTGCGGTCAACTTCCCCGAACTGCACCTCGCCGACCACGCGGGCGCGCTCCGCATCCTCCACATCCACCGCAACGTGCCCGGCGTCCTGCGCCAGATCAACCGGATCGTGGCGGAGGAGGGGCTGAACATCGTGGGGCAGCACCTCCAGACGCTCCACGACGTCGGCTACGTCGTGCTCGACGTCGAGCTGGCCGGCCCCACCGCGCTCCTCCCCGCGCTCCAGGCCATCCCGGGAACCATCCGCACCCGCCTCCTCGCCCCCGGGATTGCGTTATGATTCTAATCTGATATCATGCCGGCGGTCCCAGGAGAACCGCCATGATCCAGGAATTCGAAAAGCGACCCGCCACCGGCGCGGGAGGCCTCGTTCGCCTCCTCGCTTGGCCCCTTCTGTTGGGCGCCGCCATCGCCGCCACCGCGATCGGCGCGGATGAGGGCATGGGCGTCCTCGTGGCCGTGGGCGTGGTCGGCATGATCGGCTTTTTTTTCATGCTCTTCCTCAGCTGCTTCGGATTCATCGTCGTCGCGCCCAACGAGGCGAAGGTGCTCCTCTTGTTCGGCAAGTACGTCGGGAGCGTGAAGGTGAGCGGCTGGTGGTCAGTCAACCCCTTCTACACCAAGAAACGCATCACCCTCCGCGTGCGCAATTTCGAGACGGAGCACCTGAAAGTGAACGACCTGGACGGCAACCCGATCGAGATCGCCGCGGTCGTCGTCTGGAAGGTCGTCGACACCGCCGAAGCCTCCTTCGAAGTGGACGATTACGAGAATTACGTCCATGTCCAGAGCGAGGCCGCGGTCCGCAATCTCGCCACGCGCTACACCTACGACACCCACGACGAAGCGCAGGTCTCCCTGCGCGGACACACCCAGACCATCGCCGAGCAGCTCCAGAAGGAGATCCAGGCGCGCCTGCAGAAAGCCGGCGTCGAGGTGATCGAGGCGCGCATCAGCCATCTCGCCTACGCGCAGGAGATCGCCTCGGCCATGCTCCAGCGCCAGCAGGCGGGCGCCATCATCGCGGCGCGGCAGAAGATCGTGGAGGGCGCGGTGGGCATGGTCGAGATGGCGCTCGAAATGCTCTCCAAGCGCGAGATCGTGCAGCTCGACGACGAGCGGCGCGCCGCCATGGTGAGCAACCTGCTCGTCGTTCTCTGCGGCGAGCGCTCCACCCAGCCGGTCGTGAACGCGGGTTCGCTCTACCAGTAGGCGCCGGTGGCCGAACGAAAGCCGTTCCTGCTGCGGGTCGATCCGGAGCTGCTGGAGGCGCTGCAGAGCTGGGCGAAGGACGATCTGCGCAGCCTCAACGGGCAGATCGAATTCCTGCTCCGCCGCGCGCTCCAGGCCGAGGGGAGGAGGAGGCGGGAAGAGGGGGGCGGGGGACGGCGGCCCCGCCCCCCTCCCCCGCGTCACTCCTGAGCGACCGCGACGCCGGAAGGCCAGAGCACGAGCACCACCGTCTCCCCCTCGCACCAGGGGCGGTGCCTGCTCGCCGGCGGCAGCCAGACGAACGAGCCTGCTCCGTAGCGCCCGGTCTCGTCCGCGATCACGCCCTTGAGGACGAAGTAGGCCTCCCCGCCGGTGTGGATGTGGGGCAGGAACGCGTCGCGAGGCGCCGCCGCATCGACGCGGTAGAGCACGATCCCGCCCTCCCCCTCCCTCGCCAGCTTGGCGAGCCGCACCCCTTTGCCGTACGCACGCCAAGCGAGCCGGTCGAGGGCGGCGTCGTCGAGGGCGAGGGTGCAGAGGCCGGTAAGGTCGGCGGAGAGTACCGTCACCGCGCGTGCTCCATCCCAAGCTGCTCGAACAAGAAGAGGAAGATTCGCACCTGCTCGGCGAGGCGGTCGGAGCGGCTCTTGCCCTGGCCGTGCCCCGCCTTCTCCTCGCGCTGGAAGAGGATCGGCGCGCTGCCCGCCGTGGCCTGCTGCAGGCGCGCCACGAACTTCGCGGTGTGGATCCAGGTGACGCGGGTGTCGGAAGCGGCGGTGGTGCCGAAGAACGCCGGGTAGGCGACGCCGTCCATGACCTGGTGGTAAGGCGAGTAGCCGAGGAGATAGCCGGTCTGCGCGGGGTTGTCCCCCGAGCCGTACTCCTCAACCCAGAACTCCCCCACGGGCCAGCGGTGGTAGCGGATCATGTCGTAGAGGCCCACCTGCCCGACGCAGGCGCGGAACAGCTCCGGCGCCTGCGTCATCATCGCGCCCATGAGCAGGCCGCCGTTGGAGCCGCCCTGGATCGCCAGCCGCTGCGGTCGGGTCCAACCCGTGCGGATGAGATGGCGCATGGCGTACTCGAAGTCGCGAAAGACCTGGTGCTTGTTCGCGAGGCTGCCCGCCTTGTGCCACTCCTCCCCGAACTCCGACCCGCCGCGCAGGTTGGGCATGGCCCAGACGCCGCCATGCTCCAGCCAGGTGATCGCCGCGCTGCTGAAGAAGGGGGTCATCGGGACCGAGAAACCGCCGTAGCCGGTGAGGAGAACCGGATTGCTTCCGTCGCGCACGGTCCCCTTGCGGCTCAGGATGAAGAGGGGCACGTTCGTGCCGTCGTAACTGGGATAGTCGACCTGCTCGGCCTGGAGATGGCTGGTGTCGGGGGCGGGGGGCGAGAAGAGGAGCTTGGGGGCGTCCCCTTCCCCGTCGGTGAGCGCATAGAGCCCTCCCGGCGCGAGGAAGGAGGTGAAGAGGAAGAGGAACCGGTGGCCCGTCGGTTCGGCGTCGAGGCCGTCGAGGGAGCCGAGCCCGGGAAGGAGAACCTCCCCCGCCGGGGTGCCGTCGAGGGCGTAGAGCTCCAACCGCGCCGTCGCCTTGACGAGGCGCTGCACCGCGATGCGGCTCTCGGAGATCGCGATGGTCTCGATGGGCCAGTCCGCCTCCGGAACGAGCGTCTTCCAGGCCGAGGGATCGCTGTCGTTCGGGTCGATGGAGACCACCTTGCCGCGCGGCGCCGCGTGGTCCGTACGGACGATGAGGCGGCCCTGCAGCAGACTCGGATCGAGGAACTGCGCCTCAAGCGCCCGCGACAGGATGCAGACGGCCTCCCCCTTCGCACGGTCCATGAGGAAGACTTCGCTCCGATCCCAGCCGTAGTAGACCGGGAGGAGAAGGGTCGCGCCGTCGTCGGAGAGCGCCACGGCAGGCCATGCCGTCTTGTCCAGCCCCTCGCCGAACACGATCGGGTCGTCGGCTCCGCTCGTGCCGAGCTTGTGGAACCGCACCCGCCGGGCATACCGGTCCCCCTGCACGAAGCGGGTGTAGTACAAGCCCGTCTCGTCAAGCAGCCACGCCACCGAGGCGTGCCGCGCGTCGGGGATCGGCGCATCCACCGCCCGGCCGTCCCGCACGTCGAGGATGTGCAGGACCGAGTCCTCGGAGCCGTCCTTGCTCAAGCCGTAGGCGAGAAAGCGCCCCGTCGGCGAGGGGTAGTACCAGTCGAGAGCGGTCTTGCCCGACGGATCGAGGGCCGAGACGTCGAGGAGCTTCCGCTCCTCCCCGCCCCCCACCTGCACATAGAGCGTCCCCTGTTCCTCGTCGCCGGTGCGGCGGACGAAATAGAGCAGATCCTTCACCGTGCGGGCGCGCCCGATGCCGCCCAGCCGGGAGAGCGCGTCCAGGCGCTTGCGGATCGCCGCGCCCTCTTTGCCCGCGAAGTGCTTCTCCGTGGCCGCGTTTTGCGCCTGCATCCAGGCGGAGGCGCCCGCCTCGGTCTCGAAGGAACGGAACGGGTCGGAGATCTCGAACCCGTGAAGCGTCTCCGTGGCGTCGCCCGCGTGGCCGATGGCGGCCAGCAGCAGGAGAAGCGCGCCGCGTCTCATCGGCCGGACTCCTCGCTCGCGCGCCGCCGTTCCTCCTCGCGGCGGCGCCACTCCTCGATCATCGCCCGCCGGCGGCGCGCCTCCTGCTCTGCATAGACCACGCCGGCCCCGGCGCCGGGGAGGAGGAGCCCCAGCGGGCTGAAGGTGTCGATGGTCAGGGCGTCGCCGTCGCGCTGGACGCCGAGCGCGAGGCCGCTGAAGAAGCCGGTCATGAGCCCCGCGTCCGGCGCCTGCGAGCGATCGACCATGGTCTCGGGGACGAACATGAGCCCCACCTGCGCGAGGGGCACGAGCTGCTTCAGATCGAGGTAGGCGAAGGCGACGAGGCGCTCCGTCCCCCCTCCCGTGAGGCCGCGCGTCACCTTGGAAAACACCGCGCTGTCTCGCGCGAGAGCCCGGAAGCCGTCCGCCCTGGGCGCTTCGAGAAACGCCTTGAGCGTGCGCGTGTTGGAGGCGGCGAGGAACCGCCCCTCGCGCAGCGCGCAGACCGGGGCGACCATCGGCACTTCCGGGAACGCGAGGGCGAAATCGGCGGCCCTCTCGGCGATCTCGCGGTTGACGCGGACCCCTTGCCCCTCCATCTCCCGCAGCGCCGCGTCGATCAGCCGCTGGAACTTCGCCTCATCGCGCACCTTCAGCGTGACGACCCAGTCGGGGAGGCCCATGAGCCCCTGCGGCGGGTGGACAAACATCGCGAGCTCGTCCCCGAATGCCGGAAGGATCGCCTCGCGCAGGTTGACCCCCATCTCGCGGGAGAAGGCGTCGAGCCCGGCGTCGAGCTGCGCGTCCACGCCGGGCAGGAGGACGGAGAGCAGCTCCCGGAACCGCTCCACAAGAAGCGCGGCGTCGAACTTGACGCCGACGAAGGCGGAGGCGTTGTGCGGGGCGAGGGAGGGCGCATCGAACCCGCCGGGCATCGCCTCGAGCAGGCGCAGCGCGCCGGCGGGCTTGCCGTCGAAGAGAAGGCCGACGCTCTCGCGCACCCCTCCTTCGACGATGGAGACTCCGAGGGCGAGGCCGCGCAGGGAGGCGACGCCGCTCTTTTCCAACAGCTCCGCGGCGAGGGGCGGCACCGCGCCCCGGAACATCCGGAGCATCGCCGCCACGTCCACGTGCAGGAAGAGGAGCCGCTCGCCGCAGGTGACGCGGTCCCGAGCGGTCGCGAAGCCGGGTGCGCCCATGAGGCTCGCGCGCCTGTCCCCCGACAGGGCCGACTCCAGCGTGGTTCGCTCGGTGGCGAAGATCCAGCGCTCGCCGTCGGCGACGCCGAAGAGGTCGAGCTGCGCCCCCACCCCCTCCAGGAACATCGAGCCGAAGTGGTAGCGCGCCCCCTTGCGGCCCGCCACGTCGATCGATTCCTTGCGCGCGTTCTCCAGGAACCCTTGGGCCAGCGCCTTCCCGGCCGGGCCGGGCTCGACCACCACGAGGGCATCGAGAGCCACCGAAACCGTGGAGCCCGCGTCGCCGCGCTGGAGTCCGGTCTGGCGCGCCGTCACGGCGCCCAGCACCCGCAGGAGCAGATCTGCGCCGAGGGGTTGGGCGGGCGATACGAGGGTCGTCGTCGCAGCGCCGTCGGCGGCGCTGGTCGTGACGCTGAACCCGCGCACGGCGATGGCCGCCCGGCCCTTCAGCCAGTCCGCCACCTTGAGCCGAGCGAGGAACTCCTCCACCGGCTTCTCGCCGGTCATGCCGATCCGCTGGAGGGAAGGCTTGAGAAACGCCCGCATCGTCGGATCCTGGACGAGGCGCACCAGATCGAGCTGGGGCACGCCCCGCACCAACGCGCCCGCGTCCACCTCTAGGAAGAGAAAGGTGTCGGGCGGGCAGAGTTCGGCGACCGGCGGCTCCTGCGCGCGCGCGAGCCCGGCCAAGATGGCGACGAAGAGACCTGCGATCCACGTTTTCATGGCATGCCCTCCTGAACCCCTTAGGATAACCGTAACCGTTCAGGGGGTCGAGAGCCCCGCGGACCGAGCCGAGCTATTGTACTGTGGCGGTCGACGACGCTCTCGTCGCGAGGCTCCTCCGGCGAATCGACGAGCTGGAGACCCGGGTCCGCCACCTC
>JBQTIG010000075.1:0-30779 GCA_052388375.1 Planctomycetaceae bacterium | reverse complement strand
CCAGAGTTCGTCGGGGATCCGCCAGCCGTCGTCCTTGACAACCAGACCCATCGCGCAGCCCTCGGGCTGGTCTCCTCCTCAAGATTCCTGATCGGCAGGATCTCCCTATCGGAATAGGTCCTTAGTCCGATCCCACCTGGGCGACCACGATCTCCCCGCGGCGGAGCACGATCCCCTCGCGCACCACCGGCTGGCGCATCGAGGAGTGGAGGAGAAGCGCACGCCAGGAGCCCTCGGGCAGCCCGTGCAGCTCGAACCGGGGCCCGCTGCGCTCCTCCGGCGCGCGGATTTCGTCCTCCCCGTAGAAGAACTCGATGCGAAGCGAGGGGAAGGGCGCTTGGTCGGGCGGGCGCTCCGCGTCGATCACGAGCGTCGTCCGGCTCCCGGGAGCGGGCGCCGGATCCCCCTCCTCCTCGAAGGAGGGCGGCAGCCGTTCCAGCAGCTCCCAGGCCTCCTCGTCCACCTCCGCGCCCCGCCGCAGGCGCAGATCCAGGCGCGCGCGCTGCTCCGCGAAGAGTTCCACCACGGTCTCGAGGGAGCCGAAATCGGGCGCCTGGACGCGTACGTGGTAAAGGCCAGGCAGGAGCCCGCTCAGGCCGTAGTAGCCGTCCGCGTCGCGTCCCGACGTCGAGAGGTCCCAGTCCGGCACGTTGAAGAAGAGCCGCGTGGGCGGCGCGCCCAGCGGCCGCGCCGTGACGATCGCGTCGCGCGGTACGCCCCCGAGCCCCCTCAAGCGTCCGAACAGGAACGGCCCCTCCGGCAGCTCCAGCGCGGCGAAGCCGCCGTTGGGGATGACATCGGCCAAGCCGTGACCGTAACCCTGCGCGACGACCGACACCAGGTAGAGCAACCGTGCGTCCAGCCGCCCGATCTCGAACCGCCCCTCGGAATCGGTGCGCAGGACCGGCACGCGCTCGATCGGGAAGTGGAGGACGCGCTCGTTGCGCGGGTTTCCGTAGTCCACTCCGATGCGCACCTCCGCACCCGCAAGCGGCCGCTGCGTGCGCGCGCTCCGCACGCGGCCCTTGACCGTGGACTCCTTGTAGAGGCGGAAGGAGGGGCGCGCGACGAGCCCCGGCTTGACCTCGAACCGCTCGCGCAGGAGCGCCTTTTCCGGCGCGTCGATGAGGATTTCGTTGACGCCGTACACGCCCTGCTCGAAGCGAAAGCGCCCCGTCGCCGTGACGTCCACGGGCGCGCCGTTGATCCTCACGTCGCCCTTCCCCGGCCAGCCGTGGATCTCCCCTTCGAGGCGCGCGGGGTCGCGCTCCCTGATGCGCAGCCGCACCCGAGCCTGCTCGCCCGCGCGCAGGACGAGCGCCTCCGCGTCGACGCCGTAGGGGGGCACCTCCGCCTGCACCGTCACCGGCCCCTCCTCCAGTTCGTAGAAGGCGAACGACCCGTCCGCCTCGATGCGCGTGGTCAGGACGCCGTCCGCCGTGAAGAGGCGCACGACCCCCTCGCCCTTCGCCGGCGAGCGCACCTCTCCAATCACCGCGGGCTGGAGCGGGAGCACGATCTGCACCGTCGCCCCCGGCGCCACCGCGGGCGCCGTCGCGGCCACGTACCCGCGCGCGATCGCATCGATGCGGAACGGGCCCGCCTCCTCTTCGTACGGAACAAACCACGCCTCGCCGGCCCGATTCGCGCGCTCGCGCCAGAGGAGCTCGGAGCCCTGGCGCACGACCACCAGCGCCCCCGGAACCCCCTGACCAAACAGATCCACGACGGAGATCGCGATCACGCCCTCCTTACGCTCCACCGGCTTGAGCAGGCGCAGAATGAGGCGCGCCGGTTCGATGCCGGGCTCCCCAGGCGTGTCAGGCTCGGGTGCCGGATCGGCATCGGGGGTTGGCGTCTTTGGGGGGGGAGGAATGGGGTCCGCCGGCGGAAGCGCCGCGGGCGCCTCGATGGGGGGGGAAGAGGGCTGGGAGGGGGGCGGCGCGGGAGGGGAAGGCGGCGGCGTGAACGGCGGCTCGGCGGGCTTCATCACCCCGCGGCTGTCCGACATTTCGCCGAACACGAAGATCACGACGGCGATGCCGATCGCCACGAGGGCGGCGACGGCGGCGATCGCTCTTCCCCGGCCGGGCATGACGACCACTCTACTCGGACGCGCGGGGGGAGGCGGCTCTTCCCGCCACGCGCCGGATGCGTATGATTCCCCCTACATCATGGCCAAGCTGCGCATCACCGTAGGAGCCGAGCACTACGAGCGGGAATTGAAGAAGCCGCTCGTCGTCGCCGGGCGCTCCCCGGAACTGGACGTGCCGCTGCCGACGATTTCCGCCTCCCGGGAGCACTTCCGGCTGGGCCGGCTCAAGGACGGAGGATGGGGCCTCGAGGACCTCGGGTCGACCAACGGCACCTTCCTCAACGGGCAGCAGATCAAGTCGGCGCGGATCAAGCACAAGGACACCATCACGATCGGGAAGGACTGCACCATCGTCTTTCACGATCCGCCGCCCCTCGCGGTCCCGGCGAAGAAGGCGCCCACGGCGCCGCTCGCGCTCAAGTCGAAGGCGCAGCGCGAGAAGGAGCGGCTGGAGGAGGAGCGGCGGCGCAAGCTCGAGGAGCGGAAGGCGGAGGCGGTCGGTTCACGCACCGGCGCGATCGTCGTCGACGACACGGAGGCGATTCGGATCACCGACGAGACGATGCTCGACCGTGTGCTCCACGGGGATGGGGGCCTCGACGCGCTGGTCAAGAAGGGTCGCAAGGTGGTGTTCGGAGACTACGAGCTGGAGAAGCGGCTGAGCGAAGGGGGCATGGGGGTCGTGTTCAAGGCGCGGCATGCACTCGCGGGGAACATGGTCGCGCTCAAGGTGCTCAAGCAGGACAAGGTGGACGAGGAGAACATCACGCGCTTCAAGCAGGAGGCGTGGGCCATCTCGGCGTTCAACCACGCCAACATCGTGAAGATCACCGATCTGGCGAAAGTGGGCGCGATGCCCTACATCGCCATGGAGTTCGTGGATGGGCACGACCTGCTCGCCGTCGGCGTGCGCCGGGAGCTGACCTATTGGCAGATCGCGGAGGTGATCTGGAAGATGGCGGACGTGCTCCATGTGGTGCACGCGCGCAACATCTGGCACCGCGACATCAAGCCGCAGAACATCCTCATGGACAAGAGCGGCGAGGTGAGGCTCATCGACTTCGGCATCGCCACCATCGAGCGCGAGCAAGCGGATGCCGCCAAGACCGGCGAGGGGCTCATCATGGGCACGCCCGCGTTCCTGTCGCCGGAGCAGGCGGCGCGCGGAAAGATGGGGGCCATCGACGGGCGCGCGGATCTCTACAGCCTTGGCGCGGTGATGTACTACCTGCTCACCGGGCGCCGGCCGTTCACCGGAAAGACGCCGCTCGAGGTGCTCTACAGCAACATGAAGGACGAGCCTCCGCACCCGCACACCGTCGACGACCTCATCCCCGACGGGCTGGTCCAGATCGCCCTGCGGCTCCTGCGGAAGCAGCCGGACGACCGTTATCAGTCCGCGGCCGAGCTGAAGGAGGCGATCGAGGGCTGGCGGCGCAGCGCGGATGGAAAGAAGGAGAAGGAGCTTCACGACAAGATCCTGGAGTTGCGCGCGCGGAAGGCGGCGCACCGGGCCCGGCAGCAGCAGGCGGAGGCGCAGCCGTAGAGCGCGCCACCTACTGCCTGACGTGCGGAAGCCCGGTCGCGGCCGGGGAACGCGCCTGCCCCGCCTGCGGCGCACCGATGGAACTCCTCAAGGGCCGTCCACCTCCCACGCGCGGCCTCTTCCGCCGCTCGCGGCGACTCCCCCTCCTCCTCCTCGCCCTCGCCCTGCTCGCGATTTGCATTGCAACCGTCTTGCTGTCGTAACCACTTGTTCACGCTTGGGTTGCGCCTGCCGCATGCGTCATGCATGGCGCAGAGGCATCCTGCTTGTCCGGTTCGATTGCGCTGCGGGCGGCGGAGGTGGCCGCGCCAGCGCTGGCGCGGCTTGCCGCCATAACTGATGTCAGATCAGCAACTTACAGCCTATCCGAAAACCCGGCGTCAACACCGAGGCCGAGCGAGCGGGCCGAGCGCGAGCCGCGACGACGAAGCCGTATTGGCGCACTACGGCGATGGAGGAGAGGCGAAGCGCTCGGCCCGCGCAGCCGGCCGAATGTAGCCGGGTTTTGGGATAGGCGCTTAAGGCCGTTTGGCGTTCGCAGTGCAAGTCCTACATCACGGAAGTGAGGAGGCGGCGCAGGTTGCCGCCGCAGATCTTGGCAACGACGTTTTCGGGGATGCTTTGCGAGCGGAGAGCGGCGGCGACGCGGGGCAGGTCGGCGGCGGTTCGAATGCCGGCGGGCAGCTCGTCGCGGCCGAAGCCGCCGTCGAAGTCGGTGCCGATGCCGACCGAGTCGGGGCCGCAGACCTCCAGGGCGTGGAGAAGATGGCGCACGAGGTCGTCCAGGGTGGGGCGTCCCTCGCCCAGGAAGCCCGAGTAGAAGACGATGGCCACGACGCCATTGCGCTTGGCCACCTCGGCCATGTGGGCATCGGTGAGGTTGCGTGGATGGCTGTGCAGCGCGTCGCAGGCGACGTGGCTCGCAATCACCGGCCCGCGGGCGGTGGCGAGCAGATCGTCGACGGCGACGCGGCTCAGGTGCGACAGGTCATGGACCATCTTGAGCCGGTCGATCCGGCGCACGAGCTCCACGCCATCGGAGGTCAGCCCGAGCTCCGCCTTCGTCCCCCCCGCCCACTTGTTCCGGTGGTTCCAGGTGAGGCCGACGACCCGCACGCCCCTGGCGTAGAACGCGTCGAGATCCTCGACCTGCGCGACCGCCTCGCACCCCTCCATGAGCCCGATCAGGCAGAGGCGCTCTCCGGTCCGGCAGGTGCCGACATCCATCGCGTCCGCGGGCCAGACCACCCTCCCTCCGCTGCGCCCGGGCAACGCGTCGTAGTAGGCGAGCTGCTGGTCCGCCACTTCCGCGGGCGTCTCCTCCTCGCCGTGGTCGGCCGCGAAGATCGTGGCGCAGGCGAGGGTCACGCCGCCGGCGAGCAGATCCGGGAGCCCCAGGGCCGCATCGGGATGTCCCGCGACGAAGTCGCGACCATGCTTGAGACTGGACCAAGCGATGTCCAGATGCGCGTCGGTGAAGGCAAGCATAGACGGGTCCTGAACCCACAACTCATTGGAGCGCCGGTACTTAACCACGATACCCGCGCGCGCGCAAGCCACGCTCGATCCTGGTAGAGTCGAACCGCGCCATGAAGGGAGCACTGCCCGTCACGCCCGACGAAATCGCCGCCGCGCACCGTCGGATGCATGGCGTCTGCCACCGCACGCTCATGTTCACCTCCACCGCGCTCGATCGCGAGGCGGGCTGCCGCGTGTTCCTGAAGGGAGAGAATTTCCAGCGCGTGGGGGCGTTCAAGCTGCGCGGCGCCTACAACTTCCTCGCGCAGATGACCTCCGAAGCTCGGGCCAAGGGGGTGGTGGCCGCCTCCTCCGGCAACCACGGCCAGGGCGTGGCGCGGGCCGCAAAGCTCTTCCGCTGCCCGGCCACCATCGTCGTGCCCGAGGACACCGTGCCCGCCAAGAAAGAGGCCATCGAGAGGGACGGCGCCGGCGTGGAGGTCTGCGGCATCACGAGCGATCAGCGTCTCGAGCGCGCCTCGCGCCTCGCCGAGCAGACCGGCGCGACCTTCGTGCACGCCTTCGACCACCCCTGGATCGTCGCGGGCCAAGGCACCGTCGCCAAGGAGATCCTCGAGGACGCGCCCCACACCGACGCGATCCTGGTGCCGGTGGGGGGCGGGGGCCTCGTGGCGGGGGTCGCGGTGTGGGCCAAGGCGAAAAACCCCCGGCTCAAGGTCTTTGGGGTGGAACCGGCGAGCGCCGACTCCATGGCGCGCTCCCTCGAGGCGGGCCGCGTGACGCGCATCCCCCCCAGCGCGACCATCGCCGACGGCCTCCGCCCCGTTGAACCCGGTCGGCTCCCTTTCCAGATCTGCGCCGCGCTCCTCGACGGCGTGATCACGGTGAGCGACGCCGAAATCGCGGGGGCGGTGCGTTTCCTCCTCTCGCGCGCGAAAGTGCTCGTCGAGCCCTCCGGCGCGGCGGCGCTGGCGGCCCTGCTCCATCGCAAGCTGCCCGAGCCGCCCGCCACCGTGGCGGCCATCCTCACCGGCGGGAACGCCGACTTCGAAGTCCTCGCGCGCATCCTCCGAAGGGAGATCTGACCATGAGAAACGCCCTCCTCCTGCTCGCACTGGCCGCCGCCTGCGGCGACAAGGAGAAACAGAGGGCCGGGGGCGCGGCCCTCGAGATCCACGGGGAGATCTCCACCGCCGCCTACCGCGACTTCGACCCGGCGGAGGTGACCCGGGGCGGACGCGTGATTCTCCCACTGCTCAGTGACGTGGACAGTTTCAACCCCTACCTCTCCACCTCCGTGGATGCGGACCAGGTTCACGGGCTCTTGTGGCCGCTCCCGCTCCAGGAGCGCGCGGACTACCACAAAGGCCCGCCCAGCTTCGCGCCGCGCCTCGTGGATCGCTGGGAGGTGAAGGGGAAGACGGTCGCCATGCACATCCGCGACGACGCGGTCTGGAGCGACGGGGTCCCGATCACATCGAAAGACGTGGAGTTCTCGGCGCGCGCCGCCAAGGATCCCGACGTCGCCTGGCCCAATTCGTCCATCCTCGACCAGATCCAGCGGGTGGAGATCGTCGACGACAAGAACTACCTCCTCCACTACACCGAGGAGTACCCCTACATGCTCATGGACTCCAAGGACTGGCGCATCCTCCCTGCCCATGTCTTCGGAAAGGTCCCGTTCGATCAATGGAAGGGGTACCCCGACTGGGACAGGGTGGCGAACGTCGTAAGCGGCCCCTACAAGGTGGAGAGCTACAGGCACAACGAGGAGTTCGTGCTGGTCCCCAATGCCCGCTACTGGGACAAGGAGCTGCCCCGCATCTCCCGCGTCGTCTTCCGCGTGATCAACTCGCAGCAGACGCAGTTCGACGCGCTTCTCTCGGGTGGCATCGACGCGATGCAGAGCGTCAAGCCCAAGGACGTGAAGCGGGTGAAGGAGCGGACGGACCTCGTCCTCTACACCTTTCTGAGCCGCTCCTACGGCTACGCCGGATGGAACTGCGAGCACTGGATCTTCCGAGACCCGGAGGTGCGGCGAGCGATGACGCTCGCGATCAACCGGAAAAACATCGTGGAAGCGCTGTTCTACGGCTATGCGCAGGTGGCCGCGAGTCCCATCATCAGCTCCATGTGGGCCTGCGACCGGAGCCTCAAGCCTTGGCCCTTCGACCGCGACGAGGCGGCGAAGATCCTCGCGGATCGTGGCTGGACCAAGGGTCCCGACGGCGTGCTGGTCAAGGAGGGGAAGCGGTTCGAGTTCTACATGTCCTACAACGCCGGCAATGAGATCCGCGAGCAGATCGTGCTGCTCGCAGGATCGGACCTTCGGGAGATCGGCGTGATCGCCAAGCCGCGCCCGCTCGACTTCAACGTCTGGTCAGAGAACCTCCAGAAGGGGGAGGAGGAGGCTTGGGTGGGGGGCTGGTATGTCGCCACCAAGGTGGACGAGAAGCCGACGTTTCACTCCTCCTCGATCGGGGGGTTCAACTACGGCCGCTGGTCCAATCCACGCATCGACGAACTGATCGATACGGGTCGCATCGAACCCGACCTCGAGAAGGCGCGCGTCCTCTGGAAGGAGTTCCAGGCGATTTTCCACCGCGAGCAGCCCTACACGATCCTCTACGAGCCGCGCTCCATCAACGTCGCCCACGCGCGCCTCAAGAACGTGGAGATGAACTCCCTCGACATGTACGACAACCTCCCGGAGTGGTTCATCCCCAAGGGCCTACAGAAATAGCGGCGCTTCCATGTTCGCCTTCGTCGTGCGCCGCCTCGCCTGGGGTCTCTTCATCGTCTTCGGCGTCGTCACCCTCACCTTCGTCGCCGTGGAGTCGGTGCCAGGGGACCCCTTCTCCGGGCTCCAGAGCCCGAAGATGACCAGGGAGGCGATCGATCGATACAAGGCCTCGTGGGGCTACGGGCCGGACAAGTCGGCATGGGACCGCTACCAGATCTACATGCTGAACCTGGCCAAGGGGGAGCTGGGCCTGTCCATCGCCCAGAACCGCACCGTCTCCTCCATGCTCGACGACGCCATTCCGAACACCTTGAAGCTCACCATCGCCGCGCTCCTGCTCGACCTGGTCCTCGGCGTGATCCTGGGCGTCGTCTCCGCGCTGCGCCAGCATTCCAAGACGGACAACGCGCTCACCGGGGTCTCCCTCTTCCTCTACTCCATGCCCGGTTTCTGGCTCTCCCTCATGCTGGCGCTCGTCTTCGCCGTGAAACTGGGCTGGCTCCCGCGCTACGGCATCCACGACCCGGAGGAGACCGGCCTCCTCGACTACCTGCGCCACCTCGCCTTGCCCTGCGTGGCCCTCGGCGTCGCCGCCGCCGCTTCCACCGCGCGGTTCCAGCGATCGGCGCTCCTGGAGGTGATCCGGATGGACTACATCCGCACGGCGCGCGCCAAGGGGCTCTCGGAGCGGACCGTGGTCTGGAAGCACGCGATGCGAAACGCTCTCCTGCCGACGATCACGCTTCTTGGGCTCTACCTCCCCTTCCTCTTCAGCGGCGCGATCATCACCGAGTCCATCTTCGGCTGGCCCGGCATGGGCCAGATGACGATCAAGGCGATCAGCGACCGCGACGTGAACGTCGTCACGGCGGTCACCATCGTCGGCACGACGATGGTGCTCATCGGCAGCCTCGTGGCCGACATCCTCTACGCGGTCGTCGATCCGCGGGTGCGCCTGTCGTGAAGCCCTGGGAGTGGCTGCTCCCCGGCCTGGGCCACTGGCGCCGCGGCTACAGGCGCGAGGCGCGGAAGTACTTCCTGTTCCTCGGGCTCTGGCTCGCCATCCTCATCGCCCGCCGCGGCCGCATCGCGGCGCTCTACGACTTCGGGGGACCCACGGAATCGACCATCGCCCTCGCCTTCCTCGCTCTCTGGCCGCTGGCGTGGATCCTGGCCGCGCGCCGGGGGCTGGCGGCCCTGCTCTCCCCGATGCGACGGGAGAGCCTGAGCCAGTGGCGGATCGCGCTGGGCATGATGCGTCGCAACGGACGCTGCGTGCTCGGGCTCAAGCTGCTCGGCATCGCCTACCTCATCGCGTTCCTCTGCCCGGTCCTCGCCCCTTACGACCCCACCCTCACGCCTCCGGACACGATCGTGAACAAGGTGGCCGCGCCCTTCACGACCATTTACGTCCTGGGCGACAGGTCTCGCGGCGAGATTTACTGCCGCGACTTCCGGCTGGAGGAGAGCGGCACCGTCTTCCTCGATCGGGCGGAGGAGTTCGCCCATGCCCGCGTCCCGCTGGCGGATCTGGGGGAGCCCGATGGCGGATGGAAGCGCCCGCCCACCGGCTCCCGGGAGCTCGGGGGGCGCACGCTCCCCTACCGCGCCGAGTTCCACCTCCTCGGCACCGACGACGTGGGCGTCGACTTGCTGTCGCTCCTCATCTACGGCAGCCGCATCTCGCTCTCCATCGGCTTCATCGCGATGTTCATCGCCGTGGTGATCGGCGCGCTGGTCGGGACGGCGGCGGGGTATGCCGGGAAGTGGACCGACTTCGGGCTCATGCGGCTGGTGGACATCCTCATGGCGTTTCCGCGGCTGCTGCTCCTGCTCCTGATCTACGCCGCCTACGCCGCCGCGAAGAGGGACACCTCCATCTTCCTGGTCGTCGCGGTGCTCGGGGCGACCGGCTGGATGGGGATCGCGCGGCTCGTGCGCGCCCAGGTCTTGTCCCTCAAGGAGCAGGACTTCACCGTGGCTGCGCGGGCCCTCGGGTTCGGCCACTGGCGCGTCATGCTCCGCCACCTCCTGCCGAACAGCATGGCGCCGCTCATCGTCGACGCGACGCTGCGCGTGGGCGACACGATCCTCACCGAGGCGGCGCTCTCCTTCCTCGGCATGGGGGTGCGCAAGCCGACTCCTTCGTGGGGCAACATCGTGGAGGGGGGCGCCAAGGTGCTCGAGGAGGCGTGGTGGGTCGCCACCCTGCCGGGGCTCGCGATCGTGCTGGTCGTCGTCTCGTTCAACCTGGTGGGCGACGCGCTCCGCGACGCGATGGATCCCAAGCTGCGCCACTGACGGCGGGTAGACTATCGTCATGCCGCTCTTCGAGTACGACTGCCAAGAGTGCGCGAAGCGCTTCGAGGTCCTCGAGCGCCGCGCCGGCGAACGGCACCGCTGCCCGCACTGCGGCGGCGCGCGGCTCAAGAAGGCGCTCTCGGTCTTCGCCAGCGCGACCGCGGGCCGCGACGCGCCGCCTCCCGAGTGCGGAAAGGGAGCCTGCCCCTCCTGTGCCGTCGACTGAGAGCGGTCTCGTGACGCGGGAGGCGGTCGAGGAGCGCGAGCTCCGCGAGCTGGCGCCCTACGGCATGAAAGCGCGCCTGAGCCGCGGGCGCCGCCACCCCGAGCCGGAGCACGCCTATCGCACCGCCTACCAGCGCGACCGTGACCGGATCATCCACTGCTCGGCTTTCCGGCGGCTCGAGTACAAGACCCAGGTGTTCGCCAACACCGTGGGCGACTACTACCGCACGCGCCTCACCCACACGATGGAGGTGGCGCAGATCGCGCGCACGGTGGCGCGGGCCCTCGGCCTCAACGAGGATCTGACCGAGGCGATCGCCCTCGCCCACGACATCGGCCACGGCCCCTTCGGCCACACCGGCGAGGACGTCTTCAAGGAGAAGATGCGCGAGCACGGCGGGTTCGAGCACAACCGCCACAGTCTCCGGATCGTGGACGTCCTGGAGCGGAAGTACCTCGGCTACCGGGGCCTCAACCTGACCGAGGAGCTGCGCGCCTCGCTCCTCAAGCACGGCAAGGAGCAGCTCTACCTCGAAGCGCAGGCGGTCGACGCCGCCGACCGCGTCGCCTACAACGCCCACGATCTCGACGACGGCCTCACCTCGGGACTCCTCGAGGAGGCGGCCCTGGACGAGGTGGCGCTCTGGCGCTCGGCCGTCACCACGGTCGTCGCGCGCGCCCCCTCCATCGACGCCGAGATGCGCCGCTACCACGCGGTGCGCGCGCTCATCGACGCGGCGGTGACCGACCTGCTCGAGGCCTCTCTCGATCGTATCGCCCGCGCCGCCCCCGCCGACGCGGAGCAGGCGCGCGCCAGCGAGCGGCTCATCGCCCCCTCGCGCGCCATGGAAACCAAACAGGCGGAACTGGCCCGCTTCCTCCACGCGCGGTTCTACAACCATTTCCAGGTGCGGCGCATGCGGAGCAAGGCGCAGCGCTACGTGGGGGAGATGTTCGACGCGCTGGTCGGGGACGCCCGGCTCCTGCCCCCCCGGTGGCAGGAGTGGGCCGGCGAGGAGGGGCTCGAGGTCGCCGTGTGCGACTACCTGGCGGGCATGACCGACCGCGAGGCGCTCCTGGAGTACCGGCGGCTCTTCGAGCCCGACGCCGGCACGATGGTGGAGTAGACTCAGCCCTCGTGAGGGCGTGGGTCATCCTCCTCGCGGTCTTCGGCCTCTGGGCCGCCGCGACGCAGGCGGAGACGGGCGAGGATCTCCTCTTCCAGGGACTGCACGCCGAAAAGGTCCAGGGCGACTACCGCGCGGCGGTGGAACTCTACAAGCGCGCCCTCGCCGACCGCGCCCTCGGCCCGGCCCCGCAGGCGGAGGCGCATCTTCGCCTCGCGCTCTGCCTGGAGCGCCTCGCCCTTCCCGAGGACGCGCTCCATCATCTCGGCCCCGCCATCTACGAGCCCGGCGAAGTCGCCGCGACGGTGCGCCAAGGGGCCGAGCAGGCGCGGAACCGCATCCTCGCCCAGCGCAACCGCCCGACGCCCCCGCCCCCCGCCCCCGACTCCGCCGCGGCCGCCGAAGCGGCCGCCGCCCGGCGCCGCAAGGTCGAGGAGGCGCTCGACCAGGCGCGGAGGCTCCGCGCGAGCGGCGACGCGATGGGCGCGTTCCTACGCGTGGAGCTGGCGCTCCTGCTCGATCCCGGCAACGCCGACGCGACGGCGCTCCGCGCCGACCTCGAGACGCACCTCTCCGAAGCGTCGAGTTTCGTGCACGACGCCCTGGAGATGCTGCGCACCTGGACCGAGGCGCGTACGCGCGTCGTGCTGGCGGAGGCGCAGGAGCGCTTCAAGAAGGGCGCCGACCACGCCTCGCGCAACGAGTTCGAGCTGGCGCAGGCGCGCTTCCGGGAGGCGGTCGAGGCGATCGACGAGAGCGAGTTCGGGGAGGAGAGCGACGACCTGGCGACGCTGCGGCTTCAGGTCCTGGAGCGCTGGCGCGCCCTGCGCCGGCGCAACCTGGGGCCCGGGCGCGAGGACCCCGGCATCGCCGAACGGCCGCGCAGGGACACCCACCGCGCCGCCTTCCTCAACCATCTCCAGCGGATGCTCGACCTCGGCTCGGCGGGGGAACGCGAGTACCGCATCCTGCCGGTGGCGGTGACGCGGGAGAGCGCGCGGCGGCGGCCCTACCTCAAGCCGGTGCGCTACCAGCTCCTCCAGGATCTTCCCTCCGCCTGGACCCCCGCGCTCTTCGCGCGGCACTTCCTCGCCGCGCGGGTCGAGCCCGCCTCGTGGAGCGAGCCGGGCAGCTTCCTCGAAGCCGCCGGCTCGATGCTCGTGGCGCGCAACCGCCCCAAGGCGCTCGATGCCCTCCAAGCCGCCCTGGCGCCGGTGCTGCGTCCCGACCCGGCGCCGGTGCGCACGCGCTTCCTCCTCGTCTCCGCCCCCGCGGAGACCCTCTCGAAACTCCGCCTCCACTTCGAGAGGCCGCAGCTCTCCACCCTCGGCCCTTCGCCCGTCCTCTTTCGAGTGCTGGGACCTGACGCCGGGCTCGACTGGTTCGGCCCCTGGCTGCGCGACTTGGGCGCGGAGGTGAAGGTGGAGGAGGACGCCTTCAGCGTGGAGCTGCAAAACGGCGTGCCCCAAACCCTCTTCGTGACGGAGCCTCTCACGGAAGCGGAAGGGTACGCCAACCCCAATCTCCTGGACCGCGGGATTCCCGCTTCGAGCCTCGCCTCCTCCCTGGGGCTCCTGCTCGACGCCTACCCCCTGCGCGATGCCGCAGGGCGCACCGCCCTCGCCCTCCGGCTCTCCTCGCGCTTTCCGGCCCCGCCGGTGGGGATGGTGGAGGCGGGCGCGCGGGAGCGGCACACAGCCCTGTTCCCGCGTTTCCTTGTGCAGGACGCGGCGCTCTTCGCCGATCTTCCCCCGGGCGCGCTACTCGTCGTGGCGCTCCTCGTGGATCCGTTCCGCGCGGCACGCGGCGACGTCGGCGCCGATCGCGTATTCCTTCTCTTGTGGGAAAACAGCGCGGACCGCGCGGGGCGGGCAGATCGGCAGGGCGGCGAGCCGGTGGAGGGGGGCGGGGGAGCGGAACCGGAGGCGGAGCTGCCGCTCGCCGATCTCCTCTGGAGGATGCGCGACGATCCGGGGCCGCGGCGGTCGGCGCAACTCGGATTCGTCGCGCGGGAGCCCCTCGATGTCCTGCAGGAGCGGGCGCGCTACTTCCACGATCTCTTTCGCGCGCGGCTCGGAACGGACGCGGTGCGCGTGGACGCCGAGACCGGCGCCGTGCGGGTCCCGCACTCCCTGAGGGAGAAGTCGGCCGAGGTCGCCGCGGAACTCTTGAGGGAGGCGACCGGGGCCTATGTCGTGCGCGTCCGGGCGGTTGCCGTACGCACGCCCATCTTCGAGCGCTGGATCGGCAAGGAGTCTATCGCCTTCCGCGCCTTCGGCGAGGCGGCCCTCGCCGTCGTCCCGGCCTCGGAACGCGAACCGCTCCTCGCCAACCTGCACCGCGAGCCCGGCGACGTGTTCGCGCCGGAGTTCGAGTTGCCGGCCTTCGGCGCGCTCGGGCACCAGGCGCGCCACGCGCTCTCCACGCGGGCCCGCGCGTTCACCTCCTACGCAGCGGAGGTCGACCTCGCCACCGGCGCGGCGAGGCTCGTGACCGAGGGGATCCGGTTCACCGTCCGCCCCATCCCGTCGGCCCAGGGGCTGCGTGCCTACGTCGAGGTCGAGACTTCCGCCCTCGAGAGCGCCGTGGAGGAGCTGGTCGTGGCGCGCGAGATCCCCTCGCACAGGATGGCGGTGGGAGGCACGCGGGTCTCGGGAGAGGTGGATTTCGGGGCGGAGGGGGGGGAACGCTGCGCGATCCTCGCCCGGGTCCCCCACCCCACGGCGAGCACTCCGGACCAGCTGACGGAGATCGTGGTTTTTTTCACGGTCCGGCGCGCACAATAGGCAGCACCGACCGGAAATCTTTGCGGCTTCTACGGAATCGACCCAATTGCGCAAGGGAGGTTCGTCCCAGGATCCGGCACCCCCTTGACGGGGCCGCGACTAGCTGCCATCATGCACGCTTCCAGTTCGGCGTTTGGACAGGTGGATCCGCTGACAGGCGATTCGGCGAAAGGGCAGCGGATCCGACAGGAAATCCAGAACATCTGCCCGGGGCTCCTTGTCCCACCTCTATTTTCCCTTTTCCCCTTTTCCAAACTACGGGGGTCCCGGGCTTTCTGGCTTCGCTTCCTGTCCCTCCCAGGCTCGATCCTGAGTCCTGGTGTGGCGGGTGTCCGTGGGCAGGAGATTGCCCGTGGCACTGCATCTGAGACCCCGCCGGGGTCCCTTCGAGACGAAGACGGATTGGGCCGCCGCGCGGCCTGACTTCGCGGCCCCCGCGGTTCTCTACGCCGAGCTCCTGCGTTGCCCGCGACGGGACCGGGAGGAGGCGGTCCGCTACCTCGTGCGGCGGGGCATTCCCGAGGGGGAGGCGCGCGCCCTGGGAGTGGCGTTCCTGGGCGACTACGGAAAGACCGCGGCCCGCCTCGTGACACGTTTCGGATTTCGTGCGCTTGCCCGGGCGGGACTACTCTCCCGGAAGGGCCATCTCATCTTCTACCGCCACCGCATCCTGCTCCCGGTGCGGGAGGCGGGAATGCTCGTAGCGATCGCCGGTCGCTCCGTGGATCCGGCCCTGCGCCCCGCCACGCTCCTCCCGTACGGGTTTCTCCTCACGGGCCAGGCGCGGCGGGCTCTGTCGGCACTGCTTGCGCTGCTGCGGGAAGCCCCGGGCCTTGCGATGCAGCTTCCCCTGGCCTTCGCCGCGGAGTCGCGGGTCAGTCCTTCCCGCCCGTGACCGAGGCTGGATCCTTCAACCACGCATCGCCCTGGGCGGGCGATTCGAGCCAGCGCTTCGCGAGCAGCGAGAGGGCGAGCTGCACGTGCCGCCCGAGACCCTCGGGATCGCGCTTCCAGACCGCCAGGAGGGCCTCGAGCGTCGGGCGGTCCGCGATCGGCGCGGCCGCGGCCACGGCCGCCGCGGCGGCCGCCGGGAAGACCTGGGGGTGCTCGAAGATCTCGCGGAGGTGCGGCGCCGCGGCGGCGGCGCGGGACTCCCGCAGGATCCTCACGAGATAGAGGGACTCTTCGCGCGCGGAGAGATCGAGGGCTTGCCGGAGCACCAGGATGGCGGGCCCTGCCTCGGCCTCCTTGGTCCCCGCGAGCAACTCCACGCAGCCGCGGGCGAGTCTTTCCCGCAGCTCCACGAGATACTCGCCCCTTCGACCGAGATCGGCCACCTCCTGCTCGACCTGACGGAAGGCGATGGCGAGCTGAGCACCCTCCTCCTGCAGCGCCTGGATCCTGGGGCCGACGTCGGTCGCGCCCGCCTTCTCGCGCTCGCGCAGCAGATTGAGCTCCTTCTCGACGCCGTCCGCCCGGTCGCGCACGGCCGCGCCGCGCTTCTGCACCGTCCGGTGGAGCGTTTGGAATTGCGCGTCGATGCGCAGCACGCCGGACAGCATCGCGGCCACCGGGGCCAACGCCCGCACGTCCCGGGTCTCGAGGAGAGCCTCGAGCGCGGGATAGACGCGTCCGTGGGCTCCCGGCTCGAAGGCGGTCTCCTGCACCGACTCGAACGCGTGCCGGGCGAGCTCGAACCGATCCGCGGCGGGCTTCTCCTCCGCCGCGGCGGGAAGAGCGAGCGAGAGCACGAGCAGACCTGCGTTCCGCATGAGCCCATTATGCCCCCCCGTGCACGGCCTGCCGCCCCGCGCCGTTAGAATGCCCGCCTCCCGATGACGGTCCTCCGAACCGAAGGGCTCACCAAGGTCTACCGCAACGGCGCTCTGGGTATCGCAGACCTCGATCTCGAGGTCCGCGCGGGGGAGGTGCTGGCCTTCGTCGGCCCGAACGGCGCGGGGAAGACCACCACGATCCGCCTGCTCCTCGATTTTCTGCGCCCCACCCGCGGGACCGCGAGCGTCTTGGGGCTGGACAGCCGAAAGGACTCCCTTGCGGTGCGCAGGAGGATCGGATTCCTCCCGGGGGACCTCGCGCTCTACGGCTCGCTGACCGGGGAGGAGACGCTGGAGCTCTTCGCGCGCCTGCGCGGCGAGCGCAAGCCCGCTCTGCGGGAGGAGCTCCTCGGCTGGCTCGCCATTCCGCCGGAGATGCTTCGCCGCAAGGTCGGGACCTTGTCGACCGGGACCCGCCAGAAGCTCGGCCTGCTCGTCGCTCTGCAGCACAACCCCTCCCTGGCCATCCTGGATGAGCCGACGACCGGCCTCGACCCCCTCGTGAGGCGGCACTTCCACGATGCAATCCGTCGCTGGCGCACCCAGGCCCACACGCTGTTTCTATCGAGCCACGACATCGCCGAGGTGGAGCTGCTCTGCGACCGCGTATGCATCGTCAAGTCGGGGCGCCTCGCCGCCCTCGACACCGTCGCGGGGCTGCGCGCCGCGGCGCCCCAGGCCGCCTCCCTCGAGGAGGCCATCCTTTCCCATTACGCACGCCCGTGAGTTTCCTCGTCCTCCTCCGCTTCTATCTGCGCCGGCACCGCGCCGCGTTCGCCGCGGCCACGATCCTCACCTTCCTCCACCACATCGTCTTCCTGGCGATCTTCCAGTTCTGGAAGAAGAACACCGCCCTCGCCAAGCTCTTCCTGAGCGCGGTGCCGCAGACGATCAAGGACGGCTTCGGGATTCCGATGGACGACCTGGGCGACCCGCTCACCTTCGAGGCGCTCTATTTCCTGAGGCCCGAGCTGCGCGCGCTCTTGCTCCTCTTCGGCGTGACGGCCGGCACGGCGATGCTGGCGGGGGAGGTGGGGAGCGGGACGGCGGACCTCCTCTTCTCCCACCCCGTGCGCCGGCGCAGCGCCGTCCTCGCCACCGCCGCCGCGACGGCGCTGCACATGATCGCGCTCGGCTTCATGCTCGCGTGCGGCTACCTCGCCGGCGTCGCGATCTTCCCGATGGGCCCGGGGCAACCGACGCTCGCCGTGATCGTTCCGGGCATCGCCATCGCGGTCCTGGGAAGTCTTGCCATCGCCTACACCACGTTCCTGTTCGGGGCGGCGTGCAAGAGCCGGCCGCAGGCGGTCGGCTGGAGCCTCGCGTTGATCCTGGTGCCGATGTTCCTCGACTTCATCGGCATCTTCTACACGCCCGTCGCGAGACTCACGGTGCTGTTCCCCGAGCATTGGTGGCGAAGCCACCGCGTCGTGGCGTCCGCCGCCGCGAATCCGGTGCTGCCGCTAGCCCTGCGGCTCGGGAGCATTGCGGTGGTTTCGCTTCTCGCGAGCGCGTTCCTGGCGGAACGTCGCGACCTCTCGCGCTGAACGCAACACGACGCGGCGGAAGGGCTCGCAAAACCCCTCCGCCGCGCGTTCCCTGCGAACCGTCCTGCTAGAGGTCGGTGGGGCGGACGGTCGACCGCTTGTTGCCCGCGGTGCGACCCATCGCGTCGTCGAGGAGTCCGTAGACCTTGTTGCTGATCCCCTCGACGAGGTCTCCCGCGCACTTGAACTTCTTGCTCTTCACGTACGCCTTGACCTTGCTGCCGACGCAGAGGATATCCCTGCCGGCCTTGCCACCTTTTGCCTTCTTCTTTGCGGCCATCGTGTGCGTCCTCCGATTCGTGACGTTCTGGATTCTCTGTCCCGCGCGAGGCCACGCAGGCCGCGCCGTTTCCGGGAATCTCGGGGTTTTAGCAGGGAGGGAGGACCAGTGCAACCTGTGGAAAGCTTCAATTCGCCCGATTTCGGCGTTCTGGCGCCGCCGCGGGGTCGGCCATTCCCGCCTCGAAAAACCCCCGCGCGCGGAGACGACAGGAGTCGCAGGAGCCGCAGGCCCCCCCGGCAGGGTCGGGGTCGTAGCAGGAGAGCGTGCACTCGAACGGCACCCCGAAGAGCCGTCCCATGCGGACGATCTCGGCCTTGCTGCAGTCGAGGAGCGGGGCCAGGAGTCGCGGGGCCCGTCCTTCGACGCCCGCCTTCGTCGCGACTCGCGCAAGAGCCTGGAACGCTTCGAGGAACTCCGGCCGGCAGTCGGGGTAGCCGCTGTAGTCGATCCGGTTGGCGCCCAGGACCAGGAGCGCGGCCCCCCGCGCCTCGGCGAGCCCCAGGCCGAGCGCCAGCAGGAGCGTGTTGCGCGCCGGCACGTAGGTGGGAGGGATCCCGCCGCCCCCCGCCCCCCCTTTCGGCACCGCGAGGTCGCCCGTGAGCGCCGAACCTCCCACGGCGCGCAGGTCCACCGCGAGCCGCACCGTCTCCACGGCCCCCAGACGGCGGGCGATCTCGGCCGCCGCCGCCAGCTCCGCGGAGTGGCGCTGGCCATAGTCCACCGTGAGGGCGATCCAGGGATGCCCGCGCGCCCGCGTCCAGGCTGCGGCCACCGCGCTGTCCATCCCCCCCGAAAGGAGGACTACCGCAGTCTCAGCCAAGTTCCGCCTGCAGCGTCAGAACCTCCCGCCGGAGCGCCTGCGCCTCCCCGCGAACCGCCTCCAGCCCCAGGCGTCGCTGCTGATAGAAGTCGCGGAAGGGAGTGAAGGCGTCGAGGATCGCGCAGGAGGCGCGGGCGGCCTCCTCGGCGAACGCCGCGCGCACCGAGGCGAGCACGGCGTCGCGGGCGGCGCGCACCCCGGATTCGAACCCCTCGATCGCCTTTTGGCGGCGGGCGGGGAGGACGAGGAACCCCCCCACCGCGATCCCCGCGGCGAGCAGCAGGCCGGCGCCCCAAAGGATGGAGGGGGCCAGGAACGCGGCCACCATCGTGCCCAGACCGGCGGCGGCAACCTCGGTGCCGATGAGCCGGGCGAGCCCTTTGGAAGCGAGATCGCGGATCCTTCCGCACTCGCCCTCGGGACTGAACCCCGCCAGACCCGTCCGCGCTCCTTCGACGATGCCCTGCAGCGTTTCCGCCCGCGTACCCCGGAAGGCCGGCCCATCTCCTGCCAGGATCTCGTCGGCGTACTTCGCCGCGGCGACTTTCGACTCGAACTGCGCGAGCGCACGCTCCCAGAGCGACTTCGTCTCCTCCGCGAGCCAGCGCGCCGTCTCCTCCACTTTCGCCTCCACCTCGCGCATGGCACCGCGCACGACGTCCCGGTCGAAGACCTCGCGGAAGCGGCGGGGGTCCGCGAGGAGGCGCAAGCCCTTGAGGCGGAAGCTGTCGCGCAGGAAGTGGCGCCCGCGCGCCTCGAGGTTCTCGAAGGCGATGGCGACTGGGGTGAGGTGGCGCTCCGCCCGCTCTCCGAGGGAGGTGGCCGCGAAGGAGCACTGCCCTTCGATGGCGCGCCAGCCCGCGAAGTCCTGCTCCAGGACCGCGAGCCGCGATGCCGCGGTCGCCTCCATTTGCGCAATCACGTCCAGGGCGGTTCCGAGCGGGCTCTTGAGCTTGAGCACGATCCGCTGCGCCTCGGCGAGATTCTCCACGACGTAGCGCTCCACCGCGGGAAGGCCGCTAGCCTCCAGGAGCGCCGCATCGCCGCTGGCCTGCGCCTCCCGCGCCCGGCGCGAGGAGACCGGGAAGAGCCTGGGGCGGAACCCGAGGTACCCCTGGAAGGAGTCCTCGAGGTACTGGAGGACGGTCGCCCGGTCCCCCTCCGGATGCATGTCGGTCTTGGCGAGGACGCAGGCGATCTCCTTGCGAAAACGCTCCTTGATGTCGCGCAGCAGCCCCAGCTCCGTCTGGGTGAGCGGGCAGTCGATGGAGGTCACGAAAAAGACGATGTCGGCGCGAGGAAGGAAACTCTCGGTGATCTCCTGATGGCGGCGCACCGGGGAGTTCGTGCCCGGCGTGTCCACGATGTGCATGTCGCGCAGCGACTCGAGCGGGAACTGGCGGCGCACCACATGCGGACCTTCGCTTGTCTCCGCCGCCTCTGAGGCGTAGCCGAGGACGTGGACCCGGTCGGTGAGCGGCGTCGGCCCCTCCGGGCAGACGCTCGCCCTCAGGAGTGCATTGATGAACGCCGACTTGCCCGCCTTCACCTCGCCGACCACGACAAGCATGAACATCTCATCGAGGTGCGCGAGGATCTCCTCCACCCGCGCCGCGGACGCCCCCCCGGGCTCGAAGCGGACTGCCAGCGCGCGGAGCCGCCCCAGGAGCTCCCGCTCCCGGTCCAATGCGAGCTGCGCGTCATCAGGAAGAATGCGGCGAAGCAAGGCGAGCGAAGGATAGCACAGGCCCCGTGCATGACCGCTGCGCGCGCGGTATACCTTGCCTCCGCCGTGGCCTCCCTTGTCCTCCTCATCCCGCTGCTCGTGCTGGCCGCCTGCAGGCCCCCCCATCCGCGGCCCGAAGACGACCCCGCCCCCGCCGCCGCCAAGGGGCCGTCCGATCCGGTCGTCGAACGCGCGGGACGCGCCCTCGGCGGGGGAGATCTCGCGACGGCCCGCCGCATCCTCGAACGCGAGCGCTGGCACGCGCGGGATCGTGCTCGTGCGGCGCTGCTCTACTTCGACTGCATGCTGGCCGCCGGCCAGACAACCGATGCCATCGAGGCGCTCCGCGCCTACCTCGAGAAGACGGCGCGCCCCTCCCCGGGGCGCGATGCCGTGGCCGCGCGACTCCTCCGCAACCACGCCTTGGGCGGGGGACTTGCAGCGCGGACCGCCGAGGAGGCGCTCCACTTCGGGCTCTACGCCCTCTTCGCGCTTCAGGAACGGGAGAACGCGCTCCCGGATCTCGAACGCGCGGCCGCGGGAGCCCCGGAGCCCGAGCGGAGCATCGCGCGGCGATTCCTGGGGGAGGCGCGGTGAGGCGGTTCCTCGAGTATCTCGGCTATCGAGTCCTCGCACGAATCGTTCCGCTTCTGCCGCGCCGGGCCTCGGTCTGGCTCGGCCGGCGGCTCGGCGGCCTCTACTGCATCCTCGACCCACGCGGGCGAAGGACCGCCAAGAGCAACCTCCGCCTGGCCCTTCCGGACCGCGTCGACCATGCATCCATCTACCGCGAGTCGATGCGGCTTCAAGGCGTGGCGCTCTTGGACGCCCTCTGGTCTCGCCGGCTCACCCCCGCGCGCGCGGCGCGCTACGTGACCATCGCCCCGGGGGACGCGGCGCTCGTAGGGGCACTTCTCAGGGAGGGACGGGGACTCGTCATCGCCACGGCCCACCTCGGGTCGTGGGAGATGTTCAACGTGGCCGCGGGCGCGCTCGGCTTCCCCCGGACCACCTTCATCGCGCGGGAGGTGCGCAACACGCTCATCGACCGACACCTCCGCCGCGCGCGGGAGCGCACCGGCAACGAGCTGGTCTACCGGGAGGAGGCGATCCTCAAGTGCGCCAGTGCGTTGCGGAGGGGCGAGATCGTCAGCTCGGTGATCGACATGGCGGTCGTCGCGGCGGAGGGTGCGCTCTTCACGGACTTCTTCGGGACTCCCGCGACGACCTCCGGCGCCCTGCCTGCCTTGGCGGTACGGCTGCGCGCGCCGCTCCTTTTCGCCGTCTGCAGGCACCTGGACAAGGGGCGCCGCTACGTCATCGAGGGCCACCCAATCCCGGTGCGCGAGGGCGGGGATCGCGAGGCCGAGACGGTGCGCCTCACGCGCGCTCTCAACGAGGCGCTCGAAGCGACCGTGCGCGCCCATCCCGAGGCGTGGATCTGGGGCTACAAGCGCTGGAAGTATCGCCCCTCCGAGGATCCCGGCGCCTATCCCGACTACGCCCTCTGGCTCCACCCGCGATGGTAGTTCAGTCGAGCGGGAAGGCGGCGACCACGGCCCCCGCGAGGCGCGTGCCCGGCGCGGAACTCTCCACCTGCACGTATCCCATCGCCAGAGCCCCGACGGAGGAGGTGATGCGTCCGACCTCCCGCCCCTCGACCAAGAGGGGCGAGCCCGCTTCGCGCGGCGCGTCCAGTCGGAGCCCCACCAGCCGTTTCTGGACCTTGTCGTAGGTGCGGAGGCGCGCGATCACCTCCTGCCCGATGTAGCAGCCCTTGGTGAGGGACACCGCCGCGTGGAGGCCCGCCTCCCACGGATTGTGGTCCTCGTTCACCTCCTCCGGGAATGCGGGGATGCCGGCCCGGATGCGGGCGAGGCGTTCCTGCTCCGGCGAGAGCAGACGACCTTGGGACGCGAGGGTTTGCCGGAGGAGAACCGCATCCGGAGCGAGGACGGCGTAGGCGTCACCCAGGAGCGGCTCGATGCGCGCGATGAGGACCTCCACCTCCCCGAGCCGCTTGGTGGTGTGGCAGTAGGGCTCCAACTCCACGCCGAGGAACGCCCGCGCCGCGGGCCCGCAGACCACGAGCTCCACCGCGATGTAGCTCCGCACGGTCAAGTCTTCGGAGATCGTGTATTGCTGGATGTGCCCGGAGAGGCGCTCCGGGTTCCCGCTCAGGAGCAGGAGGTCCGTGCCGCGGTCCAGCAGGACCGTCCAGTCGATCATGCGACCCTTGGGGGTGCAGAAGCAGCAGGAGCGCCCCTGGCCCGCCACGAGCCCGAGCACGTCGTTGGTCGCCAGCCGGTGGAGAAGATCGCGGCGGTCCCGGCCGCCCACGATGAGGCGACCGCGCGACGTCCGATCGACATAGGCGAGCTCCATCACGGGCGTGCGGATTATACGAAGCTCGAGAGGTGTGCGCCCCCGCTCGGCGATTCACGGAGATAGAGATGCGCGTCGGCGTCGCGGCGCAGGCGTTCGAGCTCCTCTTCGACGCGAAGCCTCGCCGCCTCCACATCGCCGTCTTGATCGATCGGGCCCGCGCTGAAGACGGCGATGTCGCAGCGCGGAAGGGGGATGGCCATCTTGAACCAGGTTCGCGGAACCACGAGCTGCGGGCGCGCCCAGGCGCGGACGGCGAACAGCGGGATCCCGCCTTCCCGCGCAAGAAAGAGCGCGCCGGAGCGCAGGCTGAAGGGCGGGGGAACCGGTCCGTCCCCGACGACGATGGCCCATCCTCCCTCGCGGGTCCCCCGCGCCAGCGCGCGCAGCGCCTCGGCCCCGCCCGCCTTTCCTGCGGATCCCCGCGCGAAACGGAAACTCCAGCGACGCAGGAGCCGCTCCGTCACCTCGCCGTCGAAGGAGCGGCTCGCCAGCATGGTGCAGCGGCGCCGCTGCTTCGGCGTCGTGCGCAGGATGAGGTAGTGCATGAGCGGCACGACGTCCTGGTGCCAGGCGCAGAGAACGATGGACGCGCCGCGACGGAGAGCCGCGTCGAGGGGCCCGCGCAGATGCCAGCGGCAGGAGTCGCGGGAGTGGCGCAGCGTCTGCGTGAAGAGCGCCACGCCGAGGTTCGTCGCCACTTCGGCCACGATTCGCTGGCGCAGGGTATGGGCCAAGGGCGCAGTATACTCGGGGCGTGGGGAGGCGCGTGGTCGTCGGAGCCGTCCTTCTGCTGCTCGCGTGGCTTTCCTTCGAACTCTTCCTGTCGCGCGCCACCGACCTCGTCGAAACGCAGACGTCCCGGCTGCTCGATCTCGCCCTCGCGGGCGGGGACACGGCGGTCGACGAGATCCTCGCGGCGATCGCGCCCGATTACCGCGGAGATGAGTACCCGCGGCCGCAGCTGGAGCGTCTGATCCGGCAGCAGGTCGGGGAGAAGAGGATCTCCTCCCTCCGGAGCGTGCGCCTCTCGGCGGATTGGGTCGACGAGGAGATCGCCGTCTTCGCCCTCCTGCGGGTCGGCCTGCGGGAGGGGGAACTCGGCCTGGCGGTCCGCGTCCTCTTTGCGGAGCGGGACGGATCCTGGAAGATCGTCGACGTCAAGAACGCCCAATGGTGATGCGGTCGTCGACGCGGGCGACTCCGGAGACGGCCCTCGCAAGCTCCGCCGCGCGCCGCTTTACTGCGGCCCGGTCCACCGCGCCCTCGAGGGTGACCACGCCCGCCTCGCAGCGCACGTCGATTCCCTCGTAGGGCGCGGTCTCGGGATCCTCCGCGAGCGCCAGCCGGACACGCGAGGCCACGTTCCGGTCCGCGATCCCTCGCGCCATCGGCTCGCTCTCCTCCGGCTTGCGGTAGCCCGTGGCGCATCCGGCGGCGAGGAGCAGCAGAAGCAGGCGCCTCATCGGGCGGCGATCCTCTCCCGGAAGAGCCGGTCGAACGGGCGCGTGACGGCGTTCAGCGGGAGCACCGTCGCCTCCGGCGCCTCCACCGTGCCGCGCACCGCCACCGTCGTGCTCCCGTGGGTCACCTCGAGATCCACCGCGCCGTCGAATCCGAGGAGACCGCGCCCCTCGAGATCGAACGAGGTTCCCTGGCCGCGCCCCTCCTCGAGGTAGAGGAGCGACCGCTCGAACGAGAATTCCAGCCGCGCCGCATGGAAGATCGACGGGCGCGCCACCGGCAGCTTGAGCACGAGCACCACTTTCAGGCTGATGGGGGACTCGAAACTGCCGTCCAGCAGCTCGATTCCGCCCTTGCCCTTCAGCTCGCCGAGCGAGAGCCCCGGCCCCTCGAACAGGAGATTCCCTCGCAGACGCCCCTGGAGCCGTTCCTTCCGCGGCAACGCGTAGGCGCGTGCGAGATGCGCCAGCTCCACGCCATGCCAGGAAAGCTCCCCGTTCACGGCGCCCAGCCGCGCGCGGTCGATGTCGAGGAGCCCCTCGATGAGGCCGTCCAGCGCGTGGATCTTGAGCCCTCCGAGCAGGAGGTGGCTGCCGCGCGAGACGATGCGGGTCTTCAGCCTCTCGTAGGGGACCGTGAGGATGACGCCGGAGGTCGATTCGAGCGCCAACGCCCTCTCCGGCGTGCTGAGAAGCGCCATCGACTCCGCCGTCAGGAGCGGCGTACGCCCGCCGTCGCGCCGGACCAGCAGGACGCGCCCGTCGCTGACGAACACCGGGGGGGCGCGGGGGCCGGAGGGCTCCCCGCCCCCCTCCCCACGTTCCGCGCCGGCGCGGAACACGCGCAAACTCTCCCCCTCCTTCACCTCTCCCCGCAATCCCCTGAATCGAACCGCCGCGACCGGAGCGCCGCGCAGGAGCCCCGCCGGAGAGATGGCCAGCGCGATGCTGCCCGCCTCGAGGCTGTGGCTCGCCGCCTCGACTCCCGCGCCGTAGATCCCGACGTCGAGCCAGGGCCAGAGAATGGCGAACGACACGCGCGCGCGACCCTCAAGATTCTCCGCCGCCCAGCGGACCGCCAGGGAGGAGAGGACGAAGTGGCCCACCAGGAGCCAGAGCAGCGCGCCGAGGCCAAGCCACGCCGCGAGGCGGCGCGCGAGGCGGCGACGGGGCGGGGGCGCGGCGCTTTCCTTCACACCTGCCTTGTCGGCCTGCGCGGGGGGCGCGCGTGAGGATCAGGCGATGAGCCTTTTGAGGTGGTCCATGAGCTCCTGGACGTTCGCCACGCCGGTCACCGCCGGAATCGCCTTGGCCGCTAGGGCGGCGGTCCCACCCGTCTCGGCGAAGGTGAAGACGGGGCGCCCGAGCTTGCGCGCGAGAGCCACTTCGGAGAGCGCGCCCGTGGCACCGCCCACGCAGACCATCGCGTCACCTGAGGCGGCCACGAGCGCGTTGCGCGCGTGCCCGAGGCCGCTCGGGATCACCACGTCCACGTAGGCGTTCCCTTCGGTTTCGTCGTAGCCGGGAAGGATGCCCACGATGGGGGGATAGCGGTTCTTCCCCCGTCCCATCACGGCGCCGCGGGAGACCGCCTCCATCACGCCACCCATCCCGCCGCTCACGATGCCGTAGCCCGCCTTCGCCAGGGCGCCGCCGAGCGTCTCCGCAAGGGAGGCGATGGGGGGCGAGAGGTCCTTCCCGGAGCCGACGATGGAGATCATTCGGGTTCGCATGCACGCAGGTTACCCTTGAACGCCATGGCCCGTGTGCTCGTTTCGGCCTGTCTCCTGGGGCGCGCATGCCGCTACGACGGGCGGGACAAGGCGAACGCCGCCTTGGGCGAGGCCCTCGAACGCCATGGCGCCGAAGCGGTCCCTTTCTGCCCCGAGGAGGCGGGCGGCCTCGGCACCCCTCGTCCCGCTGCGGTCCTCGTCGGAGGCGACGGGGCGGCGGTCCTGGAGGGGATCGCGCGGGTGCGTGACGACACCGGGCGGGATGTCACCGAGGCGTTCCTGCGCGGGGCGCGACTCGCCCTCGAGGAGGCGCGCAAACGGGGCTGCACGGCGGCCTATCTCAAGGAACGGTCCCCGTCGTGCGGCTGCGCCCAGATCCACACCGAGGGCGGCGCGGTCACGGGGAGCGGGGTCACCGCCGCGCTGCTGCGGCGGGAGGGCATCGCGACGATCTCCGTGGACTGACGACGATGCGCAGGCTGGTGGCGATCGTGAAACCCTTCAAGGCGGAGGCCGTGGCGCGCGCGCTCCTCGACGCGGGCGCGGTCTGCCTCCACTTCCAGGAGGCGCGCGGCTACGGCCGCCAGAAGGGCCACCTGGAACTCTATCGCGACGATCCCGACCGCGTCGCCTTCCTCCCCAAGGTGCGGCTCGAGTGCGCGCTTCCCGAAGAGGCGGTGGAAACCGCCATCGCCGCCGTCACGGAGGCCGCTCGCACGGGCCGGATCGGGGACGGGAAGCTCTTTCTGGAGGCGCTCGCTTGAGCCTCCTGGAGCAGTTGGCGCAGATTGGGGCGCGGGGGGAGGCTTGCGCTCTCGCGACGGTGGTGAAGACGGAGGGGTCGGCCCCGGGCCAGCCGGCCATGAAAATGCTCGTCGGGGCCGCCGGACGACGGACCGGGACGATCGGCGGCGGGCATGTGGAGGCTACCGTGGAGGCCGCCTGCAGGGAGACCCTCGGGGGCGCGCCCGCGCGGATCCTCAGCTTCACCCTGGATGATTCCCTCGCCGACGAGGGGGGGCTCATCTGCGGCGGCACCGTCCACATCCTGGTGGAGCGGGTGGAGCCGCCTGCCGCCTGGGCTTCGCAGGCGGCGGCGCTCGAAGGGAGCGGACGGCGCGGCGTCCTGCTCGCGCGCATCGGGAGCTCGGTGCAGCGCGAGGTGCTGGTGGGGGAGCAGGCCGCGCCATGGCTTCGCGTCGAAGAGCCGCGCCTCGAGGAGGATCGCTTCGTCGAGCCCCTCTTCTGGCCGCGATGCATCGTGCTGGGGGCGGGGCACGTCGGGCGTCTCGTGGCGCGCATCGCGGCCGATGCCGGGTTCCTGGTCCTCGCGGTGGAAGACCGCCAAGAGCAGGCGTCGCGCCTGGAGGGAGCGCGGGTCGTCATCGCCCCGCTGGTAGAGGGGTTATCGTCCCTCGATCCGGGGCCCGACGATTACGTCGTGGTCGTCACGCGGGGACATGGGCTGGATCTCGCGTGCTGCCGCGCGGCCCTCCAAACCCCCGCCCGCTACGTGGGGATGCTGGGCTCGCGCAAGAAGGCGGCGATCGTGAGGGATGCCCTGGCGCGGGAGGGGATCGCGGCGGAAAGGCTCCACGCCCCCATCGGGTTGGACCTCGGGGCCACCTCCGCAGGGGAGATCGCCGTCTCGGTCGTCGCCCAGATGATCTTGGTAAGGAGAATGGGGCGTGGAGACCGTTGATCCGCGCGGACACCCGCTCCTTACACGGAGCCGCGAGACACCGGATCATCGGCGCAGGGCCCCCTCCCCTTGAGGCGCCGCCTCCTCGCGTGGACGCCGGCCGCCCTCTGGGCGCTCCTGCTCCTCCTCCTCGGATCGCTGCCCGCTTCACGTCTGCCGCGCGGGGGGATCCTCGATCTCCCGCATCTCGACAAGGCGATCCACGCCGGCCTCTACGCCCTCCTGGGTCTGCTCGCCGCCCGGCCTCTCCCCGGCGCCCGGCGCGCGCCGCTCCTCGGCGCGGCCCTGGCGGCTTGCCTTCTTGTCGGCCTCCTTGACGAATGGAACCAGTCGGGAGTGGCGGGGCGGCAGGCCGACCCCGCCGATCTGGCGGCCGACCTGGCGGGAGGCGCCCTCGGGGCCCTGGTCCTTGCACGGCTTCGAACATCCGCGGCCCGGCGCCGTTCCTGATTTGAGCGCGAACCGGTCCTCCCCGTAGAATGGCCACGTAGACCCGTGTGAAGGAGAGGCATGAACCCGCGTATCCTCGTCCCCCTCGCAGTCCTGTTCGTCCTCGGCGCCCCGGCCGGCGCCGACGTCGTGTTCCTCAAGAACGGCAAGGTCTTGGGCCTCCCCGACTCCGTGAAGGAGGAGAACGACACCGTCCTGATCAACCTCGAGAACTTCCGGCGCTACCTGCCGGAGAGCAAAGGCGACATCGTCACGGACGGCTACAGCGGGATCGAATTCCAGCGCAGCCCGAGCGCCAAGAAGGAGAGCGTGCCCCGCGACCAGATCGCGGACTACGATTTCCTCGGCCGGCCCGACGCCCTCGACGACGGGATCAACCAGATGCAGGCGGGAAACTTCGCGCAGGCGATCGGGACGCTGCGCGAGGTGACCCAGGACGAGAAGGTGCGGGAGGTCTTCAAGATCGAGGCGGAGTTCCGCGTCGGGCTCTGTCTGGTGCAGAGCGGAAACCTCCCCGGCGCCGTCCGGCACTTCGGAGGGTGGAAGTACGCGGCCTCGGTCTACACGCCGCAGATCCACAGCATCGTCGCGCAGATCCATCGCCAGGGACGGGAATTCGCCAAGGCGCGCGAGGCCTACAGCGCCATGGAGAAGCTCCCCGACTTGCCGGCCCCCCTGCTCCACGCCGCCCGTCTGGGCCAAGTCGACGTCGACATCGCGGAACGCAAATTCGATGTCGCGGAGGCCTCGTTGCGGCAGATCTCGTCGCGGATGGGCGGCGACCCCGCCCTGGCCGACCCGCGGGCGCAGGCGCAGGTGCTCTTGGCCAGGCTTCTCCTCGAGTCGCAGAACAAGGAGCGCTACGCCGAGGCGCGCACGGGGCTCGAGGCCGCGCTCGATTACCGCGGCCTCAGCGCGCCTACCGCCGCGGCGGTCTACGCGAGCCTGGGCGACATCATCTACGCCATGGGGGATCCCGAGGCGGCCCGCTTCGCCTACATGCGCGTCGTCTGCATGTACCCCGACGAGGGCGGTCTTGTCGCGCACGCCCTGCGCAACGCGGGCCAGTGCTTCCTCGATCTCGCGCTCCGCGCCGAAAAGACCGACATGGCGGCGAGCGACGAGTTCCTGAAGCAGGGCGTCCCCCTGCTCCAGGAGTGCATGGGGAAGTTCCGGGCGACCGCCTCCGCCAAAGAGGCCGCCTCCGCCTTCGCCAAGGTCAAGGACCGCTACGAGAAACTGACCGCCAAGTAGGCGCTCTCTCCGCCATCGCCTCCCGGTTCCAGCGCGCTTTCTTCCTGGCCCAATGCCTGCTGGCGATGCCGTTTCTCCGGGCCCTCTTCCGGGTCTCGGTGCGCGGCCCGCGCCCGGCACCCTCGCCTCGCGGCGTCCTGCTCGCCCCCAACCACCAGTCCTGGCTCGACCCGATCTTCGTGCAGGCGGCCGTCTATCCCCACCGCATCACCTTTCTCATGACGGAGCTGTTTTTCGACCTGCCGCTGGTGGGGCGCTACTTCCGCGCCGTCGGGGCGCTTCCCATCCGCGAGGGCCGGCCGAGCGTGGAGGGATTCCGGGCGGCGCGCGACGCCCTCGAAGCGGGCTCGTTCGTCTGTCTGTTCCCCGAAGGGGGGCTCACGAGCGACGGGCTGATCCAGAAAGGGCATCGCGGCGTCGCGAGGCTCGCGAGGCTCACCGGCGCCACGGTCATTCCGATCGGCGTGCGAGGCACGATCCGGGTGCTCTCCCGCCTCCAGCGCACGCCGCGCCTCCATCCCGTGGAGATCCGGCTCGGCGAGCCGATGCCTCCCGCCGCGGGCGAGGGGAGGGAGGCTGAGGTGCGGTACACCGGCGAACTCATGCGGCGCATCGAAGCCCTCGCCGCTGCGCCCTAGGGCCTGTCTGAATACTCCATCTTCGGCCCGCGCAGTCGGACGAAGCCGGATGGGGTAGTCCGACAAGCCCTAAGAGCCTCTCCGAAAACCCGGCTACATTCGGCCGGCTGCACGGGCCGATCGCTTCGCCTCTCCTCCGTCGCCGTAGTTCGCCAATACGGCTTCGTCGTCGCGGCTCGCGCTCGGCCCGCTCGCTCGGCCTCGGTGTTGACGCCGGGTTTTCGGATAGGCTCTAATCCGCATCGCCGCCAAGTTAGTCCCAGCCTCGGGGCTGGGGGAGCGACCGCCACCGGCGTCGTGCCGCGCAGTAGCGGCGCTTGCGACGCCTGGAGGTCCGGATCTGCCGGAGCACGGTGCGGAGTTCCGTGGACGCGAAGGGCATGGCGTACCAGTCCGGCTTGACGAGGGCGACCTTCGGGTTGAGCCGTTGCGTCGCCTCGAACACGATCTCCGCCGTCACGAGGCTGCTGGAGGCGGCGGCAATCTTGGGAAACAACTTGGGGACGGACAAGTTTTCCGGCTCCATCTCGTGCTGTGCGGCGATCCGCCCCTGGGCGATCCGCATCGCGGTGTGTACGATCGCCGCCGCGAAGAGTTGCATCGCCACGGCGTTGACGTTGGCGGCGTAGAACCGGTGGAGG
>JBQTIG010000074.1:0-30518 GCA_052388375.1 Planctomycetaceae bacterium | reverse complement strand
GGCCTCAGCTCCGGCCACGACTGCGCCATCGATGGCGCACCCCGCCGCCGCAACCCCTTCCCCCTCAACCCGTTACGACGGCCGCGGACTTGCTATGCAAAACACGTGGATCCGATTGCGGTAGGCGGGGTAGGCGTGGGCCAGTTTTTCGCGATCGCCCAGCTCGAAGTCGGAGGGGTCGAAGCCGGGGGCGACGGAGCAGCTCAGGAGGGCGAACCGCCCGCCGGGGTCGAGGCGGGCCCCCTGCCAGACCCGGCGGGGGACGTAGACCTGCGGCTCCACCCCCGGCGCCCCGCTGTTGCCCAGCTTCACCTCGCGCGCGGTTCCGGTCTCGAAGAGCTGCAGCATCGTGACCGGGTCGCCGGCGTGGAAGAACCAACTCTCGTCGGAGCGTAGCCGGTGGAGCGCGCTGAAAGCCTGCGGCGTGAGCAGGTAGTAAATGGAGCTGTGGAGCGCGCGCGGTCCGTCGTACCGGGCGGGCAGAGCCCCCTCGTCGAGGGACTCGTCGGAGCGGCAGGTCTCGCGGTAATAGCCGCCTTCCTGGCGGAGCGGCTTGAGCACCAGCCGTTCGATCCACGCCTCTGCGCTGTCGAGCATCGTCACACCATCCCCAGGCGGCGAAAGATCTCCTCCACCGGCGCGATGAGCATCCGCGCGGCCGCCAACTCGCGGATCTCCTCATCGTAGTACCACCCGACCACACGCCCCTCGTCGCTCAGCCGGGGCACCCCCTCCGCCTCCCCCTCAAAGGCGTTCCAGAGGTGGGTCTCCGCGCCGCGGCGGCAGGAATCCCGAAGCAGGAGCCGCTCGTCCGGCCAGAGCCTCCGGGCCAGGGTCATCACCAACCCCGTCTCCTCCTCCACTTCGCGCCGCATCTCCGCCTCGGGCTCGGCCCCCTCCTCCACATGGCCCGCCGGGATCGTGTAGAGGCGCGGGTAGCGGCTGCGGAGAAAGAGGAGGGTGCGACGCCCCCGCCCCCCTCCCCGGCGTATCACGGCGCCGGCCGATTCGTGCAGGAGTTCCTCCCCTTCGAACCAGGCGCGCGCGCGGCCGTCGAAGAGGAACGCGCGCGGCGAGACCGCGCCGCACGCCTCGCAGCGAAACGCCTCCTCCTCCTCGACGCCCAGGGCGCGCACGCCGGGAGCGGCGCAGACGATGCAGAAACCTCCCCCCGCGCCCCCTTCGACCGCGGCGCGGACCGACGCGACGACCGCGGCGCGCCGGCTCAGGGGTAGCGCACTTTCCGCGTCATGGAGAAGACGCCCGAGCCGCCGTTGGGCCCCTCCACCTTCACCGTCCCCTCGGTGGTCGCCTCGAGGTCGCGGCCTTGGGCGAGGTCGAAGGTCCAGGTGCCCTTCTGCTCCCAGGACTGCAACTCCCCGCCCACGCGTGCTCCGCCGTGGAAGGTGAAGGCGATCCGCGCGACGCCCGCTTCGAGGCTCTCGAGCTTGAACAGCGCCGCACCCTCGATGCCGCGCGGCACCGGCTGGCCCGCGGTCTCGAGGTAGGTCTGCGCGGAGACCTCCCACGCCGCGCCGACCGCCACGGCGCCTTTGGGAAGCCGGGCGTCGCGCCAGTTCATGAGGCGATCCACGAGCCTGGGAAAGAGCTCCGTCACCTCACGCTTGCCGTCGAAGAGACCCCAGCGGTCGGTGAGCCGACGCCAGACGAAGGTCTTCCCCTGGACGGGGTCGGCGGTAGTGCCGATCTCCTCGCCCGGGGATTCCTCGACGGTGGTCTCGAACCGGATCACCTCGACGCGCTCCATCGTGGGATGGTGCGTGGCGTCCGCTTCGAGGACGGTGCGGCGCAGCGTCTCCGTGGAAGAGCGCGCCAACCGCTTCGCCTCCCCGTCGACCTTCTGGTCGAACACGAACCGCCGCTCCGTGGTCTCCTCGTAGACCAGCCCCTTGGGGAAACGGTACGCGAGGGTGACCGGCTCCGGCGCCAGCAGGAGGATCAGGCCCAAGAGCCTCGCCATAGCGGGATTCTACGCCCCGGGGGCGCCCGATCCGGGGAGGAGATCGAGGAGGGCTTGCACCGGGCGCGGCACGTAGCGGTCCTTGGGCACCACCGCGACCACCGTGCGCTCGAGCCCCGCCTCTTCCAGCGGGCGGGTGGCGAGCCGGCGGCCATCGGCGTCGGAGATCGCGCTCTGGGGCAGAAGCGCCACCCCGAAGCCGATGCCCACGTAGCGCTTCTGCACCTCGATGTTGCCGGTCTCCAGGACGATGCGCGGCGCCGCCCCCGCCTCGCGGAGCGCGCGGTCCAGCACGGCACGCGTCACGGTGCCTTTCCCGAGCGCCACCATGGGCCGCCCGTCCAACGCCGCCAAGGAGATCTTGGCGCGCCGCAGGAGCGGGTCGCGGCGCGGACAGACGAGCAGGAACGGATCGACGAAGAGCGGACGGGCGACGAGGCGTCGGTCGAGGGAGGGCGGAGCGGTGACGATGCAGAAGTCGAGCTCGCCGCGCACGAGGAGATCGAGCAATTCAATGGTGTGGGCGTTGCGTATGAGGATCTCCGCGCCGGGGTAGCGCTTGCGGAATCGCCCGAGGACGCCCGGCAGGAGGTAGAGGCTGACGGTGTCGCTGCAGCCCACCCGGACCCGGCCCAGGCCCCCCTCCTTCAGCTCCCTGAGACGGGTGAGCGCCTCCTGCACGTCGCTGAAGATCTTCTCCGCCGACGCGAAGAGCACGGCCCCCCCCTCGGTCAGCTCGACCCCGCTCCGCGCCCGCTCGAAGAGACGCTCGCCGAGTTCCTGCTCCAGCGTACGGATGCGCACCGAAACCGCCGGCTGGGTGACATGCAGCAGTTTGGCCGCCCGCGAGAAGGAGCGTTCCCGCGCCACGTGGAAGAAGGAGCGCAATGCTTCCAGATCCAAGATAAGTTCGGATTATAGGCCGCCGACCCCCGGACGCGGGAGGCGCGTTGTTAGAGTAGCCGCGCATCGGGATCGCCGGGCGAAACCTGCGCCTCTTCGTCGCCTTCCGCGCCACGGTGCGGGCGACGCTCTTCGCCCCCTACATCTACGTGTTCATGACCCGCGTGCGGGGGCTCTCCGACCAGGAGTACGGCTACCTGCAGGCGATCTACTACGTCTGCGGGGTGCTCCTGGAGGTGCCGTCGGGCGTGTTCGCCGACGGCGTCGGGCGGCGCTGGGCGCTCTTGGTCGGGGCCGCGGCCACCTGCGCGGGTTGCGCCACCATGGCTTTGGCGCACACCTTCTGGGTCTTCGCCCTGGGCGAGGTACTCTTCGCCGCGTCCACGGCCTTCATCAGCGGCGCAGATTCCGCGCTCCTGTTCGACTCCCTCGCCGTGGAGCGGCGCGAGAGCGAGTACGCGCGCGCCGAGGGCGCGGGGGTGGCAGCCTGGCTGGGATGCAGCGCCTTGGGGCTGCCTCTGGCCGACTATTTCCTCGTGCGGGACGGGAACCCCGTCCTCGCCTATTGGGTCACGGGCTTCATCAGTTTGATCGCCTGCGGCCTCGCCCTTGCGATGCGGGAGCCGCCCAAGCTCAGCGGCGCCTCCTCGTTCGAAATCACGAAGGGGGCGTTCCGCGAAGTCGCCCGCAGCCCCGGCATCCTGAGAATCATCCTTTACAGCGTGGGGGTCTTCCTCCTCCTGCGCGCCGCCATCGTGAGCTTCTTCAACCGAACGCTTGAGGAGTGCGGGCTGGAGGTGCACGACTTCGGTAAAGTGCTCGCGGTGGTCAACGTGGTCGGGGCGCTGGCCGCCTACTACGCACACCGCGTCCTGGCGCGCTTCGGGGAGCGCGCCTGCCTCGTGACGATTCCGGTCATGCTCCTCGCGATGTACGCGGCGCTCCTCCCCCTGCGCGTCCCCGGCGCGGCCCTCCTTTTCACGATCCAAGGGGCGGTCTTCGGCGTCTATCCCCTCATCGTCCGGACGATCCTCAACCGGCAGGTGACCTCCCCCCACCGCCGCGCCACGGTGCTCAGCATCGAATCCCTCGCCTGCCGCCTCGCCTTCGCCGCCGTTTCCATCTACGCCGGCTGGGCGCTTCATCGCATGTCCCTCTCCTTCGCCATGGCCACCACTGCCCTCCTCTGTTGCCTCCCCCTGATTTGCCTATCAACGCTAAAGCGCGCGTAATCCATGTGTGGGCATTGCGTTACAACGGCACCCGTGACCTAGAGCCTATCCGAAAACCCGGCTACATTCGGCCGGCTGCGCGGGCCGATCGCATCGCCTCTCCTCCATCGCCGTAGTTCGCCACTACGGCTTCGTCGTCGCGGCTCGCGCTCGGCCCGCCCCCTCGGCCTCGGTGTTCACGCCGGGTTTTCGGATAGGCTCCTAGTGGAGACGACAGGGAGGGAAGAGCGCGGTTGGGCGGAAGGCGACGGAGAGGAGGGGAGGGGGATGCGTCAGGCGGCGCGGCTCCGTCATATAGTAGAAAGTCCTGATGAACCGGCCCGGGGAGTGGATCGTCTGAATGGGAGCGTGATGCGGGCGCTCCTGATCCTCTTCCTGCTGCTCCTGCCCGCCTCCGCGCTTCCCGAACCGAACGAGGTGGCGCTCCCCACGGACGAAGGGGTGGCGCGGTACCTCGCCCGCGGTCGCGATCTCGCGGCTGCCCAGGAGTGGGCGAAGGCCGCGGAGGTCTTTCAGCGCGTCATCGACGCCGACCCCGGCATCTCCCCCGGCACCAGCGCCGCCGTGCTGCGCGCCGCGCTCTCCAGCGACGACGGCGTCCTCTTCTATCCCGCGCGCGAGCTGGCCCTGAAGGCCCTCGCCTCCATGCCCCCCGAGGGAGTCGCCGCCTACCGCGCGGCCCACGACGCCGAGGCGCGGCGGATCCTCCTGGCTGCGTTGCGCCAGGAGTCGATCGAACAGCGCATCACCGCCTGCGTGGATCTGGCGGACGCCTACTTCGTCTCCTCTTCCGCCGACGACGCCCTGGAGTTGGCGGGCGACCTCTGCCTCGACCTGGGCCGCGACCAGGAGGCCCTCGATCTCTACCGCCGCGTCCTCGACGTCTACCCCAAGGACCACGACCGCAACCTCCCTCTCCTCCTCGCCAAGGCCGCGTTCTGCGCCGCCCGGGCAGGCGACGCGCAGGGACGCGCCGACCTTCTCGCGCGGCTGCGCGAGGAGTTCCCCGCGGTCCTCCTTCCCGTGGAGGGGGAGTCGGTGGCGGGCGCCGCCCTCGAATCTCATCCCCTCCTCACGCTGCGTGCAACGACGAGCGGGATCCACGAGGAGGAGTGGCCGGTGGCGGGCGGAAATCCCGCGCGGACGGGCGGCGCGCGCGATCTGCCGGGGACGCTCCAGGAGATCCCGTTCTGGTCCTTCCCGCTCGGCGCGCGCGACGCGCGGCTGGAGTGGAGGGAGGGGGCGGGAGGGATGGCCGTGGCGGCGCACGACCGCGAGAACGCTCCCGTCCCGCTTGGCGGGGCGAACGAAAAACTCGCGCAGCCCTACCCGGCGGCGCGCGCGGTGGTGTTCGACGAGGTCGTCTACTACAAGGACGGGGCGGAGTACCTCGGCCGGCGCGCGGGATCCGGCGCCCTGGTGAAGTTCCGCCGGGCCCCCGCGCCCGGGGAACGCGACTTCCGCATCAACCAGAGCGATACCGGCTACCGCTTCCCGGTGCGCTTCGTGCGGCCTGCGCGGCCGGTCGCGCTGCTTTCCCCCGAGCCGGAGGAGGGGGGGATGGAGGAGATCGAGGCCGAGCCGGAGTCGATCCCCGACCTGGGAGGCGCCTACGAGGATGTCTACCGCTTCCTCGACTACGGGGGCGCGTCGCTCCTCATCGCGGAAGGCAAGCTGGTCAGCCTCGAGCGCAGCCTCGCGCATCCTCCGGACCACCTGCTCACCAACAACAACCGGAAGCGGCGGCGCTCCCCCGGACTCTTCGTCTACGACCTCGAGACCGAGGACACGCTCTGGGAGCTGGGGCGCTCCGCCTCGTTGCGAGTCAACCGCGACCCCGCCGCCCTCGCCGCGTTCCTGGCCGACAAGAGCGCCCACCCCCGTCCCAGCGTCCTCGGGCCGGGGCTGGCACACGCGGGCATCCTCTACACCGTCGTCCAGGAGGAGGTGCCGGTGGCAGGAGTCTTTCTTTGGGGCGTCGATCTGCGCGACGGCGTGGTTCGCTCCAGGACCCTGCTGCACCGCCTCGACGAGGCGGTCCGGCGACTCCCCGAGGACGCCAGCATCGCTCTCTCCGGGGGGCTGATCTTCGTCACCTCGGGCGCCGGAGTCCTGGCGGCGGTGGAAGCGCGCCCGCCGGGCCGCCTGCGTTGGATCCGGCGCTACGCGCGCGGGACCGCCGGGCGACGCCGGGCCGCCGGGCCGGTCACCCAGGGATTCGCGCTCAACGAACCGGTCGTGGCCGGCGGGCGAGTCCTCCTCGCGCCGGCGGACGGCACCGAGATCCTCGCCGTCCGCGTGGAGGACGGCACGCTCGCCTGGAGCCGCCCCGCGGGTCGCGACCGCGCCTACCACATCCTCGGGGCGGCGCGGGGGCATCTCCTCATGGCCGGGGAGAGCGTCCTATCCATCGAGATCGCCACCGGGAAGGTCGCCTGGCAGCAGACGCTCCCCGACAAGCCCTATGGACGGGGCTTTTTGGGCGAAACCGAAGCCTACGTGCCCGGCTTGAGCGCGCGGCAACAGGGCGCGCGCATCCACTGCTTCGATCTCGCCACCGGGAAGGTCGAGCGCACCATCCATTTCCGCGTACCCCGCCTCGGGAATCTGGTGAACGCCGGCGGCCGCCTCATCGCCGTCGGCGAGGATTGGATCCACTGCTTCACCTCGGCGGACGCGGAACGGGCGCGCATCGACGCCCGCCTCGCCGCGGCGGGGGAGACGCCCGACCTGCTCCTGGAGCGCGCCCTGGTTTCGCTCACGTCGGAGGCGCCCGATGCTCGCGATCTGGCCCGAATCGACTTCCGCAGGGCGATCGCGGCGGCGAAGCGCAAGGGCAGCGGCGACTCGGTCCTCCGCAGCCGCGCCCTCGACAACCTCCTGGCCATCGCGCTGGCGCGCTCCGACATGGCCGCGCTGGAAGAGGCCGAGGGGCTCGCCGCCGCGCCGGAGCAGCGGGCGACGGTCACCCTCGCGCGCGCGCGCGTGCACGCACAAGCGGGGCGGCCGGCCGACGCCCTCGCCGTCCTCGAGGCGCTTCCCGCCGAATGGGCCACCCTCGCCGTGACGCCCGACGGGCAGCGGCTCGTTCCCCTCCACGCCGCCGCGGCGCAGGTGCTGCTGGGGCTCACGCGCGCCAACCCTGAATTCCGCGCTCTCTTCGAGGCCATGGTCCGCACGCTCGTCGAGTCCGCGCTCGCGAGCGGGGATGACGCCGCGTTGGCCGCGATCCCCGACCGGTACGGACGCGTGCCGCCCACGGAGGAGGCGATCTATGCGCTGGCGGACCGGAGGGAGGCTTCAGGAAAGCCGGAGGATGCATGGAGCCTGCTCCGCGCAGCCGTGCGCGACCTTCCCGAGCCCGCCCAGCGCGCCCTCGCGCAGCTGCGCCTTGCGCTCTCCCTGGCTCGCCACGCCCACCTCGAATCGGCCCGGCGCGAGCGCAGCTCCGCCCTCGATTGGATCGAGAAGACCGGCACGCGTCCGCCGGAGGACCTGCTCCGCCAATTGGAGCTTCTCGTCGACGCCGCGCCGGGCGGGACGCGCCTGGTCCGCCTCGCCTACCCGCTCGCCGGCGCGCCTTTCTCCGAAGCGGGAGCCGTCTTCGTCCCGATCGAAGGCGTGCTTCCCGAAGGAATGCCGGTGGCCGCGCTCTATGCAAGCGCCGGGGGCTACACGGCGCTCGGCGGGGACGGCCAGCCTCTCTGGACGCTCCCCGCCCCCACCCCCGTCCCCCTTCCCGGCGGCGCCGGCGAGGTGCAGACCCTCGGGGTGGCCGCGCTGCTCGCCCAGGCGCGCCTCTGCGCGATGGTCGGCGAGGACCTTCTCATCGCCGATCTGCACGGCGCCCAGCGCGTGCGCGCACGGGACGGTGTGGCGGTCTGGCAGATCCCGGGCGTCGAGGTCCCCGCCGCGATGGAGGCGCTCCGCGACGCGGTGGTCACGGCGCGCAAGCGCGGAAGCGGCCACAGGAAGCTCCTCGTGCCCGCGTTCGCCCTGGAAGGGGACATCCTGGTGCGGCTCCTGCCCGGCGGCGCCGTGGAAGCCTATCGCACCGGCGCAGGGGATCTCTTGTGGCGGGACGAAAGCGTGGCGCGCACGCCGGTGGGCCCGCCCCAGCTGCGGGACGGCCTGCTCGTGGTCGGCTACGCCGACCCGGGCCTCGCGCGGATCTTCCGCACCATCGGGGGGCTCGTCGCCGAACACCCGACCCGCGCCCTCGAGGGGGCGCGCACCTCCTGCGTCCTCCTCGCGCCGCCGCGCCTCGATCCGCGCGGTCGGCTCTTCCTTGTGGAGGGGATCGACGAGGGTGCGGCGGCGGCCGGCCTGCGCGTCCTGGATTCGCGGACGGGCGCCGAGCTCCTCCCCGCTCCCCTCCCCGCGCACTCCATCGCGGCGGCCGTCCTCCATGCCGGCGAGTCGCTCGCCGTCTACCACGACGGGAGCAGCCGGGGCTACGGCGGCGGCGCCGAAGGCAACCTCCACTTCATCGACTGGGAGGCGGGCGTCGTCACCACCCGGCAGGCGCAGGAGCTCTTCGGCGTCGCTCATGAGATACCCGACGGCGCCCGGCTCTTCGTTTTCACCCATGAGGCGACCCCGAACCTCGAGGGGGCGCGGCTCTTCCGCCTCGATCTGAAAGCGCGTGCGGTGCTCAACTATCCGCCCTTCCCGACCGCTTCCGCCTATGCGCGGCCCCTCCTCACCCAGCTCCACGTCGTCCTGGCCGGGGGCGGGGCGCCCTCCGCTTCGGTTCGCCTCTTCGAGCGGGACGCGGGAGCGGAGACCCTCGATCCGCAGCCGGTGTTCGCGCGGCAGGAGTCGGGCCCGGAGCAGCGGGAGTTTCTCTTGAGGCCGACCGGCGGTACGCGCCTCGACGTGCCGCCCTCCATCGCGGCGATGGGAACGGGCCTCCTGTTCGGGAGCCCCCTCGGCACGTTCCGACTGAAGCGAGACGAATGATGACACGCTGTCCGCTACACTGCAGGTCATGGCACGGCATCTGACCCTTCTCCTGGCGACCGCACTCCTGGCAGCGCCGGGCGAAGGTCAGGGCGAGATCATCGCCTCGCAGCCCAAGCACATCACCACCCAGGCGCAGAACGCCATCCGGCGGGGGCTCGAGTACCTGGCGCGGGAACAGAAGGAGGACGGTTCCTGGCGCTCGGCCGGGAGCTTCGGCTCCTACCCCACGGCGATGACCGGGCTCGCGGCGCTCGCCGTCGCAGCTTCGGGCTCCACCCCCACCCGCGGCCCCTACGCGCGCGTCGTCCAAAAGGCGACGAGCTACCTCATTTCCCAAGCGCATCCCACCAACGGGCTCATCACCTCCCCGATGGAGGAGGGGCGCTCGATGTACGGGCACGGCTTCTCGATGCTCTTCCTCTCGCAGGTCTACGGGATGGAGGAGGACCTGGCCAAGCAGCAGGCGCTGCGGCAGGTGCTGAAGAACGGGATCATGCTCATCCAGCGCTCGCAGTCGCGCCAGGGGGGCTGGCTCTACACCCCCGACTCCGGCGGCGACGAGGGCTCGGTGACCATCACCCAGGTGCAGGCGATGCGCGGCTGCCGCAACGGGGGCATCGCCGTTCCCAAGGAGGTGATCGCGAAGGCGATCGCCTACATCGAGAAGTCGCAGAATCCGGACGGCGGGATCGCCTACCGGGTCGGGGCGGGTCCCAGCCGGGCGCCCATCACCGCTGCCGCCTGCGCCGTCCTCTACAACGCGGGATCCTACGACAGCCCGGCCGCCCAGAAGTGCTTCGACTTCGCCTGGCGCATGTGCAAGCCGGGAGCCAGCGGCGACGGGCACTATTACTACACGCAGCTCTACATGGCGCAGGCCTGTTGGCAGAAGGGCGACCGCTTCTGGGACGAGTACTTCCCCGTCATGCGCGACCGCCTCCTCTCCCTCCAGCAGGGCAATGGCTCATGGAACGGCGACGGCGTGGGCACGACCTACGGCACCGCGATCGCCCTGATCATCCTGCAGCTTCCCTACAGCAGTCTCCCGATCCTCAGCCGTTGAGGCGGGCGCAACCCCAAGGAAGGAACCGCCGAACATGGACGACCGGCAAGCGCTCTCGCGCCTCAAGGAGGCGCGCGGGAAGATCCGCGACGAGATCCGCAAGGTGATCGTGGGGCAGGAGGAGGTGGTCGACCAGTTGCTCGTGGCCATCTTCGCGAAAGGCCACTGCATCCTGGAAGGGGTGCCGGGCCTGGCCAAGACGCTCCTCGTCTCCACCCTGGCGCGCACCCTCAGCCTCTCGTTCAACCGGATCCAGTTCACCCCCGACCTGATGCCGGCCGACATCACCGGCACCGAGGTGATCCAGGAGGACCGCACCTCGGGACGCCGGGAGTTCCGCTTCCTGCCCGGCCCGGTGTTCGCCCAGGTGATCCTCGCCGACGAGATCAACCGCACGCCTCCCAAGACGCAGGCGGCGCTGCTCGAATCGATGCAGGAGCGTCAGGTGACCGTGGGAGGCGTTCGCCACGAGCTGCCCGAGCCCTTCTTCGTGCTCGCCACCCAGAACCCGATCGAGCAGGAGGGCACCTACCCGCTCCCCGAGGCGCAGCAGGACCGTTTCATGTTCAAGATCAGGGTCAGCTACCCCTCCTGGGAGGAGGAGCGGGAGGTGATCAAGACGACCACGAGCGATCTCGTCGCCGAGGTGGCCCCGGTGGTTGGGGCCGAGGAGATGACCGATCTGCAGCGCGCGGTGCGGCGCGTCCCGGTGGCGGACCACGTCGTGGAGTACGCCATGCGGATCGTGCGGCAGACGCGCGTGGGCGAGAAGGAGATCCCGGGGTTCGTGGCGGACAACGTCTCCTGGGGCGCGGGACCGCGCGCGTGCCAGTTTCTCGTGCTCGGCGCGAAGGTGCGCGCTGCCTTCGACGGCCGCCCCAGCGCCTCCTGCGCCGACATCCGGGCGGTTGCCCACCCGGTGCTGCGCCACAGGATCCTGACGAACTTCGCCGCCGAATCGGCCGGGATCACCCCCGACTCCATCGTGGATCGCATCCTGGCGGAGACCCCGGACAAGGATGTCGCCGCCGCAGGCGGGGCGGGCGCCGCGCCCGTGCTGAAGCAGGGATGAGCGCGCCCGTCCACGGGAGCCGCCTCCTCGACCCGGCCGTCCTGGCCGAGATCACGCGCCTCGACCTGCGTGCGCGGCAGGTGGTGGAGGGCTTCGTCACAGGATTGCACAAGTCGCCGCGCCGCGGCTACAGCGTCGAGTTCGCCGAGCACCGCGAATATGTCCCGGGAGACGATCTGCGCCATCTGGATTGGAAGCGCTGGGCGCGGGAGGACCGCTATTACATCAAGCAGTACGAAGAGGAGACCAATCTCCGCTGCCAGCTGCTCCTCGACATCAGCGAGTCGATGCGCTTCGGCACCGGCCCGCTCAACAAGTTCGAGTACGCCGCCACCGCCGCGGCCTCCCTCGCCTACCTGCTCCTGAAGCAGCGCGACGGCGTGGGGCTGCGGCTCTTCGACGACGCCCTGCGGGCGCAGGTCCCGGTTTCGAGCAACTTCCAGAGCCTCCACAACATCCTGGCGATGGTGGAGCCGGCGGTGCCGCGGCGCAAGACCGACCTGGGCCTGCCGCTGCGCGAATTCGCGGAACAGTCGCGGCGGCGCTCCCTGGTCGTGGTCTTGAGCGATCTCCTCGCGCCCCCCGAGACCATCGACGCGGGCCTCAAGGCGCTGCGCCACATGCGCCACGAGGTGGTCCTGTTCCATGTCCTCGACGAGAGCGAGTTGACCTTCCCCTTCGAGGAGAACACCCGCTTCAAGGGGATGGAGGAGCTGCCCGACCTCATCGCCGAACCGCGGGCGCTGCGCAAGGGCTACCTGGAGGTGCTGGAGGAGCATCTCCAGGCGGTGCGCCGCTCCTGCGCCGCCATGCGCATCGACTACGTGCTGCTTTCGACACACGAGCCCCTCGACCGGGCGCTCTCTGGCTTCTTGGCCGCGCGCGCCCGCGTGGTGCGAGGGAGCACCCGCCGCCGATGACCCTGTTCGCGGTCGGCTTCGTGCACCCCGCGCTTCTGGGAGGGCTCGCCCTCGCCTCCCTCCCGGTCCTGATCCACATCCTCAACCGGCGCCGCTTCAAGATCATGGAGTGGGCGGCCATGGATTTCCTCCTCAAGGCCGCGGTGCGCAACCGGCGTCGCATCCGCCTGGAAAACCTGATCCTGCTCGCGCTCCGCGTGCTCCTCGTGACGCTGCTGATCCTCGCCGTCTCGCGGCCCTTCACCGAGAAGGGCAGCCTCGCCGCGCTCTTCGCCGGCGAGGGGGCCCTGGAGCGCATCGTCCTTCTGGACGACTCGCACTCCATGCGCGCCGGCGCGGGGAACCGTTCGGCGTTCGATGCGGCCAAGGAGCTGGTGAAGGCGATGGTGGTGCGCCTCCACGAGGAGCGGAGCGGGGATCGCGTCACCCTCGTGCTCGGATCCGACCCGCGGGGCGGCGACGACCGGTTCGCGCGCGTGGCGGTGGCGGGCGCGCACTCCACGCGCCTCCTGGAGCGCCTCGATGCGCTGCGCCCCTCCGACGGATCCCTCGACGCGGCCGGCGCCGTCGAGGCGATCCTGAAGGCGTTCGACGAGAAGTCCGGTCGCCTGCTCCTCCATGTGGTCTCCGACTTCCGCAGCCGCGACTGGATCGCCGCGGACGGCGCACTCGAACCGAGGATCGCCGCGGCCCTGGCACGGTTCCGCGGGCGGGGCGAGGTGCGCCTCATCGACGTGGGCGGCGACGCCGTGCAGAACGTCGGCGTCACCGCCCTGGCCCTGCGCGAGCGCGCCGCCGTCGCGGGGGTGCCGGTCCACCTGGTCGCCACCGTGCGCAACTACGGCCCCGAGCCGGTCTCCCACCTCTCCATCACCTTCCGCGTGAACGACCGTACCCACCCTCCCCAGCGCGTCGAGGGAACCCTGCGACCCGGGGAGGAGGCGCAGGTCGTGCGGGAAATCGTCTTCCGCGCCGAAGGGATGGTGCAGGTCTCCGCGGAGGTGCCCACCGATGTGCTGCCCGGGGACGACGTGCGCCGCCACGTGGTGGAGGTGCGCCGCAGGATGCGCTTCCTGCTGGTGGACGGCGAAACCTCCCCCGAGCCCTACCGCGGCGAAACCGACTACCTCGCGGTGGCGCTGGCGCCCCCGGGCTCGGTCTCCAGCGGGGTCGAGGTGGATGTCGTTCCGGAGCGTGCGTTCTCGGGCCGCGAACTCTCCTCCGTGGACGGCGTCTTTCTCTGCAACGTCTACAAGCTCCCGCCGGAGCGCATCCAGAAGCTGGAGGAGTTCGTGAGGGGGGGCGGGGGCCTGGTCTTCTTCCTGGGCGACCAAGTCGACCCGCAGGAGTACAACGCGCTCTTCTACGGCGCCGGGGAGGGGGCGGGGAAGCGGCTGTTGCCCCTCGCCCTCGGCGAGGTCGAGGGGTCGACCGACGACTACACGACGCTGGCGGCACCCGCCGCGGACCATCCCGTCATTCGCTTCCTGCGCGGAATGAACGACATCGTGCTCCGCACCATGACCATCGAGCGCTGGGTGCGCTGCGAGCAGCCGCCCCCCGGGAGCGAGGCGCGCGTCATCCTCCGGTACGGCGACGATGACGGCTCCCCGGCGCTGGCGGAGAAGGGGTTCGGCGAGGGGCGCGTGCTCCTCTTCACCACCGCGGCCGACACGGAGTGGTCCAATCTCCCCCTCTCCCCCATCTACCTGGCGCTGCTGCAGGAGATCGCCGCCTACGTGGTGAAGCCCGATCCCGCCGAAGCCACGCGCCGGGTGGGCGAACCGATCGAGATCCCCTTCGACCCGGCGCGCATGCGCCGCCGCGGCGTCGTGCGCCTCCCCGACGAGCAGGGCTCGAGCCAGTCGGAGATGGTGCTCGCCGAGAACCCCGCCACCCACACGCTCTCGTTCCGCCACGAGAAGACCCGGGTGGCGGGCTTCTATCTCGCACGGTTCGAGACGCCGGAGGGGGAGGAGCTGACGCTCCCCCACGCGCGCAACGTCGAGCCGGGCGAAGGCGATCTCGCCCGGCTCGATCCGCGCCGCCTCGCCGAAGCGCTTCCCGGGACGCGGATCGAGCGCGCGGGCGCCGGCGCGCTCCTCGATGGAGGCGAAGAGGACCGGAGCGAGTTCTGGAGGACCCTGCTCCTGCTCCTTCTGGCCGGCGCCGTTCTGGAGACCTTCCTCGCCTGGCGCTTCGGCCACCACTCCACGGCCCGACTCGCCGAGGCGGGCAAACAGGTGTTCGTGCGATGAGCGAGTGGCTCAAGCTCCTCTTGGGAGTGGAGGACAAGGAGATCCCCGAGGGGGCGCAGACCGCGTTCGAGTTCGCGCGGCTGCCCCGCGGCGCGGCGGCCCTTGCGCTCCTGCTGCTCCTCGCCGCGGTGGTCGCGGCGGTGATCTGGATCTACCGCCGGGAGGGGAGCGCGGCGCCCCGGGTCAAGTTCACCCTCGCGACGCTCCGTTCCCTCGTGCTGCTCTCCCTGGTGCTGCTGCTTCTCGAGCCGGTGCTCGCGGTCGACCAGGTGGAGACGATCCAGAAAAGCACCCTGGTCCTCCTGGACGAGTCGCTCTCCATGAGCACGCAGGATCGCTACAAGGATCCGCAGGCGCGGGCGCGGCTCAAGGCCGCCTTCGACGTGGAGCCGGGCACGCTGACGCGCGCCGCCCTCCTGGACCGGGCTCTGCGCAACTCCGGGCTCTTGGCGATGCTGGCGCGGCAGAATCCGGTGCTCGTCTACCGTTTCGCCGACGAGGCCACTCTGCTGGGTGCGCTTCCCCAGGGCGCCGGTGCAGCCGAGGCCCTGCCCCCCCTCGACCCGGCGGCGCGGGCGCGCGGCGCCAAGGGCACCGATCTCGCGGGCGCGGTGCGGCAGGCGGTGGAGCTGGCCGGCTCCGACCGGGTCGCGGCGGTGATCCTCCTCACCGACGGCCGCTCCAATCTCGGCGCTCCGCCCGAGGACGCCGCCCTCTACCTCCGCAACAAGGACCTGCGCCTCTTCACGGTGCCGGTGGGCGAAGCGGTCCTCCTCCCCAACCTGCGCGCGGTGGCCCTGGCGGGTCCGGACCGCATCTTCCGCAAGGATCCCGCGGTCTTCGAGGCGAAGGTCTCCGGGCGCGGCATCGGCGCCGCGGAGGTGCTCTTCGAGCGGCGGTACGAGGGAGAGACGGACTGGGAGCGGGTCTCCACCCAGACCGCCGGGTTCGCCGAGGGCGAGGGGGTGGTTCCGCTCAGTTTCACCGACCGACCTCCCCGCATGGGCACGCTCCAGTACCGCGTGCGCCTCCTGCCCGATCCCGAGGAGACCAACACCTCCGACAACGAGAAGGTCTTCGACTCCAGCGTCATCGACGAAAAGGCGATGGCGCTCCTTGTGAGCGGCGCGCCGGCCCACGAGTACTACGCCATCAAGAACGTGCTACTGCGCGACCCGACCATCACCTTGGCCTGCTTTCTCCAGAGCGCGGACGACGAATTCGCGCAGGACGGCAACATCTCGCTGGAGGCGCTGCCCTCCGAGGAGGCGGGGCTCTTCAAGTTCGACGTCGTGATCCTGCACGATCCCGACGGAGTCCGCCTTCCGCCGGGCTGGCCCGCGCTCCTCAAGCGGTTCGTGGGGACCCACGGGGGCGGCCTCGCCTACATCGCGGGAGAGCAACACACCCTCGGGCTGCTGCGCCGGGAGGGCGGCGTCGAGATCGCGGACCTGCTGCCGGTGGTGCTCGACCTCGACCGGGCCGACTCGCCTGAGTTCGGGATCGGCTTCGGCAGGCAGGCCACCGAGCCGTGGCGCATGGTCCCCGAGCCCGCGGGACTCACGCATCCGGCCACGCGATTCAACGCCGACGCCAACCGCGCCCGCGAGCTGGTCTGGGAGCGGCTCCCGCAGTTCTACTGGTTCTTCCCGGTCCTGAAGGAGAAGCCCGGGGCGCTCATCTTGGCGCGCCACGAGGATCCGCGGCAATCGGTGGAACCGTACGGGCGCCGGCCGATCCTGGCGGTGCATCGCTACGGCGCGGGCAACGTCCTGTTCCTCGCCGCCGACGAGACCTTCCGCTGGAGGGCGGTGGCGGAGTCGGTCTTCGACCGGTTCTGGGTGCAGACCGCGCGCTTTCTCGTGGAGGGGCGGCTCCAGGGGGAGCGACGCCGCTTTCGGATCCATCTCGACACAGAGGCCCTCGATCTCGGCGATTCCGTGCACATCACCGCCGAGGCGTTCGACGAGGCGTTTCGCCCCCTCGACGCCCCCTCGGTGCGCGCCATCCTCACTCAGCCCGGAGGAAAGGAGGAGGAGATCGTCCTCCTGCCCGCCGAGGGCAAGCCGGGAAGCTTCGCCGGCTCCTATGCACCCCCCGCCGTGGGCGACTACGAGGTGCGCGGCACGGAGCGTACGGGCAAGCCCGCCGGCGCCAGCTTCACCGTGAGCCTTCCCGACCGGGAGATGGGGGACGTGCGGGCCGACGCGCCGCTCCTCGCCGATCTCGCGCGCCGTGCCCGCGGCTTCTCCCCGGCGCTCCACGAAGTGGCGCGCCTGGGCGACCCGGCGCTCATCCCGCCGGCCACGGAACGGGTGGTCACGTCGGGGCGGCCGGTGCCGCTCTGGGACACCTGGACCAGTGTGATCGTGGTCCTCCTGCTCCTCTGCGCGGAGTGGATCCTGCGCAAGCGGTTCCGGATGGTCTGACGTGGCGGGACTCGAGACGATCCGCTCGCGGCTGGCCGGCCTCCGGCGGCGCATCCTCCTCGCGCTGGCCTTGGAGGGCTCGGCGCGCGTGGCGGGGGCGCTCTTCCTCGCGGTGGTCACGAGCTTCGTCCTCGACCGGTTCTTCAAGCTCGAGACCGCGGCGCGCGCCGCCCTGCTCGTTGCCGCGCTCGCCTGGCTTGCCTACGTCGCGTGGCGGTACCTCGCGGCACGGCTGGGCCGCCCGCTCTCCGAGGACGCCTTGGCCACCGCCGTGGAGGCCCGCTTCCCAGAGCTGAAGGATCGCCTCGTCACGGCGATCCAGCTCTCGCGGGAGACCGACCCGGAGCGGTGGGGCATGTCCCCCCACCTCGTCGCCGAAGCGATCCGCGCCGCGGAGGAGCCGGCGGGGAGCGTTCGCTTCCGCGACGCGCTCGCGCTCAAGCAGGTGTTTCGCGCCGTGGCCCTGGGAATCGCGGCCCTCGCGCTCCTCGGGGCCGGCGCGGCGGCGGACCCGGAATCGGCGCGCACCTGGTTCGCGCGCAACGTCCTGCTGCGCGACCTGCGCTGGCCGCAAAAGACCTACCTCGAACTGGACCCCACCGTCTTCGTGGACGGAGCGGCCCGCATCGTACGCGGAGGCAACATCGTCGTCACCGCATTCAGTCGCGGCGAGGTCCACCCCGAAAAGGTCCTCCTCCACTACCGCGACTCGGAAGGCGAGGAGGGCCAGGCCATGATGAAGGCCGACCCGGCCGCGCTCTCCTATCGCCACGAATTCCGCGAAGTGGTCTTCCCGATCACGTTCCGCCTCGAAGGAGGCGACGAGGTGACCCGGGACTATCGCATCGAACTCGTCCTGCCTCCGGAGGCGATGGAGATCGAGGTGGAGATCGGGTTCCCGGAGTACGCCGGCCGCGAGGGCAAGCTCGTCGACCTGGCCGCGGGGGATCCGGAGGTGCTCGCGGGAGGATCCCTCACCCTCCGGGGCCGTTCGAGCAAGCCGCTGGAGGAGGCCGCCCTGGTGCTCGGCGAAGGGGAGGAGGAGATCGTGCCGGCGATCCTCGGCAGCGGGGACCGCTTCGAGGCGCGCTTCCTGCCCAAGAAGACGGTCCTCGTCGGTCTGCGGCTCCTCGACCGCGACGGACTCACCAACCCCGCCTTCGCCCCGCGCTTCCTCGTGCGGGTCGTGCCCGACCGCGCCCCCAAGGTGCGGCTGCGCCTGCAGGGCATCGGTTCGATGGTAGTGCCGGTGGCGTGGATCCCGTACGAGGTCCGCATCCGCGACGACGTGAAGGCGACGGAGGGGCGCCTCGAGGCGACGGCATCCGCCGACGATCGCGCCGCCCCGGACCCCCACCGCATCCACTTCGACCCGGCCGGCCTCGGCGGCGAGACCGCCGAACTTCGCGGCGTGCTCGAGCTGGAGGCGCTCGGCCTCAGCCCCGGCGCGTTCCTCACGCTCATCGCCTACGCCACCGACAACGCATCCCCGGAGGTCCAGGAGGGGCGTTCCGACCCCGTCTCGCTGCGCATCGTCACCCTCGAGGACCTGCTTTCCGATCTCGTGCGGCGCCAGCAGGAGCAGCGCCAGGCTTTCGAGGAGCTGGTGACGAAGGAGACCCGGCTGCGCGACGAGCTGCAGGACCGGCGCGACAAGCCCCCCGCCGCCCCGTCCGACGTGCGGGAGTTCGGCGACGCCCAGGCGCGCGAGCAGCGCCAGATCGCGCGGCGCGTGAACACCATCGAGCGCGAGATGGCGCAGGTCCTCGACGAGATGCAGAACAACCGCATCTCCGACGCGTCCCGCATCCACGAATTGCGGCGCGGCGTCGTGGACGCCCTGGGCGACCTGAGAAAGGTGCTCCTGGAGGAGCAGAGCCTGAGGCTGGACGAGATCGCGCGGCTTGCGGGGGAGGCCCCCCTGGGCGGGCGCCCGGGCGAGGATGCCGCGGTCGGCTACGAAGCCATCCTGCGGGCCATGCAGGCGGTCCTGGCCCACATGATCCGCGTGGAGAGCTTCACCGAGATCGTGGAGAGCTGGCGCGCCCTCATGGAGCTGCAGGGGAGCGCCCGGGCCGCCGCCTATCGCCGCTGGCTCGAGGAGATGCGCACGATCTTCCCCGACTTCACCCCTCCCGATGGGAATGACTCAGGACGGTAAAAACAGCTGATCCGGCGCCTCCCGGGCCGGTTCCACGTATACAATTCCATCGAGCGTGCGCGAGGGGGCCGCCCGGGGCTCTTGTGCGCAAGCCGCGGTCGAGAAAGAGGTTATGCCGTGAGAACGACTCTCGCCCTCCTCGTCACCTTCGGCCTGAGCCTCTCCCTCAGGGCCGAAGAGCCCAAGGCCGAGCCCGCCGCGGAGACCGCCGAGCAGCTGGCCCAGCGCCAGGCGGAGGTGGGCCGGCGGCTCAAGTCTCTCGAGGAGACGATGCGGCGCATCTCGCGAATCCTCGCCAAGTCCGACCCGGAGAAGGCTGCGCGCCTGGAGATGGCAATGCGGAGGAGCCTCGAGGAGGGCAACCTGCGTCGCGTCGAGGAGATCCAGAACTACCTCGAATCGAAGCTCTTCCAGGAGGCGCTCAACGAACAGCGCGAGCTCTCCAAGGCGCTGGAGCGGATCCTCGACATCCTCCTCGACCGCGACTCGGAGCGGAAAGAGACCGCCGAACGCATCGAGCAGCTCAAGCAGCTCAGCCAGCAGCTCGAGCAGATCCTCCAGGAGGAGACGCAGCAGTTCCACGAGACCGAAAAGCACGTCGATCCCGAGAAGACCCTCCAGCGGGCGCGGGACGCGAAGGCTAAGCTGCAGGAGCTGATCGCGCGGCAGCAGGCCATGGCGGAGACCACGCGCGCCGGTGGCGCGGCGGAAACCGCGGGCCTCGAGGAGCTGAAGCGCCGCCTCGCGAAGCTCGAGGCGGACCAGAAGGCGGCAAAAGCCGGGAAGGGCGCTCAGGCCCAGGAGGAGGTGGCGAAGGGCGCCGAGGCGCTCGCCGGCGATCTGGCGAAGGCCGCCCTCGAAGCGGGCACCGCCGACCACCCGGCCCAGCGCGCCGCCGAGGCAGTGGCTCGCGCGGCCCAGGGCATGGCCAGCGCCGCCTCCAAGATGCAGGCCGGCGAGTCCGCGGGCGAAGCGCAGGAGGGCGTCGAGCAGGATCTGCGCGAGGCGCGCGAGGCCCTCGAACGCATGGCCGAGCGGCTCCCCGCCGACCGCGGCGAGAGGCTCGCGCGCCAACAGGAGCAGCTCCGGCGCGACACCGAGCGACTTCAGAAGGACGTGGAGCGCCTCGCGGAGGGCACCCAGGGCGCCGATTCCGGCGCCGGCGCCCTCGGCCGCGCCCAGGACGAGATGAAAGAGGCGGAAAAGGGGCTCCAGAAGGGCGCCGCGGGCGCGGTGCCGCACCAGGAGGCCGCCAAGCGGGAGCTGGAGGAGGCCTACAAGAAGCTCGAGGAGCTGGAGCGGGAGTTGAAAAAGCTCATCGAGCTGCCCAATTACGACGCGCAGGCCGAAAAGCAGGACGCCACCACCGAGAAGACGGAAGAGCTCCTGAAGAAGATGGAGCAGAAGGGGGGCGGGGGAACGCAGGGCGCGCCCACTCCCGGCCAGAGCGAGGTGGAGCAGGCGAAGCGCGCGATGCAGCAGGCGAGCCGAAACCTCCGCAACCGCTCTTCCCGCGACGCCAACGCCGACCAGAAGGAGGCGGTCGAGCGCCTGCAGAAGGCGAAGAAGGATCTCGAGGACGCGCTGCGGCAGCTGCGCGAGGAGATGCAGCTCATGCTCCTCGAGGCGATGGAGAGGCGATTTGCGGCGATGCTCCAGAAGCAGCGGCAGATCACGAAGGACACCATCGCCCTCAACCTGCGCCTGCGGCAGTCCCCGGAACCCTCGCGCGCCGACCGCGACTCGGCCGCACGCCTCTCCGCTCTCGAAGGCGAGCTCGCCTCCGAGGCCGAGAAGGCGCTGGAGATCCTCAAGGAGGAGGGCAGCACCGTCGTGATCCCCGAGATCGTGCTCGATCTCAAGGCGGACCTCGACAACCTCGCCGCGATGCTCGCCAAGCTCGCGACCGACGAGTACACGCAGCAGATCCAGCGCGACGTCGAGATCACCCTGGAGCAGCTCCTCCGCGTCATCCAGGAGGAGGTGAAACGGCGCGACCAGAAGGGCCAGGGCGGCGAAGGCGACCCCATGGAGGGGGACCAGGAGGAGAACCTCCTCCCCACCTCCGCCGAGCTGAAGATGCTCAAGGAGATGCAGGTGCAGGTGAATCGCCGCACCGAGTTCTTCGAGCGCAAGCTCCAGGCCGGGACCCAGGAGGTCGCCGAACTGGACGAGGAACGCACGCGGGTCGCGAAAAAGCAGGGCGCCGTGGGCGACCTCACCCGCTCGATGGCCGACAAGATCAACCGGCAGAACGAGGGCTAGCCATGATGCGCAACGCCGTTCTCCTCCTACTCGCCGCCGCGGCCACCGCCGCGCCGGACGACAGCGCCGCCCTCGCCGAGCGCCTCCAGCAGGCGCGCATCGGGCGCTTCTTCCAATCCCTCGAGGGCCGCGCGGGGCTCGACGCGGAGCTCAAGGCCCGCGTGCTCCGCCTGCGCGAAGGGGCGCTGCTCGGGGGCGAATACGACTGCATCCACCAATCGCTCCTCCTCCTCAACGGCGACTACATGCGCGCCGACGCTCTCTTCCAGAACGAGCGCTATGCCAGCGCCGCCGACCTCCTCGCCGGCCTGCGTGCCGACGCCGACCCCTACCTCGCCGCCTACGCGAGCTACCGCTTCGGCCTCTGCCAGATGCATCGCGAGCTCTACGAGGCGGCGGCCGAAGCGCTCCGCGGCCTCCTCAATGACCCGCAGCTGCGCTCCAAGGCGGGCTGCGACGTGGATGCCGCCTTCTATCTCGCCGTGGCGCTGGGCCAGATGCGCGAGAAGGAGCAGGCGCTGGTCGCGGCCAAGCGCTTCCTCGAGGACTACCCCGACGCCCCGGAGCGCTATCGCAGCGCGATGGAGCAGATGCTCAACGAGCTCGTGCAGGAGTGGGAGAGCCCACTCTACGACCTGAGCGGGAAGATGAACCACGTCGGCCGCGTCATCGAATCGGGCGAGACCGGCGCCTCCACGCAGGGCAAGCAGAAGGAGATCGTGGAGATCCTCGACGCGCTCATCAAGAAGGCCGAGGACAGCGAAGGCAAGGGGGGCGGGGGGGGCGGAGGCGGCGGGGGCACGCCGCGCGGCAACGACCAGTCCCAGTCCCCGGCCAATCAGTCCAAGGTCGCCCCGGGCGCCTCCCGGGTGGGCGATCTGCGCCCCAAGACGCGCCCCAAGGCGGGGGAGAAGTGGGGCGAGATGAAAGACAAGGAGCGCGAGGAGGTCCTGCAGGCGCTCAAGGAGAAGCTGCCGGAACGCTACCGGGAGCTCCTCGAGCAGTACCACCGCCAGCTTGCCGAGGGCAGGCGCGTCACGGAGCCGGACGACCGCGCGGGCGGGGACGGCGAGTGATCCGGGCGGGCCCTCTGCTGATGGCGCTGGCCGCGGCGGCGGGCGCTGCGCCTTCCGTCTCGCTGCTCGACGGACGCATCCAGGAGGTCCGTCTGCTCGGTGCCGACGCGGGGACGCTCCACCTCCTCCTGCCGGCCGGAGCCTGGAGCGTGCCGGCGCGCAACGTCGCCGCGCTCGAGCTCCAGCCTGGATCCGCGCAGACCTCCCGCGCGTCCCTCAACCTCTTCCTGCGCAACGGCGACATCGTGCGCGGGACGGTGAAAGGAGAGGGCACCTTCCTCTCCCTCGAGGGGCCCGGCATTACCGGACTCAAGGTCCCCCTGAGGGAGGTCGTGGGCGTGCGCTACGGTCGATTGCTCGGAACCGCCCAGGACGCCTACGACGCGATGTTCCAGACCCTGCTGGAGCGCGGCCGCGATTCGGTGCTGGTGCAGCGCGACGCCAACCCGTTCCCCATCGACGCCCGGGTCCTCGAGGTGACCGAGGGCGCGATGCGGGTGCGCATCGGCGACAGCGAGCACGACCTGCCCGACGCCCACCGCGTCTACGGCTTCGTGCTGCGTCCCGACACCGACCCTCCGCCCCCGCCCCCGGGCCTTCGCATCCGCCTGCTCCTCGCGGGCGGAGGGCGCATCACCCTTCCCCTCGAACGCATCACGGAGGAGGCCATCGAGGGGGGAGGCGCCCGCATCGCGCTGGAGCGGGCCGCGCGCATCGAGTTCCTGGGCGAGCATGTCGCCGCGCTGGGCGATTTCGAGCCGATCGGGGTGCGGGAGGTGGCGGCCTTCGGCGCCGCGGCGCCGTGGCGCCGCGACGGCATGGTGCACGGCGGTCCGCTGCGCCTGGGCGACCGGCGGTACGAGAGCGGCCTCGGCGTGCGCGCCTACTCCCGGCTCGAGTTCGCGATCGGCAGGCGCTGGCGCTCCTTCTTCGCCCGGTGCGGCATCGACGACGCAGCCGGGCCGGAGGGGGAGGCTCTCTTCCGCGTCCTGGGGGACGGGAGGCTCTTGGCGGAGGTGCGGCGCAAGCGGGGCGATCCCCCGGCGCTCCTGGGCCTCGACGTGGAGGGCGTGGAGCGGCTGGTGCTGGAGGTCGATCCCGCCGGCTCCTATGCCTCCGACTTCTGCGACTGGACGGACGCGCGCCTCTTCAACGCCGCGCCCATGCCGCCCGCGCCGGGCGGGTAGGCTAGAGGCATGAGCCGCCGTCTCGCGCTCCTCCCGCTCCTTCTGGCCGGCGCCGCGGGCGCCGGGGACGGCGAGGAGTTCACGCGGGCCGCCCGGGAGACCGTGCGGCGGCTCGAGCGGGAGCGCGTGGCGCTGGCGGCCCGGCTGGCCCCGGCGGTCTGCGCGGTCTTCCGCGGGCCGGGCGGCGGGTCCGGCGTCATCATCACCGCCGACGGGCTCGTGCTCTCCAACTTCCACGTCACCGAGCTGGCGGAGGAGATGCGGATCGGCCTCAACGATCAGCGCATCCACGCCGCCGCCGTCATCGGCGTGGACCCGAGCGGCGACCTGAGCCTCTTGCGCCTGAAGGAGAAGCGCACCTGGCCCTTCGCGCCGCTCGGGGACAGCGACGCGCTGCGGCAGGGGGATTGGGTCTACGCCATGGGGAACCCCTTCCTCCTCGCCACCGATTTCACCCCCACGGTGACCCTCGGGGTGGTGAGCGGCATCAACCGCTACCAGCCCGGCTCCATCCGCGGCACCCTGGTCTACCCCGACTGCATCCAGACCGACGCCTCGATCAACCCGGGCAACAGCGGCGGCCCGCTCTTCAATTTCCTGGGGGAGGTGGTCGGCATCAACGGGCGCGTCTCCCTGCGCGATCGCGGGCGGGTCAACATCGGCGTCGGGTACGCCATCAGCGCCAACCAGATCCGCCACTGCCTGCCGGAGCTGCGCGCCGGCATGATCGTGGAGCACGGCACGCTCAACGCGACGGTGAGCGACGTCCTCGACCCCGCGTGGCCCGGCGGCGTGCGCGTCACGTTCCAGCAGATCCTCTCCCCGGGCTGCGCCGCGAACGCCGGCCTCCTCGTCGGGGACGCGCTCGTCTCCTTCCAGGGCCAGCCCATCGGCGAGGCGAACCAGTTCCTCCGGCTCGTCTCGGTGCTGCCCAAGGGGCGGCGCGTCGCCCTCGAAGTGGCCAGCTACAAGGATGCGAGCTGGACGCGCCGCACGCTGCGCCTCGACCTCGACGGCATCCCCATCGTGGGAGACGAAGTGAAGGCGCGCCGGCCGGTGCCCCGCGTCTACGTGGAAGACGAGATCGCACGGACCCTTGCCGCGGCCCGCGGCGCGCTCCAGCCCATCGGGGAGGAGACGCGTCGCGGCACGCTCACGGTGCGCGACCGCGATCCGCAGCCCCTTCTCGAAACATACAGCGGCGGCGGAGTGGAGCAGACCCTCGGGGACAAGACGCGCGGCGGCAAGCCCGGCGCGCAAAACGACGACTACGCGACCGACCTCCTCGAACGCGCGGCCGCATGGAACGACCTCGTGCACGCCGACGGAGCGCTGCGCTTCGAGTCCCTGCAGTTCACCGGCGGCTCGCTCGTGGACGGCCGCACCGTGGACCGGCTCGAGGCGAAGAGCGCCGACGGCAAGGAGCGGGTCTACTTCGTCCATCTCGATACCGGACGGCTCTGGCGAATCGACCTCTACTCCCAGGCGTGGCTCCGCCCGGTGAGTTTCTTCCTTTCCGATTGGCGCGAGGCGGGCGGGCTCCTGCGCCCCTACCGGGTCGAGATCTGGGACCGCGACAAGGAGAGCCTGCTCCAGACCATCGCCTACGAAAGCGTGCAGGCGAAGTGACGCGCGCCGCATCGCTCCTCCTGCTGCTCGCAGCCGGCGCCGGAGCCGGGGAGCCGGCGCCCCGCAACGCGCGCATCGACGCCGCGGTGGAGGCGGTGCAGCCGGCGGTGGTGAAGGTCTTCGGCATCAAGGGGTTCCGGGGCATCTACGGCTACATGACCGGCGTGATCGTCCACGAAAGCGGGCTCGTGATCACGCGCGGCTCCGTAACCCTGGACGAGGCGCCGCAGATCAACTGCCACCTGCACGACGGCCGCCGGCTGCAGGCGCGCATCGTGCGCGAGGACCGCCGCTCGAAGATGACGCTCCTGCTGCTCATCGGCGCCGCGAGGGAGCGGTTTCCCGCGGCGACCCTCGGCGAGAGCACGGGCGTGCGGAGCGGGCAGTTCGTCCTGCTCGTGGGTAACGCCTACCAGGTCGCCCTGGGGAGCGAACGCTGCGCCGTCAACCTCGGCATCGTGAACGCCGTCGCCAAGCTGGCGATGCGCGAAGGGATGGACGAATTCCCCTACGACATGCCAGTGATCCTGCACGACGCCATGAACAATCCCGGGGTCTACGGTGGGCCGCTGGTCGATCTTTCGGGCCGCGTCATCGGGATCAGCGGGACGATCGTGGAGAGCCGCGCCACCAACGTGCAGGCGCACTACGCCATCCCCATCGACGACCTGAAGCCCTTCATCCTGGACACCCTCGAGCGGCCCGACGCCCCATTGGTCTACGCGCCCGCCGCGCCCCATGTGCCGGAGGGGGGCGGGGGACCGGGGTATCACGGCTTGCGCGTGCTCAAAGGCGGCATCAACCGGGCCACTCCGGCCTACATCGACCGCGTCGACCCGGCTTCTCCCGCCGCGGAGGCGGGGATCCGGCCCGACGACCTAGTGCTGAAGGTGGACGAGACACCGGTCGCGAGCTGGAAGGCGTTCGATCGGGTCATGGCGACTTATCGCGCGGGCCAGACCGCGCGCCTCCTCGTGAAACGGAAAGAGGAAGTCCTGGTGATCCCGATCACGCTCCGGGAGGAGAAGGCGTCATGATCCTGCTCGCGCTGCTCTGCCCTCTGCTCTTCGCGCCTGAGGAGCTGGACGAACTCGAAGCGCTCCAGGCCGCCGTCGCGGCCGCCGTGGACCGCGTCGCGCCGAGCGTCGTCACCATCACGACCCGGGGCGGCGTGCGCCAAGCCGAGATCCCCGAGGAGATGAAGAAGAAGATGACGCTCCCGGAGCGCCCGCGCGGGGATGGTGAGGGGGAAGAGGAGGCGCCGGAGGGCAAGACCGAGCGGTTCAAGAACGAGTGGGAAAAGATGCTGGCGTGGCCCGGCTTCCAGAAGGCGGAGGGCCCCACCACGGGCGTGGTGGTCTCCCCGGATGGCCACATCGTCACCTCTTCCTGGAACTTCGACGGCAAGCCCAACGTGATCGTCGTCACCTTGGCGGACGGGTCGGGCCATGCGGCGCGGCTCTTGGGCATCGACCGCGCCGCCGGCCTCGCCCTCCTCAAGATCGAAGCGACGGGGCTGCCGGTGCCCCAGTTCCTCGATCCGCGCACGGTGGAGGTGGGAGCGTGGGCCTTCGCTCTCGGGCGCACGGTCCCCGCCCCCCTTCCCGAGATCAAGTACGGCATCGTCTCCGCGAAGAACCGCGTGGACGGGAAGGCGATCCAGACCGACGCCGCCACCTCTCCCGCCAACTACGGCGGCCCGCTCATCGACGTGGAGGGGCGCGTCTACGGCATCCTCGTGCCGCTGGGCGGCTCGGGGGAGGACGCCAACCCCAACTGGTACGACTCCGGCATCGGGTTCGCCGTGCCGGTGCCCGACCCGGCGCGGTTCGTCGCGCGCCTCGGGCGCGAGGGGGCGGTGCTCCTGCCCGCGTTCCTGGGCGTCGAGATGGACCAGGATCGGACGGAGCCCGGCGCGCGGGTGGTGAAAGTGCTCGAGGATTCTCCGGCCGCCAAGGGTGGTCTGTTGGCGGAGGACATCATCGTGGCGGTGGAGGGCGAAGAGGTGCGCAACTCGTTCGCTCTCCGCTTCGCCGTGGGTGCGCGGCGCGCGGGGGACACGATCCGACTCACGGTCCTGCGCGGCGCCGAGCGGTCGGACGTCACCATCACCCTCGGCGAGCGCGCCGCGGGCGAGCCGGAGGGGGGCAGGGTGCCGGTGCCGATGCCCGCACCGGACGGGAAGCCGAGCGATAAGCGCGAGTAACGCATGAAAGGAGTACGCCCGATGTTCCGTGCCGCCCTTTCCGCCCTGTTCTTCCTGCTGCCCGCGGCGGCGCAGGAGAGTCCTCCCGATGAGGCCCAGCACCAAGTGCGCCTTCGCAGCGGGACCCTGCTGGTGGGACGTCTCGAACCCAGGGAGTGGAAGGCGACGACCCCCTTCGGCCCCCTCGCCGTGCCCATCGCCGATCTTCGTCGCATCCGGTTCGGCCGCAAGGCGGATCCCGACCGGCTCGAACGCGTGCGGAAGCTGCTGGAAGATCTCGGCTCCCCCAACCCGGAGCGAAAGGCGGCGGCGCAGGTGTCGCTGGCGGAGGAGGGGGACTTCGCCCTGCCCGACATCAAGGAGGCCGCGGCCCTGTCCGCCGATCCCGAGGTGAAACGGCGCTGCGAGGAGCTCCTGGGGACCCAGGACCCGCAGGAGATGGAACTTCCCTCCGACGACGACCGCGTGGAGACCGTTCGATTCACCTTCACGGGTACCGTGAACGAAGAGGCGATTCGCGTCCAAGTGCCCGAGCTCGGCCCGGTGACGGTGCGGCGCAAGGATGTGCAGGAGATCCGGAGCTGGAAACCGGCTGCGGCCCTTCGGTTCGAGCTGTCCGGCTCGCATACCTACGTCGGGGAGTGGCTCGACACGCAACTGGCGGTGCACCCCGGCATGACCCTGCGCATCCGGGCGGACGGGACGATCAATTTCCCCCAGTGGGGCAATTACACCTTCCGCCCCGACGGAATGATCAACATGGGCCAGATCGAGAACTTGCCCCTCGGCACCCTCGTCGGACGCGTCGGCAAGAACGGCCAGATGTTTCGCGTCGGAAGCAGCTACATGGGCATGCCGAGCGCCCGCGGAAACCTCTACCTCGCCATCCTCGTCCAGGTCCAAGGCCAGCAGACCAGCGGCACCTACCGCATCCGCATCGAAACCGAGGAGTGACGGATTTGCAATGCAGGTCCAGGGCGGTCGCAACCCGTTAGGCGATAGGTGGTTATAGCGGCGGGGTGCGCCATTGGTGGCGCACTCGGAGGGGGCGGACCCGGGCGAATGAGAGGCGCCCCCACTCTGTAGAGTAGCGCTCAGGAGATGGATTTCTTCGAGCACCAGGCCCGCGCTCGGAAGAACACGATCCGCCTTCTCGCCCTCTTTTCGCTCGCAGTCCTGGCGACGATCGGAGCGCTCTACGTCGTCGGTCTCGCGATCGACCTGATGTGGCAGCGCTGGACGGAGAGGTACGACTTCCGGCTCTGGAAGCCCGAAGTATTCCTCTGGGTCTGCCTCGGGGCCCTCGTGGTGATCGGCTGGGGCACCATCCACAAGCTCCTCGCCCTCGCGAAGGGCGGCCGCACCGTCGCCATACGTCTCAAAGGGCGCCTTGTCGAGCCGTCTTCCGTCGATCCCGCGGAGCGGCGCCTTCTCTCCATCGTGGAGGAGATGTCGCTCGCGGCCGGCCTGCCGGTTCCGCAGGTCTACCTGCTGCCCAACGAACGCTGCATCAACGCCCTCATCGCCGGCTGGGCGCCATCCGACGCGGTGCTCGCCGTCACCCATGGCGCGCTCCGGGTCCTTTCGCGGGACGAACTCCAAGGCCTCGTCGCCCACGAATTGGCCCACCTCCTCCATGGCGACGCGCGACTCAACATGCGCCTCATGGCGGTCCTGCACGGGCTGCTCTCCATCGGCATGCTCGGCAGCGCCCTCATCGTCCTGCCCGGTACGAGGGGAGACGAACGCCCCGTGGGCGATCCTCGCCTCGCCTTCGTCGGCGTGCTCATCGCGACCATCGGCTCCATCGGCCTCTTCTTCGGCCGGCTCATCAAGGCGGCCGTATCTCGGCAGCGCGAGTTCCACGCCGATGCGGCCGCCGTGGCGCTCACGCGCAACCCCCTGGGCATCGCGGGCGCCCTGAAGAAGATCGGCGGCGCGCGCAACGGCGCTATCCTCCGCGCATTCCATGCCGAGGAGGCGAGCCACATGTACGTCGCCACCGGGCTGAAGCTCTACTATTTCGAGAAGATCTACGACACGCACCCTCCGCTCGAGGAGCGCGTCCGCGCGCTCGACCCGGCGTTCCGCGGCGACTTCCCCGCGGTGAAACTCCCCCCGCCGCCGACCCCCGCTCCCCTCCCCTCGGTCAAGCAGCGGCTGCCCTTCGACCCCGTCGCGGTCGCGGGGCAGGTGGGCGCACCCACGATCGCGCACTTGGGCCGCGGCAGCGCGCTCCTGGAGGCGCTGCCCGAGCTGCTGCGCGTGGCGGTGCGGCGGCCGCTGGGCGCGAAGGCCGCCACCTATGCGCTGCTTCTTGTCCACGGAGGCGAGGAAGGGGGGCGGGGGAGGCTGGCGATGGAATCGCGCGCCGGGCGGGAGGAGTGCGCCGAGACGCTTCGGCTCCTCCCGCACGCGCAGGCGCTCCATCCGGCGCTCCGGCTTCCGCTGCTCGACCTCGCCGCGCCGGCGCTTCGGCTCCTCTCGCGGGAGGAGGCCGCGAACTTCCTCGACACCCTCTCGCGCATCGTGGCCGCCGACCAGCAGACCGATCTCTTCGAGTTCACGCTCTCGCATCTGGCGCGGCGGCGCCTGCGGACGGAGTCGCGCGGCGTGGTGCGCTACCACTCGCTCCAAGGGGTGCGCGACCAGCTCGCGCTCCTGTTGGCCATGCTGGCGCACCACGGTCATGCGACGCCGGACGAAGGACGCCGCGCCCTCGAGACCGCCCTGGGGCCGCTGTTCGAGTTGGGCGCGCTCCGTCCCGCCAACCTGCGCGTGCCTCCCCCCGAGGCGCGCACGTTCGACGCGTTCGCCGGAGCGCTCGACCGCATCGCCTTCGCCACCCCCGCGGTGAAGCGCCTCGCCGTCGAGGCGTGCGCCCGATGCGTGCAGTCCGACGGTTCGACGACCGTGCCGGAAGCGGAACTCCTGCGCGCGGTCGCGGACTCACTCGATTGCCCGCTGCCGCCCTTCTTGCCCGATGTGGCGGCGGGGGAGAGCCCCGCGCCCGCGCGGACGTGAGGCGGCGGCGGGGAGGGGCCCGCCTTAGGGCCTATACCAGTAGGCGTACCGCGCGCCAGGTGATGATCCCCAGGGCGAAGTGCAACATTGCGATGTAGGTCTCCGCCAGCTTCTCCCAGCGCACCAGGATCCGACGGAAGCGGTTCA
>JBQTIG010000073.1:0-11916 GCA_052388375.1 Planctomycetaceae bacterium | reverse complement strand
CCCCCGTCGCGGCGACCTCCACGCCTCGGTCGTCCTGCCACGCCTCCGCCTGCGGCGGCGCGCTCCGCGAAAAAGTCGGCGAGAGCCCCACTCTCACCTGGAACAACTCCGTCTCGCAACCGTGCCCGCGCGCCTCCAGGAAGAACGCCTTGAAGGTGAACGCCGCGTCGAAGGCGAGGTTGTACCAGAAGAGCGGCACCCCCTTCGCGGTGATCGGGACGCCGGAGAGCTTGCTCACCACTCGCCCCCGCCGGTCCCTGAAGAACCACAAGTCGCCCCCCATCCCGAAGGCGACCGCCATCCGGGAGAGACGCCCCGAAGGGTCCCGCGCCTGGAGCGTCTCGGTCGCCGAGGGCCGCGGAAAGCCCTCCAGGTTGAGCCCGACCACCGGCGCGCAGCGCCCCGCTCCCTGGAGAACCTCCCAGTCAGGGACGAGGCTGCTGTGCAGAAGCCCGCTCAGCGCCCCTCCCTCCAGGGGCTCGGCCTTCCCCTCTTCGCCGCGGTTCCACCGGAGAAAGCGCTCCGCCGCCCGAGGATCGACCGCGGCTTCGGCGACCACCGCGGCGTCGCGCTCCAGGTCCACCCACGGCCCCCTGGCGGCGTCCGCGGGCACCGCCAACGCTTTCACCGAGAGCCCATGGAGCGTGACACCCGCACGGAAGCAGGGTGCCACGAGCGGCGCTTCGAGATCCTCCGCTAGAAGCACAACCTCCACCGCCGTGCCCGAGTAGACGCGGGATACCGCCCCGCTGGGAGCGGCGGGCTCTCGGGCCCCTTCCAGCGGGTGGGCGCGCACCGACGCAAGCTCCTGGACGCCGCGCGCGCGCACGCCCAGCGGAGCCTGCAGGACCGTCCAGCCCTCCCCGCGTGCGCGCGAGGCGATACCGCCCTGGGGGTTGCCGCGGTGACGAACGACCAGCCGGAGCCGGCGTCCCGCGGCGCAGGATACGCCGGCTGCGCCCGGAACCGCGATGCTCCGGCCGCAGCGCTCCAGGACCGTCTCGACGCGGAGTTCCACGGGGCCGCCTAGAGAGAGGGCCCGCCCTGAGCGCCGTCGCAGCCGCAGCCCGCCTTGGACGCCGCGCCCCTCGCGCCCTCCACGCGCCCCCGCGCGGGCGGAGGCTCGTCGTCGAGTCGGAGCGCGAGCGGAATCGTGCGGCTCGGCGTCGCTTCGTAGGCCGATCGCACGGCGCGCGCCTCCTCCGCCCGCTGCGTCCGTGCTCTCGCGACGAGCTCCATCGATCGCCTCGCCGCCAGGCGGGTCTCCTCCTCCTGGAACTCGAGCCCTTCCATGCGCACCGGCGGAAGGGAACTCGCCACGTCTCGGCCGTTCGCGATCACGCGGACGCCGCCGGCCGTCGTGCCCTCCGCCGGTCCCGGCGCACCGTGGGGCAGCGGTTCCCCCCCCGGCAGGTCCGCATCGCCGCGCATCGTCAGCGCCGGCGAAAGCGGCGAAAGGGGCCCGCTCCCTTCCGCGGGACGCGGGGCGAACCGCAGCGCCTCCGGAACCGGCCTCGCTCGCGCCACCCTCAAGTCCTCGGTGGTGTAGAAATCGAGGCGTTCGAGCGGCGTGCCGGAATTGGCTTTGGAGTGGTCGCGCTCGATGTCCGCCCCGCGCGCCACGAGATCCAGGCGGTCGACGTCGAGTGGCGTCCCGTCGAGCATCACGCGGTCGTTGCGATGGCGGATGCCCTCGACCAGGAAGCGGAAGGCGGCGAACGCGTCTCCGTCGAGCCCGGTGGCGGGCTTGCAGTCGAAGCCCTTCCCCCGCAGCTTTCGGGCGACCACCCGGAGGGCGTCCCAGGTCTCATCGGACGTGAAGGGCGAGCCGATGGCGAATTGCGACGGCAAGGTGTGCACGTCGTAGATGTACTGGCCGTGGATGGGCACATCCTCCACGATGTCGCCGAACGACTCCGGGGCGAGCCCCGCGTCGAGGAGATCGACCCATCGGCCGTCGTACTGGACGCGCGTCGAGACGACCCCTCCGCGCCGCTTGACGAGGCCTTTCACGAGCCAGAGCAGCTGCCGCGCCATGCGGATTCCCTCCGAGCCGCGGAACGAGAGCCTCCAGAAGTCGTTCCACGCGGCGGCGTCGAAGCGGGTCGTGCCGAACGGGGCGACCGCGGCCCGAAGCTCTGCGCAATAGCGATCGATGCGCGACCTGGCATCCGACGAGAGCGTGAACTCGGGGTTGCGAAGGACGCATGCGCGGCCGGCGCCGCCGGTCGCTGGAAACGGGTCGGGGCGAGCCGGTCCGGCGCCCCCCGCCGCCTGCTCGTGCTTGGCCTGCTCGAGGATGCGTTCCCACTGACCGGGCGCGAACATCGTGGGCACCGGCGCGCCGATCAGGGTAAGCGGCGCGGCGTGGGAGCCCCCGCTCTGGGCGACCGTGGTCATGAAGTTCAAGAACCCCTGGGCGCCGCCGAAACGCCCGAGGAAGCCCTCCTTCGCGGCGCCGGGGGTGGGCATGCCCCAGAGCAGGGCCGCCGCGGGGGGGTTCGCGAGAGGCCGGGGGGAAGATTCGAACCCCCCGCCGGGAGCCTCGACGGCATCCTGCGCGCGGTGGACCCCCGAGGCATCCGCCCGCTGCGCGAGGAGGGAGTCGCAGACCTCGATCATGGCTCACGTCACGTTCTGCCAGGCCACCCCGTTCATCCGCGCGAAGCCGGCCTTGTTCCAGATGGCGATGCCGACGTCCCAGGAGACCTGGTAGGTCAGGATGCCGGTGCTTGCGTGCGTGATCGGCCCGCGGATACGGAGGTCGCCTCCGGCGCCCCCACGGGGCACGATGCCCGTGACCCCCACGCCCCGGCCCAGGGCGATGCAGAAAATGGAGGTGAGGTTCGTCCCCGAGCCTTTCGTCTCCGTGAGCGAGATGTAGTTGTCGAAGAGGATCGGCGTGCCCACGAGGGCCGGCACCATTCCGAGGATGGGGTGGTTGACGAACTCGATGTCGGAGTAGGAGACCGCAAGGAGGTGTTGGAACGCGCTCGCGTGCATCACGTAGACGATTTCGGCGGCCGTCCGGTTGACCTGCACGAGGGCGCGGAGTCGCGGAAGCTCTTTCTTCTGGACGGTCCCGCCGTCCGCCGCGTCGTTATTGGCGCCGAACTCCTGGGAGTAGCTGGTCGCGAGCTTGTTGAGGCCGTCGAACTCCCCCGCGACCGTCGAGTCGCCCCGGTAGAACTTCACGCAAAAGACGTCCCTCACGGCGCGGGCCTTGAGATCGAGGAGGGTCTCGAGGATGTCGGCCACGCTGTTGTACTTGTCTTGGGTGATGGTGTAGGCCTCGAGCACCGCCGAAATGCGACTGAGCGCGTGGGTGCGGGTCGCAAGGCTCGGGATCGTGGCGACGAGGCTCCCCCCCTCGGTTTCGATCCCTGCGTGGGACGCGAGGGAACCCGCCGCGTCCACGCCCGCGAGCTTCAGCTCGTAGCCGTCGATCGCCACGAACGGCAGGACACGCTGGAGGTCGTTGGTGGGCAGCTTGTCCACCACCAGCTCGGAGGCGGCGGCGAGTGCGAGATCTTTGATCTGGGACTGGGAAATCGCGGTCATGGCTTCTCCTCTCCCCTCCCAGGATGCGCGCGCCGCCCCCGCGGAGGCAGGGGGGCTGGGGGCCCCTCTTGGGAGCCCCACTTGGGGGCCCTCCTTCGGGGCCCCTCTTGGGGGGTCCTCCAAGGAGCCCCCCTTGCGACGCGGTGCTACGCTGGCCGCGTGCTTCGAAGCTTCGTGCGGACGGCGGTCGTCTTCTACCTCTTCCTCTCCCTCTTCGCCCTCCTCTACGCGGGTCTCTTCGGGCACCTCCCTCGCATCTTCGGGGAGCATGGGCCTCAAAGCGGGTCGCTCCTCCTCGCCGCCGGGTGCGCGCTCGCGGTGGTCGCCGCCTGCCATCTCGCCGACCGGCTCGTTCCAGCCATGCGCCGCGCCGGCGAGGCGTTCGCGCGGCTCGTCGGCGCGGTCACCCTTCCCCAGGCGCTCCTGCTCGCTTCGGTCTCCGGCTTCGGCGAAGAGCTGCTCTTCCGCGGCGCTCTTTGGCCCCACCTGGGGCTCTGGGGCAGCTCGATCCTCTTCGGCGTGGTGCACATCCTCCCCGTGCGCGCGCTCCGCTTCTACCCGGTCGTCGCCACCCTGGCCGGCCTCGGATTCGGCTGGCTCAGGCGAGAAAGCGGATCCGTGGCGCCCCCGATGCTGGCGCACTTCCTCGTCAACGCCCTCAATCTCGCCTGGCTGGGGGCCCGCATGCGGCGCGCGGAGGCGGCGGCCGCCTCCGCCCCCCCGGCGCGTCTTCCCCCCGACCCCGCCCCCTTCCCCCCCATCCCGGAGACCGACGCGGAGAGCTTCCCGCGAACCGTCTGGCGATACCACCTGCGCCTCGAACTCGCCGGGACGGACCGCGAAACGCTCCCCCAGTGCCTGCAGTCCGAGGAGCTGGGCCTCTTCCGCTCCATGCGGCGCGAGGAGGTGGAGCGTCGACTGCGGGAGGGCGAGCTGGTCTGGAGCGGCGTCTTCCGCGAACCCCAGACGTCGTTCCCCCACGACCTCGCTGCGCTCTCGGTCTACGTCTTCGACGTGGTGATCGGCGTCGAGGTGGCGGAGCGCTACGTCTCCGACGAGACGACGGACGACGTGCGCGCCTGGAAGGTGGTCGCGCGCCGCGGCGAGTTCGTGAAGGTGCCCCTCTCCGTGGAGGATCGCGGGGACGGCACGTTCGGGGTGGACCCAGAACGCGAGGACAGCGAGGTCCTCGCCGCGCAGTGGGCCCGCTACCCGCGATGGTTCCAGGACGGGATGCGCTTCAAGTACCCCCGGCTGCGGGCGCTGTAGCGCGCCGCACCATCACCTTGCCGGCGCTCCCCTCGGCGCGGAACCCAGCGTGGCGATAGAAGCCGATGAGATCCAGGCGCGCGCGGCGATCGCCCTCGGTGGTGCCGGCGGGGTCGGGCTCGAGACGGACGCGGAAGGTGTGGTACCCGTCGAGGGAGAGCCGCTCCAGGATCCCCCGCAGGAAGCGCGTGCCGATGCCGGTGCCCCAGAGGCTGGGCGGCACGTAGAAGCGCGAGCTGGGCCAGAACGCCTCGCCAAGCCGGCGATGGCACTGGAGCGCGGCGCGCGCCGCCTCGATGGGGTGGGGGCCGAACGTCTCGTGTTGCAACGGGACCAGGTAGCGGAAGAGCCGCTCGCCGGGATGCGGAGGGGTGAGCCCCTCCCGCGCCCAGAACGCCGCCGCGATCCCGTCGCCCGCTACGGGCGCCCCTTCCGCGAGCTCCGCGCGCTCACGCATCCCGGCGAGGCGGAACCGCTCGTCGGCGAACGCGCGCATGCCGGGATGGACGATGGGGCGAAGGACCGGCCACCACATGCGGAAGGAGGGCGCGAACGCCCAGCGTTGGAAGTAGGTCATCCACCCCAGGTTGAGCGGGTGGCTCCAGTGGGTATCGAGGTGGCTGTAGAGCCAGACATCCTCCATGATCTGGAGGCATCGCAACAGCAGTTGCATCGCGATGCGCCAGTCTTCCGGGGTGGGCTGGGGCGGCACGCGGGCCGACCCGGGCATCGGGGCCACGGCCGCCAGCTCCGGGAAGACCTCGCGCACCAGGAAGGGCGGTGCGGTCGCGCGCACCTCGTCCTCGAAACGCGCGCAGCGTTCGGAGAGATCGAGCTGGCTCGCGGCCACTTCCGGCGGGGTCGGGTAGAAGTCCCTGCGGACGATCTCGAAGAGGGGGGCGGGGGCGAGGCTCCTGCCCGCCACGGAGCGGAGCGCGGTTGTGGCCGCGTGTTCTCCCAGCCGGCGATAGGACTCCCACTGCGCATCGTCGTAGAACTGGTCGCCGGTCGACTCGTGCGGGAAGGCGGGGTTGCGCGCCCGGTACTGGAGCACGTCGTTGGGCTCGCCTCCCGTGATCGCGGGCTTGACCAGCACCAGGATGCCGACGTCGTGCGGGCCGTAACGGATCTCGCCGACGGCGACGCCTTGGCGGGAGAGGCCGTCGGGCCCGGGCCGCAAAGGCGCGAGGTCGATCTCGATCTCGATGCCGAAGTCCTGACGGATGCGGCGCAGCGCGTTGCCCACGTCGTTGAATTGGACGCTCCGGTCCTGGCCGCAGTCCGAGGCGATGATGTAGCGGCAGCGCCGGCGCACCAGTTCGTAAAGTCCGAGGTTCTCGAAGTGCCCCCCGTCGCTCAGGTGCACCTCGGTCTCGCCGCGGGCCGCGTGGGTCAGCCCGAAGAGCTCGCGGTAAAAGAGGATGCCGGGCATCTGCCGCACGTGGGGCGACAGGGCGTCGCGCCGCACCCAGAGTCCAAGCCGCAGATTCAAGGCTGCGAGGAGGAGACCCACCACGGGCCCGAGCCGCATCGAGACGGCGCCCATGGCGGGGTTGAAGGCGGCCGCCGACGCGGTGAGCGCCGAGCCGAGGCTCGGGACGCGCGCCGCGGGGTCGTCCCAGGGGAGGTAGCGGTCGCCCAGGCCGAACCCGTGGGGGGAGAGCGTGGCGCTCCGCGCGCCGCGACCGAGCGTGGTGAGGCGGTCGCCCGCCAAGTCGTTGGCGGCGCAGCAGATGAGATGGAGGGGGGCGGGGGCGGTGCGGAGCGCGCTGAGGCGGAAGTCGTCCCCCTTGAGCTCATCCACGTAGCGGTTGGGGCTGCCGGCCACCGGCGCCGAACCGAGATAGGCGCGGGCGATGCGCGCGCGGTAGGCGGCGTGGAGCCCGACCTCCTCCGGATCGAAGAACCAGAGGACGACGAGGCCGGCCAGGATCGCGAGGCCCACGGTGCGCGGCAGGAGGCCGGTGTCGTGGGCGGATCCCGCCAGCGCCGACACGAGCCCCAACAACAGGAGGAGGAGCAGGTAGGCGAGCGCCTGGGGCAGGAGGGGACGCAGCGCTTCGAGCCAGCGGCCCGAGGCGGGCGCCTTGGCCCGCGCGCCGATCTGGCTCCAGGCCCAGGCGAAGAGCCCGCCGGAGCCGGCGGTGGCCCCGGCGAAGGAGAGCCGCGTACCGAGCGAGGAGACGTCCCGCACCATCGCGCCGAGCCGCCAGGCGACGACGAGCATCCCCCAAGCGAGGCCGTAGAGAAGCATGCGCGCTGCCACGCGGTCCATCGCCGCGCGGCGCGCGCGCCAGTCGTGGCGGTCCATCCCTCGGGCGCCGAGGAAGCGCGCGAGGGCGAGGGGAATGAGAGTCGACGCGAAGGCGAGGGCGGGACCGAAGCCCGGGTCTGGCGCCACCCCGCGGATCGCGATCCAGGCGATCGCGGCGGTGAGGGAAGCCCCCGCGGCGGTTCCGAGGAAGGTCCGCGGGTGGTGGTCCGAAGGGTGCGCCTTGCGCCGGCGCCGCCACTCCCGCTCGAAGCCGATCTGTCCGGCCATTCCCAGGACGAAGATGCAGAGCGCGGCGGCCCACGCGGCGGAGGTTGCCAGCAGGTCTGCAGTCCACCGCCATCCCGCGACAAGGACAAGGAAGACCGCCAGCGTCGCGACGAGGGAGGGCAGGAGACCGCTCACCAGCGCGACGAGGAAGGTGCCGGTCTCGGCCGCGGTGATCCCCCAGCGCGGCGCGAGGAACCGGCTGAATTCGCGCAGATGGCGGATCTCGCCTTTGTCGTGCCCCTCCTGAGGGAGATCGCCGCGGGGCGTCCCCGGATTGCGCCTGCGCCACGCGCTCCACCAGCCGCCGATGTAGCCGCCGCCGGAGACCGTGGAGAGGTAGTGGAGTTGGCCGAGGAGGTTTTCTCCCCGCGCCGACCCCGAGGCGGCGAGTCCCTGCAGGAGACCGAGGTTGAAGGTGGCGCTGCGGATCCCGCCGCCGGAGAGCGAGAGCGCGACGAGGTCCTCCTCCACCGAGACCACGAAGGGCTCCCCGCCCGGCCCCTCGTTCAACTCGAAGGAGCCCGGGGCAGCGGAAAGCCCGAGCGCGGCGCGCTCCGCTTCGACCTGCTCCTGAAAGCCCGGCCGCTTCTCGTCCGCCATCCCGTCCTCCGCCGCCGAGCCTACCGGCGGAGGGGCGGCCGTGTCAACGACACCCGCGGCCGCCTCAGTCCGGCAGCAGGAATCCCAGGTCGAGGCTCCCGTGCGGCGTCCCGAACGTCGGCACGAAGGCGTGCGCGAAATAGGGGAGGCCGCTGCCTACGGCCCCCACGAGGTCCTCCATCGAGCCGTCCAGGTCGTACCGGCGCTGCCCTGGAAACGTCGCGAAGCCGCCGAAGATGTGGATGACCTGGTCGGGGGCGGTCGTGAAGTTGGAGTGGATCGCCTGCCGCGCGATAGCGAAGCCGCCGGTCGCGCGCAGGCCGAAGATGCCGTTCCGGGAGGCGATCGAGTACCTCCCGCCTCCGAAGAACTGCAGGGTCACCCCGCAGAGCGGCCCTTCGCCGAACGTCGGATTGGTGGTTCCGTCGCGCCGGGTGAGCAGGTAGAGGCAATCGATCGGGGAGTCGTTGGGATCCATCAGGCCGATCAGGGTGCCGTCCGGCGAGACGAGGCCGCAAAGCTCCGTGGTCCCGTTGTCGAGCACGACGCAGCCGTCCGCGTCCACCGTGAAGGTCCCCGGGATCGAAATCGGGCCGGCGGGGAATGCCGCGCGATCCTCGCGGGTGGAGGTCTGGTCGTAGTCCAGCTGGTGCGTCCCGGCCGCCCCCGCGAAGGCGGCCGACCCGCGGCCCACCGTGGCGAAGAGGTCGCTGCCCGAGAACTGCTGGCAGAAGAGCTTCATGTTGTAGGAGCCGTCCACCGGCGGGCGGAGGGGTCCCGAGCGCGCCAGCACCGCGAGCCACACGGAACCGAACCCCTCAGAGCTGCGCAGCTTGGCGCTCCCGCCGTCCCAGAAGAGCGCGCCCTTCAGCAGGCAAGTCGTGCCCTGCACCGGCAGCGGGAAGGGGAAAGCGACGAGTTGATTCGCGACGAAGGCGAAGGCGAAGCCGCTATCGCTTGCGGCTCCCCCCAGGCTGGTCGTCACGGCGCGATCGGCGTCGCGCTCGACCTCCTTTTTCTTGATGGTGTCGAACTGGAACGGGCCGGCCAGCGGGAACGCCTTCCCGCAGATGAGGAGGGTGCCGCGCACGCCGGGTTGCGCCGTCCCGAGCAGGGTGGTCCCCCGGAAGAACGGGCTGGGGGTCGGGGGATCGGGTTCCTCCGCCTCCTCCACCTCCATCCCCATCGCCAGCACCTTGTAGGGCGAGGAGGCCGAGAACGCGGAGAAGAGGATCGGAATGGGCAGGAAGAATCCGAAACCGATCTTTCCGGGGAGCAGCCCCTTGGCCCCGAACGGCAACGGCGGCACATGGAGCAGGACTCCGCCCTTGCCGACGAAGCCGCCGAAGAAGCCGTTCTTGTGGAACAGGATGCCGCCGCAGTTGGTGAAGAGCCCCACGCCGAGGAGATTCTCGAATCCGAGCAGCACGAACCCTTTCAGGAAAAAGAACGGGATGTCGCAGCGAAGCCCGTTGAAGAGCCCTTCGGAGAAAGCCAGGAGCAGCGCGCTCCGGATGGCGCAGAACTGCCCGAGCACGGGCTCGAATTCCATCCCTGCCCCGACGTAGTTCCCCGACAACGATACGGGGCCGGGCGGGCAGGCGGCGAAGACCAGCATCGTGAGCAAGCCATCCCCCGCCCCGAGCAGGCAGCCGTAGCATCCGCCCGGGTCGACGAACCCCTTGAGCACATTGAAGCCGGCCAGCGGCGAGAAGCCGCCGAGTTCGAGGCTGCCATCGGAGCCCACCGTCGTCGTGGCGCGACCGAGAATCGGCGCGTAGCGCGCCGAGCCGTCCTCTCCGCGCGTCCAGAGCGCTCCGGTGACCGTGACGGAGCCCGACTCGAAGCAGGCGGTGCCCCAGAAGCTCGACGCCTCGAACTGGCCGTTCTGGGCGTAGGAGGTGCCCACGAGGTAGTAGTTTCCGGAGAGCGTGGGCGGAGAGGTCGACTTGCGCGCCGCGAAGAGGAAGCCCGCTTCCAGGGGCGACTGGACGGTTCCGGTCCCGATCCCGAGGGGGCCGTTCAGGTCGTGCGCGTTGATGAGGTACTCGGTCGACGTCGAGGGCTCCTCGAGGACCACCGCGTCGGCGGTGCGGGTCTTGGTGACGGTGCCCGTCACGGGCCCGGTCCGGAGCATGGGATCATCGGTGTCGTAGAGGAACTCCTCCCCGCCGAAGGAGGCGGCGTTCCCCGACGGCGCAACGTCCACGGTCTTGAGCGCTCCCCGGATGCGCACCGGACCGCTCCCCTCACGGCGCGTCAAGGTGCCCAGATGGAACGAACCCTCGATTCCCGGCACGGTGAAGCCGGGCCCGCGGTCGGAATAGGCGAATGCATTCGGCAGGGTGGCGCCGTTCACGGCCACCGCTGCCGCGCCCGGGGAGGCCGACTCCGGGGCATAGGCCAGGAGAAGCTCGTCGGAGACCACTTCGAATCGATCCGGCGTGAGGGAGACACCCCCCACCGTGACGGCGGGGGACGCCCGCTTGAAGCCGCGCCCGCGGATCTGGAGGCAGGCGCCGCCCGCCTGGGGCACGACCGGCGGCGACACCGAATCCACGCGCGAGGCGACCGTCGCCGTCAGCTCGACTTCGGCGAGCCCCACCGCCCCTGCGGCGTCGCGGATCGTGATGTCGACCGGCCCGGGCTGGAAGGCCGCGGGCAGATCGAACCCCAACATGCCGCTGCCCGACGCCGTCGTCGACCGGGTCACGCCATTCTGCTCCAGAAGCACGGTCGCGCTCATGGGATCCTGGTCGAGCATGAGCTCGACGCGGCCTCCGGACACGGGCAGGCAGGCGGGGAAGACGCCGAGGACGCCGAGGGACGGAGGAAGCGTCCCGTCCGGCCGCGCGGTCATCGCCGAGAAGGCGCGCTGGACGTCGGCGTGCGACGAGCCGATGCCGGTCGTGTTGTTGGGGTTGGTGTCGAGGAACGCGAGCATCGCGCTCCTCCAGAGGGCGAGGATGAGCGGTGGGAACGGTCGTCCGCTGCGGAAGACGAGGAGACGCCCGCACCCGAAACCGTCGAAGCATCCGTCCATGCCGTCGATGCAGATGAGGTGGAGCAGCTCCTCGGCGGGCTCGTTGAAGTCCACCACGGACATTTGGGAGATACCTGCGGCGAGCGCCCAGAGCCTCAGGGCGTCCCCGGAGGTGGCGGCCGGGGCGACGCTCATGTCTCCGACGCCGAACAGCCGGCCGAACTCGTCTTCCGCAAGGCCGATGTGGCGCCTGAGGGGCAACTTGCTCTTGAGACCGACGAGGTGCTGCACCCGCCAGAAGACGAGGCTGCTCACGGGGTGGACGAAGAGATCGCGCCGCTCGCGCTCGCGCACGTGCGTGATCGCGCAGAGGGGAAAGTCGGACACCGTGCGATCGGCGCCGAGCGCCTCCTCCCGATAGGTGCCGGTGACCTCGCAGAGCAGCGTGCGCTCCCCGAGAATCGCAACGGTGGCCCGGAAGGAGGCCGCCGCGAGGGCCGCGGACTGCAGGGCGGCCAGCCCTTTGATGAGTTTGAATTCGTGGATCGCGAGAGTGCCCGACGAGAACGCGCCCTTGAAGGCCGAACCCTGGAGCACCGCCGTGCCGGCGCCGACGCCATCGTTGCCCCCTCCGGAAGAGCACGCCGCGAGGAGGAGGACCGGAAGCAAGCGAGCGCGAGAATGCATGAAACACCTCCCAAGATCGCGCCCAGAGCCTAGCGCAAACCGAAGTTCCCGACCCTTTCCTGAGCACTCGGCTCCGTAACCTCATGGCGTTCAAGGAGTTGCGCCATGCCAAGCCATGCCGCTGCTGCTGCAATGTAGTCACTAATAGTCTTGACATGTGGTCGGTTTCGATTATTCTGTCGTCGTGACACGCCGATCTGGCCCCGTACACGTCGTCACTACAACACGCCGCTACAAGGACAAGGTCTACCGCGCGCACCTCCTTCGCCGCAGC
>JBQTIG010000072.1:0-9119 GCA_052388375.1 Planctomycetaceae bacterium | reverse complement strand
GCTGGGGCGGAGCATCTTCGGGAGGGAGCTGTCGAGGGAGGAGCAGAGAGAGCTCTGGATCGGAGTCGCGGCGATCGGGATCCTCGAGGGGGTGAAGTGGGTCCTCGGGGGCATGAAGAAGCTGCTCCGCAAGCTTCGCGGCGGGCGGGGAACGGCGCTGGAAGTCGACGAGGCCGCCGCGATGCGCCGGGCGAGGCGGGAGACGGAACGCAAGGGCGGCGATCCAGGGGAGCGGGGGCGTGCCGAGCGGACAGGGGAGCCGGAGGGGGGTGCAAGGGGGCGTGGGCGTTCTGGTGCCTCTGGGCCTGCCGCAACCAAGCTCCCGCAGAAGTGGCCGCCGCAGTTCATGAATCACCAAGAGTTCGGTACGAAGGGCATGCGCTGGGGCAGTGGTGTGATACCCAAGGGAGTCGCGACGACTCGCGCGGCGACTGCTCGAATGACGCGACAGGGACTGAAGGAGATGGGGATGACGAAGGAGATCGCCGAGGCATGGAAGACCTTCTACAGTGACGCGGTGGCTCAGGGGAGGGGAGGACCACAGGCCGTGGCGCGCCGCGACATGTTCAGCAAAGCCGTCGAGCTCTTGAGCGAGTAGAATGGAGGGTGGCGTCAGATGCACGAACACGCGGTCCGGATCACCAATGACGGCAATGCTCCCCGCGAAGTCGCGATCGAGCCGTGGGCAGAGTCGCACTTGCTGCAACCAGGGGAGACGCTGGAAGTTGTCGGGGCAGGGCAGGAGCGGGGGCAGCTAATGGTTGATCGATCCGACGAAGTGTGGTCGGTGTGGGGCTGGAGTGGCTCAACGGTGCGCGTCCTCAAGGATGGCAAGCCGTTGTGGCACTACACTCCAGAGGCCCCTTGACAATCGGCGACACTGGTGGCCCCGAAGCGTCGGCCGATTTCAGCGTCCTGCCGGAAGCAGCGATGGCGGCTGCCGGCGAATGAGCAGGGCGCGGATCGTGTTCTCAAGGAAGTCCAGGATCGACCTTCCCTGCGCCCGCAGGCTCTCGCAGACCGTGCGCATCCGCTCGGCGAAGCGCGAGCCTTCGCGGGTCGCCTACGGATCTCTCCCTGAGGCGCTGGACGGCAATGGTGCGCCGACTCGCGACCGAGGACTCCCTTTCGGCGGGCAGGGGCAGGCGCCCGGTCGCCGGCCGGCGGATCGCGACGACGCCGCTGCGGCGACCGCCGTCGCCTTGCACACTCGAGTCGGGGCTGCGTCGCGGGGGAGAGCCGCTGCCGCCGGGACCCGCCGCCGCTTTCCAAGGCCGCGCGCGTGCGCCGTGCTCGGCGACCTGTAACGCCGGCGCTCGGGAGTGCTCTCCTAGGCGTCGTTCGGAGAGGTGAATCATGGGAAGACCGAAGCCGCGGGGCCGGTCGGGGAGAGACTCCGGATCGGCCGTACGTGACTTGATGCAAGCGCTGGGGCTCGGGGCGGAAGACCAGGACTGCGCGGCGCTGCTCGTCGACCCGCGGGCGCTCACTCGCTCGGAGATGAAGGCGGAGCTCGGCTGGACGGCGTCGCGCCTCGAGCGCGTGGTGGATCGCATCCGATGGCGGCTGAGGGGGGACGGCGACGTCGATCTGGCCAAGCGCGTGCTCCTCTGCGCGATCGGGCTCCGCGGAACACCTGGGTCGGCGGCTGCGCAGGAACCGCAGGCGTTGTGCCTGCGTGGCTTCCGTGCGGCACGGGCGCGCATCGAGCGCATGGCGCTCTCGCCCACCGACCGGCGGCTCCTCGTACGCGTGGTCCACCCCGACCAGGGAAAGCGCGCCGCGGTGGGTCGGGCGCTGGAGCGATCGCCCGAGACGGTCCGCAAGTTGTCCAAGCGGATTTCGGCTCGGTGCGCGACGTTTCGCAAGCGGCAGGTCGTCCTCCACGCGCTACGCAACGTCTTGGAGGCCGGGGCGCCCGCGTAGCGGCGCGTCGCGCCCCTCACTCCCGGCGCATCGAGACGACGGCGGGGTCGGGGCCCGCTTGCACCCGCTCGAAGTCGGCGCGCGAGCGGATGCCGCGCCAGCCTTCGGCGATGAGCGCCTGGGCGGCGATGGAGCCCATCGTGTTGCCCGGGCCGGGGAGGACGATCCGGTCCGGGGCGTACTCGCGCAGGAGGACGCGGAAGCCGAGGGCGACGTCGTAGGGCGTGGTGACCTGTTCGCCAAGCGTGTAGTCGCGGAGCTTCTCGACGTCCGTCGACCAAGGCGTGTGCCTGCGGCCGCGGCCATCCACGAGAGTGACCCGCGGCGCGCGCCAGCCGAGGCCGGCGAGCCGGGCCGCCGCCTTCTGCGCCACCGCATCGAGGAGCGGCGTGTGGTAGGGGCCGTGCTGGGCGAGTCGCATGGGGTAGGCGTTGGCGCCCATCTCCACGGGGGGGAGGGCCGCGACGAGGCGCTTCACCCCCTGCTCGGTGCCGGCCAGCACGACGTAGCCGCCGAGGTCGATGGAGGGAAAGGCCTCCCCGGGGCAGGCGGCCAACGCGCGGCCCACCGCTTCGACCAGCTTGGGATCCCTGCGCCACTGGTCGTCGATGAGGGGATAGAGGAGCTGCCCCCCGTCTGGATGCTCCTGTTGCAAGAGCGCCATCTCCTGCACGAGCCGGAAACCGTCCTCGAAGCCGAGCGCCCCCGCGGCGGCGAGCGCCGTGTACCAGCCCATGGAGTTGCCGCCCAAGGCGACCAGCTCGTACCGTCCCCGGGCGATCTCCGCATCGAAATCGATCCATGAGACGAGGTAGATGAGCGGCGCCGCGTTGGAGGGGAGCAGATGCGTCGGGGGGTGGAACGAGGTCGCGCGGTCCAGCTCCGCGAGAGAGGGCAGGCCGTACTCCCGTCTCAACCCTTCGGCGGCGTCGAGGAACGGGTGCGCTCCGGGGAGCGAGCGGAGCGCGCGCCTGGTGTAGGAGCCGCGGCCCGGCAGGAAAAGCGCCGCCCTCGTCATCGCAGGAGCGCCTTGGCCGCTTCCAGGATCTGCGCCTCCGAGAGGAGCACGGTGTCGGCGGCCGGGCCGAGGGGGATGTAGGTGTCGATCGAGCGGACGCTGCGGAGCGGGCCCGGGAACCCCGCTTCCACGAGGGCGGCGAGGACGGCATCGGCGACGCCCCCCCCGGTCGCGCGGCACTCGTCGGCCACGAGCACGCGACCGCACGCTTGGGCGTGGGCGAGGAGAGCCTCGCGCGGCAGGGGGTTGAGCCAGCGCAGGTCCAGCACCCTCGCCCTCGCACCGTGGTCGCGGGCGAGGGCGCGCGCGGCGCGCAGGGAGAGGCGCAGCCCGTTGGCGTAGCTGACGAGGAGGAGGTCGGAGGCGTCGGGGTGATGCACCCCGACTTCCCCGGGCAGGAGCGCCGCGCCGGGGGCGGGGTAGTCGCTCAGCCAGAGGCCGTCCCCCTCCTCGTAGAGGTCCTTCTCGTGGTAGAGCGCGATCGGCTCCAGGAAGACGACGACCCGCCCGCAGGCGCGGGCCGCGGCCAGGGCGCCGCGCAGCAGGCGCGCCGCATCGTCGCCGCGCGAAGGTGCCGCGAGCATGAGCCCGGGGATGTCGCGCAGGGCGCCGACGGAATTGTCGTTGTGGAAATGGCCCCCGAACCCCTTCTGGTAGGCGAGCCCCTGCACGCGCACGACCATCGGGTTCTCGAACTGGCCGTTGGAGAAGTATTGCAATGAGCAGGCCTCGCCGCGCAACTGATCGAGGGCGTTGTGCAGATAGGCCAGGTATTGGATTTCGGGGACCGGGAGCAGGCCGGCGTGGGCGAAGCCCTGGGCCAGTCCGAGGATCGTCGTCTCGTCGAGGAGGGTGTCGAAGCAACGGGCGATGCCGAACCGCTTCTGGAGACCCGCCGTGACGTAGTAGACGCCGCCTTTCCTGCCGACGTCTTCGCCGAAGACGAGCATCTCCGGGAAGCGCAGCATCGCGTCGGTGAGCGCCGAGTTGACGTGGGCGGCCAGGGTGCGCTTGGTGGGGGCGGTCGCGCGCTCGGGCAGCGTTCCGGCGAACGTCTTCAGGCGCGCGGCGGAGTCGAGGGTGCGTTCGGCGGCCTCCCGCACCCTCTCCTCATCCCACGGCGCCAGCGGCGCGACCACCTCCGCGGCGGTGGCGAGCCGGGGTCGCGTCGCCGCCTCCTCGGCGGCGGCGTTCACCCGCGCGCGGGTGGTGCGCACGATCTCCGCGAGCATGGTGGGAGTCGCCGCGCCGGTCTCGACGAGCCGGCGCGCGTTGCCCAGGAGCGGGTCGGCCTCCTCGGCGGCGGCGATCTCCTCCATCGTGCGGTAGGTCGCCTCCACGTCGGTGCCCGCGTGGCCCCAGAGTCGCGTGCAGTGCAGATGGAGAAAGACCGGCGCGCGGTTTTCGCGGCAGGCGGCGACCGCTTCGGCGGCGACGTCGAAGATCCCGTCCAGATCCCCCGCCGCCTCGAAGTAACGCAGGTGGGGCAGCCCCCGCACGCTCTCCCGCACCCAGTCGCGCGGCGTATCCACCGAGATGCCGATTCCGTTGTCCTCGCAGAGAAAGAGGATCGGCACCGGCGCGCCGCGGCGGTGCGCGTAGCGCGCGGCGTTGATCCCGGCCAGCGCCGTGGCGTGGTTGAGCGAGGCGTCGCCGAACGAGCAGCAGACGATGGCGTCGGCGGGCAGCCCGGACTCCACGCCGAGCCTGCGCGCGCGGCCGATCGCCACCGCCATGCCCACCGCCTTGGGGAGGTGCGACGCAATGGTGGAGGTCTGGGGCGGCACCCAGAGCGGCTTGCTTCCCCAGACCTTGTGGCGTCCCCCGGCGATGGGCTCTTCGCGCGAGGCGCAGAAAGAGAGCATCGTGTCGAAGACCGGCGTCGATCCGGCGAGCCGCCGCGCGCGGGCCATCATGAGGCCGCCGGAGCGGTAGTGGAGGAAGCAGGGGTCGTCGATGCGCAACAGCGCGCCTACCACCGCGTTCTGCTCGTGGCCCGCGCTGGAGATGGTGTAGAAGGTGCGGCTGGTCTTGCGCAGCTCCCGCGAGGCGACGTCGAGGGCGCGACTCGCCGCCTGGTCCTCGAAGAGCTCGAGCGCCTTGCGCGCGTCGAGCCCGCCGCCCGGCCGCAACGGCTCGTCCGGCGCCAGCGCCCGCGCCGCGGGGGACGCGTCCTTCAGGAAGGCGTCGAGCCTTCCCTCGACGATCTCAACGCGGCTGACGCTCATCCAGGAGCTTGCCGATGGCGGCGACGATCTCGTCGCGCCCGAAGTTGTGCCCCGGGAGCTTCACCTTCGCCTCGCCCGCGGCATCGAAGCCGACGAGCCCGTGGCTCCCCAACTCGAACCGCTTGATCTCCTCCTCGCGCCCGGTCGCGAGGAGCACGTTGAACCGCGCCCGGCCCGCGTACTCCTTTTCCAGCTCGCTCACGGCGGCTGTGATCTTTCGGCAAAAGGGTCACCCTTCGCCCACGGTGTAATAGCGGATCTCGGGGAGCGGGGAAGGGGAGGGCGGGGTGGGCTCCTCGGCGGCGCAGGCGGCCAGGAGCGTGAGGAGGAGGAGGCGCGTGCGCACGGGGGAATCATCCCCCATCGCGCGGGCCTGCGCACGCTTTGACCCCCTCCAGCGGCGGGGCGGGATTCCGATACTTTCAGCATGAAGAGGCTTCTGCTCCTCGTCCTCCTCGCGGCCTGCGGGAAAGCGGCCGGCGGCAAGACGCCGCGAGAGACCGTGGCGCAACTCCAGGCGGCCCTGAAAAAGGGGGACGGCGGCGCCCTCTACGACCTCCTCACGACCCGGGCCCAGCGGCAGCTCGACGGGCAGATCCAGGGCATCTCCAAGGTGGTGCCGCGGTTCGAGGGGTGCGACGGCCGGGAACTGCTGGTGGAGCTGTTCGACATGGCCAAGGAGACTGCCCCGCAGCAGTTCGAGATGCTGGCGGCCACCCACATGGTGGTGATGGAGACCAAGACCCAGGGGGATTCGGCGCGGCTCAAGGTCTCGATCCTGGGGCGGAACCGCGACGAGACCGTCGAGATGCGCCTGGCCAGGGAGCACGGCCGCTGGAAGCTGGATGACGGCGGCGCGCTCGGCGGCGCCCAGCTTGCGGCGGGCATGCAGGCCGCGGCGCAGGAGGCCGCCGCCTGCACCACCTTCACGTGAGAGTGAGCCGGGCGCGCCGTGGGCGCGCCTCTGGTACAACGCGATGCCGTGCGCATCGCCCTCTTTCGTGAAACGGTTCCTGGGGAGACGCGCGTCGCCCTCGCCCCCGAGGGCGCGGCGCGCCTGGAGAAGCTCGGCCACGAGGTGATCGTGGAGAGGGGGGCGGGGGAGCGGGCGCTCTTTCCCGACGAGGAGTACCGCGCCGCCGGCGCCACGATCGGCGCCCCGGAGGAGGCGGAACTCCTGCTCGCGGTGCAGCCCCCCGGCGCGGCGGAGGTTGCGCGCTTCCGGTCGGGCCACGCCCTCGTGGCGGTGCTCGATCCTCTGCGGGCCCCCGCCCCCCTCCAAGAGCTCGCCTCCAGAGGTGTCGTGCTGTTCGCGCTGGACCTCATGCCTCGCACGACCCGCGCGCAGAGCATGGACGTCCTCTCCTCCATGAGCACGATCGCGGGCTACAAGGCGGTTCTCCTCGCCGCGAACCATCTGGGCAAGCTCTTCCCCATGCTCATGACCGCCGCAGGCACCGTCCCGCCCGCGCGGGTGCTGGTGATCGGCGCCGGAGTGGCGGGGCTGCAGGCGATCGCCACCGCGCGGCGGCTGGGGGCGCAGGTGGAGGGGTACGACGTACGGCCCGAGGCGCGCGAGCAGGTGCTCTCCCTCGGCGCGACCTTCCTGGAGGCGGGGATCGACCCGGCGGCGGCGGCGGCCTCGGGCTACGCGCGCGAATTGGGTGAGGAGGCGCGTCGGCGGCAGGCCGAAGCGCTGCGCGAGCGCATCGGGCGGTTCGACGCGGTGATCGCGACCGCGCTGGTGCCGGGGCGTCCCGCGCCGCGCATCGTGAGCCTGGAGATGGTGCGGTCCATGCGACCGGGGTCGGTGATCGTCGATCTGGCCGCGCCGGCCGGCGGCAACTGCGAGGGGACGCGGCCGGGGGAGACGGCGCTGGAGGGGGGCGTGACGATCCTCGGGCCGTTGAATCTGCCCGCGCTCCTGCCGGGGCCCGCGAGCCGGATGTTCTCGCGCAACGTGACGGCATTCCTGGAGCACATCCTGCGCGACGGGCGGCTCGTGACGGAAGGCGACGACGAGATCGTGCGCGGCACGCTCGTGGCACAGGGAGGAAGGATGGTGGAACGATGATCCTGGCGCTCACCCTCGGAGAACTCTCCGCCTCCCTCTTCGTCTTCCTCCTCGCGGTCTTCCTGGGCTTCGAAGTCATCTCGAAGGTGCCCTCCACCCTCCACACGCCGCTCATGTCGGGGGCCAACGCGATCTCCGGCATCATCGTGGTGGGGGCCATCGCGGTGGCGGGGGCGCGGGGCGGCACCGGTCTCTTGGGCGTGGCGGCGGTTGCGCTCGCGACCGTCAACGTCGTGGGCGGGTTCCTGGTGACCGACCGGATGCTCGGGATGTTCCGCAAAAAACGGCCGTGAGCCCGTTCGCCCGCGACCTCCTCTACCTGGCGGCGGCGGCCTGCCTCATCCTGGGGCTGCGCCGCCTCTCGTCGGTCAAGACCGCGCGGCAGGGCAACGCGCTGGCGGCGGGCGGGATGCTCCTCGCCCTGGTCGTCGCGCTCCTCGACGCCGGGATCGTCGGTTACGGGGGCATCGCCGCGGGGCTCGTGGCCGGCTCGCTGGTCGGGACGGTCCTGGCGCGGCGGCTCCCCATGACCGCGATGCCGGAGCTGGTGGCGCTCCTGAACGGTTTCGGCGGGGGCGCCTCCGCGCTCGTCGCCACGGCGGAGTTCTTCACGCCGGGCCGGGGGGAGGCTACGGGCGAACTGGTGGCGATCTCCCTCGGGCTGCTCATCGGCACCGTGACGTTCACCGGGAGCCTCGTAGCGTTCGGGAAGCTGCGGGGCCTCGTGGCGTCGCGGCCGGTCACCTACCCGCTCCAGCGCACGCTGAACCTGCTCCTCTTCCTGGGCGTGCTGGCGGCCTGCGCCGCCGTGATTGCCGAGCCGGGGCGTCAGGCGGTCTACGCCGCCGCACTGGCGGCCGCCGCGCTCCTCGGAGTCACTTTGGTCCTCCCGATCGGCGGCGGCGACATGCCCGTGGTGATCTCACTGTTGAATTCCTACTCGGGCATCGCCGCCTCCATGGCGGGGTTCGTGCTGGGGGACCGGCTGCTCATCGTCGGTGGGGCGCTGGTGGGAGCCTCCGGGATTCTCCTCACGCAACTCATGTGCAAAGCGATGAACCGCTCCCTGACCAATGTCTGCTTCGGCGCCTTCGGCAAGATCGAAGCGCGGGAGGGGGGCGGGGAGGGCGGCCCGCGCACCGTGCGGGAGTTCAGCGCGGAGGACGCCGCGATCGCCATGGCCGGCGCGCAGCTGGTGGTCATCGTGCCCGGTTACGGGCTGGCCGTGGCGCGGGCGCAGCACGATCTGCGCGAGCTGGCCGACCTGCTCGCGAAGCGCGGGGTGGAGGTGAAGTACGCCATCCACCCGGTGGCGGGCCGCATGCCGGGCCACATGAACGTGCTCCTGGCGGAGGCGGACGTCCCCTATGCCGAGCTCCACGAATTGGAGCAGGTCAATCCCGACTTCCCGCGCGCCGACGTGGCGCTCGTGGTGGGCGCCAACGACGTCGTCAATCCCGCCGCCCGCAGCGACCGGGCGAGCCCGATCTTCGGAATGCCGGTCCTCGACGCCGACAAGGCGCGCGTCTGCATCGTGATGAAGCGCTCCATGGCGGCGGGGTTCGCCGGGATCGACAACCCGCTCTTCTATCTTCCCAACACCCGCATGCTCTTCGGCGACGCGAAGGCCTCCCTCTCGGCGCTGGTGGGGGCGGTGAAGACTTCCTGAAGGGGCCGTGCGGCCTCGCGACCGCTCGTTCTCGATGCGTTCCTGGTGGTGGGGGTGGTCGCTTCTGCTGATCGTGATGGCGTTCCGCCCGCGCCCCGGTCCCACGGAGCGGAGGATTCCCCGGTGGTGGGATTGCGCCCCCGGAGGGCGGAGTAGCGGCGCCGGGCGGGAGTTGGGACAATCGGACCGTCGCGCGGGGTCGCG
>JBQTIG010000071.1:0-19441 GCA_052388375.1 Planctomycetaceae bacterium | reverse complement strand
CGCTCCTGGATCTCGACGTCGCGTCCTGGCCCAGAACGAGTGGCCGGAACGGTCGAACGTGGCTCTTGCCGAGCAGCACGACGCTGGTTCGGCCGACTCGTGGCCGATTCGCGCGATCCTCATGAATCATTCGGGCTAACCGGACGGCCGGTCAGAGGATCTCGAACCCGGCCAGAATCGCCTCGAGGGAGGCGCGGAGCTCGGCGTCCACCTCCCCGTAGGTCGTGATGCGCAGGGCGAAGAGCCTCCCATCGGGGGATTGCAACAGCAGCACCGAAACGGCGATCGCCGTCTTGTCGCGCTTCCCGGTGTAGCGTTCCGCGAGCGCCCGCTCCGCCCCCTTCATCTTGGGAGCCTCCCCAGCCTCCCGCGTCGCTTCCTCGTTCTCGGCGGCGAAGCGACGGTAGTGGGAATCCATCCAGATCTTGAGGTCGAAGCCGCGCCTGGGACCGTACTCGTAGAGCCTTGCGAGGGCGTGCAGGCGCCGGTCGGAGCCCGGCCGCTCGAAGGCGGTGCGGCACCCGGGGTCGGAGGCGGGATCCACCTCGCGGCGCAGCCAGCCCTCCGGCTTGAGGATACGGTACCCCGCGTCGGGATCGTGCAGGGTCTCGGCGCGGGTGTCGGGCGCGCGGTCCCGCGGGAGCGGGGGCACGAGCAGCTTGAATCCGTCGCGGAAGAGCTCGGCTCCCTTCAGGAAGTCCGCGTCCTGCGCCGCGTCGCCGTAGATCGTCTCGATGCGCTCGTACCAGATCCCGCGCGCCTCCATCACCGTCACCCTCCGCAGGCAGGCGACGCCGTGGAGCTCCGCGCGGTGCTCCAGCACCGCCGCGGGCTGGCCAGCCCAGAGCGCTGCGGTTACGGGCTCCTTCGCTTCGGCCCCGGGGAAGGCGTAGAAGGCGCGGCGCTTGTCGAGAGCGGCCTCGGGCTCGATCTCCCCCGCCACGCGTTCGCGCACCAGCCGGATGTGGGCGTGGGGGATGCCCTCGACCGTGTAGCTGAACTCGATCTCCGCGCCGCGCCGCGCCCATCCGGGCGGCAGCTCCCCGGTGATCCGGTAGTTGTAGGCCTCTTCGCGCAGCAGCTCCGGCGCGCAAGCTGCCGCTCCCTGGAGCAGCAGCAGCGCCGCGCAGGCGGAGCCGACCAAGGGGTGCCGGAAGCCGGCCACGCGAGCTACTTGTCCCTGGGCTTGAAGGACTTGAGGAACGCTTCGATCTGGTCCTTGAAGATCTGGTCGCCGTTCGAGAGCGTGTAGATGCGGATCTGGTACTGCCGGTCGTTCTTGCAGTCCGCCAGGATCCACTTCTCCTTGATGACCGCGCTCCCGACTTTCACCGCCTCCCACATGATCGCCTTCTTGGAGAACGGGATGCCCTTGTAGTTGTCCTCCTCCGTCTTGATCTTGGCGGTGTCGCTGTTGGCGGTGAAGTACTTGACCGCCGAGGCCTTGAGCTGCTCGAGGGTGTACTTCGCCGAAGCGGTCGTGTCGATGTAGAGGTAGATCATGCAGAGCGCCCCTTCCGGGTTTTTGGCGGTGAAGCGGAACTTCACGTGGGCGCTCTTGTCTTCGTCCCGGAGCGTGTCCCGCACGAAACCGGCGGGCTTGATGCACTCGAACCGCCAAAAGTCTTCGTTCAGCTTCTCCTGCTTGAGGAGCGCGGGGTCGATCACGTCGCCGGTGGGCTTCTTGCCGCCTTCGCCGGGGACCGGTGCGCTGCCGTCCCCGCCCTCCGCGCCCGTCGGCTTCTCCTCGCGAAGGAAGCGGAACGACTCGCGGATCGTCTTGATCTCCGCCTCGATCGACGCGTCCCCTACCGCCGCGTGCCGCCGGTCGACGACGTAGACGTAGAGGAACTTGCCCATGCGGGCCAGGAGCCAGCTGCGATGGTGGATCCCCTCGCCCCCCACCCCCTTGAGGTCGGTCTCGTAGCACTCCGCGCCGCCAAACTTCCCCAGCTGCTCGGTCCGGTCGTGGATGTTGGTGAGATGGCCCTCGAAGGCGTTGCGCCAGTTGTCGGCGATCTTCTTGAGGGTCACCTTGTCCTGCCCGACCGCGAGCGGCTTGACGAGGAGCTGCACGTCGACGTCGGCGGGGGGCTCGCTGTCGGCGATGAAGGTGCGGAAGTGCGCCTTGGCGTGCGGATTGGCGGCGGCGTCGAGCGCCCTCGTCTCCCAGTCGAGGGAGTCCGGCCGCGCCACGCTGAAGTTGAATTCCTCGCTCGCGAGGGTGCGATCGTCCTCTCCCGCGGGCGCGAACCCGCAGACGAGGAGCAGGAGAAAGGCCGTGCGCCCCATGGCACCCCTAGCGCTTCGAGAAGCGCAGGCCTTTCACGAGATCCTTGATCTGGTCCTTGAACACCTCCCGCGCCGCTCCGCGGGTCTCGAGATACATCTCCATGTGCCACCCCCACTTTTCGGCGAGGTAGTGCATCCTGCCTGCGGGGAAGTTGTCGATCGAGCCCGTCACCTCCACGACCTCGAAATTGACCCCCCCGACGGTCGATTTCTTGCTGTCGGCGGGGAACTTCCCGCGCGCGCTTCCCTCCCAATTCGACCGCCAGGTGTTCAAGGTCTGCTTCTTGTCCTCGAAGGTCATCCGGGCGCCGTTGCTCTGGATCGGGAGTTCGGTGGTGTGGCGGGCGACGAACTGCATCCGCACCCAGTTGTTGTTCTTGTCCTGGGCCACCATCATCAGCTTGAGTGGCCCGTCGGGAGGCAGCCCCTCGACCACACGGAAGAACTGCGGCACCACGAACTTGACCTGGAGCACCGCCGAAGGCTTGTCCTTCTCCTTCTTGGCGACGTCGAACGCCTCGGGCTGGATCTGGTCCTTGCGCTCCTTGGCGAACGCCGGGTCGTCGACGGTGTTGCCGAGCCGCTTGCCATCGGGCAGATCGAGCGCAGGCAGCTTCGCGCCGCCAGCGAGGAACTCGAAGGAGTCGAGGATCTCGTTCAGTTCGGCGACGAAGCGCCCGTTCTCGGCATCCGCCGGATCGCCGTACTCCGCCCGGAACACGTAGACGTAGGGGGAGAGCATGGCCAAGCGGCCCCGGATCACCCGCTTGGGCGGGTTGGGAACCTCGACCTTGAGGCCTCGCGACTTCTCCTCCTCCGCCTTTCGGATCTCGGCGTACTGTTCGGTGGTCCAGTCCTGGATGCGATAGGCGCAGGACTTCTCCGCTCCCCCCAGGAGAACGCTCTCGTCGACGTCGATGCGGAACGTCGCCTTGGGGCCGTAGTAGACGTCGAAGAGCCCGTTGTGCTCGCGCAGCCCCTGGATGACGGTGGAGGGGGTCTCGCGGGCGAAGACGCCCGTATCGCTGTAGCGGAACCGGACGACGTCGAAGACCGCGATCACCTGCTGGGCGGCGTTCTCGCGAGCCACCGCGAGACGGAGCGCCGCGTCCTCCTGCTCGGCGGGGCCTTCGCGCACGGTCCAGCCCGCGGGGAGCCGGAGGCGGAAGTTGCCCTTCTCGTCGACGACGTCCGAGGCGACGGCGCCTTCGGGCGGTTCGATCTCCAGCTTGGGCTTGGTCGGCTCGGCGATCGTCACCGCACTCCAGATCCCCTCGAGCAGCGCGTCCTGGCCCTCCTGGGCGTCGTTGTAGGCGAGCTCGGTGAAGTGGAGCAGCACGTCCCCGTTCACGACGGCGTAGACGCGGTAGCGCATGAGGTAGGAATTCCCGTCGCCGGCGGACGCCTTGCCCGCGACGGAATAGCCGACCGCGCCCTTGCCGCCGACGGTGCGGTCCTTGTCGACGGTGAACTCCTGGAGCTGCTCCGAGAAGCGGCCGAGCTTCTCCTCCTTCTCCGCGTCGAGCCACTCGTCGGCGTCGAATCCGGAGGCGAGGCCGGCGCTCACCTCGAACCGGATCTGCTTCCCCTTCGCGAGGTCGCAGATGGCGCTGAAGGGGATGGCGCCGCGTTCGCGCGAACGGTCGCGGTCCCATGCGTCGGGAACGCGGATCGTGAGGCCGGAGGCCTCGTGGACGAACTCCTCGGCCAAGGCGGATCCCGCCGTCAGGCAGAGCGTGCAGAACCAGAAGAACGTGGGACGCATCGGCACTCCTTCCCGGAGGCGGAGAGATCCATCCCTCCGCACGGAGGCCCCATTCTAACCCGCGGCGAAGGGGGGCCCGGGGCCTACGCCGTGGCGGCCGGCGCGTCCTGCTCCCCGGCGACCACGGCGGCGGCCAGGAGCTTGTCCCCGGGCTTGAGGTTCATGACGCGGACGCCCTGGGTGTTGCGTCCGATGAGGGAGACCTCCCGGGCGGGGGTCCGGATGATCATGCCCTGGGCGGAAATGAGCACCAGATCGTCGGTTTCGCCGACGACCGCGATCTCCACCACCGGCCCGTTGCGCTCCGTCGTCTGGATGTCGATGAGGCCGAGCCCGCCGCGCGCTTGGGGCCGGTACTCCTCGAGCAGCGTCCGCTTTCCGTAGCCGTTCTCGCACACCGTGAGGAGGGAGGCGCCCTCGCGCACCACCACCATCCCGACGGCGGCGTCGCCCTTGCGGAGCTTGATGCCGCGCACCCCGCGGGCGTTGCGACCCATGAGGCGGGCGTCCGCCTCCGGGAAGCAGATCGCCTGGCCCTTCGCGGTGCCGAGGATCACCTGCTCCCCGCCCTGGAGGAGGACGGCGCCGAGGAGGCGGTCCCCTTCGAGGAGGTCGCAGGCGATGATCCCGTTCTGCCGGGTGGCGTTGCGCAGGAGGGAGAGCGTCACCTTCTTCACGATCCCCTGGCGCGTGGCGAAGAGCAGCCCCCGGTCGTCGAACTCCCGGATGGCGAAGGCGGAGGTGACCCGCTCCTCCCCGCGCAGCTCGAGGAGGTTCTGGATGGAGCGGCCCGCGCTGGTGCGGCCCAGCTCCGGCACTTCGAACACGCGCTTCCCGAAGGCCCGCCCTTCCGAGGTGAGGAACAGCAGGATGTCGTGCGTGTTGGCGGAGAAGAGGTGGGTGATGACATCCTCTTCCTTGGTCTCGGCGCCGATGACGCCGCGCCCCCCCCGGCCCTGGGTGCGGTAGGTGTCGAGGGGCACGCGCTTCAGATAGCCCGCGCGGCTCATCGTCACCACGACCTCCTCCTGGGCGATCAGCTCCTCGCGGTTGAACTCCACCGCCTCCCCGGTGATCTCGGTGCGGCGCTTGGTGCGGTGCTTCGCCTGCAGCTCGCGCAGCTCCTCCACGATGACGTCGAGGACCTTTCGCTCCGACGCGAGGATCTCGCGGTAGCGCGCGATCTTGGCCCGCAGCTCCCCGAGCTCCTCCTCGAGCTTGCGCCGCTCGAGGCCGGTGAGGCGCGCCAGGGTCATGCGCAGGATCGCTTCCGCCTGCCGGTCGGTGAAGCCGAACGCGTCGACCAGCCGCGCCTGCGCGATCTCCTGGTTGTCGCTGGCCCGGATCGCGGCGATCACCTCGTCGATGAGGTCGAGCGCCTTGAGCAGGCCCTCCACGATGTGGGCGCGCGCCTCCGCCTTGTCCAGCAGGAACTTCGTGCGCCGCCGCACCACCTGGATGCGGTAGTCGCGATAGCAGCGCAGGAACTCCTTGAGCGGGAGCATCGCCGGCTTGCCGTCCACCAGCGCGATGGCGTTCACGCTGAAGGTCTCCTGGAGCGGCGTGAACTTGTAGAGCTGGTTCTCGACGACCTGCGGGTCCTCCCCCTTCTTGAGCTGGAGGTAGATGCGGTAGGGATTGGTGCGGTCCGCGTAGTCCTCGATGCGCGCGATCCCGTCGATGCGCCCCTCCTTCACCAACTCGGCGATGCGCTCGATGATGATGTCGCGCCGGGGCGGGTAGGGGATCTCCTCGATATGCAGGGCGTGACGGCCGTTGCGCTCCTCCTCGACGCGGACGCGGCCGCGGACGGTGAGCTTCCCGCGACCCGTCGCGTAGGCGTCGAGGATGCCCTGGCGCCCGCAAAGGATGCCCCCGGTGGGGAAATCGGGCCCGGGGAGCGCCTCCATGAGCCGCTCGAGGGTGATGTCGGGGTCCTCGATGTAGCGCATCAACGCCTCGACGACCTCGCCGAGGTTGTGGGGGGGGATGCTCGAAGCCATGCCCACCGCGATCCCGAGGGCCCCGTTCACGAGAAGGTTGGGGAATCGCGCCGGGAGCACGGTCGGTTCGGTGCGCGACTCGTCGTAGTTGGGGACGTAGTCGACCGTCTCGTAGGGCAGCTCGTCGAGCATCTCCACCGCGGCGGTGGTGAGACGCGCCTCGGTGTAGCGCATGGCCGCGGGAGGGTCGCCGTCCACCGAGCCGAAGTTGCCCTGACCGTCCACGAGCGGGACGCTCATGTTGAAGGGCTGCGCCAGGCGGACCAGGGTGGGGTAGACCACCGCCTCGCCGTGCGGGTGGTAGTTCCCCGAAGTATCGCCGGCGATCTTGGCGCACTTGCGGTACTTGGAGCCCGGCCCGAGGTTCAGGTCGTTCATCGCCACGAGGATGCGCCGCTGGGAAGGCTTCATCCCGTCGCGCACGTCGGGGAGCGCGCGCGCGACGATGACGCTCATGGCGTAGCGCAGGTAGCTGCGCCGCATCTCCTCCTCGATGAGCAGATCGCGGACCCTACCGGGGGGGTCGCGGCCGGCGTCGGGGGCGGGGGGAGGCGGGTCCGTTTCCTTCTCTGCCATGGCGCCTTCGGCTGGTGGCGACGAAACAGGGAGGGTACCATGCCTGGGTGTTGCGGTCAAGCGGTCAGCATGGCATAACTAATTGCAGGATAATGAGTTAGATGCGACGAGGCGCAGCGGCCTTCGCCCTTGTTCCGTTCATCGGGTTCGCCCTGCTCCTCTGGGCCCTGGCCCCCTCGCGTCCCGGCCCGGCCGCCCCCCGCCCCCCCTTCGTTCCCGGAGTGGAGAGCGGTTCGAGCCTCCAGTTCGAGGATGAAGTTCCGGTCCTGAGACTCGCCGGCTCGCCAAGGGAGCAGGGGCTCGCCCAGGGGCGCCTGCTTCGGGACTCCATCCGGGAGTGGGTCGCCCGGGTTCGCCCCGCCGAGCCAGGTACGGCCGAATTCGCCATCAAGACCTGCGGGGAGCGGCTGCTGCCCTTCGTGCCGCCCGAGCTGCGCGAGGAGATGCTCGGTATCGGCGAAGGGGCCGGCGTGGATCCGCTGGCGGTGCTGCACCTCAATACCCGGTTCGATCTCGCCCCCTTCGGCCAGGGCCGCGACCCGGGGGCGACGCCGCTGCTCCTCGGGCCCGCGGCGGTCCAGGCGGGTGCGGCGGTCCGAGTGTTCGGTTCGGCGGACCTGGACGGCCTCCCTGAGCACCTCCTGGTGGTCCTGCGTCCCGACGGGAGCGCGCTCCTGGCCCTCCCGGGCATGGTCGGATGTTTCCTGGGACTCCGGCATGGCGCCGCCGCCGCGCTGCGTCCGATGAATCTCACTTCGGGCGCATCGCTCAACGGACTCTCCTGGCCCATCCTCCTGCGGGTGCTGCTCGCTTCGCCTCCCGAGCCCGGCCAGCCCCTGCCCCACCCGGTCACGCTGCCCGCCTCCATCCCTCTCGCCTCGGCGGGCGGGCTCGTCGGCACGCTCAACATCGCGCCGGGGGGGGCGGCCTACTATCCCGCCCTGGCGGGCATGGCGGATGCGACCGAGGAGGAGGCTGCCGTGGCCCCCGGCCCCGTTCAGCGCATCCTGCGGGGGGAACCCGATGCGGGGGTGCGCCATCTCGAGGCCTCCGCGCTGCTGCGCGGCCGGATCGAAGCGTACGACCTCGCGGCGAGATTCGACGCGACGCAGGGCGGATTGGAGGTGCTGTTCCGCCGTCACGGGCAGACGCACGCCGCGCGTCTCGCTTCGCCTTGAGCGCGGCCTCGCTGGCGGCTCCGCGCGCACGGGGCTAGAATCGGCCGGTCGCCAGGAGAAAGCAGCCGCCATGCGAAACGCACGTCTTGCGCTCTCATTCCTGTTCGTGGCCCTCCTTGCGGCGGCCCTGCGCGCCGAGGATCCCGCGCCCGCAGGCAGCCATGTCTACGTGAACCGCGAGCTCGGAGTCCGGTTCGTAGGCATCTTCGGCTGGACCTATGAGATGGCCGCGGGCGGCGGCTCCTGGAACCTCCTGGCGAAGTACGAGCAGGAAGCCTACGAAGGGAGCGTCCTGCTGCTCACGCGGTCCAACACCTACGAATCCTTCGAGGCGATGCGCACGGGGCTGCGCGAGGAGTTCCCCCTCGCGGCCGACGGCAAGGATCCCGCCGCCGGGGCATCGATCTTCAAGGAAGTCTCGTTCAAGGAGGTCGCGATGCGCGGCGGCATCAAGCTGCCGGGCATCGAGGTCGACGCGGTCTCCTTGCAGGTGAGCAAGGAGGGCAAGAGGCGGGAGCATCGCCTCCAGGTGCGCACCTACTACGGGAAGAACCGGCTCTACCGGATCGCCTGCTCGGTGCAGCGCGCCCGCCACGCGAAAGTGAAGGATCTCTTCGAACGCGCCGTGGACAGCCTCGAACTGCAGGCGGAGGCGGAGGCTACGACGGCGGGCACGTCCTTCAAGAGCTGGCGCGGCGACTACGTCTGCCAGGTTCCGGATGGGTTTTCGGTCAACGTCCCGGGAGACCGCGCGCCGAACGACGTCTGGTTCGAAAACCGGCGGGCCGGCATCATCGCGAGCGTGGTCAGCTACCCGTTCCGCGGTGACTCCCGCGAGCATGTCGACAGCGTCGTGGCCTACTACAAGGATGCGCTCAAGATCGAGAGCGAGACCGCGGAGGTGCTCGGAGGCACGGGGCTTCTCGGCGTCGTGACCAAGGGCGACAAGAAGACCCGGATCGCCGGCATCGTGCGGGACGGCAAGGTCTACCGAGTCCATGTCGAGTACCCCAGCGCGGCGGAGGCCGAGGGGGTGCGCGTCATGGAGGCGCTCCTGAAGAGCATGAAGCTCGGATGAGCCGTCTCCTGCTTCCCCTGGTCGTGGGCCTGCTCGGCGGGCTCGCGGGCGCGTGGCTGCACGGCGCCGTCTCCGAGAAGGAGGCGGTCTCCCGCGCTTCGGCCCCCGCGACGCCGCGCGCGGATGCGTCGGAGAGCGAGGCGGCCGTACGGAGCCTGCGGAGCGAAATGGAGGCGCGCTTCCAGTCCCTCGAGCGCCTGCTGGCGGAGAAGACCACGGAGGGGGGCGGGGGAGGAGGCGGAGCCGCGGCGCGGGAGGCGACGGCCCCCGGAACCCCCTCGGATTCCGAGCCGTCCGCCGTGAGCGCCGAGGGGATGGTCCGTGACCTCGTCCGCCGGCCGTTCACCTACGAAGAGTCGGGGCGCTTTTTCAGCTGGCTCATGGCCAACCCCGGCGGCATCGATGACGCGATCGCGCGGCTCCAGGCGGAGGTGCAAGCCAACCCCACAAGCGCAGACCTGCGCACGGCGCTCGCCAGCGCGTTCGTGGGCAAGCTGCTCACCGCGCCCGACGGGCCGCAGCGCGGGACGTTCTGGGCGCAAGCGTCGGCCGCCTACGACGAGGCGCTCAAGATCGAACCGGAGCACTGGCAGGCGCGGTTCGGCAAGGCGTTCGGGACGAGCCAGATCCCCGCGTTTCTCGGCCAACGGCCCGCGGCGATCCAGCAGTTCGAAAGCCTGATGGAGCTTCAGGAGCGCAAGCCGCCCCAGGCCAACTTCGCGTTCACCTACTTCCAGCTGGGCAACCTCTACAAGGATGCCGGCAACACCGACAAGGCGCGGGAGGTGTGGGAGCGGGGGCGCAGGCTCTTCCCGCAGGACAAAGCGCTCACGGAAGCGCTCGAGGTGAGCACCAAACGATGACGCCGAGCCCCCGCCCGAGCAAGGAGGAGATCACCGCCACGGTACGGGAGATCTTTCACAAGACGCTCAAGATCGAGCCCGCCAGGCTGCAGCCGGAGACCCATCTGAAGCAGGACCTGAAACTGGATTCCCTCGACATGATCGAAGTGGTCTACGAGGTGGAGGACCGCTTCGACGTCCAGATCCCCGAAGAACGCCTCAAGACGATCACCACCTTCGGCGAAGTCGTCGAAGGCCTCTCCGCCGCCCTCGTCGCACTGCAAACGCCGGACGCACCTAAGTAGCTCGGATTTGCATTCCAGAGTTCTGGCGCACCCAAGTCCAGCTAGAGTTCGAGTTACGGGCGTGAGGTGCGCCATTGCTGGCGCGGTCGTTGTCTCGACGAGGACTCGGGGTGCGCCGGCAGCGGCGCAGGCTGCGGATATAATGCGTTGTTAATCAACGAGTTACAGCGGCCGACCGTTTGCGATGCAAAGGACGGTGGCGGAGTTCTGGCCGCCAAAGCCGAAGCTGTTGGTGAGGGCGATGCGCAGGTCGGCGTTGCGGGGTCCTTCCGGGACGTAGTCGAGCGTGCATTCCGGATCCCCCGGCGTGTAGTGGAGCGTGGGGGGGATTCGCCCGCGGGAGAGCGCCAGCGCCGTCGCGGCGATCTCGATGGCGCCCGCCGCGCCCATCGTGTGGCCCAGATGCCCCTTGATGCTCGACACCGGCACCTCGGGTGCGCGCGCGCCGAGAATCTCCTTCAAGACCTTGGTCTCGTTGGCGTCGTTGGCCTGCGTGCCGGTGCCGTGGGCGTTCACGTAGTCGATCTCATCGGGGCTCACGCCCGCGTCGGCGAGCGCGGCGCGCACGCACTCCAGCTCCCCCAGGAAGTCCGGCGCAACCGCGTTCGTCGCATCGTTGGTCGCGCCCACCCCGAGGATCTCGGCGTGGATCCGCGCTCCCCGCCGCAGCGCCGATTCCCGCTCCTCCAGCACCAGCACCGCGCAACCCTCCCCCAGAACCAGCCCGTCGCGATCGACGCTGAAGGGCCGGCAGGCGGTGGGGTCGTTGCGCCGGGTGAGGACGCGGAGCGCGCACCACGCCGAGAGCGTGGAATGGTTGAGGATGGCGTCGATCCCGCCGGTGAGACAGGCGTCGACTCTCCCCGACCGGATGAACTCCGCGGCGAGGCCCGCCGCCAGCGCCCCCGACGAGCAGGCGGTGGAGAGGGTGCCATTGATCCCCCGCGCGCCGGCGAAGATCGCCACGTGGCTGGCCGGGGCGTTCGGCATCATCCGCGGCACGGTGACCGGCTTCATGCGGCGCCAGCCCTCCGCCCGCCACATCTCCAGGGTCTCCTCGAACTCGTAGGTGCAGCCGTAGCCGGTCCCGAGCAGCACGCCGGTGCGCGACGGCTCGAACCGCTCCACCCGCGCATCCTCCGCCGCCAGCCTCGCGCCGAGCACCGCGACCTTGGAGGCGCGCGACCAGAGCGCCGACTGCTTCGGGTCGAGGCGCGCGTCGAAGTCGATCGAAGGGAGTTGGCCCGCCACCGTGGTGGGGCAGCCCGCGGTGTCGAACGCATCGATGGTGCGCACGGCGCTGCGCCCGCCCATGAGCCCCTCCCAGAAGGGCTCGATCCCCAGGCCGTAGGGGGTGATGAGGCCGATTCCGGTGAGGACGACGCGGCGCCGCTGCATGGGAGGCCCATTGAAGCAGACCCCCCCCTCTTTTGCGCCCGGGATCGCCCGCCCCTACACTCCCCGCATTGCGCGTCCTGATGCTCGACGGCGGTGACCGCACGCCCTACCTCTCGCGGCTCGTCCAGCGCCTCGGGCAGTCGGGCATCGAGATGCACTACGCGGGGGACGCGCGGCAAAAGGACTTCCCCGCGCTGGAAGCAGGCGGCGTCCGCTGCGTCCACCTTCCCATCCGCCACAAGCTGGATCTCTTCGCCCGCGCCCGCCTCCGCCGCCTCCTGCGGGAGCGGCGCATCGAGCTCCTCCACACCGTGACGGGCCGCGACGCCTACCAGGGGGTGCGGGCCCGAGGCCGCGCGCGCGGGCTCGTCGCGGTGGTGCGCCGGGGCGCCTATCCCAAGATCAGCCGTTTCGACCCGGCCGACCGCTGCGTCTACGGCCCCCGCGGGGCGGACCGTTTCTTCGCGGTGAGCCGCGATCTCGAGCGGCACATGGTCGAACGGGGAATCGCTCCTGCGCGGGTGCGCGCCATCTACACCGGAATCTGGAGCGAGGAGCTGGCGGGCGAGCCGTTCGATCCGCGCGCGGAATTCGGCATCGGGGGCGGGGTCTTCCTCACGGGATTTCTGGGCAACGTGCGACCGGTGAAGGGGGTCGACCTGCTGCTCGAGGCGCTGGCGCGCACGACGCGGGCGGGGGTCCGGATCCACCTGCTCCTCGTGGGCGAGGACGACCGGGGACGCGCGGCGCGGCTGGCGGCGCGTCTCGATCTGCGCGACCGCGTCACGCTCGCCGGCTACCGTTCGGAGGCCTGGCGCTTTCTGCCCGGACTCGACGCGCTCGTCGTGCCGTCGCGCATTGACGCGCTGCCGCGCACCGCGATCGAGGCGACGGTCCTGGGCGTGCCCGTGCTCGCCACGCGGGTGGGGGGGATCCCGGAGATCCTCGACGAGGGCCGCTGCGGCTGGCTCGTCCCCCCCGCGGATCCCGACGCGATGGCCGAGGCGCTCCTCGCCATGGCGCGGGATGCCCCGGGCCGCGCCGCGCGCGCCACCGCGGCACGGGAGCGCAACCGTGCCCTCTTCTCCATCGAGCGCTGCGCCCGCGAGCACGTCGCCGCCTACACCGAAGCGCTGAACTCGGCGACGTGAGGCGGCTGCTTGCTCCCCTCGCCGCCACCGCGCTGGTGGTCGCCCTCTTTCTGGCGAATTCCGCCGAGGAGGGCCGCCGCGGCTCCCCGGGAGCCGGTCGGAAGGGGGCGGGGAGCGCGCGGCAGGCGAGACCCTCGATGCACGAGGCGGCTGCAGGGGAGCCGCCCCCGCCCTGATCGGTCGCCCTGCGGCGCTCAGTCGCCCCGGGAGGCAGCGAGTTCGCTTTCAGCGCGCCCCGCGTACTTCGTGCCGGGGAATCGCCGCACGCACTCCTCGAACTTCTTCTGCGCCATCTCCGGGCGCTTCTTGTCGAGAAACGCCTTCCCCGCCAGGAAGAGATCGCGCGCGGCGATCTCCTTCCGGACCGCGGCGTCCCCGCGCAGCTCGGTTTCCCCCTTCTGGGACGCCTGCGCGGTGAGCGTGCCGGGGAAGGAGGTGCGTACCTGGACGAGGGCGTCGAGCGCCTCCTCCCACTGGCCGCCGGCCGCGAGCGCTTCCGCCTTCGCCAGCTCGGCCCCCGCCACCCCCTCGATCTCCTTCATGCGCGCGCGGGCGGCCCGCACCCCCTCGATTTCCTTTTCGAGAGCCAAGACGGCGAGCAGCGCCTTGATCTCCTCGGGAAACAGGCCGCGTGCCCTCGCCGCCCGGGCGTTCTCCAGATCCTTGAGCATCTTGGCGTAGGCCGCTTCCGTGAGGCCGCGGCCGTGCTTTTTCAGGAGCGCGTCGAGGCGCTTGACCAGCTCGTCGGCGGGGGTGGAGTGGAGCCCCTGCTCGAAGTCGCCGGTGAAGATCATGTCGAGCACGTTTTCGTCCGCGTCGAGCACGAAGTGGATGGGAGTCTTGACCGGCTTGTCGCCGTAAAAGCCGCGCGCATAGTCCTGGGCGAGGAGGAGGTGGTGCCGGCACTCGATCGCCGGGGCGTCGGCGCAGCGCAGCTCGGTCTTTCCGTCGGGGAGCTTGATGCGCACCCCCCCGTGCTGGTTCTCGGGATTGGCGAGGAGGCAGGCGAACTCCTCCAGGACTTTCAGGAGCTTGGCGTCGCGCAGCACGGTGTCCATGACGGCGCGGTTCTCGTTGTCGTGGTCGACCACGACCGTGAGGAAGATGAGCCGGCCGCGGGTCCGCGCGCGCTCGCGTGCGGCATCGGCGCTCGGGAGGAACTCGATCCCCTTAGGGCCCGCCTGCGCCGCGCCCACAAGCGCCAGGAGGGCCGCCGCGATCCTCATGCCGCGACTCTATACCTGCATGGGGATCGCGTCGAGGGGGGGGGCGGGGGGGGCGCCCGCGCTGCGGCAGCGCTGCCGCGGCGTGCCGGCACAACCCGTTCCTGCCCAAGGGGTTGCGGCTGTCGAACGCCAGAGGGTCAGCGAGGGACGAGCTGCGACCGGAACCGCTGGAGGTCGGCGTGAGGGTCGGATTCGATGGCGTCGAAGAGGGCGGCCTGGTCCGGGCGGAGGAGGGTGCGGATCTTCTGGGCGCTCTCCTCGTAGATGAGGCGGTCCTGGTTGCGGCGGATGGGGCGGAAGAGCAGGTTGGGAATCGGGAAGGGGATCTGCGCTTGCACGCGGTCGTAGCGCTCGCGCACGAGGGGAGCGATGAGTTTCTCCTGTTCGCTGTCGAGCTCGAGCCGGCTCCGCAGCATCTGCATGTCCCCCGAGACGACGTTGCCCAGGTTCCAGTCGCGCATCCCCTTCTCGAATCGCTCGAAGACGGCGTACTGCTCCCCGTCCAGCACCTCGCGGAGCCTTCCGAACCCCTCCTGCGCCAGAGCGGCGTAGGCCGCGTATGCGGCGTCCGGCTCGAGGTCGCCGTTGATGACGTCCACGATTCCCTGCACCACGCCGCGCAGGCTCTGGTCGTAGAGCTCGCGCACCCGCGCCTCCTGCGTCGGCGTGAGCCTGGCCTCCTTGAGGAAATTGCGCAGCTCGTTCTCCAGGTAGGAGAGCATCGCCTGGAGCATCGTGTCGGGCAGCTTCGCGCCGCCCACGATCCGCCCGTCGGGAAGCCGCGTGCCGCGGGCGGGCGAAGCCGCCCCGCCGGCCGTCGCGGCCGGCGGATCCTGTTCCACCTCTTCGATGCGCCTGCGGAGGATCTCGTTTTCCTCCGCGAGGCGGGCCGCGGCGCCCCGCGCCTCCTCCAGCGCCTCCGCCGGCGCTCGGGCCGCGGCGGGGGAAAGAGCGCGCGCCCCGGCCTCCCCGCCCCCCCCGCGCCCCCCCCGGATCGCGGCCGGATCGTGGCCGAAAAAGGCAGCGGCCAGAAACCCCATCGCCGCGCCGGCGAGGAACAACAGCACTCCCGCGCGCTTCACAGGTCGCCCTCCGCGAGACGGACGGCCGTGCCATACGCGAGCAGCTCCGCGGCGTTGCGCATCACCTCCGTGCTGGTGAACCGCAGCCCGAGCACCGCGTCCGCCCCGAGCCGCCGGGCGTCCTCCACGAGCCGGTCGAGCGCCTGCTCCCGCGCCTCGGCGATCACCTTCGTGTAGTCGGTGATCTCGCCGCCCACGATGCCGCCCATCCAGGCGAGCAGGGCGCGCCCCGCGTGCCGCGCGCGAATGCTGTTGCCCTTGGCGATTCCCAGGATGCGGACCGTCCTGCGGCCCGGGACCTCGTTCGTCGTCGACAGGATCACCGGTGGACCTCCCGCGCGTAGCGGTCGTGGGGGACCGTTCTTTGCCTCTCGCGCCACACGCTGCCCAACAGGATCAGCGCCCCGGCGCCGGCCGCCAGCGCGGGCCCCTTCACCCACCAACCCAGGGAGGGCTGCGTGATGAAGAGGACGAGTCCGCCGACGCTGAGGGCGCCGAGGCCGCAGAGGAGCAGGATCCAGCCGACGCGGCGTTCCAGCCTGTTGTAGACGCCGCCCCAGAAGGCGGCCAGTTCGGCATCGCCGCGCTGCTCCCCCCGCCCCCCCTCCAGCAGCGCCCCAAGGCGCCGCATCGCCTCCAGCTCCCCGCGCAGCGACGCATCCTGCCCGAGCGCCTGCTCGACGCGCGCGCGCTGGGCGTCGTCCAGTTCCCCGTCGAGGTAGCCCCCGAGGAGGTGGAGGAGCTCCTCGTCATGCTTCATCGGGGGCCAGCACCTTCCGCAGCGCCTGCCGCGCCGCCCAGAGGCGGCTCATCACCGTGCCGACGGGAATCCCGAGGCAGGCCGCGATCTCTTTGTAACTCAGCTCGTCGAAGTGCGCGAGGCCCAGGATCTCGCGATGCGCCTCCGAGACGCGGGCGAGGGCGGCGTCGATCCGCGCGCGGGTTTCGTTGCGCGAGGCGAGCGCGGCGGGATCGGAAGGGGGGGCGGGGGGAGTCGGCAGGCCCGGCGCGTCGAGGCTCGTCTCCCTGCGCGGGCGGCGCTTGAGCGCGCTGAGGCAGGCGTTCTTGAGGATCCTGTAGAACCAGGGGTAGAAGGGCTCGCGCAGATCGAATCGGGAGAGCGCGCGATAGGCGCGGACGAACGCATCTTGCGCCGCGTCCTCGGCGAGGGAGGCGTCGCGCAGGATGCCGCGGGCCACGCCGAGGGCGCGCGTCGAATAGCGGATCACGATCCATTCGTAGGCGGCGCGGTCGCCGGCAAGGCACGCCTGGAGGGCGCGCGTCTCCTCGGCGGTCGGGCCGACCTGGGGCTCCCTACCCTCCCGGCCCATGCGCTATTCGGCCTTGAGCAGGAAGATGAGCCAGAGAACGCCGGAGAGCGCGAGGGCGGCCACGAAGGCCAGGAGAAACCCCTTGGGGAGCCGGCGGCGGCGGTTCCCCTCCACCAGCCCCTCCTCCTCGAGCAGCTCCTGGTAGGTGCTCTCGTCCAGGTCCGCCGGAAGGTCGAGGCCGTCCACGGAGTCCTCTTCGCGCCAGCCGGTCTCCGCGTCGGAGCCGCACTGGGGACAGGCGAGCGCGCCCTGGGGCGTGATCGCCCCGCAGTACGAGCAGGCCGGGCACATGGCGGCACACGATACCGGAACGGGCGCGGGGCGGCCTGCTAGACTTGCCCCCCGCCATGGACCAGGAGCTTCGCCGGATCCTGCAGGGGCTCGGGGAGGACCCCGACCGACCCGGCCTGCGCGAGACGCCGCGCCGGGTAAGGGAATCCCTCGAATTCCTCACCTCTGGCGCGCGCCAGACGCTTGAAGAGATCGTGGGCGACGCGGTCTACGAGGACACCGTCGACGAGATGGTGGCGGTCTGCGACATCGAGATGTACAGCCTATGCGAGCACCATCTGCTGCCCTTCGTGGGGAAGGCGCATGTCGCCTACCTGCCCCAGGGGCGGATCATCGGCCTCTCCAAGATCCCGCGCATCGTGGACATGTTCGCCCGGCGGCTGCAGGTGCAGGAGCGGCTCACGCAGCAGGTGGCCGAGGCGATCATGGAGGTGCTCCAGCCCCAGGGCGTCGGCGTGATGATCGAGGCGGACCACTTCTGCATGAGGATGCGCGGCGTGGCGAAGCAGTCCTCCTACGCCGTGACCTCTTGCATGCTGGGGGGGTTCCGCAAGGACCCGCGCACCCGCGCGGAGTTCTTCAATCTGGTGAGGCAGGCGCGGCGGTAGCGGTGTGCGGCCAGGAGGGCTCGCCGGCCGGCACGGCGCGGCGACCTCGAAAGCCCGCGTCCACCTCGTGCCAATGCCCGATCTCCTCCTCGCCGTGCCTCCAGCAGAGGTGGATCGTGCGGCCCTCGATGCGCGCGGGGAAGTCGACGAGGCCCATCTCGTAGTCCTTGAACTCGATGCCCAGGGTCTGCAGCTCCTGGTGGCAGGCGTGCAGCGCCGCCGCCTCCTCCTGCATGAGGGCGCGCAGGCGCCCGCGATTCGCCGCATCCGTCCGGGGCGTATCGTGATGCTCCTTGGAGAGCGTCTGGATCCGGGCATAGCGCTCCATCAGCTCCCGCACGATCGTGCCGACGTAGGGGAGCGTCCGGTTCGCCTCCTCGACGCTGTAGTCGCGCGTCCGCATCACGGCCAGATCTTACCCGGGTTCAGCAATCCGTCGGGGTCCCACGCGGCTTTCAGGGCGCGCATCGCCTCAACCGTGGACGCATCGAGCTGCATGAGAAGGTCGTTTCGGCGCAACATTCCGACGCCGTGCTCTCCGCTGATCGAGCCGCGCAGCTCCACCGTCGCCCGGAGCACGTCGCGCACCGCCGCGGCCACGCCGGTGTCCCAGCGCGGGTCGTCCGGGTCGCGGCGGACGAAATCGACATGGATGTTGCCGTCTCCGGCGTGGCCGAAGCAGACCACCTCCACGTGGTGGCGCCGCGCGGCCTCGTGGGCGCGTCTCACCAGTTCGGGCATGGAGCGGCGCGGCACGGAGGCGTCCACGGCGCTGTAGGCGGGCAGCCGCTTGATCGCCTCGGAGACCGCGTGGCGGACGCGCCAGACGCGCTCCCGGGGCGCCAGCTCGACGTCCTCGGCGCCGTTCTCCAGGAGCACCTGCGCCACCGCCTCGAGGTCCTCCTCGCAGCGGCGCTCGGAGAACCCCTCCACCTCGATGAGCAGCAGGGCCGCCGCCTCGGCGTGGGGCAGCCGTTCGCCCAGCATCTCCTCGGCGAGCGCCGCGGCCGCCCGCTCCAGGAATTCGACGCTGGAGGGGTTGAGGCCGGTGGCCTCCGCCTCCAGCGCGGCGGCGGCCGCGGCCTTGAGAGAGGAGAAGGAGGCGAGGAGCGTCTTCCTGTGGGTGGGGAGCGGGAGGAGCCTCAGGGTCGCCTCCGTGATGACCGCCAGGGTCCCCTCCGAGCCGACGAGGAGCTGGTGCAGCGCGTAGCCCGCCGAGTTCTTCGCCAGCTTGCCGCCGGAGCGGAGGATGCTCCCGTCCATGCGGACCGCCTCGAGGCCGGCCACGTAGGCGCGGGTCACGCCGTACTTCACGGCGCGCTCCCCGCCGGCGTTGCAGGCGATGTTGCCCCCGAGGGTGCAGGAGCCGCGGGAGGACATGTCGATGGGGTAGAGGAGCTTCTTTTTCTCGCACGCCTCGTGGAGCGTCTGCAGCACGACCCCCGGCTGGATTACCGCGAACCGATTCGGGGCGTCGATCTCCAGGATGCGGTCCATCCGCGCCAGGCTCAGGACGATCCCACCCCGCACCGGGATGGCGCCCCCCGCCTTGCCGGTGCCGCCGCCGCGCGCGGTGACGGGGATCTTCTCCCGCTGGGCCGTGGAGAGGACCGTGGCCACCTCCGCCGTCGTGCGCGGCTTGACGACCAGGTCCGGGGCGGAGAAGAGATCCATCGTCTCGTCGCGCCCGTAGGCCTCGAGCCCCTCCCGCGCGAACTCGATCCCCGCCGCTTCGAACGCGCGCGCCGCCTCGTCGAGACCCGGCATGGGGCGTGATTCTACGCCGTACAATCGGGGGCGTGCTCGAGATCACCCCCTCCGAATTGCAGGCCAAGCTCGCGCGGGGGGAGCGCGTCGCCCTCCTGGATGTGCGCGAGGCGGAGGAGGTGGCCTTCTGCACCCTCCCGCGCGCCCAGCACCTCCCGATGATGGATCTCTTCGTCGGCACGGCCGCCCCCGCCGCCGCGCCCGAAGCGGAGCTCGTCGTCTACTGCCACCACGGCATCCGCTCCCTCGAGGCGGTGCGCTTCCTCCGCCAGCGCGGCTACCCCCGCGCCCTCTCCCTCCGCGGCGGCATCGACGCCTGGTCCCGCACCATCGACCCCACCCTCCGCCGATACTGACAGTCAGGCCCGGGGGCGGTGTAAGTGCTTTCCGGGGAATCCGTTAGGGAGGCGTGGTGCGGCACCGGTGGGGAATGTCCCATGATTGACGGATAGTCCTGGGGCGCTGGGCCGGATGGCTCTGAACGGGGAGGAGGTCAGGCGGCCCTGCAATCGATGCGCTCTAGGTGGAGGCTGCAGCGGCCGCGCAGG
>JBQTIG010000070.1:0-60654 GCA_052388375.1 Planctomycetaceae bacterium | reverse complement strand
CGTCAACACCGAGGCCGAGCGAGCGGGCCGAGCGCGAGCCGCGACGACGAAGCCGTAGTGGCGAACTACGGCGATGGAGGAGAGGCGAAGCGATCGGCCCGCGCAGCCGGCCGAATGGTGCCGGGTTTTCGGATAGGCTCCTAACCAAACACGTCGGTGAGGGCCTCGTCGATCTCCGACTCGAACCGCTCCCCCTCGATCCGCTCGTCGTCGCCGCCCGCCTCGACGGTATGCGGCTGGAAGATCGCCTCGAGACGGCGAATCGCCTCGAGGGCGTAGGTGCGCACGAGCGTCACGGAAGCGTCGTCGCTGAAGGCGACGGCGAGCAGCGCACGATCGCCGCAGCGCAGGAGGAGGAGGTTGCCCCCTCCCCCCCGCGGGATGTAGCTCGAGAACTCGGAGGTCCCGAGCATCTGCGCCATGGACTTGGCCGCGGCGTACGTGCCCGCCACGAGCGCCGTGATCGTGTCCTCGCTCGCGGGGGACTGCCGGCCCTGGCGCGCCATGAGGTGACCGGCCTCGTCCACGAGCAGGACGGTCTCCGCCTCGCTCTTCTGGAGGAACTTGCCCAGGAGGAGATTCATCTGGTGGATGTCTCGGGCGAAGAAGACGGTCCTCTTGGTGAGGTCGGAGGCGCTCATGCGACCCTCACCTGCCGCAGCGCCTTCACCTGCTCCGCCAGTCGCTGGGCCGTGGCCCGGGCCCACCGGGTCGTGAGGCCCGGGGCGCCGTGTCCGCGATGGACGACGCAGAGGAGCGCGCGATCCGCCACCTCGATCACGAACACGCTCTCCGCGTCCCCCTCGTGGAGCACCGAGCGCGCCTCGTGCGCGCCGTAGATGCCGGCGAGGCGGCGGGCGGCCGCGAAGCCCGACGCCACCACCGAGGCGAAGGCCGCGGAGGCGAGGCGCGACTCCTCCCCTCGCTTGGCGATGAAGTCCCCCTCCGTGTCGAGGAGGTAGACGCACCCGGCCCCGGTGAGGAAGTGCAGTTCGTCCAGCACCTTCCCGATCCGTTCGAGGGCCTCCTGGTAGGAGCGCAGCTTGTCGGACTTGACCGGGACGGGTTCGCCGCCGAGGGCCTCCGGCGCGTTCTGGTGGCCCGCCGCGTAGAGCACGTTGCCGATGGCCTGCAGGCCGCGCACGTCCGCCTCGCCGAACGGGTAGACGTCGGGCAGGTAGAGGGTGACAGCGCCGAACGCTCGCCCGCGGGCCGTGAGAGGGAAGGCGAAGGATTCCCCCGTCTTGAGCGTGAGGTTGAGGAAGTTGCAGATCTCCTCCCCGCCGTCCAGGTCGAGCGCCGTGCGCAGGACCCCGTCCTTCTTCACCGCCTCGGCGAGCATGGCGTCGAGGGTGTCGAAACGCGCGAGCTCCGGCGGCGAGAGCTTGGCGAGACGAGCCCCGGGATCGGCGGTGGCCACGGCGCGACCCGCGCCCCCGATGTGGAGTCGACAGAGCTCCGCGCGGTAGTGGGCGGCTAGACCGGCCACCAATTCGCGGAGAAATGTGTCGTAAGGAACGTCCGTCGCCCTGGCCGTGAGCTCGAAGACCAGACGATAGACGTCCCCCGCCTCTCCTCCCGTGTCCATGCTTGTTCGGGTTTCGTCCTAAGTTGTGGAGCCATAGGCTCTTCCGTCCTATCGGGAGGGACAGGCACCCGACGTGAGGCCCCCCTAACCCCCTTCCCCACAACGGGTTGGGAATCGGGGTAGGATGGCGCGGGAGGAGACCGTGATGATGCTTCGCATCGGGGCCTGCCTGCTGGCCTTTGGCGCCGCCTCCTGGGCGCAGAACGACGCCCAGACCGACCGGTTCAAGGTCGAGGTCGGGGGCGAGAGCCGCAAGGGGGGGGTTCTCTACCCCAAGGACCTGCGCAAGAACGAGATGCTGCCCCTGGTCGTGGCGGTGCACGACACGACGGGAAAGGCCTTCACGGAGCTGGATCAGTGGGCGGTCTACGCCATCAAGCACCGCTTCGCGGTGGTGAGCGTGGACTGCAAGAGCCCGGAGGGCTGGGCGGTGAGCGAGCAGCTGGTGATGCAGCGCGACATGGAGGCGGTCGAGCTCTCCATCGAGGAGGCGAAGAAGGCCCTCGCCATCGACGACACGGCCATCGTGATCCGCGGCCATCTGGGAGGGGCCTACCTCGTCCTCTGGATGGGGGTGCGCCGGCCGGACCTCTTCTTGGGCGTGTGCGCCAGCTCCTGCGTCTTCTACAAGGAGATGGCGCCCAGCGAGAAGGAGCGGAAGTCGATCGATCCCAACCAGGTGATCTTCCTCTACCGAGGGGAGTTGGACACGCCGAGGCTCATCAAGGAGACGGAGTGGGCCCGCGACGCGTTCCAGGAGGCGGGCTTCGCGCGGGTCTCCTACACGATCGTGCCCAAGACGAGCAACGTCGCCAATCCCGACGTGTTTGCGGCGTGGTACGCCAAACTCCTCAAGGAAACCGAGAAAGGGCGCAAGGCGCTGCGCAAGTCGCGCGAGTCCCTCGTCCGCCTGCGCGAGGAGATCGCGGCAGGGCCCAAGCCCACCACCTATCGCGAGCTCGAAGGGCTCGCGGAGCAGGACGAGAAGAACGGCACGCGATCGGGCGCCGGGGAGCTGCTCGACGGCATCCTGGCGAAGGCCGGCGACACCATGAAACGCGCCCGCGACAGCGAGGCGAACCAGCACTACGCGGAAGCGGCGCAGTTCTACAAGGAGGTCGCCGAAGCCTACGCGCCGTTGGCCATCTCCAAAGAGGCGGCCAAGGAGCGCCTCCGGCTCATCAAGAGCGACGAATACAAGGCGGACGAAATGCTCCAGGAAGCCCTCCGCCTCCAGGAGGCAGGCGAGGTCGAGAAATCGGTCACCTTGCTCGAAAAGCTCCTCGCCCAATACCCCGCCACCCCCGCCGCCACCTCCGCCAAGCGCCTCGTGGGGTGACCCTGTACCTGACCCTTAAGTCGACCGCCGGCCGCAAGCCAAGGCGTACCAACGTGTTAGAGTGCGTCGCCTGCGGCAGCGCTGCCGCACTCCCCCCATGGACACGATCTACAAGAGCGCGGTGAACGCCGCGGTTCCCCCCGCCGCACCCGGCGAGTTCCGGGAACTCCGCCTGGGGCCGATCCGCGTCTGGCCGCCGGTGGTCCTGGCGCCCATGGCGGGGGTGACGAACTACCCCTTCCGCACGCTCTGCCGCCGGTTCGGCGCGGGTCTCTACGTCTCCGAGATGATCACCGCGCGCGCGCTCCTCGAGCGCCACGGCAAGACGATGCGACTGGCCGACTTCGGCCCCGACGAGTCCCCCCGCTCGCTGCAGCTCTACGGCGTCGACCCCGAAACCCTCGGCGAGGCGGCCCGCCGCCTCGCCGGCGAGGGGCGCGTCGACCACCTCGACCTCAATTTCGGCTGCCCCGTGCGCAAGGTGACGAGCAAGGGGGGCGGCAGCGCGATCCCGGTCAAGCCGCGTCTGCTCGCGCGCCTCGTGCGCGCGGTCGTGACCGCCGCGGGCAAGGTCCCCGTCACCATGAAGTTCCGCCTCGGCATCAACGAGGAGATCCCAACGTATCGCGACGCGGGACGCGTGGGGCAGGAGGAGGGCTGCGTCGCCGTGGGCCTCCACGCGCGCACCGCCGCGCAACTCTACGACGGCGAGGCGCGCTGGGAGGCGATCGCCGACCTGAAGGGGCGCCTCACGATCCCGGTCCTCGGCAACGGCGACATCTGGGAGGCGGAGGACGCGCTCCGCATGATGCGCACGACCGGCTGCGACGGCGTCATCGTCGGGCGCGGCTGCCTGGGGCGCCCGTGGCTCTTCCGCGATCTCGCCGACGTCTTCGCCGGCCGCGAGCCGAGCGACCCGCCCCGCTACGGCGCGGTGATCGACCTCATGCTCGAGCACGCGGAGCTGCTCGCCGCCTGGTTCGGCGAACCCTCCGCCATGCTCCAGATGCGCAAGTTCACGGCCTGGTACACGAAGAGCTTCCCCGGAGGATCCGTCCTGCGGCAGAAGCTCCAGCGCGTGAAGACGCTCGGGGACTTGCGCGAAGGGGTGACGGGGATCGACCGGGAGACCCCGTTCCCCCCCGCGGGGATGCGCGTCCACCGCGGCAAGCGGAGCGGCACCCAGCAGGTGCATCTCCCCCACGGCTATCTCGACGCGCGCGACGACGACGGCGCCCCCTCCGCGGAGGCGGAGCTCGCCGAGTCGGGAGGTTGATCAGCGCCAGGAGAGCTGCGTGAAGCGGAGGTCGCTGCCGTCGAGGGCGAGGCCCATCGGGGAGGGCGGGAACTCGAACGCCGCGCACGCCTTCCCGTCCACCGAGATCTCCACGCTCTCCCCCCGCCGCACCGCCTCGAGCACGCGCCCCTCCCCGCCCCCCTCCCCCACATCCCCCGCGAAGAGTCGCGACCAGCCGCCCGCGGCGCGCCGGTTGACGGCGAGCCCGCCCGCGCGGTCGAGCAGCGCCACGGTGTAGTTCTCGGCATCGGCGAAGTGGAGAATGAGCCCGCCGAGGAAACGCGCCTCCGCGGGCAGGTGCAGCGTCGCGCGCACCGACGCCAGCGCCGCCTTCGAACGGCAGAGGCTCATGACGGGCGCGACGCCGCGCACGACGCCGGGCGCCAGCGGCTCCCACTGGTTGAAGACCGGCGTCCAGGGCTGCTGCTCCGCGGCGAGCCACTCGACGAAGCGCTCCTGGAGCGCCTTGGGAGGGCCGAACTGCCCGCGGAACGCCGGTCCCGCAGCGCCGCCCGCGTCCATCTTGCGGCAGAACGCGTCGAAGCGGCGCAGCGGCTTGCCCTTGTCGCCGGTGGCGAGGAACCGGAAGAGCGCCCAGGCGATGGGCCGATCGGCGGCGACCTCCCCCTCCACGACGCGCGCGAGGTCGAAGTCCGGCGCGCGCGCCACCGCAAGCGCCCCCGCCGCGCGGTCCTCGAGCGAGAGCAGCGGCAGGACCCCAAGCAGGAGCCGCTCGCCGTCCCAGTGGTGCCAGGAGAGGTGCTCCACGATCCCCTCCGCGTACCAGTCCGCCGTGGGGGCCTTGTTGTTGGTGCGCGCGAGGAAGTGGAACTGGTGCGCCATCTCGTGAAGCAGAAGCACGCGCGTGTAGTAGAGCGTAGGCTGGCGGAAGAGGTAGGCGGTGCGGCTGCCGGGCCAGTAGTAGCCCCCCGCCCCGCGGGGCGCGCCGGTGCCGTCGGCGCGGATGGCGCGCTCCCACTCCTCCGCCGTCGCGAGCATCCGCACCGTGAGCTTCTGCCCCTCCGCGAGCTTCGGCTGCTTTCCAAAGAAGGCGGCGAACCCCTTCCACGCCTCTTCGACCAGCCGGCCCAGCTCCTCCACCTCTTCCGGCGGCGCCGCGGCGAAGAGCCGATAGTGCGCAGCCTCGACGGCGGGCTCCTCGGCCCGCGCGGCGGGGGCGAGAAGCGCCGCCGCCAACGCGGCCACCGCGGCCGCAGCGGCCGCGAACCGGGGGGTAAGGGGGCTGCGGGGGCAGGGGGCCATGGGGCAGGGGGCTGTGGGGCCGGAGGCCATGGGGCCGGGGACCATGGGGCAGGGGGCCATGGGGCCGGCGTCCATGGTCATGAAACGTGACCCCCCGCCTGGTCAAGCAACGTGCCCCCCCTGGAGTGGTGCCCGCGGGGCGCTCCCGCCGAACGCTCCGGAGCGCGGGCGAGGGCCACGGATCGGCGCGCGTCGGTCGTCGGCTGCACCGGCGGAGCAGCGTAGCACGGCGGGGGGGCGCGCCCGGGATGGCGGGATTCGCCCCCGCACGCCGTGGCAGCGGATCCCGCCGCCCCCCGCCCGGGGAGGACGCCTCGCGGGTCGGACCGGCTCCGTCTTGCCCGATCGCGCGAGCCTACGCGATGGATTTCGTGACACCTTTGGCCCTTCGCCACGACGTAGGGATATGCAGACCCGCATAACTGATTACACAGACCCTGATATCCCCCTGGCCGTCCCTCTGGCCGCAACCCAGGATCGAGCGCCCGCGGTGGCGGTTTCCGCCGGGCGACGCGGAGCCACGAGAACCCCGGGACCGCGCCTCTCGCGTCGCCGGCGCCCCGAGGTGGTGGGATGGATTCGCGAGGCGTGGGGACGCGAGGAGATCTCGCGAGGCGGCGGATTCGTCATCCGTGACGGCGCCCCCCCTCCCATCCCAGGCGCGCGCCCGCCCCGTCTGGTCGAGAGGATCCATGAGGCCGCACGCATGCGTCACATCAGCCGCAGCACGGAGCGGGCCTACCTCGGCTGGATCCGCCGATTCCTCCGCGCGCACGGGAATCGCCATCCTGGGGCCTTGGGACCGCAGGAGGTGACGGCCTTCCTGACCGAACTGGCCGTCCGTCGCCGCGTGAGCGCCTCCACCCAGAACCAGGCTCTCTGCGCGCTCCTCTTTCTCTACCGGGACGTGCTCGGGACGCGCCTCCCATGGCTCGAGGGCGTGGTCCGGGCCAAGCGAGCGTTCCGACTCCCCGTGGTGCTCAGCCCGGGCGAGGTCGCGTCGATCCTCGACGCCATGGAGGGCGTCCCGCGCCTGATGGCCACTCTCCTTTACGGAGCCGGCCTGCGGCTCCTGGAGTGCGCCCGGCTGCGGGTCCAAGACCTCGACTTCGAGAGCCGTTCGGTCCACGTGCGCGCGGCCAAGGGCGATCGGGACCGCCGCACGATCCTGCCCGCGGCGGCGATCCCGGACCTGCGGCGCAATCTCGAGCGGGTACGGCGCCTGCATGACGCCGACCTCGCGGCGGCCGCCGGCTGGGTGGAGCTTCCCGAAGCGATCGCCCTCAAGTACCCGAGCGCGGGACGCGAATGGACATGGCAGTGGGTCTTCCCCGCGTCGCGGCACTACCTCGACCGCGAGACCGGCCAAAGGCGCCGCCACCACCTCCACGAAAGCGTGCTCCAGCGCGCGTTGAAGGAAGCCGTCCGGCGGACCGGCGTGGCGAAGCGGGCCGGCTGCCACACGCTGCGCCACTCCTTCGCGACCCATCTGCTCCAGGACGGCTACGACATCCGGACGATCCAGGAGTTACTGGGCCACAAGGACCTGGCCACCACGATGGTGTACACCCACGTCATAGGCACCGGCGGCCTCGCCGTCCGCAGCCCGGCCGACCGCCTGACGGGGCGGGCGCCCTGATGCCGCGTACGCGGCGGGCGAGATCCCCAGGCCCGCCAGCGAGCGGCTCGAACCGGCGCAAACCCGGGCGAAGCCCTCGGCCGCGCGCAGCGCCCCCCCCCCACCGCACGCCGCCGGGAGCCTGCTCCGCACCCCGCGCTACAATGCGCCGCATGCAGGTCATTCAGGATACACCGGGCGGTTGAAGTGTGAGTTAGCTGGACGACCTTCCTGCGAAGGCGCAAGGACTTACGAATGGCAGTTGATGATCTCGATAGGCTCCGACAACAGATTCCAGAACTCTTTGAGGATGCCCGTCTTCCGCAGGGGTGGGAAGACGATTGGATGTTCATACCTATCGAGGAACCCGAGAGTGATCTCGACGTGTTCCATGAAGGAACGTTCTCTGACCTGTCGGCGATCGAAAAGGCTCAAGCCTGGCCTGATCGTTCAGCGAACGCAATTGTCACGCTTCCTCACTTCGGCAATCCAAATGCGTTTCCGGGTGCTCCTGGTGGCGGCGGTGGCAACGTCCCTCCCCCTGATGCGTTGGCGTTCTATCTACCGTTTCACTACTTCCACCCAACGTGGTGGGGCGTATATGTTGTCCTTGAGGGGGCCTACGAGCTTGCCAGACACCTGAACGTCTTTTCGGGCGGACGCCTGAGCACTCGAGATTCGCTGATCACTGCGCGGCTCTTTCTCTACGGGCATGAAGCCTTTCATCATATCGTCGAAAGTTTCGCTACTCGACTCGAGGTAACGCACCGCACGTCGGTCTACAGGAAAGCGTTTCAGGATCTGTTCAACTCCCTGTACGGAACTGACGACTGCGTTGAAGAAGCTCTAGCGTGCGCCCACGGCTACCGGAAGGTGAAAGAGCGAGCGTTTCGTCATCCGAATCGATCGAGCGTCCGAAAGATCGCGCTGGAAAGCGTGGCACGTTACATCGAGAATTGCCCGCCTGGCTATCGCAGGGGCACCGAGTTTCTAAAGACGCCGACGTTTCAAAAGGGGCGTTCCGCATTTGCGGAACAGAATCATCTCCGTGCTGTCCCAGGCGTACCGGCGAAGGGCCCAGAACTATGGCTTTCCTTTCCTCATGCATTCTCGGGAATCAGTCGCGTCACAAGCCGCGTTAATTACATCGTGCACCGGGGCTCCCACCTCGCATCGCGTCTGGGTCTTCAATTGAGGTACCTGACATACCGAGAGCTTGCCGAAAGGCTTCGGACGTTGGGAGGCTGCGAACCCTTGCGCGAAGGCAAGGGAAGCCACATCATCTGGAAGTCAGCAACAGGCCAGCAGTTCTCTGTGCCACGTCATCCAGGGGATCTGCGTAGGGGCACATGTGCAGCCATCATCAAACAAGCTGGCCTGCACATGAGTTTTTCAGAGTTCGTTAGCGCCAGAGTGTGATGCGACGATGCGGCTGTCATCCCGGCAAACCGGTGGCGCAACAAGGCCAGCTAACAAGGAAATGGAGCCGCCGGCGCAAAGAACGCGCCGCGGCTCATTTCCAGGCCGTTAGCCCGCATGCGGAGATGATCTATGGCTCGTTCTAAGAAGGCTTCGCCTCAGTCGGATGCCGCCCCGGTTGTCGAGGCAAAGCGCGCGACCACCGAGAACCCCCTCGTCTTCATCAGCCACGACAGTCGCGACGCGGACCTGGCCGAGGCGTTCGGTAACCTGCTAACCGATGCAAGCGGGGGGATCCTCAAGTCGTTTCGTTCCTCCGACCGCAAGGGGACGGCTGGCATCGAGTATGGGCAGGAGTGGTATCGCGCGATCATGCAGAAGCTCGACGACGCCACAGACGTTGTTGCACTCCTGACCACCCACAGCGTCAACAGGCCCTGGATTCTCTACGAGGCCGGTGTTGCGAAAGGCAAGCTGACCGCGAACGATCGTGTTCTCGGAATCGCGCTGGGTGTGTCTCTGGACGAGGCCGCGACTGGGCCGTTCGCGCAGTTCCAGAACTCGCCTGATGAGGAAGACGCCATCACGGGACTCGTCCTTCAGCTCATCCGTCGACACCCGCAGGCCGCGCCGAGAGAAGAAGCCGTTCGGCGCCAGGTGCAAGCATTTCGGCAATCAGTGGCCACTCTGCTGAAGGACCGGAAGAAGGAACCTGCCCAGCCAGCCGCTCGCGTAGATGAAACGTCCGTGGCCAAGTTCTTCGAGGAAATCAAAGTCCTTGTGCGGGACGTGCCTGATCGCGTCGCCAGTGAACTTGGGGGCGACCCCCGCATGCGGCGGATGAGAGAGCGTCGGCGGTTCCATCCGATGATGTTTGAAGAACTGCTGCATCATCCGATGTTCCGTGAGTCGCCAGACCAAGCCGGACTGCCGATTCTGATGATGTTCAGCATGCTCCGCGATGATTTTCCCTGGCTCTACGAACTGGGCGTTCAGTTGTATCGCGCTGTGCAGGATGGCAACTCAAAGGCCATCGATCGTGCCCGCAGGGCAATCGTCGACACCGTCGAAATGACCCACCGTGGCCCCTTCATGCACGAGATGATGGGCGGCCCCGAGGGTGAAGAGGCGATGATGATGTTGCATCACTTCGTTCACGGTCTTGAGCGCTTCATTCGCGTACCGAGCAGGGTCGCCAAGCGGTCGACAAAGTCACCAGAGAAGGCTGAGTGAATGCGGGCTAACAACAGCATGCAGCGGACGGCGCTGCGCGCCGCCGCTGATGCTGAGCGTTAGGCGCACAGGGCCGGATCCAGGCGGCCGAGGGGAAGCCGGGTCGGGATCCGGCCCCATCCAGAGCCCGGCGCTAGATAGGTCTTGACATCCATCCTATCCCATGTCACCATCCGGCCACGATCTATCGGACCGGATGCGGGATGGTCCCGGGATGCTGAGTCCGGTGGGTGGAGGTACCACATGGAGACGACCGGCAAGGCGTTCCTCGGCCACTGGGAGTGGGCGGCCGAGAAGGGCGTGATGAACAAGAATACGGCGTCCGGCCTGAAGGCAGCCTGTACTCAGGTGCTGGGTGTCCTGGACGACTGGGAGAACGTGGATGTCAAGCGGCTGGACGTCGAGGAGACGCTGACTCGCTTCCAGAATCTTCGGAAGAAGCAATTCAAGCCACAGGTACTCGAAACGTACAAGCGGCGCTTCCGCCAGGCAGTCTCCTCCTACCTCGCGTATCTCGAGGACCCGGGCAGTTGGAAGCCCACCACTAGGAAGCCGCGGACCCAGGCCTCGGAAAACGGTCGCGACGCCAGCGCCACCGAGGAGATGGTCCATGCGTCGGGACGAGAGCTGCCGTCGGCGGGGCTTGTTGAGTACCCGTTCCCTCTGCGCGAGGGGCAGAACGCCCGCTTGGTCCTGCCCCGGGACCTGAAGCGGTCCGAGGTGAAGCGCCTGGCTGCGTTCATGACGACTTTGGCTGTCGACTTCGAGGACAAGGACCAAGCGTCGGCGTAGGATGCGCGCCGCGGTAATGCTGAGTGCAAAGGAGGATTGGCAGATGGCAAGGAAAACCGTCCCGTTCAACGAAAAGGGAATTGGGAAACTTCCCGACAACAAGCCGGTCGTATACAAGGTGCTGACCGACGGCAACAGGAACAACTACACGGGCGTCGCGCAGCGGGGGCGTGTGCAAGAGCGACTGAAGGAGCACCTCCCGGGAGGTAAGGACTGTGTTCCAGGCGCCAAGGTTCAAATCGAGCAATTGGGCACGATCAACGAGGCCCAGGCGAAGGAAGCTCGAATCATCGCTCGCACCAAGCCACCTCACAACGAGAGGGGCAAATAGCGGCCATGACCCCAAGGCGACAACCCGTTTCATAAGGACACGAAGTGGCCCAACGTAGCGCGTTCAAGACAGACTCCAGCTTCTTCCGGATGCTGGCGGTTGGCGCTGTCGGTGCGCAGGCGGTTCAGCAGCATTTGAACGCACTGGGTCACCACGTCGTCGAGCTCGAGCGCGGGTCGCTTGCGACCCGGATCTGGCGCGACGTGAAGAGAAAGCGAGTCCGAATCCCCGACCTCTGTTGCACCAGATGTGGCGTGAGAATCGAATCGCGCGCGAAAACCAGCGCCGACTTGAGCATGTCGCACTCGCCCAGCGACGCGGAGCGAGCCTGGAACTACGGCATGCTGGACTCAGACTGGATCGCGTTCCCCATTCTGGCGGCTGAGGAGGGCACCTGGAACGCTGGCGCGCTCGGCTCGCGCCGCTCGCTCTGGCGAGAGCGCTCCCTGACGACCTGGCATGTCGAGGGTCGCATCAACCTGTTCACCGTGGAGTCCTTCCGAGGCGTCGCCCCGAAGCAGCTCAAGCCGAAGGGGGTCAGTGAGGGGTCCGAGGTTCAGGTGAAGTGGAAGGCGCGCTTCGCCCCCGGCAGCGGCAAGGTGGTCCGGGTGAGCAGTGGGCGACTCGACTACTCGCTCGACGAGAACACGAGCAAGGCCCGCCACTTCCGGCTTGGTGAAGACGAGAGGGCGTTCCTGGCCGACGGCGACCAGTTCCAGGCCAATCAAGTAGTCGCTGGCCAGATCGCTCCGTTGGCGACTGACGCCTCTCGCTGCGCCGGAGGGTGCGATACCACCAAGCTCAAGCACATGCTGGGCTCACGGGAGCGGACCGTCCGCTTCACCGGGTGCAAGCTCGCCAGGTTTGCGAAGGATGCGACGCTGGCAAGTGAAGTTCGCGAGCTCGCGCAGGACGGCGAGGAAGACGCCTACGTCCGCATGGAGGCGAGGTCTTACCTTTGCGAAGTCGCCGGGGACTCCGCCGACGAACAGTTCCGCTCGACGTTGCTGAGCGACACCGACGACCAAATGCGACTTGAGGCATGTGTGGCTCTCGCGGAGACCCGGACCGCGACTTCCTTCGCCCTGCTCCGTACGGTCCTGGAAGACGCCGCTCAACCGCTCTTCTTGCGGAGTGCCTGCGCGTGGGGAATCGGGTGCCACGGGACGAAGCAGGCTGCGGAGGTTCTGGTCCGGGCATTCGCGGACGTCGCTCCGGAGATTCGGGAGGAGGCGCTTATCGCGCTTCAGGAGCTCGGACCCGTCGGGTTCGATCCACTTCTGAAGGCGCTGAAGGCGGCTTCGACGGAAGTCGCCGCCGGTGCCGCAGAGGCTCTCCGCCGCATTCCCGGCGCGCCCGCGAAAGAGATCGCAGCGCTGGTGGAGCTGTCGGACTCGACCTGGCCAACGTGGGCGCTCGCGCACCTGCCGAAGGACGCGGTCACGCCCTACATCGCGGCCTTGCAGAGCACGAGGCCGGACGTCCATTACGCGGTTTCTGTGCTGTGGACGTTCCTCGGGAGCTGGATCGCCGAAGACTGGACGCCGAGATCGACCCCATGACGAGAAGCAAGCCAATGGTGCAATTCCGGACACTGCCAACGCCCGTCTACTCAACGCGCAATGGTGCGTGCTACCTCGGCGACTCGCTCGAACTCCTTCGGCAGCTCCCCGAGGAGTGCGTGGACCTCGTCGTCACGTCTCCTCCCTTCGCCCTCCTGCGGAAGAAGGCATACGGCAACAAGGAGCAGGCAGAGTATGTCGACTGGCTGTGCACGTTTGGATCTGAAGTGCGTCGCGTGCTTCGTGAGACGGCCAGCTTCGTCCTCGACCTGGGTGGCGCATACCAGCGAGGCGTGCCCGTCCGGTCGCTCTACCAGTATCGCGTTCTCCTGAAGATGTGCGATGCAGTCGGCTTCTACCTCGCCGAGGAGTTCTTCTGGCACAACCCGGCGAAGCTGCCCTCCCCGATCGAGTGGGTGAACAAGCGGAAGCTGCGAGCGAAGGACTCGGTAAACACCGTCTGGTGGTTCTCCAAGTCCGAGTGGCCGAAGGCCGACGTGCGGCAGGTTCTCGCGCCCTATTCAGAGCGCATGAAGACGCTGCTCAAGAACCCCGACGCCTTTTATAAACCCAAGGACCGTCCGTCGGGTCACGACATCAGCAAGGGCTTTGGATCTGACAACGGTGGCGCCATCCCGTCGAACCTGTTGCAGATACCGAACACCGAGAGCAACTCTTCCTACCTGCGGCTAGCCAAACTTGTCGGACTCGAAGGACACCCTGCACGCTTCCCATCTGCATTGCCGGAGTTCTTCATCAAGTTCCTAACGACTCGCGATGATTTGGTCGTCGACATATTCGCCGGCTCCAACACGACAGGGAGGGTCGCAGAGCAACTCGGACGCAGGTGGATAGCGATGGAAGTCGACGCCAGCTATGTCGCCAGCTCCGCGCTGCGCTTCATGGACCACCTTCCGGAGAGTGAGGTGCCAGCAACATTTGCCCGAGTGTCGACTGGTTCCACGGACGCGCCAGTAGATCTCTCTGGCCCACGTACGTTGTTCGACAGACCAGAGGTGAATGCTGGCGCCTAACAACAGCATGCAGCGGACGGCGCTGCGCGCCGCCGCTGATGCTGGGCGTTCGGCAGTCTGGCTGGAATCGAAGACGTGAAGATACGATCCGCGTTGCTGTCGGACTTTTACGGGATCGCAGCCGTTGATCCCTCGGTGAGAGGCGATCCCCTCCGGGAGACGCTTCTCCAGAACCACGTTCAGGGAGGCCGATGCTGGGTTGCTGAGGAACTGGACGATGTCATTGGTTTCTTCGTTCTCGAGTACTCCTTCTACGGGAACGGGTTCCTGTCGCTCCTGGTGGTGCGGCAGGACTCGAGGCGCCGTGGTGTGGGCCGAACTCTCCTCAAACATGCGATGTCCATCTGCACGACGGAGAAGCTGTTTACATCGACGAACGAATCGAATACCCCGATGCGTTCCCTGCTCCGCAAGGAGCGATTCGAGGACTCTGGCGTCATTCACAATCTCGACGAGAGCGATCCTGAGCTCGTCTTCTTCCGAAAGGTGCGGGAATAGTGCACCCGCACTGGCGACGACCAAGGTCATGCCATAGCGGCGAGCTGCCGAACCCGCCGTTGCAGCGGACCTGGTCCTCGCTTACGCTCGGAACCAGGCCGCTGAACGGCCAGGACGTTGCGGGGCCCAGGTGACGTCCATGGGATTGACCCGTTTGCAGCGCGCTCGCCATGGACCGATCCGCAATCCACCGGATGATTGCTGTTCGGTCGCGGCACGTCCCAGGCTGTGCTACTGCATGGCCTCGCGGACTTGCTGAATGACTCGCGAGTCGGGGGCGCCAGCGCCCAGGAACGTGTAGCTTGCCGCGGCCAACATGTGGGGCCGCCATTCGCGGCTGATCCAACGGAAGTTCTCGAACATCGCCATGGGGAACTTCACCGAGTGTACGTCCCGGCCCGCCTTGGCGGGCAGCAATCGCGCGGCAGTGCGGAAGAGGAGGTCGGAGTCGGGGAACTTCTGGGCGAATCGAAACGCCTTGCTGGCCGCGACATGACGCGTGGGGCGAACGGTCCCAAGCAGCTCCTCCGCGGCGGCTTCGCTCTGTTCCGGGATCTCCATCGGCGTCAGGTCGGTAATTGTTCGTTGATCGAACATCTGGTACCGCTCCATCCAGTTCAGCCCTTGCAAGAGGAGGAGCAGGCGGTTTTCCCGGAGGCGGCTCACTTCGAACGCGTAACGCATCGCGTGGGCGACCGTGATCGCGTGCAAGGGCCTGTTGCCGCCTCGGTCGCAGACCACGCAATCGCCGGCCCCAAGGAGGACTGCGTCCCACACCGCCCCAGCCGTTGCTTTTCCTTCCATCAGATTCGTCATCGCAAGGTCGCACGCTTCATCGCTCTCGCGTGACCGTATCCGTCCGAGCAGTTCTCTCGTGAGCTCCACATTGCTCCCGGACGATGCCCAATCGGCCGGCAGCTTGTGGATCGACTTCTTGATGCGCTCGGTGTTGGCGATGTAAGACGTCGTGTCGGAATTGTCGGGCTGCCTACTTGCGCTCCCGTCCATGACAATAAGTCCCGCAGCCGCGCAGAGAATCGGCTCTGCATGTTCCCACCCAACCGTTTGCAGCAAACGCCAAGCATGGGACACGTAGATCGCGGTGTGTCCGATGAAGCCCCAATGCCGGACCATGTAATGCCAGAGTGGTTCGATCACCTCGTGAGCACCCTGGGAGCGGATCATCGCGAGGATGGCTCGCTCGGCGCGTTCCTGGTCGGCCCCCTCGATCCCCGCGCGCAGTTCGTCGCCGGCTCTCGCGGCCGCCGGCAGCGCTCCCTTGAGCGTGATTTTCTGGTTCGCGCCGTACGGGTACCGGTTGAGTCTCTCCTTGAAATTGTCAAGTGCCCAAAACACAGGCAAGAGCGACTCCTGCGCCGGCAACTCCAACGACAATTGATGCGAGGCGTGGACAGACAACGCGGCGTGAAGTGCATGGATCGTTGGCGCTCGGAAGGTCGCCAGGTAGAGCGCGGCGAGAAAATGGCGATAGGACAATCCCTTTCGCAACTGCCCCATCATCACTTCGACACACTTGTCCCGAGGCGTATCCGCGATGAGCTTGACGATCGGCTCGATCTCCGCGCTGTAGCGCACCAGTTCGGGCGTGACCGCTGCCTCCTGAGCATTGGCCGGGCTGATCCCGCTCAAGCCTGCCCAATTGCCCATGCTGATCGCGACACCGACGTTTGCCGCCGAGCCGAGAAAGTGCCTGCGTGTAGGCTTGTAGGACATCGTTCCTCATTCCTCTTCTTGCTGGTGCGGACGAGGGTGACGGGTTACGTCCATTATCCTCATACTTGGCCGTGGGTCTTGTCCCTTGACACCCGCCGTCATCCTCCCACTTGGCCGTGGGTCTTGTCTCGCCCGGAATCTGCAATCGAGGTAATTGGGCATTGTCCTGCATCGCCTGTCCGGACCTCGCGTTCGCGATGAGGTTGGAGTCATCGGCGAACCCGTTTCGCGGCGGACCGTGCCCGGCATCGGTTCCCGATGTCGTTTGAAAGGCGGCGAGCCATCGGCTCGGACGGATTTGCCCGCTGGGACCTGCGCTTCCCGAAACCCCCGTCCCGCGGTCTGCCGGGCGGGCTCTTGCACGGTTGTGCCCCCTCCTCCGCCTAGCCGGGCCCCATTGCATCCACGGGTCCCCTCGCGCGCCTCAGCCGCCGCAAAGGTCCCTTTTTGTCTTGCCGCTGCCAGCAGGGGCCTGCTCCTCTCCCGCCCCCGCAGCCCCCTGCCTTCGCTCGTCCGCGAGGGGCCGCGCGTGTCCCGGCCTCGCCGGCCGGAGCGGACCGCGCACTGGCGGTCATCGAGAGGCACTTCGTGGACTACTTCCGCGCGCACGAGGAGGGATTCGAGCCCAGGGACCGCCCCCTGAGCGGGTGGCCCCGCACCCGGGGCAGCTTCGGCTGGCCTACGGCCTCCCTTTGCTGGCCCGGGCGTACCCCTCCGGGGGGGTCACGTTTCGTGACCATTCGGGGGGTCATGTTTCATGACCATTAACAAAGGGATCACGTTGCCTGACCATCAACACGGCGCCGAGGCGGTGCTTGCGGGGGTGGAGTTCACGCGTTGGACGCGGCCGACACCTCCGGTACTCAGCCTCTTTCGTCTCCTCCTCGCCGCCGTCCGGCGTGGGTGCTATCGGGACTTCGGCAACGTTGCGAACGCGACGCTGCTTCCGGCCTTCGCCTGGTCGACCGACAGCATTGTTTCCCCGCGTTGCGTGATGGCCTAGCCCGGCCCCGGAGATCGCCCTAAGACGTCGGTTCCCCGAATGCCTTCGCTGCTCGGTGACGAACAATCCCGCCAGCGAGCCGCCGCAGCCGACGAGCGGCGGGCGCAAGCAGAGAGGAAGCGATAGCATGGGGGCGCCCCGCGCGGCCCTGCGGCGGGACGCTGGACGTAGGAACGGAGGAGTGAACACGATGGCCGGCAAGAGGTCCCAGAAGTCGGCAAAGGTCGCACGGAAGGCTGCCGCCAAGCGGGTCGCTGCGAGGCCGAAACTCCTCTCAGGCGGGAACCCTCAGATCGCGAAGGCCGACGGCGACGCCCCCGTGAAAGCCTACATCGCGGCCCTGCCGGGCTGGAAGCGCGACGCCGGACGCCGCCTCGACGCGCTCATCGTGCGCACGGTGCCCAACGTGCGCAAGGCCGTGAGGTGGAACACGCCTTTTTATGGCATCGAGGGCCAGGGTTGGTTTTGCGCTTTCCACTGCATGACGAAGTACATCAAGGTGGCTTTCTTCCGCGGCACGTCGCTGCGGCCCGCCCCCCCCGTCGATTCCAAGCAACGCGAGGTGCGCTACTTCCACATCCACGAGGGCGACAAGCTCGACGAGGGGCTCGTGGCGCGTTGGATCATGCAGGCATCGGAGTTGCCCGGCGAATCCTGCTTCTAGCGCCACTGGGACGGGGCGGTGATGAAGGAGACGACGCCGGGCGACCGCATGCAGCAGAGGGCGCCCCGCGCCGCCGCCGATGCCGAAGGTGAGGCGCACAAAGGACGCGCGACTGACCTCCAGCGCTTGGTCTCCGCATTCGCGACGGGGATCGAGCGGGCGGACGCCGAGCGCCCCCCAGCGACGGACATCCATTCGATGAGGCCATCCCAGGAAGGGATGGGCCTCTCCTCCGCTCCGACCAACGTCCTTCTCCGGAGAAACCCGGTCGAGGAGACGGACCCTTCCCCTGAAGGGCGGTCAGAACGGAAGGAGTTTTCTTGCGCCTGACAGATCGATGCTACGACCCGGAAGGACCTGCTCGCGATCCTCTACTCCCCAAGGGGGAGATCCTGCGCAAGTAGCCGGGACCGCGCACCGCCCCCCGTTGCGTCACCGCGCGGCACTCCGACTCCATAAACCATTTCTCCACAATGCCTTACACATCGAAGGGGACTTGCCTGGCAAATATGTTATATATTTGTTAGCGTTCGCGCGGAGGGGGGAGGGAGCCGGCTGGAGGCTGAATGATCGAGCCCTGGGAGGACGTGCCGGCGCCGCTTCTGCGGAGCGGCTGCCGCATCTTCCGGATGCGGACGAAAGGCGCCGGCTTTCATGCCGGCGACCTTCTCCTGGTCCTCCCCGACCTGCAGCCGGAAGGGGGCGAACTGGTGATCGATGCGCTCGGCCGCGTGGGCCGCTACGGCGGCGGCGCGGTGCAGGGGGTCGTCGTGGGCGTGGTGCGCCGGGGCGCGGGGGCGCGCTAGGCATGATCCTCCACGCCGATCTCGACGCCTTCTTCGCATCGGTGGAGCAGGCCCGCGACCCGCGCCTGCGCGGGCGTCCCGTCGTCGTGGGCGGGAAGCGGGGCGAGGCGAGCGTCATCGCCTCCTGCTCCTACGAAGCACGCCGCTTCGGCCTCCACGCCGGCATGCCGCTGCGCGAAGCGGAGAGCCTCTGCCCGCACGCGGCCTTCCTCACCGGCTCGTACCCCGAATACCAGCGCGTGTCGGACACGGTCTTCTCGTTCCTGCGCGACCTCTCCCCCGCCGTCGAGGTGGTCTCCCTCGACGAGGCCTACGTCGATCTCGAGGGGGCCGAGCATCTCCACGGCGGGGCGTGGCGCGCCGCGCGGGCGCTGCGCCGCCGCGTCCACGGCGCCACCGGCCTCGCCCTCACCGTCGGATTGGGCCCGTCGCGCGTCTTCGCGCGGCTGGCCACCGCCTGCGCCAAACCCGACGGGATCGCGCTCCTCGACCCCGCCCGCGCCCGCGATCTCCTGGAACGGCTGCCCTTGACGGTCCTTCCCGGCGTGGGGCGGAAGACGGCGGACCTCCTCGCGCGGTTGAATCTGGCGCGGGTGGGCGACCTCGCGCGGCTGCCCGAGGAGCTCCTGGTCGAAACGGTGGGGGCGCGGGGGAGGGCGCTGCACCGCCTGGCGCGCGGCGAGGATCCGCGCCCGCTGGAGACCGACCGGCGCCCGAAGTCGGTCTCGCGCCAGAGCGCGCTCCACCGGGAGAGCGCCGACCCCGCGCTCCTGGACGGCTATCTCTTCTATCTCTGCGAGCGCGCGGCGCGGGAGCTGCGCCGGCTCGGCGCCCGCGCCCGGACGGTGACCGTCCGCTTCTCCTACGCCGACCACAAGACGCGGGAGGGGTCCGCGACGCTGCGCGAACCCGCCGACCTCGACCGCGAACTCCACGCGGCGGCGCACGCGCTCTTCGGGAAGCTCCACGACCGGCGCGTGAGGCTCCGCCGCGTGGGGGTCGAAGCCGCGGGCCTGGTCTGGGGCGGCGCGCGGCAGGAGGCGCTCTTCGACGCGGCGCGCGCCCAGCGGCTCGTCCGCCTCACCCGCGCCGTCGATACGATCCGCGCGCGCCATGGGTTCCATCGCGTCGTCCAGGGCCCCTCGGTGGCGCTCTTGAAAGAGCTCCCCCAGACGCCGCACGGCTTCCTTCTCCGCACCGCCTCCCTCACCCGATGACCTTTCCGCCGCTGCGGCAGCGCTGCCGCACCCAGCACACCTTAACCAATTGTCCCGCAACAACTTACGCCATCCCGAGGAGCTCAGGGTCAGGGTCACCGTGAACCATCTGCAGGTGCATGGGGAGCATTCGCACCTGTTTGGGGCGAGCCGGGTGGGGGAATTGGTCGAGGCGGCCAAGGCGGGAGGCCTGGATGCGCTGGCCCTCACCGACCTCGACGGGCTCTTCGACCCCTACTCCTTCCAGGAGGCGTGCGAGCGCGAGGGGATCAGGCCGATCCTCGGCGCGCGGCTCGGCTGCCGCACGCTCCTCGTGCAGAACGAGGAGGGCTACAAGAACCTCTGCTTCCTCGTCTCGGCGCACAACCTCCGCCCGGAGGCGGACTTCGACGCGCTCCTGCGCGAGCGGGGCGACGGCGTGGCGGTGGTCCCCCCGGGAGCGGCGGTGGTCCCGGTCGCCTACCACGCCCCCGAGCGGCGCGGGCTGCACCGCCTCCTGCGCGCCATCGCGAAGGGGGCGCTCGTGCGGGCCACGCCCGCGGAGGGGGAGCCGCTCCTCACCGCCGCGCAGATGCGCCGCCGCTTCCCCAAGGCGGCGCTCGCGACGACGAACGCTCTGGCCGGCGCCTGCGACTTCCGCCTCCCCCCCCGCCGCCCCCCCATCTTTCCCCAACCCCTGCTGCCCGACTGCGACACGGCGGCGAGCCGCCTCTTCCATCTCGCCACCGAAGGCGTGAAGCGGCGCTACCGGCCGATCCCGCCCGAGGTGATGCGCCGGCTGCTCCACGAGATCGGCGTCATCCACGACCTTTCGTTCGACGCCTACTTCGTGATCGTCCACGGCATCGTCGCGTTCGCGAACGCGCGCGGCATCGCCATGGTCGGCCGCGGCTCGGCGGCCAACTCGCTGGTCGCCTACGCGCTCGGCATCACCAACGTCGACCCGCTCCGCTACGAGCTGCTCTTCGAACGCTTCCTGAACCGCGCGCGGATGCACGACCCGCCCGACATCGATCTCGACCTCGACTGGCGCCGGCGCGACGAGGTCCTGGAGCACGTCTACGACGCCTACGGCCACGAGCGCGTCGCCATGATCTGCACCTTCCAGACCCTGCAGTTCCGCGCGGCGTTCCGCGAGGCGGCCAAGTGCTTCGGCATCCCGCCCCCGGAGGTGGACCGGCTCTCGAAGCTCTTGCCCCACTCGCCTTCCGGCCCCCTCGAGGCCTACCCCGAGCTGCGCCGGTTCCCCAAGGGCGAGGGCGTCTTCCCCACGGTCCTGCGCGCCGCGCGCGCCCTCTGCGACTTCCCGCGCCACCTCTCCATCCACGCCGGCGGCATCGTGATCGCCGACCGCCCGCTCACCGACTACCTGCCGGTGCAGCGGTCGCACAAGGGCCTCGTCGTGACGCAGTTCGACATGCACGGCGTGGAGCGCACCGGCCTCGTGAAGATCGATCTCTTGGGCCACCGCTCCCTCGCCGTGGTCGCCGACGCCGCGCGCGCCGCCGGCGTCGATGGCGCCGCAACCCCCGAGGAGGACCCCGCCGCGGGCGCGCTCTTGCGCGCGGGCCGGACCCTCGGCGTCTTCCAGCTCGAGTCGCCCGGCATGCGCAACCTGCTCCAGGCGATGGGCGGCACGACGCAGGACGACGCGATGATCGGCCTCTCGCTCATCCGCCCCGGGCCGGCCGGCTCCGGCATGAAGGACGCCTACGTGCGCCGCCGCCGCGGCGAGGAGGCGTGCGATTCGGAGCGCCTTGCGCGCCTGCTCCCCGCGACCCACGGCGTGATGCTCTACCAGGAGGACATCCTGCGGCTGGCGCGCGACGTGGCCGGGCTCACGCTGGAGCGCGCCGACCAGCTGCGCCGCGCGCTCGCCAAGAAGACCAACGACGAGGCGATGCGGACGCTGGCGGCGGAGTTCCGCGACGGCGCGCGGGCGCGCGGCGTGCCCGACGAGGAGGCGGCGCACCTCTGGGCGCTCACGATGAACTTCGTGGCCTACGCCTACTCCAAGGCGCACGCCGCCACCTACGGCCGCATCGCCTACCAGGCGCTCTGGCTCAAGGCGCACCATCCCGCCGCCTTCTTCGCCGCCGTCCTGGCCAACGGCGGCGGGTTCTATGAAGGCCGGGCCTATCTCGAGGAGGCGCGCCGGCTGGGGGTGCGCATCCTCCTGCCCGACATCAACCAAAGCGCGGAAGGGGAGATCGCGGAGGGCCCCGCGGGGGAATCCGGGGAGGGGGGCGGGGGCCTCCGCATCGGCCTCCGGCGCGTGCGCGACCTGCACGAAACGACGCTGCGCGCGATCCTGGAGCGCCGCCCCTTCGTCTCCCTCACCGATTTCCTGCGGCGCGTGCCCGAGGCGCGGCAGCGCGAGAGCGAGCACTTGGTGCTCACCGGCTGCTTCGACGCCTTCGACGGGACCCGGCCCGAAAAGCTCTGGCGGGTGCTGCTCCACCGGAAGGCGGCCCCCGCCCCCCTCCCCGGCCTCTTCGCGGTGGGGCCCGCCGAACGAACGCTCCCCGCGATCCGCGACTTCACGCCCGACCGGATGGTGCTCCTCGAGATGGAGCTCTTGGGCCTCAGCCCCACCGCCCATCCCATGGCGCTCTTCGCGCGCGCCGCGCGCGACCGGGGCGCCGTGCACGCCGCCGATCTGCGCGCGCACGCGGGACGGCGCGTCGCGGTCGCCGGCTGGATGACCACCCACCGGCGGATCCGGACCAAGCGCGGCGAACTGATGAAATTCGTGACGCTGGAGGACGAGAGCGGCGTCATCGAGATCAGTTTTTTCCCCGACGCCTACCGCCGTTACGGCCACCTGCTCGCCGGCTGCGGCCCCTACCTGGTGCGCGGACGCGTCGACGATGCCATGGGCGCGCTCACCCTCGCCGCGGAGGAGGCGGAGATCCTGGAGGCGGACGCGGGGTGAGGGGGCGCGACCGCGGCGCCCGCGCGCGGCGGTCAGACCGCCGGCAGGGCGGGGGTACCGGCCCGCGCCTCCTCGGAGCGCTGGTAGGCGTACTCGTCGTGTTCGAGGGCGCCGGCCGGGAGCCAGTCCCAGAGCGCGCCGAGGTCGCGGCGGATCTGGGAGGTGAAGAATTCGGGCAGCTCGTTGGTCTCCTGCTCGAAATAGCGACGGAGCGGCCGGTCCTCGTCGAGCCGTCGCCGCACCTCACGGTAGTAGCGAAGCCTGCCGAAGCCCTCCGTGGAGACGGCACGCACCAGGTTCATCCAGCGCGGGACCATCCGCCTCGTCCCGCTCCAGCGCCGCGCGATCGCGCGCCAGGAGAAGGTGTACTCCGTCAGGCCGATCACCTGGTCATAGAAGTCGGGCCAGGAGTAGTGCTTCGGCCGGACGTTCATCGCGTGGTTGTTGTCCAGGAAGTGGAACGGGAACGGCAGGACCCGGCCGGCACGCTGATACTCGAGATTGAGCGGGGCCGCGCGGCCGAACGCGGAGAGGAGGGAGTAGCCCGGAAACGCCCCGGGGGTACGATCGATGAAGCGCTTCGTCAACTCGAACGGCTCCGGCCCGTCGTCGACGTCGAGCCCGAGCACGAAGTTGGTCTGCACGTAGGGGATGTAGCGCAGCAGCGTGTTCACGTGGTCGGAAACGCGCTCCACCTTGTCGATGCCGCGAAACGCCCCGGTCTTCGACTTCCCCCCCAGGTCGTACCAGGATTCGACGCCGGGAAGCAGCGCCTGGAAGCCGTTCCGCTTGAGGCGCTTGAGGTGCGGCTCCGAGAGCAGCGAGAGGCTGCTCTCCGCCAGGAAGTCGAAGCTCCCTGGAGGCGCGGCGGACTCGATCGCCTCCATCGACTCGTCGAAGCGCACGCCGAAGTTGGGATCATGCCAGGCCACGCGCGGCCTGCGCATCTTGCCCAGGAGGAAGCGCAGGTCCTCCTGCAGGAGACCGGAATCGAGCTGCTGGTAGGGCACGGTCGAGTCGATGCAGAAGCTGCAGGTGTAAGGGCAGCCGAGGCTCCCGAGCATCGGCACGATCTTGAGGAAGGGCGCCTTGCGCAGCGTGGGCGCGATGAACTTCCAGCGCTCGCGCACCCCCGGGAGCGCGACGGGCTGTCGCTTCGCGCTCCGGTGGATGCCGAGCGGACGGTGCGGCGCGCACTCCGCGAGGATCTCGCGCACGAGCGCGCGGTCCGTGAAGCCCAGGACGTAGTCGAAGTACTTGCGCGCGTCCTCGGGATAGCAGCGCGCGTGGGGGCCGCCGAGCACGGTCACCGCTCCCCGCGAGCGGAGCAGCGCGCTCAGGGCGTAGGCCGTGAGCGCCGTTTCCGAGAAGGCGCCGATGAAGACGAGGTCGACCTCGGTCGGCAGCTCCGCGAGGAGGTCCTCGAACCCCGTGTAGCAGATCTGCGTGACTTCATGCCCCTCCGCTTCGCACCAGACCCCGAGCACTTGCGGCATGATGCTGGCGAGATTGGCGTTCATCACGCGCGCGTAGAGCGCGCGGGTCGGGCCCTTGGCGATCAGATCGAGGATGCCGATGCGAAGTCTGGGCACGAACTTCCCCGGGAAGCGCATCGGGCGGGCACGGCGGCATTGTAGTAATGGCCGGTCCCGAGGGCTCCTCAATTCCGGGATCCACCGGGCGTCCATCCGGCCACCCGCGCCGCGCCCGCCATCGGCGCCCCGGGAAGGGGACGGGCGGGTAAGACGGCGCGAGCGAGCGGGCGGCCAACGGGAGCGGCGATGTCGTGCGGGGACGCTGCCGCGGCGCAAGTCGGGCGGCGGCCTCGAGTTGGGGCTGCCTAGAGCCTATCCGAAAACCCGGCGTCAACACCGAGGCCGAGCGAGCGGGCTGAGCGCGAGCCGCGACGACGAAGCCCTATTGGCGAACTACGGCGATGGAGGAGAGGCGAAGCGATCGGCCCGCGCAGCCGGCCGAATGTGCCGGGTTTTCGGATCGGCTCCTAGCCGGCGCGCGCGCCCTCGCGGAACGGGACGAGGCGCTGCTTCTGCTCGTCCCAGAGGGCGACGCGGAAGGTCTTGATCGCCTCCAGGAGCGTGAGCCGCCTGCCGGCCAGGAGGTCGGGGTGGTCCGCGAGACAACGGCGCAGGCGGTAGTTGGGGATCTGGCTGCAGGCGTGGTGGATGTGGTGCAGACCGATGTTGGCGGTGAACCACTGGAGCACCCTGGGAAGGACGAGGTGCGAACTGCCCTTCAGCCCGGCTTCCATGAAGTCCCACGACTCGCGCCGGCGCCAGTAGGCCTCCTCATACTGGTGCTGCACATGAAAGAGGAAGACGCCGAGCGTCCCCGCCACCAGCGTGACGGGCAGCTGCACCAGGAGAAACTGCTTCACGCCCACGAGCAGCGACATGCCCACGATGAGAAGCGCGAGCGCGATGTTGTTCTTGTGGACGCTCGCCCATTCGCGCCTCCAGTTGCGGGGGAGGTCGAGCGGCCAGCGATGCCGGATGACGAACTGGTAGGCGGTACCGAAGAGGAGGAGCACCAGGGGATGGCGCTGGATTCGATACCAGCAGCGACGCGAGCGCGGTAGTGCGCGGTATTCCCGTACGGTCAGGGTGTCGACGTCGCCGAAGCCGCGCTCGTCCAGGTTCCCGGAGGTCTGGTGGTGCAGGGCGTGGGTCTTGCGCCAGTAGGCGTAGGGCACCAGCGTGACCACCCCGATCGCGGAGCCGACCAGGTTGTTCATCCAGCGCCAAGGGAGGAAGACGCCGTGCCCCGCGTCGTGCTGGAACATGAAGAGCCGCACGAGGAACAGGCCGGTGGGGATCGAGAGGAGGAGCGTCAGCCAGTAGCCGCGGGAGAGGGTGGCGAGCATGAGGAACCAGAGCGCCGTGAAGGGAATGACGGTGTTGGCGAGCTGCCAACCGCCGCGCCACGCGCATGCCCCCTTGTAGGGAGCGAGCCTCGCGCGCCACTCGGCGTCTTCGACACGTTGCGATGTAGGGACCACGAACCCCCCCGGCTGCCCTCACGGGCGAGCCGCGTTCTCCTGGAAAGTCTTGGTCCCGGATCGTTCGCGAACGGACCAACGCACACTACAGGAATCGGCTGTAGGAATGCTCCAGCCCACCGGGCCGGAGACCATGAGACGAGCGCGCACCGGAAGCCTTGCGCCGGCTGCCGGGGCGCGCAACTCGTCTCCCTCATCCTACCTCACGCCTCCCCGGAGTCGCAGCGCCGACGCCTGCTCCCCGCCCCGGGAAGTCTCCCTCCGCGGCGCGGGTGTCGCCCGCCCCCCTTCGCGACCTCCCCCCGCCAGGGCGGCCGCCTCGACGAACGCGCGGCGGGGATGGTCGTCGGGAAAACTCGTGCTCGAGCGGAACTCCTTGAGCCTTCCTCGATAGGCCCCCTCTTCCGACGCGTCCTGGACCCCATTGAGGTCCCCCGAGGAGTTCAACTCCAGGATCACGGGCCCGCGCACGCAGATTCCGAGATCCCGGTCCTGCCTGCGGGCCCCGGGGAACCCTCGCGCCGCGCGGAGGCAGAGCTCCACCGTTTCCCGCCACTGGGGCAGCACGAACCCGCACATGCTCCTCCCGGTCGGCGTGGGATTCAAGCGCGACGACCGCGACGGGCGTTTCCACCTGCTGGAGGTGAAGGCGCGTCCGTGGGGTACGTCGAGTTCCCGACGTGCTGCGCAGTCGACGTCTGCGTGCGTGCAGGGCTGGATGCGCTCGGGCGCGACGCGCCTCCCGCCGCGGCCTATCGCCCGGGGCGTCGGCTCCTCCACCTGGTCAACAACCTGAAGGCTGGGGCGGAATTCCGGCGATCGGGTGCGCTGGGGTCCACGGCCTGGCTGCGCTCCGTCCTGAGGGCCAGCGGTGCGCTCTTCCGCTGGAGCGACCCCCTCCCGGGTCTGGTCTCCCTCGTGGACGCTGCGCGCTCCTGCCGTCGGGCCTGGCTGCAGCGCGCCGAGAGCTCCCCGGCGACTCGCGGTCGAGCCGGCGGAGCGTGCGGTCGGCGCCCCAGCCGAGCCGGAGCCCCCCCCTGTTTCAAGGAGACGCCGAACCGCGTCAGCGCCGCCGGACCCACCCGACACAACTCGCAGCCACGCACAGGGTTACACGGCCTCCACCCCTCGCCTGGCAAATCCGGACCGGAGGGCGTACCTTGCAGGGCCGCAGTTCAAAGAAGGAGACTCCCGTGCCGAGAAACCGCCTGCTGTTCCCCATCCTCCTCCTCGCCCTCGCCTTCGCGCCCGCTCGCGCGGAGGAGTACGAGGCGCCCGCGGTCCTGAAGGCGTCCACGATCCTCCCTCCGGAACTGCTCAAGAGCGCGTTCCACACCGTGCGGGAGGAGGTGAGAACCGACGGCTTGCTGCACCAGTTCCAGGTCGAGTCGAAGTTCGGCCTCTTCGAGTGCGACGGGATGCGCATGTTGCGGATCCGCGTGCATGAGATCGGCGTGCTCGGAACGGTGTTCGACAAGGAGAAGGACAACGAGTTCTTCAAGGGGCTGGGAGGGCGCCTCGTCCAGACCCTCACCCTCCCCGTGAAGCTGGTCACCGATCCGATAGGCACGGTCAAGTCGGTGGGCCGCGGCGTGGGCAAGACGATCAAGAAGATCGGGGGCCTGTTCCGCAAGCGCGAGAAGAGCGACCAGGAAGACACCGGCGTCCGTGCGCTGCTCGTCTCCCAGGAGAAGCGCAAGCTCGCCGCCGAGCTCGGCCTCGATGTCTATTCGACCAACCCGAAGGTGCAGGAGTTCCTCAACGCGGTGGCCGACCGGCGCGCCGCGGGGACCCTCGTCTGGGACGTGGGCATGATCTTCGTGCCCGGCGGGGCGGGCGTGGCGATCGGCGCCGCAAGCTCGAGCGCGAACATGATGGAGGTCCTGCGCGACAACTCCCCCACCGAACTGTTCGTGATGAACGAGAAGAAGCTCAAGAAGATGGGCGTCGAGGCGGAGGTCATCAAGGCGTTCCTCAACCAGGCGTCGCTCTCGCCGCGCCACCAGACGGTGATCGTCGCCGCGCTGGAAGCCATGGAGGGGGTCGGGGGCCGCGCCACGCTGCTCACGGCTGCCCTCGACGCGGAGAAGGAGTCGGAGGCGCTGTTCCACGAGTCGCGGGCGCAGCATCTCGCCCGCTGGCACAAGGAGATCGATCCGCTCGCCAGCCTCGAGGCGGTCCACGAGCTCCCCGTCTCCACGACGATGGAGGGGCGTAGGCTCGTCCTCCTGCCCGTGGACAGCTTCCCCTGGGCCGAAGAGACCGCGGCCATCGTCGAAGGGCTCGCGGAAGGCGGCGGCAAGTGGACCCTCGCGGTGACCGGAAAGCTCACGGAGCGCGCTCGCAAGGAGGCGACCGGGCGCGGCTATGTGATCCGGGAAGCGCTCGAGTAGCCATGCGCGGCCTCCTCCTGCTCCTCGTGGTCGCGGTCCTCCCGGCAGCGGCGGCGGGGGAGGAGGAGAGTGCACTCCGCGAGTCCGTCGCGGGGATCATGGCTGCCCCGCCGGGGAAGGCGCGGGACGCCCTGAAAGAGGCGCTCCTCGCCACCGCGCCGGATGCGCGAGCACTCGCTGCCCTCCTTGAGCAGGGTCGCGCGTACGGGAAGGCCGTGCCCACCGGCTGGTTGCGCCGGACGGTGCGCGGCGGCGACGGCAAGGAGCGCCCCTACCTGCTCCATGTCCCCATCAAGTACACGCCCGCCGAGCGCTATCGGCTCCTCGTCGACATGCACGGCGGCATCTCCCGTCCCCGCCCCCTCACCCACGATGAACTCGAGCAGATGAAGTTCTTCTGGGGCGAGCAGGCGGAGACGGACGGCTTTTTCCTGGCGCTTCCCACCGGCGAGACGGGCGCGGAGTGGTGGACCGCCGCCGGCGCCGGCGGCGTCTTGAGAATCCTCGAGGAGACGCGCGCGCTCTACAATATCGACGAGAACCAAGTCTTCGCGACGGGCTTCTCGGACGGCGGCTCGGGGAGCTACTACCTCGCGCTGGCGCACCCCACCCCCCTCGCCGGCATCATCCCGCTCAACGGCCACCCCGCCGTGGCCGCGGCGGGAGGGCTGCAGGTGCACCTGCGCGCGCTCCTCACCATGCCGATCTACGCGATCAACACCGAACACGACGCGCTCTATCCTCCCGCGAGCGTGCGGCCCATTGTCGACCTGCTCAAGGAGGCGGGGGCCCCCGTCGTCTGGCGTGAGATCGCGGGATTCGGGCACGAGCCCTCCTATCTGCCGGAGGCGCGCCCCGCGATCGTGGCCTGGATGCAGGCGCTCAGGCGCCAGCCGCACCCGCGCACGATTCTCTGGGAAGGCGCCGGCCCGGCGCGGGTGCGATGGATCGACGTGCGGGAGGTGACCGGGGTGCGCGAGGGGGACGCCTTCCCCGATCTCAACCCGAAGCTCCCCCCGCCGCGCGCGCGACTGGGCATCGCCATCGAACAGGCCTTCGCCGGACCCGGCGTGAAGATCCAGGAGGTCTTCGAGGGATCGCCCGCGGCCAAGGCGGGAGTTGCGCCGGGCGACATCCTCGTCGGTCTCGACGACGTCGTCATCGCCGCCATGGCCGACCTGCGCCGGGCCCTCGCAGTCAAGGCGCATGGCGACCCATTCCGCCTCGAGGTCCTGCGCGACGGCGTGGAGACGGCCCTGGAGGGGCGCTTTCCCGAGGCGCGCGCGGAGGAGGCGTTTTCCCGCGGCAAGCCCTACGGCAGCCTGCGCGCCGAGGTGGAGGGGAACAGGATCGAGATCCGGCGCTGCGGAGTTGGAGCGATCGATCTCTACCTGAGCGACCGCCTCGTCGACCTCGAGCAGCCCGTCCGCGTGGTCGTCGACGGCCGGCCCGTGCACGAGGGGCCGGTGGCGCGAGATGCGCGCTTCCTCCTCGAGCAGGCGCTGCGCGACCAGGACCGCACGATGGTCTACGCCGCCCGCCTCCGCATCGAGCATTGACCGCCCCCGCGGCCCCCTCCATGTCGAAGCGCCGGCTCTACCTGTTCATGGCGCTGCATGTCTTCGGCGCGGCGGCAACCTACGTTCTGGGGCGCCACGCGGCGCGCGGCTTTCCCAGCCCCGCCGCGCTCACCCTGGCGCGGGGACTGGGCTCCTCGCTCCTTCTCGCCCTGCTCTTCGGCACGCTCGTCCCCCGCCCACGCTTCTCGCCACGCGCCTGGCTGCGGGTTTTCGGCCTCGGCGTGCTGCTCGTTCCCCTCAATCAGTACGCCTTTCTCCTTGGACTCAAGGAGACGGTGCCCGGCCACCCCGCGGTCATCTACGCGATGACGCCGGTGGGCGTGCTCCTCCTGCAGAGCTGGATCGACCGGCGGGCGCCGTCGCGCGCCACGCTGCTCGGCGTCGCGGCCGCGCTCGCGGGAGTGATCGTCGTGCTGAGGCCCTGGGTGCATGGGCCCGATTTCGCGCAGGTGCGCCGGGGCGATCTCTGGATCCTGCTCGGGCTCCTGGTCTGGGTCGTCTACACCGTCGCGGCGCGACCGCTGGTGCGCGAGCACGATGCCCGCACGGTCACGGCCTGGTCGCTCATCCTGGGAACCGTTGCGTTCGTCCCGTTCGCCGCGGGGCCGCTTCTGGCCACCGATTTCGCGGCGGTGCCGCTGCGCGCGTGGATCGGCCTCGGCTGGCTCGCCGCCGTGACGAGCACGATCATGATGCTGCTCTGGAACCGGATGCTGCGCGAACTGGAGCCGGTGGAGGTGGCGATCTGCGCGAACGCGCAACCCGCCGCCACGGCGCTCCTGGTCGGCCTGCTCGCCGCGGCGGGCTGGGAAGCGTCGGCCGAGAGCCAGGATTTCGGCCCGCTCTACTGGATCGGGACCGCGCTGGTGATCACCGGGGTCACGCTGGTGCAACGGCGGCCGCGGAGGCCGCTCGCGCCGCCCGCGCCGATCCCGGAGTAGGGGGGCGGGGGCGAGGAGTACAATCCTCCCCCATGGGCCGGCGACGCATCGCCCTCCTTTCGACGGGGGGCACCATCGAGAAGACCTACGACGAGCTGGCGGGGGTGATGCAGAACCGCGTGAGCGTCCTCGACGTGATGCTCGCGACGCTGCTGCTCGAGGGGGTCGAGATCGTGCGCGTCCCCCTCATGAACAAGGACAGCCTCGAGATGACCGACGCGGACCATCAGCTCATCGCGGAGACCGCGGGGAGCATGGCGGCGGCGCACGACGGAGTCGTGATCGTCCACGGCACCGATCGGCTTGCGGTGACCGGCGAGCGCGTGGTGAAGGTGCTCGGCACTCCCCGGGTCCCCATCGTGCTCACCGGCGCGATGCGCCCCTACGTCATGCGCAACACCGACGCGCTCCAAAACCTCACCGAAGCACTCCTGGCCGTCCAGCTCGTCGCCCCGGGCGTCTACGTGGCGATGCACAACGCCGTCCTCGCCTTCCCCGGCGTAACCAAGGACCCCTCCCTCGGCCGTTTCGTCCGGACTTGCATCGCAGCGCCGCCGCGCTCGTAACACGCTGTCGGATAATGGCTTACGCTCGCCGGGTGCGCCACCGGTGGGGCACTCGCCCAGGCGGATTCCGTTCGGCAGGAGAACTGCGGGGGGGGTGTTCCCCCCGGCACCTCGGGCAGCGGATGCGCGCCAAGCCGCCCAGGAACCGGCCGCACCCGAGGAAGGCCTCGACCGACTCCTGCACGACGCCGCGCAGCGGGCCGTCGCGCGGCTCGAACCGCTCCTCGTGCGCGCGCACGTAGTCGTCGAAGTGCCGCTCGAAGAGGCGGTAGAGCGCCGTCCGCTCGGGATGGCGCGGGCGATGGACCGAGCGCCCCTCGTGGACGTGCGATGCAAGGGGGCCTTGGGGGATGCAGGCGACGGAGGGACAGATGCGACGGCTCCCCGGGGGCCGCAAAGCTGCCCCTGAGGATTCGTCGCGGAGCGGTGTCGCGGGCGCGTGGGCCTACACGCCGCAAGCCGGCGTCTCCGGCGGGGTTGCGCCTTCGGGGTGGGGGCGCCGCCCTCTCCGCGGCAGCGCGAGCGAGGGCCCGCGGCCTCGTCGCCGTAGCGCGCGCTGCCCTTGGTCGAGGGAGGGGGGGCGAAGGGGAGAGAATGGGTCCCCGACCTCCGAGCGCTGCGCCGCGCGCCACCCCGCGCTCACGCCTCGAACGTCACGTCGTCCACCGTCCCTGGCCGGAGGTGGCCGAGCGCCTAGGCCGCCCGCGCCGCGTTCCGGCGGATCCTCGACCAGTCCGTGGTCGGCAGGACGAGGATGCCGAGCCGCAGGCGCGCGATGTCCTGCTGGTGTCGCAGGTTCTTGTCCGTCGTGACGATCGCGTCGAAGCCTTCGGCCTGCGCCGCGCGCAGCAGCTCGTCGTTCCGCAGCGCGGACCAGCCCATCTCGTAGGCCGTGTGCGCTTCGTAGCGGGGAAGCAGGCGCCGCAGCGGGACGGGCGTCGCCTGATCGAAGAGGATCTTCACGCGCGCGCCGCGACTGCAGCCGTCACGACCGCCCGATGCCACCAGTCGCTCGAACGCAACGCGCCGGAGCCGCGGCAGGTCGAGAGCGGCGACGGTCCCGTGATGGCTGTCGCGCATCCCGGTGGCCTCCACCACGTCTATCGTTGCGCGGCCTGACCGCCCGATCGATAATCCCGCTCCGCACCCGTTCCGGCAGCGTCGTGCCCGGACGATGGGCGCGCGATCGGGTTTTCGGTCGGGACAGCCCCGCGGCCGCGAAGTCCGCAGGTCGGTGGGCCAGCCTGTTGCCGTCAAGGGACTTGCGGTCGTCGTGGGGCGTGTGTGTCAATGCGACTTCAACTTCGACTTCCACTCCGCGAGCTTGATGTCGTGGCCCTTCCCGGGCTCCGCCGCGTGCCAAGCCTCGTACAGGTGGAGGATCCGGGCCGCCGCCTTCTCGATCCACTGCTCGCCCTGCGGCGGCACCTGCGCGCGCCGCGCCATCACCCCCTCGTACCCGCCGACGACCAGCGGCTCCGCCTCGGCGAAGCGACCACGGCGGAACAGGGCCTCCCCGAGGAGCGCCCGGGCGTTGAACAGCGACCACAGGTCAGGCGCCGCGGCCTCGCGGGTCGCGATCACCTCGCGCAGGAGCGGCTCCGCCTCAGTCCACGCCCCCCGCTGGAGAAGTTCGGTGGTCGGCTTCATCAGCTCCGCGGCGTAGGCGAGCCCTCCGCCGTGCACCTGCCTCCGCACGTCCTCCGCGTAGTCGCAGAGCGCGCGGACCGCCTCGTCGTGCCGCCCCGCGGCGTCCAGCGCCCGCAAGTATTCGAGGACGTAGTCGCGAATCAGTGCCGCCGCGTCGCCGCCGGCCCCCCTCGCGCCGCGGATCGCCGCCGCGAAGAGCGCGATCGCCTCGTCCGTGCGGGCCGCGTCGCGCAGATTGATCGCGAGGGTCAGCTCGGACTCATACGTCATGCGGTGCGTCGGGCCTACCGCGGCACGCATCCGCGCCACTTCGGCCTCGAACAGGGGCACGGACCGGTCCAACTTCCCCTGCGCCCAGAAGAGCGCCGCCAGCCACATGCGGCAATCGTGCGCGAGGGGCGAGTCGGGGCCGTCGGGCGCGCGCTCCGCGCGAGCGACGGCATCCCGAGAGAGTTCCTCCGCCTCCTCCCACAGCGAGGCCACCCGAAAAGCGCGCGCGAGGTTGTGGATCGCGCGCGTGGCGTGGGGGTCGTCGGCGGTGGCCTCCTTCCGAACCCGCGCGAGGCTCTCGCGGAGGTGGGGCGCCGCATCGGCCGCCCGGCCTTGCGCCGCGAGGATTTCGCAGTAGCCGCAGGCGACCTCTCCGATCTCCTCCAGCGACGCAAGTTCGATCGGCCCCCTCTGGCGTGCCAGCACCTCGAGGTCCCTGCGGCAGAAGGGCTCCGCCTCGCCGAAACGGCTGAGTTCCATGAGGACGATCCACATGTTCCTCACGGAGTTGAGCGTGGACGGGTGATCCGGACCCAGCGTGCGGAGCCGGCGCTCGTAGGACTCGCGGAGGAAGGGCTCGGCGTCGGCCGCCCGGCCGGTCTGATGCTGAAGCGTCGCGCCGAGGCGGTTCACCGCGTCGAGCGTCGCCGCGTGCTCGTCGCCGTGCGCGCCGCGGCAGATCCGCACCTCCTCGCGGTAGAGCGCCTCGGCGGCCGTCCACTCCCGCGCGTCGTCGAGGATCCGTGCGACCTCGGCCAAGCCGGGAACAAGCGGCAAGAGCGCACTCGTGGGAGTCTCCTTCCGGCGCTCCAATGCCTCGTGCAGGAACTGCGCCGCTTCCAGCGGCTTCCCGCGGCCCGCCATGGACACGGCAATGCCCGTGGTCGCATCCAGGCAGTCGAACGAGTCGGGTCCCCCCTTGCGCATCCCGGCCTCGAACACGCGGCGGAAGAGCGGTTCCGCCGCGGCAGGGTTGGACTTGATCAGGGCCGACGCCAGCAGGCAGACCGCTCGCATCGTGATCGGGCCGTCCTCGCCGTCGCGTTCCCGGATGCGATCCAGGACGGAACGGACGACTTTCTCGGCCTCGGCGTCGCGGCCCATCGTCCGGAGCGCGTGCGTGTAGCTGTCCAGGGACCAGAGCGAGACCTGGCTGGACTCCCCGTAGATCGCCCGCCGCCCCTCCCACGCCCGACGGAGGCACGTCTCCGCCTCCGCGAACCGCTCCTGCTTCAGGTAGACCAGTCCGAGGTCATGAAGCGACCAGAGCGTGGAGGGATGCTCATGGCCGAGCGTGCGCCCTCGGCGCTCGAAAGAGTCGCGGAGGATCGTCTCGGCCGCGTCGATCTTCCCCTGCTCCCGAAGAACGAAGCCCAGGTTTCCGAGGATGATCAGCGTGTGGTGGTGGTCCTCCCCGTAGTAGCGCCGGTGGCTCTCCAGAACGCTGCGGAAGTAGCGCTCCGCCTCCGAGAGGCGCCCCCGCTCCTGCTCGTGCACGGCGAGGTCGGCGAGCACGTCGGTGGTCTCCTTCGAGTCCGCGCCATAGGCGGCGGTTGCCCGCGAAAGCGCGTCGCGGAGGAGCGCCTGCGCGTCGTCGTGGCGACGCTCGATCCGGAGCGCTAGGGCGAGCCGGGTCATGGCGGCGATGGTCTCCCTGTGCCGCTCCCCGGCGTGGCGCTCCCGCCACGCGACGACCTCGCGGAGCAGCGCGGTGCTCTCGCCCACGAGGTGCTGGTCCAGGAGCACCCTCGCCAGTGCGTCCGTGGAGTCCACCGTCTCCTTGTGGTCCTCCCCGAGGACGCGGCGCCGTCGGGCGAGGACGTCGCGGGCCTTCGCCTCCGCCTCCGCGACACGCCCCTGCAGGGAGAGGAGGTGCGCCGCACCGTGCAGCGACTGGAGCGTCCGCGGGTCGTCGTCGCCGAGCAGCTTCTGCCGCACCTCCAGCGCGCGGGCCTGGAGCGGCGCGGCCTCGGCGTAGAGGCCGAGGGCCGCGTAGCGCTCGGCGAGCGCCTGGCGGAGCTGGGCGTCCACGAGAGGCTGGCCGGCGAACTTCGCGTCGATCGCCGCGATCGCCGGCTTGAGGATCGTGCGGTCGATGAGTCCGGCCGCCGCGTCCGTCGCGCTCACGCGGCTCCACAGGTTCCGGAACTCGCCCAATCGTTCCGCCCGCTCGGCGTCGTCGGCCCCCGCCTTCTCGAGCGCGGCGGCGAACCGGGCGGCGACGTCCGCCGAGAGCTGGCGCCCCGCCTCGGCCGGATCGACCTGCTCGAGCATCCCTCCCTGGAAGTCCGCGACGAGCGCGAGCTCCGCCGCGCGAGCCTTCGTCACCTCCTCCGCCTTGAGCGCCCGGTCCCGCTGCGCGTCCGCGAGCCGGCGCTGCTCCGCTTCCGACTCCCTCGCGCTCATCGCCACGTCGCGTTCGTCCTGCGCCGCGCGCGCCTGCCACGCGAACGCCACGACCCCCGTCACGAGCGTCGCCGCGACCGTCGCGGCGGCCGCCACCGCCCCGCGGTGGCGCCGCACGAACTTCCTCATCCTGTATCCCGCGCTCGGCGGCGCCGCGAGCACGGCCTCCCCGGCGAGGGACCGCCGGATGTCCGACGCGAGGGCCTCCGCCGAGTCGTAGCGCCGCGTCCGGTCCTTCTCGAGACACTTCATCACGATCCAGTCGATGTCGCCGCGCAGCAGGGTTCCGAGCTTCTTCAGATCGACCTTGCGCTGCTGCGCCGTGCGCGCGCCGGTCTCGCCCAGAGTGGACACCCGGGTGCTCGGCCGGTGCGGCTCGTCCTCGCGGATCGCGCGCATCATCTCCCCGAAGCCGCTCTCGAGCAGCGCCTTGATGTCGAACGGCGTGGTGCCGGTCAGCAGCTCGTAGAGCAGGACGCCGAGCGAGTAGATGTCGCTGCGCGTGTCGATGTCGAGCCCGCTCATCTCGGCCTGCTCGGGCGACATGTACGCCGGCGTGCCGATCATCTGGCGGTGCTCGGTGAAGAGCGTCTTCGCCGTGAGCTCGCTGCTCGTCGCCTTCGCGATTCCGAAGTCGATCACCTTCGGCACCGGCACGCCGTCGTGCAGCGTCACGAGGATGTTCGACGGCTTGATGTCCCGGTGGATGATGCCCTTCTGGTGTGCGTGCTGGATCGCGTGGCACACGCTCGTGAACAGCGCCAGGCGCGAGCGCGTCTCCAGGCGCTCCTGGTCGCAGTACGCGAGGATCGGGATCCCCTTGATGTACTCCATCACGAAGTAGGGCCGCCCCGTCTCCGTGGCGCCGGCGTCGAAGACCTTCGCGATGTGCGGGTGGTCCATCATCGCCAGCGCCTGGCGCTCCGCCTCGAAGCGCGCGATCACCTGCTTCGTGTCCATCCCCATCTTGATGATCTTGAGCGCCACCCGTCGTCGGACCGGTTCGCGCTGCTCCGCCATCCAGATCGTGCCCATGCCGCCCTCGCCGATCCGCTCCAGCAGCTTGTAGCGGTCGATCTGGGCGCCGCTCTCCTCGCCGACGGGGGACGGCGCTTCCGGGGCTGCGTCCGCGGCCGGAGCGGACGTGTCGGACGGGAGATCGCCGGCCGATCCGGCCGAGGCGAGGAGCGCCTCCACCTCGGCGCGCAGCGCGGCATCCTTCCCGCAGGCCCGCGCGAGCGCGCGCGCACGCTCCCCTTCCGGCAGTTCGGCGAGCGCGAGGTAGAGGCGGTGCACATGCTGTCGATGGATTTCGTCCATGGCTTCCTCGCCTCCGGACTGCGGGTCCCGCGAGAGCGCAACGCGGGCAGAGGATTCGGACTCGCCTCCTCGCCGCCGAGCGGCGGGGAATTGTATCCGGGGGCAACATCGTAGGGAATCGCGTGCCTATCCACGTGGCTCAGGGGTGTCGCCCTCCTCGCATGGGTTGGGGTCCATGAGGGAGGGCAACCCCGCGAATACCCTCGAGTTCCAGCGCCGTTTCGACAGCGAGGAGGCCTGCGAGGCCGTCCTGTTCCGGTGGCGGTGGCCCGACGGCTTCCGCTGCCCGAGATGCGGAGGCAAGGAAGCCACCCGCCTCTCGACGCGCTGCCTGTACCAGTGCAGGTCCTGCCGGCATCAGGTCTCCGTCACGGCCGGCACGGCGATGCACAAGTCCAAGCTGCCGTTGCGGGTCTGGTTCTGGGCGATCTTCCTCGTGGCCCGGCACAAAAAGGGGATCTCCGCGCTGCAACTCAGGGCCGACCTGGGGCTGGGGTCGTATCAGACCGCGTGGCTTCTCCTGCAGTGGAGTTGGATGCCGCCCAGCACGTCCTTCGTCACGACCTTCGCGCGCACGGCGCAGTCCTTGTATTTCTTCGTGCCGAGGTCGCAGACGTGCCACTGGTCGCCTGCCCCCGCCACGACCAGCGCTTCCCCCTCCTTTTTCCACGTGGCCGCGTCCCGCGGGACGACCTTCTCGCCAGTGAGCGGCATCCAGTTCTTCGGCTTGCCGAGCAGTTCGGGCGGGATCCGCGCGTCCGGGTCGAGCGGGAAGACGTCAAACCTCACGTGCCCGCCGGCGCGCTGGCGGAGGAGCGTCTCGAACTCGGGCGCGGCCACGTAGGCGTCGATCGCCTTCAGCCAGTCCGACTCGAGCGCGCGCTCGTCTGCGCCGAGGGCGTCCTTCGCGGGGGCGCCGGTGTAGTACTTCTTCACCCCCTCGATCCCGTGCGCGTCGATCAGGTGGCGGACGAAGCTGCCCGCGACGTCGTACGCGTTGAAGCCCGGGTGGCTCTGCTGCCACGCGTAGAGGTCGCCGCCGAGGAAGGTCGCGAGCGGCGGCAGCTCCTTCCGCCCGCGGTAGAAGCGCGCGAGCGCGTGGACGTGGACGCCGTGGACGCGCACAAGTAGCGCGTTCGCGAGCCCCTCGACGAGGAACATCCCGCGCGGCTCGTCGCCGGACTTCGGCAGGCAATGGGCGACGATGTGGACCATCTCGTGGCAGCGCGTCTGGTCGTCTCCGAAGGGCACGTGCGAGTCGCGGCCTGCGGAGAACGCGCCCACGCCCCTCACTCCGGTGATCGCCTGCAGCTCCGCGCTGTCGTCGTAGAGCCAGAGCGTGAAGCGCCCCTCCGGCGTGAACGCGAGCTTCTCGCACATGTCCCTGTAGTCGCGCTCGGCCACCGCGCCGTCGCGCTCCTCAGCCGCGCCCGCGCGCAACCCGGGCCGGTACTTCACGCCGAACGTCGCGGGCTTGAGGAGGCCCGTGTGGGTGGACTCGGGGCCCGCGAACGCCGCGGCCGCGGCGAGCACGACGCATGCGAGCCGTCTCATGAAGGCCATGATACGCCGTCAAGGTTGGAGCGCCTGCCACACCAGGAACTCGCGCCTCATCGGCGGCAGCGTGAGCTCGACCATCTTTCCGGCGCGCCGCACCTTGACCGCCTTGGGCTCGGTCCAGCGCCTCGGCAGCTCCGCCTCGAGCCGTAGCCGCCAGCCGTCCCATTCGACCAGCTCGTCCCCGTCGAGGAGCGGGGCCGGCAGAGGCTCCGAGAGCTGCCGGACCAGGAGCCGCGGGACCACCACGCGCGTTGCCGTCACGCGCCCGGTCTCCGGCACGCGGAGGACCGGCCCCGACGGCTCGGGGGAGTCGCCGATGCCGCCCGGGTGTCGACTGCACACCGCGAGCTGCACCTCTTCAGACCGCCAGAAGAAAAACCGAGCCCAGCCGTCGAGCTGCGTCTTGGCGCAGGGCTCGTCGTTCCAGAGGAACGCGCCCGCATCCGACCACGACCATGCGACGACGTAGACGCCTGGAACGGGCTCGCCGTTGGGATCGACGACAAGCACGTCGAGGATGGGCTGCGGCTCGCCGAGCGGGACGGAGACCTCGGTGATCGTGTCGCCGAAGACGTGTGCCGGCACGAAGGGCGTGTCCTGGTAGCTGCCCGCCTTGACGTGGAAGCGGACGGGGCCCTGCGATACGCGAACCCGGAACAGGCCGCCCTCCGCCGTGGCGCCGTACCCCTTCGCCCGCACCCCCTCCCTTTCCAACACGACGTCGATCGACTCGGGCACGCGCCCTTGGGCGTCCCGGCAATCGAGCGCGAGCGTCCCGAGCGGCGGGAACTCGAGCCTCACCGGCGGCCCGCCCGCGACCGCTGTCGCGGTCACGACGTCGTCCCCGTCGCGCGCGGTCACGGTGTAGTCGCCCGGGTCGAGGTCGTCGAAGTCGAACTCGCCGCGCAGCAACTCGGTGACCCAGGCACGGTTCCCGGCCGTGTTGTCGAGCCGGATCACCGCCTTCGGACGGTCGGGGCAAATCCCGCGAATGCTCAGGCCCGCGCGCGGTTCGAGGGGGCAACAGAGGAGGCGTGTGGAACCCGGCTCGAGCGTCACGCTCACGGAGGCGGCGCGCCGGCCGCGCGCCCAGGCGATGGCGAGGCCGCGCCCGGCCGTCGGGAGGTCGTCGAGGATCGCGATCCCCTCCTTGTCCGCGACGCTCTTCCGCCGCGAGGTGCCGGTGACGCTTCGACCGGCCGCGGACACGTCGTCGAGGATCGCGAGCCCACCCTTCTCCGCGACGATCTCCTCTCGCAGCGTGCCTCCGAACTCGTGGACGTAGGTGACGCCGGCGCCCGCGAGCGGTTCACCGTCGATCCCCACGACCTGGACCCGCAGCCGGGCGTGGCCGCGCGGCGCCGCCTCCCTCATGCGGATCGTCAGTTCGTCCACGGGCCAGCCGTCGCTCGTGAACCTCGCCGCGGCCTCGTACCCGTCTTCGCACGCCGCGAAGATGCGCACGTCGCTCCCGGTGCAAATGGTCCAGTCGTGTTGCCGCGGATCGTCCCGGATGGCCCGCTCCTCGCACGTGACCTCCTGCGCCACGACGCCGACCGGCGTCCCGTCCTCATGCTCGAACCGGAGGCGCAGCGTCGTCAGCCGCTCGGCCCAGACGGTCAACGGCCGCGTGACGAGCTCCGCGCGGAAACTGTCCTCTCCGACGACCCGCCAGCGCCCGTCCGGGAAGCTGACCTGCGCGTCGCCCGGCGCGACGGCTCCCCACGTCACGATACCGTCGCCGTTCGTCCGCGCAGGAGGGCAGGAGTCGCGGATCGCGACCTCCAGGTCCGCCACCGGCCGGTGCGCGTCCACCTCGAGAATGCGGACCGCAACCTCCCCGGGCGCGAGGGTCGCCTCCGGCAGCCGCGCCTCCGCGTCGGGGCTCGCGGCGTCCTCGATCCCCTTGTCGGCTTCGTTCGCCGGTGCCGCGAGCGAACCGCGCGTGACCTCGCGCGCGCCCCGCGCAGGATCTCGCCCGGCGTCGTTGCGTGCGACGAGGAGGGCGGCGAGCGCGAATGCCCCGAGCGCGACCATCAGCCGGCGCATGCCGGCCACTCCACGAGACTCGTGTCACCGGTCCGTCGAATCAATAGGGAATACCAACGCCAGCCCGGGGTCGGGAGGAGTCCGGGGGCGCGCGGCTTCGGGGCGCGCAGGCGGGTCGGAGGGGGGTCCGGGCGCCCGAGTCGCCGCCCGGGCGGCGCCTCGGCGGGCCCCGCGGGGCCCTGGGAAGCTCCGGCGCCCGTCGCGCGGACAGATCGCGGCCCCGGCCGGCCCGCAGCTCGCATGAACTCCCCCCTCGCCCTCACGTTTCCGGCGACGCGCGCGGGCCGAAGGGGTCGTTGCCGCCGGTCGGCTCGAGGTGGGCGAGGATCTTGTCGACGACCGCCGGCTTCGTACTTCGGTCTAACCAATCAAGAATCAACGACTTACGCTCGCGATGCTCCAGACAGGCCGCTCAGTCGGTAGGATGCGCCCATGCGCGGGGTCGCCGCCCTCCTCCTCTCCGCGCTGGCGGGCCTGGCCGACGAGCCCCCGCCCCCCGTCCCCGGCATCCTCGATCCCCTCATCGCGCCCATCGCGCCGCTCGTCATTACCCCCCGCCCCGGCACGGCGCGCACCGCGGCTACGCACTTCTACGAGGGCCATGTCCACGAGAAGGCGGGCGACGCCGACGCCGCCCTGCGCAGCTACCTCGCATTCCAGGAAACCGAGGGGCGCCGCGACCTGCCCGCCCGCTTCCGCGCGGCGGCGGACGCGCGGGTCAGGCGCCTCCTCGCGGCGCTCGAAACGGAGTACGCCGCCGCCTGCGCGCTCTACACCCGAGATCGCGCCCAGGGGCTCGACGCGCTGCGCCGGCTCGCCGGGCGCCATCCGACGCTTCCTCACGGGCGCGCCGCACGGGCGCTCGTCGAGAGCGACGCGCTTCTGGCGGCGATCCGAGCAGCCCGCGCCCTCGACACGGAGGGCCGTCGCGCCGAGGCGCTCGCGCCGCTCGAGGCGACGGTGAAGGCGAACCCGGAAGGGCTCTTTCTCTACGAGGCGAAGACGCTTCTCAAGGAGTTGGGGGGACCCGATCTGTTCGAACCCGCCGATCCGCCCGGGGAGGCGAAGGAGGGGGGCGGGGAGGAGAAGGAGAAGAAGGGGGAGGAGTCGGTCATCGACGTGGGCGGAGGCGGTTGACGCCTCCGGCCCCGGGCATCGCGACGAGAGAGGCGAGCGCCATGGCGGCGGCGGGCCATCCCAGCGAGTGGGGCGCAAGGAGCGCGGCGGCACCGAGCACGGGCAAGACGGTCCACGAGGGCGCCAGCGCCGCCGCGGCGAGGAGCGGCAGAACGAGCGCGCCCCCGCCCCCCTCCCCGGCGGGGTGCGGGGGGAGCGCGCCCGCCAGGACTCCCGCTCCCGCGGCGAGCAGGGGCAACGCGGCGGAGGCGCGCCGGCGCGCAAGCAGCAAGAGAGCGCCGCCGAGAAACGCCAGGGGTCCCGCGGCGCGGCCCTCCGCGCGCGCCTGCACGGCGCCGCGCGCGCGGTAGAGCGAGGGGCTCATGAGATCGCTCCGCGCGACGAGACGCGAGGGCTCCGGCGGATTCATGAGCCAGAGGACCGCGCGACCGTCCGACGTGACGAGCCGCGCGCGGAGTTCGGGAGGAAGGTAGGGCGTCTCCATGGCGGCGGCCTCGGCCACCTGCGCGAAGGCCGCGCGTCGCGCGCCCTCCGACGAGCGTTCGAGGAATTCCGCGCGACGGAAGATCTCGCGCACGTGGCGCTGCCGCTCCGCGCTGGGCGGTGGCGGAAGGTAGTCGGCGTCCCCCTCGACGCGGCCGAGCCCCGCCGCACGCAGATCGCTCGCCCGCGCGGCGAGCTCCTGCGGCGGGACGAGCGCGACGGCGGGTTCCGCGCCCGCCTCCTCGAGCGGCATCGGAAGAAGCAGCGGGGCGGTCGCCAGCGCGAGGGCGAGGCCCGCGGCCCAGAGGGTCGGCCCGCGCCGGGGAATCGCGCCGCCTGGGGGCGCGTTCCAGCGCAGCAGCCCGCCCAGAACGAGCACGAACCCGGCCTTGTGGAGCGCCGCGGTCGGGAAGAAGAGTCCCGCCGCGCAGCAGAGGAGCGGCGCGCCGGAGCCGGCGGAAGCGACCAGGAGCGCGGCGAGCAGCGTCGCCGGGTCGACGGTGGCGCCGGAGAGGCCGAGGATCGCCAGGGGCGCGGCCGCGGCGAGGAGGCGGTGCTCCCCTGTGCGCACGTGGCGGTGCAGGAGCGCGGCCCCGAGGCAGGCGAAGGCCAGCGCGACGACAAGCGCGCGGGTCATGCCGCGGGCGGGGCGCTTTTCCTCGTCGCGCAGGACCGGCTCGCCGCTCAACGACGCCGCCGGCAGCGTTTCGCCTATCCGCCGCAGGCCGGCGCGTTCGGCGAGGATCGCCTCGAAGGTCCAGGGGCCTGCCGCGGTGCGGCCGAGTCCGGAAAGGTCGGGCAGATCGGGCAGGCGGTCCGGTACGCGGCCTTCGCGCAGCGCGGACCGGATCGCCTCGATCTCCTCGTCGCTGCCGAAGAGGAGCCGTTGTCGGCTGAAGATGCCCTCGCCTCGCGGGAGCCGCAGCACCTGGGAGAGCGTCTCCCCGCCCGCCGCGGCCGCGCGCAGGGCAGCATCGGGCTCCTCGGTGCGGACGCGCACCGCGCCCACGATCGGGAAGTGGCGGGCGCAGGCGTCGAACGCCTCGGCATGGCGCGGATCGTGCGACGCCCGCGCGTCGGCCCCGGGATGAAACGACATGGCCGCGGCGGCGGCCGCGGCCAGCATCGCGAGGAGGAGGAGCCCCTCCCGGAAGGTCATTCGCGGGGGGGCTGGGGGAGCGGAGGCATGCGGCTCACGATGAGCATGCCGAGGGACCGCGCCGCGCGCTCGTGTCCGTCCTTGCCCGGCGGGACCTCGAACGCCTGATCCTGGAACGAGAGCTGCCAGAGCAGTTCCCCGCTCTTGTGGTGCAGCCGCGCGGTTCCGTCCGCCGCGAAGAAGGCGCCGCCCCGGAGCGCGCGCCACTTCTTGATGGAGACCGTGAGCTTGGCGTCCCATTCGAGAAGCGTCGGCTTGAACTCGCCGGTCGACTCGGTGTGAGCGTCCACGCCGGCGAGCGCCAGCGGCGAGTACCGGTGCTTGAACAGGCCTTGATAGACCTCTTGGCGCGTCTCGTCGCGCAGGTACCCGCGAGGCGCGTCGAACCGGAGGACCGCGATCGCCACCGGTCGGAACTTCGCGTAGTCGGGATGCTCCTCGCGCACGAGCGAGCCGGTGGGAAGGTCCTTGGCCGCCTGGCAGGCGCCGAGGAGGAGGGCGGCGAGCGCGAAAAACCTCATGGCGTGGATTCTAATCCTCCCAGGGAAGGGGGGCAAATGGCGTTCGACCACAAGATGTAGAGCCTACCCTACCCCCCCACCCGGGCGATGGCGTAGTGCCCCTCCTTCTCGGCCACCACCGCCGCACGACCCGGAATGCCGCCCGCCTCGAACACGCCTCGCGCGTCGGTCCGCCCGGAGGCCCGGATCCGGTTCCCGTCCGAGACTTTTGCGAAGACGCCGGGCGCGGGGGTGGGGCCGGCGGCCCCGGGGAGCGTGGCGTAGGCGCGCACCTTGCCCCCCGACTCCTGGAGCTCGAGCCCCAGGTCGGAGACGAGCAGGATGCAGGAGCGCTCCAGGTCCCCCGCCTTGATCGTGACGAGGAATGCGCCCGGCTTCCCCTTCTCGGGCAGCGCCACCTCGACCGCCCCGGCCGACTCCCGGTAGGGGGCCGCGCCGGGGAGTCGCGCCTCCTGGCTCGCCACCGGCGCGATGCCGGTCAGGTCGACAAGATGGAGATCGGTGAGGGAGGGCCTCACGGCGAAGAGGACGAAGAGGTCCACCGGGTAGATGCGGAGGGAGACGCTCTCCACGTTCTTGAACCTCATGGGAAGGCGCGGCGCGTCCGCGACCTTGACCCGAACGAGCGGGTCGACGGAGAAGGACTTCTCCTCCAGGAACCGGAGCGCCTCCGCGGCGTCGGGGATCCCCACGGCGTCGCGGTAGTGGCCCGCCGCCTTGCGCAGGTCGCCCTTGGCGTGGGCGATCTTGCCGAGCACGTGGTGCGCCGCCGGCCGGAACGGCGACGCCTCGGCGATCCGTTCGTCCCGGTCCGCCGGGTATCGCTGGGCGAGCAAGGCGCCCGCGGCGGCCGCCGCTTCGGCGAACGCCCCCCGTTCGAACTGCGCCGCCATGAGAAAGACCGTCGCGTCGTCGAGATAACGGCTCTTGGGATGGCGCTTGAGGAAGAACTGCGCCTCGCGCACCGCGCGCTCGTGGCGCCGGAGCTCGGCGGCGACGCCGATCACGCGGTAGGCGGCCTCCGCCGCCTGCGGCCCGTCCGGGAATCGCGCCGTGTAGCGCTCCATCGCCTCGAGCCCCTCGGCGAGCATGCGCGATCCGTCGGCGCGCCGCGCCTGCAGATAGGCGTCGCCCGCCCCGTAGAGCGTCTCGGCCACCGCGGCACCTTCGGGATAGCGCGGATCGGCGCCCAGCAGGAAACCGAGCCCGGTGCCGGGCCCCGCGTGGCGCTCGTAGGTCGCGGCCACGTCCCGCTCCGCCCCATAGCTCAGTCCGACCACGTCGCGGAAGTGGGAGGCGGCGAGCGGGAACTGCTTGGCCTCCGCGTACGCGCGACCGATGCGCAAGACATCGCGCGGATCCCCCGAGGGGAGCCGGCGCGGGTTGCGGGTGCGCAGATCCTCATAGGCCTCCACGATACCGGTCGCGCTGCCGGTCTCGAGGTCGATGCGCAGAAGGCGGGTCCAGAGCTCCTCGAGGATCTCCTCCCGCAGGCGCCAATCGGACCGGAGCCCGATCAGGATGGCGCGCGCCCCCGCCCAGTCCTTCTTCGAGAAGAGCTCGCCCGCGCGGTGCCAGAGCGCATCGGGCGTCGGGAGTTCGAACTCCCCTCCCTCGCGCGCCCCCTCCGAGATCTCGAAGGACGCGCCGCCGGTGCGGCCGTAGGTCTTGGGCCGATACATCGGACCCGCGGTGGCGGGGAGGACGGCGTAGCGCCCCGGGAAGATGGCCTGGATGCGATAGGTGAAGACCGTGTCGCCCTGCGGCAGATCCGCCGCGAACAGAACCATCCTCGTGTCGCGCCGCTCCTTCCAGGAGAGGGGCCCGGTCTCGTTCTCCTCGAGCACCTCGAACCCGGCGGGAAGCGGGTCCTCGATCATGACGTAGGACTGCGGCTCGCGGCAGGTCACCGTCACCTGCACCGTGAGGCGCTCGCCGGGCCGGGCGCGGCTGCGCGAGGGCTGGAGCCGGTCGGGGCCGGGACGGTGGCGCGGATCGACGATCTCGTATCCGCTGGGTCCCTCCTCCGCCTTGAGGGGAAGATAGCGCCGCTCCACCTTGAGGAGCGCGCCCTCCGGCTCGATCTCCTTCTCCGCGCGCAGGACCGCGTCGAGCCGCACGGCGTAGAAGACGTCGAAGCCGCCGGTCACCTCGATGGTGAGGAGCTGGCGGCCCGCGACGAGCCGCTCGGCGGGCACGAGGACGCCGCGCCCCTCCATCGCGCCCCGCCGCACCTCGGCGCGGCCCACCTCGTCGTCCCCGAGCTTCACGACGATCACGCCGTCGCCCCCGCCGCCCCCCTTCGCCTCCAGGTAAGCGATCAACGCGAGGGCGGCCGGGCCGGTCTCTTTCGTGGTGCCGAAGCTCGCCCCGCGCCGCTGCGCGAGGAGCCAGCGGGCCGCCGCGTGGGCGTCGTCGCCGAGCGGCCGCTCCGCGGCGAAAGCCAACAGCGCATAGGCCGTCGCCTCCGCCTCGGAGAAGAGCCAGCGGTGCTCGGGGCGGCCCGCGAGGTGGAGGCCGTCGCCGTCACGCACCGCCTCTCGCGAGACCATCCCGCGCAGCTCGCCCGCCTGGGCACGCAGGCCCAAACGCTCATGCGCCATCGCCAGGAGCGCCTTGGCCGAGGCGGAGAGCTCGAAGCGGTTGCGATAGAGCCGGTTCAGGAGCGCCTGGTCGGCGTCTCCAGCGGCCGCCATCGCCCATAGCACGTAGCAGCGCCCCTCGTCGTCCATCTTCTGCGCCAGCGAGCGGAGCGCCTGCACCGCCGGTCCCTTGATCCGCGACGCGTCGCCGTATCCGGCGGCCTCCGCCTCCGCGCAGGCCCAGAGCGCCAGCGCGGTCACGTAGGGATCGCCCCCGCCCCCCCTCCACCATCCAAACGACCCGTCGCCGTTCTGGGCGCGCACGAGCCGCCGCAGGCCGCGCTCCACCACCTCGCGCGCCCTCGCGAGCCGCGCCGCGTCGGGTGAGCGCATGCGCGTGAGCGCCCGATGCGCCGCGAGCGCCGGGAAGAACGCATGCACCGTCTGCTCCACGCAGCCGTAGGGGAACGCCTCGAGCCAGGCCACCGCCTCCACCACCGCGCGATCGAGGCTCGGGGCGAGGGAGACCTGCAGATGGGTCGCGCCCGGGATGGCCGTCGCGGGCAGGTCGAGGGGGATCGTGACACGGTCGCGCACGGTTCCGGCCCAGCCATCGCGATAGGGCACGCCGTAGGCGAGCACCGGGAGAACCAGTTCGGCCGCATCGGAGAGCGTGCCGGCCCGCGCCGACGCGATGAGCCGGGCGCGATCGGCCGCGCCCTTGGAGAGGCCCCAGTCCTTCGGCTGGATCTCGCCGGGCTCGACGGGCGAGGCGCCAGCGGCCCCCGCCACGACAACCCCCTCGCCGGTCACGGCGACGGTCGCCTCGAGCTTCTCCTTCGTGTTGTTGTGGAGCACCGAGGTCGCGGTCGATTCGTCGCGATCGGTGAGGAAGCGGGGCGCGCTCGCGCGCACGAGCAGGTCCTTCCAGGTGACGGCGATGCCCTCCGCCTCGCCGACGAGCGACGTCGCGGTGATGCCGCGCGCGACGGCGCGCCAGGTGGTGAGGTTCTCGGGCATTTTCACCTTCACCTCGGCGCGGCCGGAGGCGTCGGTGCGCACGCGGAGCGCGCTGAAGAACGCAGTGTCGCGGAAATCCCTGCGGATGGGCGGAGGCTCCACCGCGTGCAGTACCAGCCCGTCGAGGAACCCGGCGAAGTGGCCCTCCAGGCGATCCTCCTCCAACGAGTTGAAGCGCATGCCGGGGGCGAGGGGGCGCGCCGCCGCGCCGCCGCCGGCCGTCACCGACCTGCGGCCCCCGCGTCCCTTATTCGATCCGCCCGCGCCGCCGCCGAGGCCGCTGGCGTCGGCCCCTTCACTCTCCTCGGCCATCTCCGAGGCTTCGTCGGCGGGCTCCCTCGCGCCGGGCGGGCTGCTGGGCGCAAGCTTGTCGCCCTTCTCCTCGGCAAGGCGCTTGCGATCATCGCTGCGCAGGTCCTTCGCTTTGTCGCGCGCCTCGGCGTCGCGCAGGAGCGCCCGCGCCTCGATGGAGTTGGGATCCGCTTTCAGGGCCTCGGCGAGGAAGGCCAGGGCGGCGTCGCGATCTTCCCGCGCCAGCGCCTCGCGGGCGCGTTCCACCAGCGCGCGGGCCTGCTCTTCGGGGGTGGGGCCTCCCTGGCGCCGCCGCTCCTCCGCGAGCAGGTCCTTGTTGGTCTCCCGCGTCACGCCGGGATAGGCGGAGTCGAACGAAGTATGGGTGGCGACCGTGAGGGTGCGGCGCAGATCGTAGAAGCGCTTGCGGATGCCGCGCGCGGGGTCGTCCTTGAGGCTGTAGATGCCGTCGTCCACCACGCTGAGAGCGACCGCCGCGGCCACCGGGCGGCCCAGCGCGTCGCGCGTCTCCACGGTGAAGGTGCACTCGCCGCCGGGGCCCACCGCGCCCGGCTGCGCCTTCACGCTCACGTCGAGGTAGCGGAAGACGATCAGTTCGTCGCCGGCGAGGGTCATCCGCCGGCCCATGGGGATCGCGATGCGCACGAAGACGTTGGGCGCGTGCTCGAGCGTCAAGGGCACCTCGAGCACGCTCGACTTCGCGTCGATGCGCAGGAACCGGTGGCTCAGGACGCGGTCGGTCTCGAAGGTGAGCAGCGCGGTCGCGCCGGCCACGGGCGAATCGAGGAGCAGCCGCGCGGTTTCGCCCTCGCGGTAGAAGCGGCGCTCCGCCAGGAGCCGCGCGTCTTTCGCGGGATCGAGCTCCTCGCCCTGCACGTTCATCTGGGTCTCGGCCAGGACGCGCCCCAGCCCCTCGGGCCCCGCCTCGTAGCGCAACCGGTACCCGCCGCCCTTCTCGATCTGCACGCGCACCTCGCCGCGGCCGTCGGGCCCGGTGGTGACGTCGTAGGCCGCAACCGGCGCGTCCGCCGCGTCCCTTCGCACGACCAGGAGCTTGCCGCGGCGAGCCGCGGGGGCGTGGGCGGCGTCCACCGTCGTGACGGAGACGCGGAACTCCTCCTTGGCGCGCACCGCCTTCCGGTCGGTCTGCACCACGGCGAAGTGGTCCTGGAAGGTGGCGAAGAGGTCGAGCCGCGCCCCGGCCGTGAGCCGGTCCACGTCGGTGACGGTCACCTCGAGCACGTAGGTGGCGTCCCCGGCTTCGCGCTCGGTCTCCACGCGCAGCTTCACCGTGCCGTCGGGGCCGGTGCGCGCCTCGCCCTGGGCGATCACCTCGGTTCGTTGGGAGGTCCGCGCGCGCGAGCTGCGCTCGTCGGCGAAGTACCAGGCGAAGGAGTCGTAGCGTGCCCCGTCGAAGGCGAAGGGGATCCGGGCGAGCTGCCAGGAGACGGGGGCGTTGGCCAGACGGCCGCCCACGAGGTAGGAGGCGGAGACCGTCGCTTCCATCGCCTCGCCCGGCCGCACCACGCGGGCCCGCGCGTCGCAGGAGACGACGAACTCGGGCTTTCTGAATTCCGCGATGGTGAAGGTTCCGCGGAACTTCCGGTCCGTCGTCTCGACGAGGATCTCGCCGTCGCCCAGCGGCGCGGCGGCGTCGATGACCGCTTCCGCCTCCAGGACGCCGAGCTCGTCGGTCGCGGTGGTGACGCGGGCGAGCTCCACGCCCCGCGCGTCGCGCACCACCACCGTCGCCGGGCGCCCCGCCGCCACCGCGTAGACGCCGTTCACGACGTCGCGCAGGAAGGCGCCGATCCGAACGGTCTCGCCAGGGCGGTAGAGAGGGCGGTCGGTGAAGACGTAGCCGATGGGCTGGTAGCCGGTGGCCGCGTTCCCCGCCAGCTCGCCGCCGGCGGCGGCGTAATGGCCGCCCGCCGACCCGAGCACGAGGGTCTCCGACCCGATGCGGCCGTCCGCCAGGCGCGCGGTGCCGTCCGGCCCGGTCTTGCAAGCCAGCAGTTCGCTTCCGGTCGCGACGAGCAGCTCCACGTCGGCCCACGGCTCCTGGGTTTCGGCGCGGAAGGCCCACGCGAAGAGCTGACCCGAGGAGAGCTTCACCAGGAGGCGCAGATCGGAGACCACCGCGAGCGTCGTCGCGGTGAAGTCCTCCTCGGCGAGGACGACGACGTAGGCGCCGGGGGCGCCCGCCACGGGCAGCTTCTCGTCCCGCGCGAAGAACCGGAAGGGCTCGTAGCCCGCCGCGAGGTCGAACTCCGCCGTCTTCTCCGGCTTCACGACGTCCACGGCCAGCCCTTCCACCCCCCGCACCCCCCTCTTTTTCCGGAAGTACTCGCCTAGATCGACGCGGTAGAAGCGCGCTTGCAGCTTGGGGATGTTGCGCGTCTCCACCTTCAGAAGCGCCTCCTCCTTGGTGGAGAAGACGCGTTCGCTGGCGACCAGGAGCGACTTGGCGCGCAGCGCCGCCAGCGTCTCCCGCGCCCGCGCCGCCTCCGCCGTCTGCGGATAAAGCCTCACCAGCTCCTCGTACTGCTCGATGGCGGCCTTCAGCTCCCCCTTGCCCTCGCGATGGGCCGCGATGCGGAAGAGCGCCACCGCCGCCTCGCCGCGGCCGCGGTGCTTCTCCGCGCAGGCGCGCAGGATGCGCAGCATCGCCTCGGTCTCGCTCGCGGCGGCGTGCGCGTCGGCGATCCAGAGGAGCACGGAGGCGCCGCGGGCGTCGTCGGGATACTCCTGCAGGAAGCGGTTGTAGGCGACGATGGCGTCGGCGGTGCGCTTCTCGGCGGCGAGCGCGCTCGCCTTGGCGAGGACCGTGGAGGGGATCGAGGCGCGCACCTCCTGCCATGCGGCGTCGTTGGGGTGCGCGCTCAGGAAGGCGGAGTACTCCGCGATGGCGTCGTCGAAGCGCTGCATCGCGAGGAGCCCCGCGGCCAGGGTGCGGCGCGCCTCGGGGGCCTTGGCGTGCGTCGCGGCACGCCGCAGGAACGCGCGCCAGAGCGGTTCCGCGTCGGCGTAGCGCCCCTCGCCGTGATGCACGGCCGGCCAGGCGAAGGCGACCGCGGCGGCCGCCTCGTGCTGCGGATAGGCATCGAGGAAGCGGCGGTAGAGCTCGAGCCCTTCCATCTGGTGGCGGCCGCGCATCGCGCAAAGCTGATCGGCGAGCGCCTGCAGGGCGAGCGGCGCCTCCGGCGCGTCGGCGAAATCCTTGCGCAGCTTCTCCAGCGCCACGCGCCCCTCGAGGTACTCGCCGGCGAGGAACCAGGCGCGGCCCGCGCGCAGGAGCGCGTCGGCCCGGAGCTTGCTCGCCGGGTGCTCCTCCAGGAGCTTCAGGAAGGCCTGCGCGGCATCGCCATGGGCGCCGGTCTCGGCCAGGCAGATCGCGAGACGCAGGTCCACCTCGTCGGCGCGGGCGGGCGGCACCCGCACGTTGCGGGCGCGGCGGTAAAGCTCGAGCGCCTGGGCGTAGTCGGGCTTGCGCGCCGGGCGGCCAAACTCGTCCTTCACCTCGCGCCCGAGGAACGCGGCATCCGCCAGGAGGAGGAAGTGGCCCGTAAGCGTCTCGCGGTAGGCGTCCCCCGCCAGGAATTCCGCCCGCTCCGCCAGCAGCCGCGCGGCGTCGGCATGGGCGCGCGTCCTTTCGTAGGCGTCCGCCATCAGATAGCGCACCTTGTCGGAGAAAATCCCGTCGGGCGCAGTGGCGAGGTAGCGGTCCCCTTCGCTCAGCACGTCGGGGAAGCGCCCGGCGAGGAAGAGCGCGCGCATCCGCCCGAAGGCGGCGCGGTGGGCGCCCGCGGTGGCCGGGAACCGGCGCACCACCTCGCCGTAGGCCTCGGCGGCGGCGGCGTAGGACCGGTCGCGCATCGTTTCGTCGGCGCCGTCGAGCGCCGCGGTGAGGGGATCCTCGCCCTGTCCCAGCAGGAGCGCCGCGGCGAGGGAAACGAGGGCGCAGGAGAGCCGGATCCGAGTCTTCATCGCCTACCTCCGCTAACCTCTATTAGACGAAACCTGCACGTGGACGTTCGAGATTCAGACGAAACCTGCACGAAGACGTTCGAGATTCCCCCCCCCGCGGGCGGGGAATCTGGCAGAGGGGGGCGGGGGATGAAAAGATGGGAAGCCAGAGAGGAGGCAGACATGCCGAAGGTCACACTCAAGGGCAATCCCGTCAACGTCACCGGAACCGAGCTCAAGGCGGGGCAGAAAGCGCCCGACTTCAAGTTGCAGAAAAATGACATGAGCGACTACACCCTCGCCAGCGGGAAGGGCAAGGTGCGCATCCTGGCCGCCATGCCCTCCCTCGACACGGGGGTCTGCGACGCGGAGACGCGGCGCTTCAACCAGGAGGCGGCCAAGTTCCCCAACGTCGAGATCGTCGCCGTGAGCATGGATCTGCCCATGGCGCAGAAGCGCTGGTGCGGCGCCGCCGGCGTGGACAAGGTAACCACCGCGAGCGACCACCGCGACGCCTCGTTCGGGAAGGCCTACGGCTGCCTCGTCGCCGGCGGCCCCCTGGACCGGTTCCTCTGCCGCGCGGTCTTCGTGGTCGGACCCGAGAACGAGATCCGCCACGTCCAGTACGTGCCGGAGATCTCCACGGAGCCCGACTACGCCAAGGTGCTGGCGGCGCTCAAGTAGCGGGACGCGGGCCTCGCGGCTAGTGCTAAGATCCGGGGCCCATGGGGGACTCCGGACCCGTCGTCGTACGTATCGCCCCGAGCCCCACCGGCGATCCCCACGTCGGCACCGCCTACGTGCTCCTGTTCAACCACGCCCTGCGCCGCAAGCGCGGCGGGCGCCTCATCCTGCGCATCGACGACACCGACCGCGAGCGCTACATTGCCGAGTCGGAGGCGGCGATCGTGCGGGAATTGCGCTGGCTCGGGCTCGAGTGGGACGAGGGCCCCGATCGCGGCGGCCCTTCGGCCCCCTACCGCCAGAGCGAGCGAACGGCGCTGTACCGCGAAGCGGCGGAACGGCTGGTCGCGTCGGGGCACGCCTACCGCTGCGACTGCAGCAAGGCGCGCCTGGACGAGGTGCGCGCCGGGCAGCAGGCGCGCAAGGAGCAGCCGCGCTACGACGGCCACTGCCGCGAGCGCGCCCTTCCGGCGGGGGAGGGCACGGTGGTCCGGCTCAAGGTGCCCACCGAAGGGGACACGGCCTTCCACGACGGATTGCGCGGCATGGTGACCATCGCCAACCGCACCCTCGACGACCAGGTCCTGCTCAAGTCGGACGGCTTCCCCACCTACCACCTCGCCACGGTGGTGGACGACCGGCTCATGGGGGTCACCCACATCCTGCGCGCCGAAGAGTGGATCAACTCCACCCCCAAGCATGTGCTGCTCTACCGCGCTTTCGGCGACGAGCTGCCGCTCTGGTTCCACCTCCCGCTGCTGCGCAATGCGGACAAGTCCAAGATCTCCAAGCGCAAGAACCCCACGTCGCTCACCTGGTATCGCGAGCAGGGCTTTCTGCCCGAGGCGCTGCTCAACTTCCTGGCGCTCATGGGGTTCAGCATCGGCGAAGACCGCGAGGAGTTCACGATGGAGGAGTTCATCGCCGCGTTCGATCCGCGCGCGATCAAGACCTCGGGCCCGGTCTTCGACCTCGCGAAGCTGGAGTGGCTCAACGGCGTCTACATCCGCAAGCTGCCTCCGGCCGACCTGGCCGAGCGCCTTCGCGAGGTGAGCCCGCTGGCGCGCGACGCCGATCCGGCGCTGCTCGCCCGCGTTGCGCCGCTCGTGCAGGAGCGGATGAAACGGCTCACGGAGTTCGACGAGTTGGCGGGCTTCTTCTTCCGTCGCGGCGTGACGCCCCCCCACGACGATCTGATTCCCAGGAAGAAGACGGACGTGAACACCGCCGCGATCCTGCGCATGGCGCGCCAGGCGGTCGCCGCCCTCGATACGCTGGAGCCGGCGGCCTTGGAGGCGCGCCTGCGCGCCCTGGGCGACGAGGTGGAGTGGAAGGTGGGCGACCTCTTCATGGCGCTGCGCGTGGCGGTGACCGGCAGCAAGGTGACGCCCCCGCTCATCGAGTCGATGTGTCTCCTGGGCCGCGAGACCTGCATCGAACGCCTCGACGACGCCATCGACGTGCTGGGCAGCCCGGAGAACCCGATCCTTGGCGCCGGTCACGCTCCGGCTTAGCCGGCTCGCCTACGTCGGCCTCGGCATCGCCTTGGCCGGCGCGCTGGCGTGGATCGTGGGCGAGTTCCGCGGCATTGCCGCCCTCGACCTCCCGTCGCGGATCCTGCTCGGCGCGGGCGCGCTCGTCTACCTCGTCGCCCGCCTGCGGATGCCGCGGGGCTGAATCCGCCGTCGCTCCCCCCCATGCGACGCCTCGAATCGCCATGGGCGGGCTCCGCCGTGATCCTGCGACCGGGGTAGGGCCGAAACAGCTGCTGTCGGTCGTGGCGGGTGCTGCGCGTCGGCTCTTGGAACGATGCATCGACGAACCTACGGTGCGCTGATCGGAACAGGAACCTCCCGCGTGGAGGGAACACGAATGCGTGGTTCCGTTGCGCCAGCGACCTCCGATTGGCCGGATGCGGCGTGGCCGAGTGGCTGCTCCGCACGCACGCTCACCCCACCGCACCCGAGCCGTCGCCTCCTGCCGCGACGAGCCTCGCGCCTTGCGCCCCCCCGGTCCGCGAGCCCTTCCACCGGACCGATCGACCCGCGGCGAACGAGGGAGAAACAGCCTCAGACCACCCGGCTCCGGGTCGCCTCCTCCACCGCGAGGCGGAGATCGGCGATGCGGTAGGGCTTCTTGAGATAGAAGAGCCCTTCCAGGGCGCGGGCGCTGCTGCGGGCGTCGGGTTCATGGCCCGACGAGACCACGATGGGCAGCGCGGGCGCGACGGCCTGGATGCGCCGCGCGGTCTCCCAGCCGTCCATTAACGGCATCGCGAGGTCGAGGAGGACGCAGGAGATCTCCTCGCCGCGCTCCTCCACGATCGCGAGCGCCTCCGCGCCCCCCGCGGCGGTGAGGACGGCCCAGCCGAGCGCGGCGAGCATCTCCGCGCCGACGCTCCGGATGAGCTCCTCGTCGTCCACGAGGAGCACCATGCCCGGCTCCACCGCGGCAGGCGGCTGCGACGCCGCCTCATCGCCCGCGCGCGCGCGCGCCGCAGGAAGGAAGATCTCCACCGTGGTCCCCTCGCCCGGCTTGCTGCGAATGTCGATGGTGCCGCCGTGTCGCTCGACGATGCGATAGGCCATGTAGAGGCCGAGGCCGGTCCCCTTGCCCATCTCCTTCGTCGTGAAGAAGGGGTCGAAGACCTTCTGGAGGGTCGCGCGGTCCATGCCGCAACCGGTGTCCCGCACATGGATGCAGACATAGGGCGCATCCAGGGGGAGGGGGGCGGGGGCGTGGGCCTTCGTCGCCAGAAGCGTGAGCCGGCCGCCGCCGGGCATGGCGTCGCGGCTGTTGAGGCAGACGTTCAGGAGAACCTGATGGATCTGCGCCTCGTCCCCGAGCACGGCCGGGAGATCCAGCTCGCAGGTGGTTTCCACGTCGATGCCGCTCGCCAGGGTGTCGCGCAGCAGGCGCGCCACCTCGACCAGCAATTCGTTGATCCGGATCGGGGCGACGCGCACTTTCTCGTCCCGCACGATGCCAAGGAGCTGGCGCGTCACCGAGGCGGCGCGGTCGGCCGCCTTCTCGATGGACTGGACGTAGTGGCGAAGCGGGTCCCCGGCCAGGAGGCGCCCGTCGAGGAGGCTCGCGTACCCCACGATGCCGGCGAGGAGATTGTTGAAGTCGTGCGCGATGCCGGTCGCCAGCGACCCGACGCTCTCCATCTTCTGGGCGCGGAGCAGCTGGGACATCAACCGCTTCTGGTCGGTCACGTCCGAGACCGAGGTCAGGATCGCCTTCGCCCCCCAGTAGCCGATCGGGCCCGCCTTCAGCAGGACGTCGAGCACGCTGCCGTCGGGACGATGGAGGCGCGACTCCCGCTCCTCCCCTTCCCGCGGAAGTTCCTCTTGGGGGAAGACCTCGCAGACGGGCCGGCCCTCCAGTTCGGCGACGGGAGTCCCCGCCATCTCTCCGAAGCGGCGGTTGGCGAACCGCAAGGTGCCCTCGTGCGCGATGAAGACGCCCTCGTGGCTCTGCTCCACCACCGCGGCGTAGCGCCCCTCGCTCTCGCGCAGCTTCGCCGCGAGGTGCTGGTTCTGGATGACGACGCCCATGAGCGTCATGAACCGGTCGATCATCGCCAGGGGGCCGGGATGCGCGGGATCGGGCCGGCGCCAGTCCGAGGGCAGATCGAGGCTCAGCACGCCGAGAGGCTCGCCTCCGGCGCCGCGCACGAAGAGCATGAGACGGTCGTCGGGACGCCACTCCCCCTCCGTCCGCGCCTCGGAGGGCAGGAACGCGCTGGAGAGCGGCACCTCGCTCCCCTCGGGGATGAAGCAGGCGTTGGTCCCGCCGATCCGGTACCGCTCCCAGATGAGTTGCCGTTTGGCGGCGCGGCGTTCCGGGTCCGACGAGATCGCGGAGGCGAGGAAGCGACGGCGCATCTCCTCGTCGCCCCCACAGAGCCCGATGTAGACATCGGGCCCGAAATAGAGGGAGAGAAGCGCCAACCGGTAGGGCCCCAGGGCGACGACCCGATCGCAGACCCGGTCGACCAGGGTCTGCACGTCGTCGATGGCGACCAGCTCGGTCAGCGCGCCCAGCACGAGATCCGACTGGTTTCCCTGCATGACGCGCCCCCCTCGGTATCGGCCTCTTCCGGGGTCGCCTGAAGCGGAGCCGGCCGCGGATCAACCGGAATAGGAGGCGCCGCGCACGTCGCCCTGACCCCCCTGGTTGTGGTACTCGCGCAATTGCGCCTCGAACTTGCTCCACTCCGGGTCGGTCTCGAACGCCTGGGGCAACTCGCCCTTCAGGTAGGCGACGTAGTCGTCGCAGCCGATCGGCAGGCCGCCCACGCCGGTGAGCAGCGTTCCGCGCACGTCGTAGGGCTTGAAGACGAACTCCGCCAATCCGCGCTTGCGGAAGAACTTGCGGTCCGGCGTGAAGAGGATCATTTCGGGACGGATCCCCTCCACGTCATCGCCGGTCTCCCAGATGCGGTCCACGATCTTGCCCGCCTCCTCGTAGGCGATGCCGGGCTTGTAGATCTGCTGGATCATGGCGCAGGACCAGTCGCGGGTCACGTTGCGCACCTCGTCGAAGTACTGGCTCTGCGCCTCGACGTTGGTCCGGTCCTTGAACCCGAACTCCACGTTGGTCCCGCCGCCCTTCTCGTTCCCGAACATCTCCAAGCCGCGCGGCAGCCACTTGTTGAGGTACTGCTGGATGTCGCGCACCGAAAAGTCGCCCTTCCCGTCGGCCGCCATGAGCGCGATGGTCCGGACGCTCTTGCGCCCGTGGCCCAGATGGAACCCCTCCTCGGAGAGCATCGGCCCCATCGATCGCGCCATGGGCGCGTAGGCGAAGACCGACTGCATATCGAGCTGGTACTTCCCGACCAGGTCGATGATCGTCGCGAACATCGTGTTGTCGAGGAAGCTCACCATCTGCATGTTGAAGGCGTCGAGGACGTGGTGGCCGGTCTCGAGGCCCAGGAGCTCCTGGATCATCTCGTCCGCGACGTCCCCCATCCCGGCGCGCTTCCAGCTCGGGTCGTGCTCCAGCACCCAGAACATCTGGTAGGCGTGGCGCAGCTCCTCCGCCATGATGCGGAGGATGCCGTACTTCATCTCGTCGTTGACGGCCTTGTCGATGCTCATCCGGTGCTGCTGGATCGATCCCAGCTCGGTGGAGCACTGCGCCTTGATGATCCCCTGCGCCGAATAGAACATGTTCCCCGACATCTCCGAGGCCTGCTCGAAGTAGTCCTGCCCCTTGTAGCGCCCCACCGAGATCTGCTCCGACTTGAGCTTGCCCTCTTTCGACACCAGCGCGAACGGGGTCTGCTTGCCGAAGTAGTTCCCCCACTGCCTCTCCAGGGAGGCGAGTTCGGGGAAATACCGCTTCTGCCAGTCGACGATGGCCTTGTGGTATTTGGGGGCGATTTCGCTGATTCCGTACGCAGCCATAGCCCAGCAGTTTACCACAGAACCGAACGAACGATCGGTACATATGTAACTCTTTGACTGCACTTGAGTTACACGCCACCAAGCCTAGAATCGGCGCGTGCGCGCTCGGGCCCTGGCACCGCTCCTCTTCGCCTCGGGCGCCGCGGCCCTCGTCCTGGAGGTGAGCTGGTTTCGGCGCGTCGCCCAGCTTGCCGGCGCGACCTCCGTGGCGCTGGCCGCGGTGCTGGCCGCGGTGATCGGCGGCATGGCGGCGGGCGCGTGGCTCTTGGGACGGTTCGCCGACAGGACGCCGCGCCCGCTCCGCCTCTACGCGACGCTCGAGGCGGGCGTCCTCCTCTCCGCGCTCGTGAGCCCGTGGCTCCTCGACGGCTCGGCCGGCGTTCACGTCGCCCTGCAGCGCGCCCTCGGCGACCAGCCCACCCTGCTCGCCGCGGCGCGGTTCGTCTTCTGCACGATCCTCCTCGCGCCGCCGGCGCTCTTCCTCGGCGGCACGCTCCCCGCGGCCGCCGCAGCGCTCCGCGCGCCCTCCGACCGCCTCGGCCGCGACCTCGGCTGGCTCTACGCCGCCAACACCTTCGGCGCGGTGGCGGGCACGCTGGCCGCGGGCTTCCTGCTCCTGCCCGCGTTCGGGCTCGCCGGGACGATGCGCTCCGCCGCGCTGCTCGCCGCCGCCGCGGCCGCCGGCGGGTTCGTTCTCGCGCGCCGGGAGTCCCCCGTGCCCCACTCCCCCGCGCCCCCTCCCCCATCCACCCCCGGCGCGCGGCGCGCCATCGCGCTCTACGCCGCGTCGGGATTCCTCGGCCTCGCCGCGGAGGTCGCCTTCACCCGCAGCCTCGTGCTGGTCTTCGGCAGCGCGACCTACGCCTTCACGACGATGCTGGCCGTCTTCCTCCTCGGCATCGCCGGCGGCGCCGCGTGGGGCACGCGCCTCAGCCGCACCCGCGCGCGGGAGCGGCTCGAGGCGACGGTGGGTGTCACCGCGATCCTCTTCTCTGGCGCCGCGCTCGCGGTCTACGCGCTCCCGCGTCTCTACCTGCAGGGCCATCTCGCGTTCGGGCCCGGCTTTGGCGGCGGGATCGCGCTCCGCTGCCTCCTCTCCGCCGCGGTGCTCCTGCCCGGCGCGATCGGCCTCGGCGTGGCGTTCCCGCTGGCCGCGCGCATCGCAGGCGAGGGGGGGGCGGGGGCCGGCGCGGGGCGGCTCTACGCGGCCAACACGCTCGCGTCGGTGGCGGGTTCGACGGTGGCGGTCTTTCTCCTCGTGCCCGCCCTCGGCCCGCAACGCGCCGTCGCCGCCGCCGCCGTGGCCGCCGCCCTCGCTGCGTTCGGCATCGCGCGCCGCCCGCTCCTTCTCGCCGCCGCGGCCGTCGCCGCCCTCGGGTTCCTGCCGCCTCCCGCGGCGATGCGCGAGCACCTCTACGCCGGCGTCTACCACTCCCCGGAGAACTACCTCCGCAACGGCCGCATCGACGACGTCGCCTGGCAGGACGGTGTCGACTTGCAGCGCGTCCTCTTCGGCCGCGAATCGACGGTCACACTCCACCGCTGGTACGGGCCGGTGAGCCTCCTGGTGGACGGCAAGGCGGAGGCGTCGCGCCAAAGCATGGGCGACGTGCAGCACCTCGCGCTGCTGGGGCACCTGCCCATGGCCATCCATCCCGCGCCGCGGCGCGCGCTGGTGGTCGGCCTTGGCCTCGGCGTCACCTACGAGGCGGTGGCGGCGCACCGTCCCGGCGAGATCGTCGTCGTGGAGATCGAAGCCGCCGTGGCGGAGGCCGCGGCCTCCCTCGGCACGCGCCCCCCGCGGGTGGTGATCGCCGACGCGCGCACCTACCTCAAGGCCGCGCGGGACGCCTACGACGTCATCACCTCCGATCCCATCCACCCCTGGGTGCGCGGGAGCGGCGATCTCTACACCCGCGAGTACTTCCTCTCCGTGCGCGATCGGCTCGCTCCGGGCGGCGTGGCGTGCCAGTGGCTGCCGCTCTACCAGATGGGGCTGCGCGACGTGAAGGAGGTGATCCGCACCTTCGCCTCGGTCTTCTTCACCGCCGCCTATTTCGGCGGCAGCGATATGATCCTTGGGGGGGGGGCGGGGGCCGAGCCGGGGCTTCCGCGCGCCGTGGAGGCCTCACTCCTGGAGGGCGCGGGGGAACGCTTTCTCGAGCGTTTGAAGGTGGCGGGGGACGATGCGGTGCGCGCGGCGGTGGGCGAGGGACCGCTCCTGCTGGACGACACGCTCCGGCTGGAATACGCCACGCCGCGGCAGGTGGGCAATCCGGAGCTGGGCGACTGCCTGCGCTGGGTGCGCACGGTCTGGGGCGCGCCCCCGCCCCCCTATGGCGCGTTGCTCGAGGCGCAGGAGGCGTGGGTTCGCGGGGACGGCACCTTGTGGAGCACCCTCGTCGCCCGCGCGCTGGAAGAGCAGCCCGACCACGCCGCGCTGCGGCGCTACGTGGGCGAGTCCGATCTCCAGATCGTCACCTCCATGGGCGGCGCCGGACTCTTCGATCGCGCCCACCGCTATCTGGAGCGCGCCCGCGGATTCCTTCCCGGCGACCCGCGCATCCTCGGCGTGGAAGCCGACTTGCGCGTCGCCGAAGGCAACTTCCCCGCCGCCGCCGTCCTCTACGAACGCCTCCTCGCCGACCAACCCGACAACGCCTACATCCGGCGTAGGCTGCGCCGCGCGAAACGTACGGAGCCAGGACAAAACCGCCGGAAGTGTCGCCCAATGGCTACAATCCGGACGTGGCGAACTGCGACGAGGGGTACAACTGCGACCGGTGCGGCACCTATGTGGAGAACATCCGCGAGTCGGAGCTCTACCTGCGCTACGTGATCGGCGCCGTGCCCCCCGAGGAGCTGTTTCGCGAGCCGGAGCGCCATCTCCTCTGCGCGCCGGAGTTCGCGCAATACATCGTCGACCCCGCCTTCCCTCCCATGTCCTGCGACGACCCGGCCAGCGACAAGCGGCTCCTGCCCCCGGAGGTGCGCGCCGCCAACGAGCGGCTCTTCACCCGCGCATGGCGCCGCCTCCAGGAGGTGGCCGATTCGACGCTGGCGGTCGACGAATACCCGCTGAAGCAGGAAGAGCTGACCGCCTAGTCTGCTCGGAGGCTCCCGGACCCCGAGGCAACGCCCTTTCCGGCGCGACGGCCCCACGCTAGCCCAACTTGATCAGCTAATCGCGTGGACGGCGTCGTTTCGGCGAATCGGGGCCGTTTCGCATCCGGGTTGGCACTACATTCCGCGACTACATTTCCGCGACCGCCGTCGGGATCCTCAGGCG
>JBQTIG010000069.1:0-17896 GCA_052388375.1 Planctomycetaceae bacterium | reverse complement strand
GCCGGTCCCCCCCCCCCGCCCCCCCCTGGTTGCCCCTCACGCCGGGCGCGATTAGTCTGGCCGGTCTCCCATGAGCACCCCCGGACTGATGGACAAGATCGTCTCCCTCGCGAAGCGGCGCGGCTTCGTCTTCCAGGCCAGCGAGATCTACGGGGGGTTCGAGTCCACCTGGGACTACGGCCCCCTCGGCGTCGAGCTGAAACGGCGCGTCGCGGACGCATGGTGGAGGGACGTCGTGATGGCGCGCGAGGACGTGGTCGGGCTCGACAGCGCCATCCTGCAGTCGCCGCGGGTCTGGGAGGTGTCGGGGCACGTCGGGGGGTTCAACGACCCGATGGTGGACTGTCGCGAGTGCAAGGGGCGGTTTCGCGCCGACAAGTTGAAGGAGACCCCCTGCCCGGCCAAGCCGAGCCGCATGGTGGGCGAGCACTCCGCCTGCAGCCTCACCGAGGCGCGGCAGTTCAACCTCATGTTCAAGACCCACGTGGGGCCCATGGAGGAGAGCGCGGCGGTCGCCTACCTGCGCCCCGAGACGGCGCAGGGCATCTTCACCAACTTCCTCAACGTGCAGACCACGATGCGCAAGAAGCTCCCCTTCGGCGTGGGGCAGATCGGCAAATCCTTCCGGAACGAGATCGTCACCGGCAATTTCCTTTATCGCACCCGCGAGTTCGAGCAGATGGAGATGGAGTACTTCTGCATGCCGGAGGAGGCGCCGCGCTGGTTCGACCACTGGGTGGAGGAGCGATTCCGCTGGTACACCCGGCTGGGCGTCCGGGAGGAGAAGCTGCGCAAGCGACCGCACGCCAAGGATGAGCTCGCGCACTACGCCGCGGCCTGCGTGGATCTCGAGTACGAGTACCCGTGGGGTTGGGGGGAGCTCGAGGGGATCGCCAATCGCACGGACTACGACCTGCGCAAGCACTCGGAAGCGAGCGGCAAGAAGCTCGCCTACTACGACGAAGAGACCAAGACCTGGACCACGCCCTACGTGATCGAGCCGGCGGCGGGCCTGAGCCGCTGCGTCCTCACCTTCCTCGTCGATGCCTATCGCGAGGAGATCGTGGACGAGGGCGAGGAACGGGTGCTGCTCAAGCTCCACCCGCGCATCGCTCCGATCACCCTGGGCGTCTTTCCGCTGGTGAAGCGCGACGGCATGCCCGAGACCGCGCGCGCCATCATGGCGCGCCTCCTCGACCGCTTCCCGGTCTTCTATGACGAGAGTGGCGCGATCGGCCGCCGCTACCGCCGGCAGGACGAGATCGGGACTCCCTTCTGCGCCACGGTGGACGGCCAGACCAAGGAGGACAACACCGTCACCTTGCGCGAGCGCGACTCCATGAAGCAGGACCGCGTCCGGATCGAGGCGCTGGCCGAGGAGATCGCGCGGCGGATGCGGTAGGGGTACCGGGAGCCGGCGGTCGCCGCCGGAGGGGAGATTCCCGCGGGCTTGTCCCTCCTCGCGCGTGGCTCGCATCCCGCGTCTGAACGGGATCGCTAGCCCGGTCGTTCGCTGCGCTACCCCTCTTACCGGAACACCGGCTCCAGCTCGCGCGACTCGCCGGGTTTCAGGTCGAGGTCGAGCGTCGCCGACCTTCCGTTGCGCAGCCGGATGTAGAGGCGGAGGGGCTGGGCGGGCACCACCACGGGAAGCGGCCGGATCGACATGGAGGCGTCGCGCTGCAGGAGCACCGCCTTCCCGCCCGGCAGGAGGAGGAAGACCCCCATCACGCTTCCCGGCAGATGCAGCCCGACCCGCGCGAGCGGGGGAACGGTGATCGTGCCGCCCACGTCCGGGGGAAGGAACGCCGCGGGCGGCAGGTCCGCGCCTCCCTGGGGATGGACCCACCAGACCGGCGCGGCGGGGGATTCGTCGAGGAGTTCGAAGCTGCCGTCCTGCGCGGTCGCCACCTCGATGCCGCCATCCGCCGGGTCGTAGAGGTCCAGTTCGCCCCGCCCCGGCACCGTGAGCCGTCCCATGCGCGGCGACAGCACGCGCAGCCGCACCCCCGCGAGCGCGGCGCCCGATAGATCCACGACGCGGCCGCGACGCACTTCCGCGGGGAGGAGCCGCACCTCCGGGAAGGGCGTGCTCCCCCCTTCGGTAAGCGTCACGAGCGAGAAGCGCTGGCCCCGAAAACCTTCGGCGGCGACCTCGAGGGCGCCCTCGCCGCCGGCAAGGCCGGCAAAGCGCGCGCGGCCCGCGGCTTCCGCGCGCAGGATGAGCGGCGTCGCCCAAAGATCCGGCACGCCGCCGGCGCCCGGCGGGAAGAGGCTCACCTTCGCGAACGAGACCGGCGCGCCGGAGGCATCCACCACGCGCACCTCGAGGCCCGCCGCGACCCGCGGCACGATCTTCAGGTCGATCGCACGGGCGCTCGGCTCGAGTTGACGCGTCTCCGCGAAGTAGTTGCCCGCAAACAAGACCTCCAGCCGGAGGCTGCGCTGCGGCCGCGCCCAGAGACTGGCGACGCCGCCGGAAAGTGGGGCGCGCCGCGGCCGGTCGAAACCCGCCGCGCCCGGATCGTGAAGCACCACCTCGCCGCCCGGGGGGTCCCCGCCCCCGTTCCCCGCATCCACCCTCATCCGCACCGCGATGGCGGGCCGCAAGACGATCTCGCGCCTCGCCTGCTCCCCCGCAGGGGGCGTCTCCAACTCCTGGCGCGGCGCCCAGACCCCCCCCGCCGCGCAGGGCGACGCCGCCAGCAGGCGGCGCTCCGGCGGCACCGCCACCTCGACCTCGTTCTCCGTCAGCTCGAGCACCGTCTGCCACCCTCCCGCCTCGTCCACCAGCGCGAGCGGCAGGCTCTCGCGCGACTGGCCCGGAGCCGCGGCGCGGCGCAAGAGAAGGAAGGCGGGGCGCCCGCGTGCCTCCGGCCGGAACGGCGCCCCGGCCAGCGTCGCGCCGGCGCGCACGCGGAACTCGCTCTCGACATACGCGGCCGCCTCCCCCGTGATCGCGCAGGCGCAGGCGGGCAGCCCGATCAGGTAGCGCCCCTCGGCGGGCAGCGCACGTCGCGGATAGCGCGGGATCACGAGATCGGCATGCTCGCCCCACCAGGCGCGGTGCTCCCCGTCGCCCAGCGCCGGGCTGATCTGGAAGTCGTCCACGGCCACGCCCTTGCGCGTGAAGAGGTCGTAGGCGGTCACCTCCACCTCGCGCAGCGGCCAGAGCACGACCTCGGTGATGAGGTGCGGCTCCGCGAGCACGTCCACCGGGATGTAGCCGTCGGCCGCCACGACGAGGAGGGCGTGGGAGCCGGCCGACACGCCTTCCAGTCGCGCGCGGCCCGACCCGTCCGTCCGCGCCTGGGGCACCGTGTCGCGCAACGCGAACGGGGCGGGGATCGCCGCGCGCGCGCCGATGACAGGGGAGCCCGAGGGGGTGCGCACGAAGAGGTCGAGGGCGCGCGCGGGGAGCAGGCGCAGGGTCACCGGATCTCCCGCGCGGAAGCGGCCGTCCACGGGAGAGGTGAACCGCTCCGCGCGCACGGTGATCTGCAGCGGTGCGCCGCGAGGGAACCACCCCGCCGCGAACCGCCCCTCCCCGTCGGTCATCCCCGCGCGGGCCGCGTCGGGCTGATGCCGTTGCGCCACCGTCACCTTCGCGCCCGCCACCGGGGTGCCGTCGGAGAGAAGGGCGCGGCCGATCACCTCCACGGCGGGCTCCAAGCGCACCTCCACGGGATCGGTTTCGGCGGGCAGCATGAGGGCGGGAAAGCCGTCCGCGGAGACGCGCAAGAAGAGATCTTTGCGGCGGTCGCTGGCCTGGGGCGTCCAGTCGAGAGTGAACGCTCCGTCCGGGCCGGTTGCGACCGCCCCGCCCGCGAACACGCCCAGCGGGGTGATCTCGAAGAGTTCGACCCGAGCACCCACGACCGGCCCGCCCGCCGCCAGGACGGTGCCCCGGACGCCCTGCGCCCCCCGCGCCTCGGTCTGGGGAGTCGTGCCTGGGCCGAACTCCGGCGGCCGCGAGGCGACGAAGATCCCCAAGGCGATGCCCGCGGCGGCAAGCAGGGCAGGCAGGGTCCAGCGCGACACCCCCCCATTCTGCCCCGGCGCGGCCTTCGCATCGGAAGATGGGCGCGCCGAGGGGGGCCTCGGCCGCGCGCCCCGCGCTCACTCCAACTCGACGAGCGGGGCGCCTTTCTCCACTGCGGTGCCGGGCTCGACTCTGAGCGACTTCACCAGCGCGTCCTGGTCGGCGCGGATCTCGTTCTGCATCTTCATGGCCTCGAGGATGAGCATGGGCTGCCCCCTGGTAACGGCGTCGCCCGGCTTCACCAGCACCTCGCGTACGATCCCCGGCATCACCGACTTGAGGATGCGCGGCCCCCGCGGCCCCGCGGCGGCGGGAGCGCGGTCCCGCGCCGCGCGCGTCCGTTCGTCCTCCACTTTCACGAGGAACTGCCCGGCGGCGCCGGAGAGCTCGATCCCCTCATCGTGGCGGAGCACCGCGAATTCGTAGGAGCGGCCGTCGAGAAGCAGCGTCGTCGAGGCGCTCCCCGGGACGCGCCGCAGATCGGCGCGGTAGCGGGTGCCGTTGACGACCACGAAGGTCTCCCCGTTGCGCGCTTCGATGAGGCACTCGTAGCGCTCGCCGTCCGCTTCGGCGAAGTACTTCACCGCATCGCCTCCCGGCGGCCCGCCTCGAGCCAGGGGCTGCCCGCCGCGCCCCGCTCCGCCGGAAGGACCGCGCGCGACGCCCCCTGCAGCTCGTGAGCGTGCAGGACCGCGACGATCACCGCGGGCAGGCGACCCGGCAGGCCCGCCAGCTCGGGCGGCAGCCGCCAGGAGCCCGTGCGCACGAACTCCTCGAGGAAGAAGGTGTCCACCTCGCCGCGCCGGAACCGCGCATCCCCCAGGAGCGCCAGGAGCAGGGGCGCGCAGCTCTTCACCCCGACCAGCCGCAGCTCCAGGAGCGCGCGCCGGAGCCGCGCGATGGCGACCGGGCGGTCGGCCCCCCAGGCGATCACCTTTCCGATCATCGGGTCGTAGTGGGACGTGATGCGCTGCCCGGCGTAGAGGTGGCTGTCCACTCGGATGCCGGGGCCGTCGGGGAGCCGGAGGGAATGCACCACGCCGGTTTCGGGCAGGAACCCCGCCCCGGGGTCCTCGGCGGTGAGACGTACTTCGATGGCGTGCCCCTTCGGCAGCAGCTCCTCCTGCCGGAAGGGGAGCTTCTCGCCCTCCGCGATGCGGATCTGGAGCCGCACGAGGTCGAGCCCGTAGACCATTTCCGTGACCGGATGCTCCACCTGAATGCGGGTGTTCATCTCGAGGAAGTAGAACCGCCCCTTGGCGTCGACCAGGAACTCCACGGTCCCCGCGTTCACGTAGCCGACCGCTCGCGCGGCTTTCACCGCAGCCTCCCCCATGCGCGCCCGAAGCGCGGGGCCGAGGAAGGGCGAGGGCGACTCCTCCAGGAGCTTCTGGTGCCGCCGCTGGATGCTGCATTCGCGCTCGCCGACGTGCACCATGCCGCCGTGAGCGTCGGCCAGCACCTGGAATTCGATGTGGCGCGGTCGCTCGAGATAGCGCTCCACGTAGACGCCGGAATTGCCGAAGGCCGATTCCGCCTCGGAGGCCGCGCGCCGGAACGACGCCTCGAGCTCCGCGGGATCGTGCACCACGCGGATCCCCTTCCCCCCGCCCCCCCCAACCGCTTTGAGCACGACCGGATATCCCACCCCCTCCGCCGCTTCGCGGATCTCCCCGACCCCGGATGCGGGCGACTCGCTGCCGGGGATGACCGGCACCCCAGCCGCTTTCATCGCGATCCGCGCGGCGAGCTTGTCCCCCGCCGCGGCGATGGACGCCGAGCTCGGGCCGATGAAGGTGAGCCCCGCCTCCTCGCAGGCTCGGGCGAACGAGGCGTTCTCGCTCAAGAACCCGTAGCCGGGGTGGACCGCATCGCAGCCGGCGCGGCGAGCGGTTTCGATGAGCCGGTCCTGACGCAGGTAGGACTGGGAGGGGGGCGGGGGGCCGATCGGGTAGGCCTCATCGGCGGCGCGCACATGGAGCTCGAGCCGGTCCGCGTCGGAGAAGACGGCGACGGAGCCGATCCCCATCTCGCGCAGGGCCCGGATGACACGAAGCGCGATTTCGCCGCGGTTGGCGACGAGGACCTTCCGGAGGGGCACGGCGGGGAAGTTAGCAGAGTCCCGAGGGATAGGCGAACCGCAGGGTTACGCGCTGGATTTCGAGAGCAAGCATGCGCAAAGCCATCCCATCCATGCGACCAAATCGAACCAATGACTCTAAATGAGACATGACGACCTTGCAGGCACACATGCTATAAGTTTATTAATTACAGTATGTTACACGCTCCTAGGCGCACTGATTGTAATGGCATCGAATTCGCTCTTGGTAATGCGCGCCGAGCCACAGGGGTCGATGCGACCCCTGTTCCTACAAGAAACACGAATCGGGGCGAAATCGGGAAAATGCGCCTGGGGGCGGGTGAGCAGCCTCCAGGCGTTCCTTGTTTCGCGACTCGCGCGGTTGCGCTTCTCGCGTCCTGTTTTCGCGCATGGTCCTGAGCGCGGCACCTCGGATCTGCGCCACGCGGGAGGGCGAGATGCCGAGACGCCTGCCCGCCTGGGTGAGCGCGACCGATGCTCCCCCGTCCCTCGGGTAGAGCAGGTCGATCACCTGCCGCTCCCGGGAAGAGATACGGGCCACCGCGTGGGCGACGAGATCGCGCCTCTCGACGACCGCGGTGTGGGACTCCTGGGGGGAAGCGATGCCACGGGTGGCCGTGCGCGCGAGCGCCCCCTCCTCGCCCCCGTCGTGCAGGCTGACACAGAGGTGCCGGACATCCAACCCCGCGGCCTTGCGACGGCGCGCCTCGATCCTCCCCACCCGCACGACGGAGTCTCCGTGGAGTCGCAAGTAGTCCTGCACCGCGAAGCGGACCGTGGAGGGCACCCATGTCTCGAGGCTTCCGCGCGCCGGATCGTAGGCGTCGAAGCGGCGAAGGAGACCCACCAAACCCTCCTGGACGCAATCGTCGATGCTCCCGGGAGGGAGGCGCATGCGCCGCACGACGCCGCGCACGAGAGGGAGCAGGCGCACGACCGTGCGGTCGCGTTCCTGCTGGGGGCGGGGGGAATTGGCCTGCATGGCTGGAGCGCACGCATGGGTCGTGCCCATGCGGCTGGTGGCCGGTTTGCCGGGCTGAAGCGAAGTTCGGCGCGCGTTCCCGCGCGCGCATCCTGCTCCGGGGGTCCGGGGCGCGCGCCGGCTCGCTTCGCACGAACTAGCCTCGCACCGTATGGACGGGAGTTGCGCGACCCAGAGAATGCAGGTCGAAGAGAAAGAGTGTTCGAACGGCGCGGAGCCTCTCTGCGCCCTTCGGAGCCGGATTCGACGCGATGGGCCGGCCGTGGTGTGCCGGCGCTCCTGCGGACGGCGCAGGGAGGAGACAGGCATGGTGGAAACCATCCTCGTAGCCGACCCGGATCCCTCGGTCCGGACCTTCCTCGCCGCGTTGTTGGGCGACGAGGGCTACCGTGTGGAGGAGGCGCGCTCGATCGTGGAAGCGCGCTCCGGAGCGCGAGGAGCGCGGCCCGCGCTCGTGCTGATCGGTCCTTGCTTCCCGGACGCCCGGGGCCTCGAACGACTTCACGAATGGAACGCCCCCGTCGTGCTCATGACCGGGGACGCGCCGGCGCAGGGCGAGGAGGAGGCGGTGCGTCAGGGCGCGCAGGGCCACCTTCGCAAGCCGCTCCGGCCGGCGGAAGTCCTGGCGATCGTGGCCCGTGTCGCTTCGCCCCGCTCGCCTGCGTGGGGCGACGCAGGCCCTCGCGGGGTGCTCGACTCCATCCTTGCGAAGAGCCGCGCGATGCGGTCGCTTCTGGCGGACCTGCGCGCCGTTGCCGGTTCCCCGGCGGCCACGGTGCTCCTGCTCGGCGAGACGGGGACCGGCAAGAGCGTGCTGGCGCGCGCGCTCCACGAGGCGTCGCCGCGCTCCGGGGGCCCCTTCCTGACCGTCACCTGCAGCGCGATCCCCGAGACGCTTCTCGAGGCGGAGCTCTTCGGGCACGAACGCGGCGCCTTCACCGACGCGAAGAGCGCCCGTCCGGGAGTCTTCGAGGCGGCGGACGGCGGAACCCTGTTCCTGGACGAGATCGGGGACATGCCCCTGAACCTGCAGTCCAAGCTGCTCGGCGTACTGGAGGAGCGGTCGTTCCGGAGGGTGGGCGCCACCCGCACGACATGCATTGACGTGCGCATCGTCGCGGCGACCCACCGTGATCTCGAAGCCCTCGTGGAGCAGGGACGGTTCCGCATGGACCTGCTCTACCGCCTCGCCGTCGTCCCGCTCGAGATCCCCCCGCTTCGCGAGCGCCCCGAGGACATCGCCGCGCTGGCGCGCGCGTTCCTTCTCCAGCTCGCCACGAGCCTCGCCTCGCCGGCGCGCGCCCTCGCCGACGAGGCCCTGCGCCATCTGGAGGCCCACTCCTGGCCGGGAAACGTGCGCGAGCTGCGCAATGCGATCGAGCGGGCGGTGGTGTTCGCGCGCGGACCCCTCCTGGGCGCGGCCGACGTTCCGCTGCGCGGATGGGGGCGCCCGGAAGCGCCTCCGACGCAGGCGCCCGCCCCGACCTACCTCCTCCCCGCCGAGGGCATTTCCCTCGCGCGACTCGAGGAGAGCCTCGTGCAGCAAGCCCTGGCCCGCGCCGGCGGCGTGAAGAGCCACGCGGCGAAAATCCTCGGACTGTCGCGCGATCAGATCCGCCTTCGGCTGTCGCGCATGCGGGGGTCCCGCGCGAGACCGGCCCCGGAGGTCGGACGATGAATCCGGAGAAGGAGGGGACCGGCGGTGGGGTGCGCGCCCCGCGACTCCTGCCGCGCGGGATCGGCGAACCCCACCCCTCCGACTCCCGGCCAGGGCTCCAACGCGCCGACCCTCGCGAGAAGATGCGCGGCGCGACACGCCTGCGCTGGCCCACGGCGACCCCGTGGCGCGCGGCTCAGGCCGCGTTCGAGAACGCCTTGCGAAGCCTCTACCTTGCGTTCCAGCCCATCGTCGCGTGGCCGGGCGGTCGCCTCTTCGGCTGCGAAGCTCTCGTGCGAAGTCGATTGCCCGCGCTGGCTCGCGCCGGCGATCTGCTCCGCGCCGCGCGCTCCCTCGGCAGGATGAGGGACCTCGGGCGCGCGGTACGGCGACGGGCCCTGGGCGCCCTCGCGCGCCTCCCCGAACGGGTCCTGCTCTTCGTCAATCTGCACGCGGACGAGTTGGAGGATCCGCTCCTCGCGCGCTCCGCGCACGCGCATCTGCGCCGCCGCATCGTCCTCGAACTCCACGAGGAGGCGCGGCTGGAGGGCCGCCCCGACCTCGTCCGCCGCCTGCGCGAGCTGCGCCGCCTGGGCTACCGGCTCGCCCTCGACGATGTGGGAGCAGGGGGGCGGGGAATCGCGGCGGTCGCCATGGTCCGACCCGACGTGGTGAAACTCGACGCCTCCTTGGTGCGAGGGGTGGACCGGGACGGCGCGCGCCTCGAAGCGGTGCGCCGCATCCAGAGGGCTTGCGACCAGAACGGAGCGGCCTTGATCTGCGAGGGGGTCGAGAGCGCCGCGGAACGCAACGCCCTCTGGCTCTCGGGCTGCGTGCTCTTCCAGGGGTTCCTGTTCGGGCGGCCGCGTCGTCGCCTCCCGCGACTCGCATGATCCGCCCTCGGGTGCGCTCGCCGCGGCGTGACCGCCTCGCGCCCTACGAGGGTCGACCCCGCGCGGCCGCCGAAGAGCGCCGCCCCCGCCCCCCTCCCGCGCGTCCCGCACCGCGGGCACGCTCCTTGCTCCTCCATCGCCCCACGGAGGACGGATGAAGATCTACGTCGAGTTCGACAACAGCTTCTGCCCCGATCCACCCGCGGAAAAACCGTCGACGCCGCCCGATCCCGCTGCGTGCGACCTGGTGCGGCGCTGGACGCGCGCGGGGCATCAGGTGGTCTTCTATTCGGTGCGGGCGAACGCGTGCGCGGCCGACGGCTGGCGCGCGCGCCACAGCGCGCGGGAGCTCGCGGAGTACCTCGCGCGACACCAGATCCCCTACCATGGTTTGCACCTAGCCAAGCCGGAGTACGATCTCCTCGTGGACGGCAAGGCCATCCCGTTCGACGGGGACTGGAGAAACCTGAAGCCGCTCTTCGTGCTCTACCCGTGATCCGAGCGGGAGGCTGCCACGCTTGCGCGGCGGGTTCCGGTCCACCTTCGGGTCGCCGCGCGCTGCTTGTCCGAGATCCCCTGCCGCGCAAGGTCTTCGCTCTGCCCCGCAGGCAGGGTCGCAAGGACCACCCTCCCGGTCCCCACGGACTCCGGGGTCGTCGACGCCGTCCTTCGCTACCGGAAACGCACCGGCGCGCCTAGAATGCAACAGGGAGGTCGCGCATGCGCAGCAGATCAGCTCTGTTCCTGGGGATGGCGCTGTTCGCCTGCGGCGAGGAGAAGGCGCCGGAAGCCGACGCGAGGGTGACGCGGCTGTCGGCGGCCGCTCTCGACGCGGGCGTCGCGGAGCTCGTGCCGACCGACGCCGCATTCGTGGTGCGCGCCTCGTCGGCGGCGAGGCTGGCGAGGGTCGCCACGTGGCTTCAGTCCGAGGCCGGCATTCCCCTCCCCAGCGACCCCGCAGCCGCCCTCGCGGGCATGATGAACCTGCAGCCGGGCCTACTCGACGCGGACCGGCCGCTCTACCTGTGCGCCACGCTTGCGGGCCCGCGGGTGCCGCCCGTACTGACGCTGCTCGCGCCCGTCACGGATTCGAAGGCGGTCGCGGGCAGGCACCCGGCCGCGGCGACCGCGAGCGGCTACGTGTCGCTCACGGCAGGCGAGGCGCCCGCGTCGGGCGGCTCGAAGCTCGCGGCCGGGCTCATGGACGGCGACGTATCGATACGCGTCGACTGCACCCGCGTGGTCAGCGCCTTCCGGAACGACATCGACTGGTTCTTCGACGTGTTCCCCATGCTCGCCACCGAGGGGGCGACGGCCGAGGAGCTGGACCCCGGCGCGGGCGAGTTCTTCGAGGGCATGGTCGCGTGGATGCACGTGGTCGTGGATGGCGCCGAGACGCTGGACGTCGTGCTCCACGAACGAGACGGTCTTTACGACGTGCAACTCGCCCTGACGGCGCGCGAGGGCAGTGCGCTCGATGGCGGGACGCCGGCGAAGTCGCGCCTGAAAGAGCTTGCCGCCCACCTGCCCAGCGACATGCCCTTTACGCTGCTCCTGCGCTGCGACCTCGAGGGCCTGATGAACCTCTCCATGCCCATGATGGCGGCCGTGGGGCAGACCCTTGCGGCCGAGGAGCGCTCGGCCATCCAGGACCACCTCGACCGCTACGTCGCGATGACGAAGCTGCTCGGGAACGAGGCGGCGCTGGGACTGGATACCGGCGCGTCCGGGATGCGCATGGCTGTGGCGATGGGGGCAGAACAGCCGGACCAGTACGTGAAGGCGTACACGGAGCTGTGCACGGGCGGGTTGCCGCCGGTGACGGGCATGACGTTCCACGACGAAGGAGCGCGGGACGCGGGCGCCACGAAAGTGCAGCGCCTCCGCATGGCGATCGACATCGTGAAGTACGAGGAGTTCATCGGGCTCCCGCCCTCCCCGCTCAGGACCGGCGTCCTAGAGGCCATGTTCGGCGAGGACGGGGTGCTCTTCGAGCTGGCGGCCAAGGACGGTCGCGTGCTCATGGCCGCCGGCGGCGACGCGGTGATGGCGACGGTACTCGCCGCGAAGGGGCCGCCGCCTTGGATCGAGGCGGCCACGGCGGGCATCCGCGGCGAGCTGACCTTTCTTTGCCGTGTCGAGCTCCGGGCATTCCTGCGCGGCATAGGCGACGCGTTACGCGACGCATTCCCGGGTGAGACCATGAAGGTCGCGAAGGGCGGCGAGGTGCCCGTCCTTCTTTGGGGCTCCGTGGACGGACGGGTCTACCGCGCGGGCGCCACGTTGAACCTCGCCAGGATAAAGACCCTCGTCGACTGAGCGGCCGGGCTGGCAGCGGGGGTCCCGGGGCACGGCCCGACCGCGGGCACGGCCGGCCCGCGCGACGAGGTCCCGGAGTTCACAAAGGACCACCGAAAGACGTGGGCGCGCCTGCTGCGCATGGTCTTCGACGCCTGCCTCGACGAAGCGCGGAGCGCGAAGTCGGGTCGACGCCACCCTCCGCCGCCAAGAGCTGGCCGGCGCCCACGAGCCCCACGACCCCCACGACCCCCACGACCCCCTCGACCCCCTCGACCCCCACGAGCCCCGCGCGTCCCCGGCGGCGTGACGCGCCGCGCTCCTGTTCCAAGGCCCTCGGCTCCAAGGCGCCGGCCGGCGTCCGGGGCCGGACCCCACTTCCAGCAGCCCAACGACCAGACGCCCCCGGTTGGGGTCCCCCCTACGATTGTGTCAGCCCGCCTGCGACCCTTCGGGCCCGGGGGCTCTGCGGGTGGGAGGTCGCAGAGGACGTGATACCGCGCGACTACTCCGGCGGAAGCTCATAGACGCCGTCCCGGCCGGCGATGAGGCGCTTCTGACGAACGAGTTCGTCCCAGGCCTCCTGCGGGTACTGGTCGGGCGCGCGGACGCCGACGATCGAGGATTCGCGGCCGGAGCTCATCGGCCCGTGGCCCATCGTGGATTCCGCGTCGAGGCGCGCGAGGTTGAGCCGCTTGCGGAACGCCTTGAGCGCGCGCTTCAAGACTTCGCGGTCGTGGTCGATGAGCTTGCGCTCGCCGGACGCCCACTGCTGGACGATCCTGTTCAACGCGCCGAGGTCCTTCTCCTCGATCGCGACGAAGAGTTCGACATCTTCCTTCTCCTGGGCCATGGCGAAGGCGCGGCTGGCTTCGGCCCATGCCTTCTCGGGCGCGGCGCCGAGCTGGAGCTGCGCGACGACGCCGGTCAGGATCCGACTCACGAGGTCGCACTTGGGATCGATCACGGCTTCTGGATCTTAGCTGGTTTCCCCGGCGCAGCTTCGTATCACGGAACGCCAAGAGCAGGCCGGGCCTGCTGCTGATGTCCGCACTCGCCCTCGCTGCGGAGACAGGCTCGATCGAGGGCCAGCCACTCGACGGGGACGGGACGCCGTGCGAGGGCGCGCCGATCCCGGTGTTCAGGTTCGGCGAGAAAAGGTTGTGGAAGCGGGTCGCGGCGACGGACCAGGAGGGCCGGTACAGCCTCACCGTCCTCCCGCCGGGCCGCGATCTGCTTCGGCACGGGCCCAGGCCGGAGCCCCAGTCCAACGCGGACAACCCGTTCCGCAAGGCGTTCGAGGGCCGCCTCGGCGATGCGATGGCGCCTGCCTTTGCAGACAAGAGCCGCGCTGACGCGATCGCGATCGAACCAGGGCAGACGGTCCGTCGTGACATCCGGCTGCCGAAGCGTGCGCCGGCGAGCCTCGGAAACTCGCGAGCCTGGGTGACGATCGCCAGACCGACCCACCAGGAAGGTGGCGATCGGGCCTGCCGTATCCCCGGTCGGACCCTTCGGACATCCCGACCGAGTGACTTCCGAGGAAGCAGCTCCGGCGCCGGGACTCGGACGATCTCAAGGTCGTGCTGGACGCCGAGTGCGCGCGGCGAGCGCAACGCGTGCTCGACGCTGCGCCCGTAGCCGGCGCGGCGCTCCGGCGCCTGCGCCGACCGCGTGCGGTAGCGGGCCTGGCGCCCCGGGCGCTTGGGCCCGACGGCCGTGACCACCCGGTGGGCGTCGACCGAAAATCCCGAGTGGCGCCCGGAGAGGAGCCCACCGGAGGCAGACGCGGTCGGATGTCGCCGTGCCGTGAATACTACCTGCGCGCCTTTTGCCGGGTTACTGGTTTGAAGGCCGCTACCTCCCCATGTCCGACCCGGCGATGTCCCCCGAGGCCGAGATCGCGCCGAGCGTCCCCGCCCTCAGCGCCGAGGGGCTTCGCGAGTTCGTGCGCTGCTTGTTCGCGTCGACCACCGCGCTTCTGGCCGATGCCGGCACGCTCGCCCTGCTCCCCAGCGTCCGCGGCGTCCCCTGCCTCCTCTCCGGCGCCATCGCGTTCGCCATCGGGCTCACCATCCTCACCCTCCTGGGCACCCCGTGGGTGCGCAGCGCACGGCGGGAACGCCGCCCCCTCGCGGAATCCGGCATCATCGCGCTCGCCGGCAGCGTAGGTCGCGCGCTCGGCGAGCTCGGCCCCTCGTGGCTCACGGGCGGCACTGGGGTCGACGACGTCGACTCGAAAACCGTAGGCGCCGCCGTCGTCTTCGGCGGGAGCCCCCCCTCACGGAAGCGGCTCCTCTTCCGGCTCCTGCATGCCTAGGAAAGTGGCGCTCATCATCGGCGCGGGTCCGGCCGGCCTCACCGCGGCGATCGAGCTCCTGAAGCGCACCGATGTCCTGCCGGTCGTCTGCGAGGCGAATCCCGAGTACGTCGGGGGCATCTCGCGCACGGTCAACTACAAGGGCAACCGCATCGACATCGGCGGTCACCGCTTCTTCTCGAAGTCCGACCGCGTCATGCGGTGGTGGGCCGACGTGCTGCCGGTCGCGCTCCCGGCGAACGCCGCGGGCGAAGTCACCTACCAGCGGACGACGCGGGCGCTCACGGAGGGGCTCGCGCGCGCGTCGGAGCAGGACGGAGAGCGCGTGATGGCCGTGCGGCCCCGCAAGACACGCATCCTCTACGGGGGCAGGTTCTTCGCCTACCCGGTGGCCCTCTCCCTCGATACGCTGCGGAAGCTCGGGCCGAGGAAGGTCTTCCGGATCGGGATCACCTACCTTCGGGCAGCGCTTTTCCCCGTCCGGCCCGAGAAGACGCTCGAAGACTTCTTCCTGAACCGCTTCGGCCGGGAACTCTACGAGACGTTTTTCAAGTCCTACACCGAGAAGGTCTGGGGCACCTCGTGCCGCGAGATGTCCGCGGAGTGGGGAGCCCAGCGCGTCAAGGGACTCTCGATCCTGAAGGCGATGCAGCATGCGGTGAAGAAGATGGCTCGCATCGGCGCCCTCAGCGGGAAGGGCGTCGAGACGTCGCTCATCGAGCAGTTCCTCTACCCCACCTATGGCCCCGGGCAGATGTGGGAAGTCGTCGCGGAGCGGGTGACGCGCGGGGGCGGGGAGATTCGCATGGGCACCCGCGTCACCGCGCTCACGATGGAGGGCGGTAGGGTTACCGAAGGGAGGATCGAGAGTTCGGCGGGATCGGAACGCATCCCGGTGGACTACGTCTTTTCCTCCACCGACGTCCCCTCCCTCGCGCGCATGCTCGGGGATGTCCCGCCCGAGGTGCGCGCCGTCGCGGAGACCTTGCAGTTCCGCGACTTCCTCACCGTCGGGCTCCTCCTCGCGCGCAAGCTGGCGGAACCCGGCGGCCGCGAGCTCACCGACACATGGATCTACGTCCATGAAAAGAGCGTGCATCTAGGACGGATCCAGATCTTCAACAACTGGCACCCGAAGATGGTCGCGGACCCGGCGCACGGCTGGATCGGACTCGAGTATTTCGTTGAGGAGGGTGACCGCCTGTGGCGCATGAGCGACGAGGACCTGATCGACCTCGGCGCCGACGAGTTGGAGCGGATCGGCCTGCGCCAGGGCATCGAGGTCATCGACGGGACGGTCATCCGGCAGCCGAAGGCCTATCCCGGCTACTTCGGCTCGTACGCCCGTTTCGGTGACGTTCGCGCCTACCTCGACACGATCACGAACCTCTTCCCGGTCGGACGCAACGGCATGCACCGCTACAACAACCAGGATCACTCGATGCTCGCGGCCATGACGGCCGTCGACAACATCGCGTCCGGTCGAACGGACAAGACGAACCTCTGGATCGTCAATGCGGAGCAGGAGTACCACGAGGCGCGGTCCGCGGGGTCGAAGTAGAGTGCGACTCCGCCTCCGTCGCCCTGCCTCCGTCCGCGAGCGGACCGCGGCCGTGTCACCAGTAACGCCGGACGACCGTGGTGAGCGTCATGGCCAACGCGAGCGCCGAGAACGCCGCTGCGGCGCGGGGCGTCCATTTCCGGAAACGTTCGGCGCGCATGGTTCGATTCTGAAGCGCGAGCAGCGCGCAGGGCGCGAGAGGGAGGAAGTAGCGCCCTTGAATCCCCTGGATCTGGTCCGCGCCGACCGCGTTCCAGCTCAGATAGACGAGCCCGCTGATGCTCAGGAGCCCGGCGGAAAACACGAGCAGGAGCAGCACGCGCGTGCGGGCGAGCATCCGGGTGTCGCAGGCGGCGAGCGCGGCCACGAGAAGCGAGATACCGTACGCTCGCGGCAGGCCGTGCGGCACCGGCGTGTCCGCCCAGCCCAGTTCTCCGACGAAGTGATTGAAGTAGCGCAGGGTGTGGTGCCCGTAGTCGTGGACGACCAGCGCCAGGAACCGAAGCGGAGCGCCGAGCACGAGCCGCGCCTGCTCGACGGGATCGACCCCGGGACGCAACGGAACGTACAGGGCACGCACCTGCCACGCCCATAGGCCGGTCGCGACAACGGAGGCTCCGACCAGCGCGATCGATTGCCGCCATCGACCCGGCTGCGCGAAGGCAAGCAGCACCAGGCAGAGGTACGCCTGCTTGCTGAGCACCACGAACACCGCGAGGACGAACAACCGGAGGAACGGGACGTTGCTGTTCAGGATGCAGGCGACGAAGAGGAACGCCGCTGCGGTCGTGCATGCGTCGGGCGACGCCGACGCGGACTGGAAGATGGTCATCGGCATCAGGCCGAGCAGAGCGAATCCCCAGCGGAATGCGGGTGCGACGCGGATCGCGAGCGCCGTCAGACACACCGCGCACGCCAGGTTGGCGAGGCGCGCAAGGTAGAGCAGCACGAGCGGCGGCGCCCCGAACGGGCGGGCGAGCGCGATCGCGAGCGCCTGCGGCAGATAGGGCGCCGGCGCCTGGATCACGGTATTGGCGAAGGGGACGAAGGTCTCGTCCTCGGGCGCGAGCGGCCGCAGGAGCCCACTCCTGATTCGCGACCAGTCCTGCCGGCCGAATCGTGACGAAGTGCCTCCGGCGACCTCCTGGAGACTGCGCGGGAGCGTTCCTCCGCCCTTCTCGCCCGTGACGCGGCCCTGCGAGATCTGGTACGCGCGAAAGAGGTGGTGCGGCTCGTCCGCTACTTGAAAGGGCGGAGTCAGGAAGACGAGCGCGAGGCCCGCCGCCGCGGCCGCCCTTACGAAGAACCTCCCCGGCTCCAACATCTGCGGGTCTCTATCGGCAGCAGACCTCCCTGCGGTGTACGACGTGCGGCACGCCTTCTCCGCAAGGCGGGTGGCGCCAAGGACTTGGGGCTCGCGTCCGCGGCGCGCGTGCCGCGCTTGCTCCCGCGCCATCCGCGCCGCTCCGCCGAGGGCCTGCGGCGCACGCCGGCGCGCGCGATCCGTGGCGAGCGCGCGAAGGAGCGGGTTACGACAGTCGGCCCGCGTCCTGGACGCTGGAACTTCGGCCTAGCCCGTGGTGCTACGCCCATGCGCCGCCCGCAGGGGGCGCAGACGCCGCACCGAGCGCGGCCCAGGAGACCACCCGCCGCCGCGGCTGGCTCGCCGGGCTCCTCACGTTTTTCCTTACGGGGCTCGGCTAGCTCCCCTGCGGGCGGCCGTGGCGCGCGCTGGCGCACTTTGTCGGCGGAGTCGCGCCGGAAACCGGCTGCATCCTCGTGTTCCTCCACGTCCGCGCCCGTCCGCTCAACCTCCGGGTCGGAGGGGGAGTCTGGGTCGTGCGGCGCCTCTGGACCGTCGCGGACGGCGTGCGTCGCGCGCGGCGCGTCCCCGCGGCGTTCCGGCTGCGGTGGCTTACTAAGGAGGCTGTAACTTAGTCTACAATCCTGTCGGTCCTCGCCATTAGAAGGAGGGCATGAGGATCGACGGTCGCACGCTTTCCCACGAGACGAGCGAGGCCATCCGGCGCATGGCCGTGGGC
>JBQTIG010000068.1:0-19679 GCA_052388375.1 Planctomycetaceae bacterium | reverse complement strand
TGCGCGGGCCGATCGCTTCGCCTCTCCTCCATCGCCGTAGTTCGCCAATACGGCTTCGTCGTCGCGGCTCGCGCTCGGCCCGCTCGCTCGGCCTCGGTGTTGACGCCGGGTTTTCGGATAGGCTCTTATCGCTTCCCGAGGGTCGCGAGCGCCTGGTCGCACGCCGCGAGAAGCTCCTCGAGTTCCCGCAGCGTGTGATCGCCCATGTGTCCGATGCGGAAGGTGGTCTCCTTGAGCGGACCGTAGCCCTGGCCCAGGGTGAAGCCGCGCGCGGCGACCGCCTTCACGACGGCGGGTCCCACGAGGCCCGGCGGGAGGCGCAGGCAGGAGACGGAGGGCGAGCGGAATCCCGCCGGCGCCAGCACCTCGAGGCGCACGCCCACGCGCCCTTCGGACTCCTCCGCCCAGCGCCAGGTGCGGGCGGCCATCTCGATGTGCCGGTTCCAGCGCGCCTCGAGAGTCTCCGCCGCGATCCTCCCGAGTTGCACGTCGAGCGCGTAGAGGAGCGGGAGCGCCGGGGTGAAGGAGGGCTGCTGGGCCGCCGCGCACTTCTCGAAATCGAGGAGATCGAGGTAGAGGCCGCGCCGTTCGGCGCTCGCCGCCCTCTCCAGCATCGTGGCCCCCGCGACGGCGAAGGCGATGCCCGGCGGGAGGGCGAGGGCCTTCTGCGACGAGGACAAGACGTAGTCGAGCTCCCACGCGTCCGCCAGGACCGGCGTGGCGCAGAGGCTCGTAACCGCGTCCACGAGGATGGCCGCGCCGGCCGTGCGGGCGACGGCGGCGAGCTTGGCCACCGGCTGCAGCGCGCCCGTGGAGGTTTCGCTGTGGACCACCAGCAGCGCCACGTAGCGCTTCTCCGAGAGCCGCCGGGCGACCTCGGAGGGGTCGTGGACGGCGCCCCAGGAATGCGCCAGCACGTCGGTCGCGAACCCGCACGCCTCGCCGATCCTCGCGAAGCGCTCGCTGAAGGCGCCGTTCACCAGGGCGAGCAGGCGGCCGGGCGGCAGCGCCCGCACGCCCGCTTCCATCATGCCGGTGGCGGAGGAGACGCCCACGTAGACGGGCCGCGCGGTTCGGAAGAGCGGGCGCAGGCCCTCCTGGATCCGGCGATAGAGCGCGGCGGCCTCCTCGCCGCGGTGCGGGATCATGGGCCGCGCCATCGCGGCGAGGATCTCGGGTCGCACCTCGGTGGGGCCGGGGAGGAAGAATCGGCCGAAGGGGGCATCCGCCATGCGTGCGAGCATACCCCCGCGCGCGGGAAGGCTACGAAACCCGCCGCTCTCTCCTCCTGCCCCGTTCCTTCTGGAACTGGGCCTGCTCGGTGGAGCCTTCCAGGGCCGCGGTCGCCGCCGAGCCGCCGGTGAGCGCCTTCAGCACGTCGTCGAAGTAGCCGGTGCCGACCTCACGCTGATGGCGCGTGGCGGTGTATCCGAACGCCTCGCCGGCGAACTCCCGCTCCTGCAGGCGCACGTAGGCCGGCATTCCCTCCGCGGCGTAGGCGCGCGCCAGCTCGAACATCGAGTGGTTGAGGGAGTGGAAGCCCGCCAGCGTGATGAACTGGAACCGGTACCCCATGGCGCCCAGTTCGCGCTGGAACTTCTCGATCGTCGCGTCGTCGAGATGGCGCTTCCAGTTGAAGGAGGGCGAGCAGTTGTAGGCGAGAAGCTTGCCCGGGAAGCGGGCGTGGATCGCCTCGGCGAACTCGCGCGCCTCCTCGAGATCGGGCGTGGAGGTCTCGCACCAGACCACGTCGGCGTAGGGCGCATAGGCCAGCCCGCGGGCGATGGCGGGCTCGAGGCCGTCGCGCACCCGGAAGAACCCTTCCGGCGTCCGTTCCCCGGTGAGGAAGGGGCGGTCGCGCTCGTCCACGTCGGACGTGAGCAGCTTGGCGGAGTGCGCGTCGGTGCGGGCCACGACGATCGTGGGCACGTCGCAGACGTCGGCGGCGAGCCGGGCCGCCGCCAGCGTCCGGATGAACTGCGCGGTCGGGACGAGCACCTTGCCCCCCAAGTGTCCGCACTTCTTCTCGGACGCGAGCTGGTCCTCGAAGTGCACGGCGGCGGCGCCCGCCTCGATCATGCTCTTCATGAGCTCGAAGGCGTTGAGCGGTCCGCCGAAGCCCGCCTCGGCGTCCGCCACGATGGGCAGGAACCAGTCGAGGTTCGTGCCGCCCTCGGCCGTCTGGATCTGGTCGGCGCGCTGGAACGCCTGGTTGATGCGCTTCACCACCGCCGGGACGCTGTTGGCGGGATAGAGGCTCTGATCGGGATAGGTCTGGCCGGAGAGATTGGCGTCCGCCGCCACCTGCCAACCGCTCAGGTAGACCGCCTTCAGCCCCGCCCGCGCCATCTGCACGGCTTGGTTGCCGGTGAGCGCGCCGAGCGCCGCGACGTAAGGCTGTTCGTGGAAGAGATCCCAGAGCCTCTCGGCGCCGCGTCGGGCGAGGGTGTGCTCGACGACGAGGCTGCCGCGCAACCGGACGACGTCGGCGGCGCCGTGGCTGCGGCGGACGGCCTTCCATCGGGGCGCTGTCGTCCAGTGGCGTTCCAGTGCTGCGGCGGTGCGGGGATGGCGCATGGCGGAAATCTCCTCGTTGCGATGCAGGGATGCTGGTTCGGGATGCGGAAAAGGGGGGCGGGGGCTAGAGGCGCTCGTAGGCCGGGAGCGTCAGAAACTCCACGAACTCCTGCGCGGTCACGATCTGCAGGAAGAGCTGCGCGGCCTCCCGCAGGCGCGAATGGTCGGCGCCGGGGGGAAGCGAGGTCTCGATCTGGTCCAACTCCTCGCGGAGGATCGCGCCGACGAGGACCGGGGTGACGCGCTGCCCATCCTCGAGGCGGCCCTTCGGATGACGGAGCCACTGCCAGACCTGCGCGCGGGAGATCTCGGCGGTGGCCGCGTCCTCCATGAGGTGGTCGATCGGGACGCAGCCCGACCCGCGCAGCCAGGCTTCCAGGTACTGGACGCCCACGCGGATGTTGGTGCGGAGCCCGCGCTTCGTGATGGGGCCCTCGGGGACCTTGAGCAGGTCGTTGGCTCGAATCATGGTGCTCTCCTCGGGTTGGAAATCGAGTTGGTGCGGACCATTCATCCGCGCGTCGAACACCGCGCGCGCAAGCGGCACCAGGGCGGGATGCGCCACCCAGGTGCCGTCGTGCCCGTCGGTGACCTCGCGCTCCTTGTCGGCCTCCACCTTGGCGAGCGCCGCCGCGTTGGCCGCCGTGTCGTTCTTGATCGGGATCTGCGCCGCCATGCCGCCCATCGCGTGGGCGCCGCGCCGGTGGCAGGTCCGGATGAGAAGGCGGGAGTAGGACCGCAGGAAGTGCGTCGTCATCGTGACCGCGGAACGGTCCGGCAGGAGGAACTCCTCATGGGCGCGGAACTTCTTGATGAAACTGAAGATGTAGTCCCAGCGGCCGCAATTGAGCCCCGCGGAGTGCTCCCGCAGCTCGAAGAGGATCTCATCCATCTCGAAAGCCGCGAGGATCGTCTCGATGAGCACGGTCGCGCGGATCGTGCCCCGGGGGAGGCCGACGGCCTCCTGCGCGAAGAGGAAGACGTCGTTCCAGAGCCGCGCTTCGTGATGGCTCTCCAGCTTCGGCAGGTAGAAATAGGGCGCGCTCGAGCGCCGCACCAACTCGCGGGCGTTATGGAAGAAGAAAAGCCCGAAGTCGAAGAGCGAGCCCGAAACGGGCCGGCCATCGACGTGGAGGTGCTTCTCGGGCAGGTGCCATCCGCGGGGGCGCACCATGAGCGTGGCGGTGCGTTCCGCGAGATGGTAGCGCTTGCCCTCGGCACCCTCGAACTCGATGGCGCGCCGCACGGCGTCGTGGAGATTGACCTGTCCGTCCAGGCAGTTCGCCCAGGTGGGCGCATGGGAGTCCTCGAAGTCCGCCATGAAGACCTGCGCCCCCGAGTTGAGCGCGTTGATGATCATCTTGCGGTCGACCGGACCGGTGATCTCCACGCGGCGGTCGGCGAGGTCTTCCGGCGGGGGCGGCACGCGCCACTCCGCGCGCCGCACGTCAGCGGTCTCCGGCAGGAAGTCGGGCCACTCGCCCGCGTCGAGCCGCTCCTGCCGCCGCGCGCGCCGCTTGAGGAGCTCGAGTCGCACGCCATCGAAGCGGCGGTGGAGCCGCGCCACGAACGCGAGGGCTTCGGGGGTGAGGATCCGTTCGTGGGAGGGGAGCGCGGGCCCCCGATTTTCGACTCCGGGGATGGAAACGAAGGTTCCAGCGCGACTCTGCGCGAGCCCTTTCCCGTACATGAAGCGCCGATTCTAGCCCACATAGCAACAGGATCAACTCGAATGGTTGCGTTCGAAGTCCGGTTGTATCGGGATGGGACGGGCGCTGGGGTCTGCCGGATCCTTCCATCGCCGGTCCGAGCCCGCGCGGCCGGGCGGAGCCGAAGACGGTAGTCCCGCCGACGCTAGGCGCGACGGACGACGGCCCGCGCGACGGCGGAGACGAGGTCGCCCAGGAGCACGAGCCCCGCGCCGGCCAGGATGAAGAGGAACATCTCGTCGTGATGGTTGCGCGCCCGCGCGTCCTGGATCAGCGCGCCGAGGGAGGCGATGCCGAGCATGCCGAGCACGGTCGCTTCGCGCACGCAGGTCTCCCAGCGGTAGAAGAAGTAGAGCAAGAAGCGCGGGAGCGCGGCGGGAAAGATCCCCGCCGCCGCGATCTGGAGCCGTCCCGCTCCGAGGCCGCGCAGCGCGCGGAGCGTCCCCGGCTCGAGATTCTCCACCGTTTCCGCGCCGAGCTTGCCGAGAATGCCGAGGTTGTGGAGCGCGAGCGCGAGCACCGCGACCCAGGGGGTCGGCCCGAGCATCGCCAGGAAGAGGAACGCCCAGACGTACTCCGGCACCGCGCGCAGGAAGATGAGGAGGAGGCGCGTGGCCGCCACAAGGGCGCTCCAGCTCCAGCGGGCGACCAAGGGGGGGGGGCGGGGGCCGGGCAGGAACGGTTCCGGGGCGGCGAAGTTGCGCGCGGCGGGAGGACTCAAGAGCGCCGCCCCCACGCCGGCGAGCACGATGGCGGCCACGGCGATGGCGAGGGTCGCGACCGCCGCCGCCCAGCCCTTGCTCGCCATGAGACCTCCGGCCCAACGCGCCGCGGTGCCCGCGTCGAATTCCCGGCCCTGGAGCGGGTAGGGCCGCACTTCCCCTAGGAATCGATCGAAGTTCGCCCAGCGCCGCGCGGCATCCTCCAGCCGAAACCCGCCCGCGAGCCAAGCGTAGGCGGCAAGCGCCGCCAGGAGGAGGAGGCTCCTGCGCAGGAAGCGGCTCCTGGGTCGCGTCGCGCGCAGTCGTCCGATCGCCAGCTGCCGCTCCGTCACGCCACGAACCTCCTGCGCAGCGCCCCGCTCCACCAGTCGACCAGCACGACCAGGAGGAAGAGCGCGTAGAGGTAGGTCCAGACTTCGCGGTAGTGGAAGTTCTCGGAGGAGGCGGCGATGTAGTAGCCGAGGGTGGGGAAGCCGAAGAACCCCATGATCGCGGAGGAGCGGAGCGCGCATTCGAAGCGGTAGAGGGCGTAGGCTCCCATGTCGGGGGCGGCGCGCGGGAGGAGCCCGAAGAGGAAGACCTGGAGGGGAGCGGCGCCGAGCGCACGCAGCGCCTCGGCGGAATCCCGCGGGGCCTCGTCGATCATCTCGCTGAAGACCTTGGCGAGGGTTCCGGAATAGGGCAGCGCGATGGCCAGCAGGGCGCCGAGATGGGAGAAGCCGAATCCGGCCAGGAAGAGCACGGCCCAGAGCAGCTCGTGCACGGAGCGCAGGAGTGCGATGAGGAGCCGGGCGCCGCCGTAGAGCAGCGGCGCGAGGGATCGGCGCAGGATCCGTCCCGCCGCGCTCGATGCGCCCGCCGGGTCGCCGGCCCACCAGGCGGTGGACGCGAAGAAGGCGAGCAGCAGGCCGGCCAGCACGGAGAGGGAGGTGGCGGCGGCGGCGAACAGGAGGGTGGTGTGCGCGGCCTGCAGAGCCTTGAGCGGAAGAGCGACGGTGCCCTCGGGGACGCCTTCGCCTTCGTAGGTGAGGGCGGGGGTGACCGCCCCCTTCAGGAAGCGTCCGACGAGATCGAGGCCCCCCGCGCCGGGCACCAGCCCGCCGGGCGAGAGGTCGAGCTGGAATGCCGACCAGAGCCCCGCGGCGAGGATGGCGAGCAGGACGAAGCCACGCCTGCTCCCGGGCTTGGGCCGGCGCTCACGACCCATTGCCCAGGATCTCCTGAGCCGTGAGGTCGTAGAGCGCGTGGAAGTCGGCCGGTCCGATGGCGGCGGTGGGGAGGTCGAAGACGACCCGGCCGTGGCGGAGGCCTACGAGGCGGGGGAAGTACTCGCGCGCGAGCTCGAGGTTGTGCAGGCTCATGCAGAGCGTGAGGCCGCGCTCCCGCGAGATGCTGGTGAGGAGGGAGACGGTGTCCCGCGCCCGGGCGGGATCGACGCTCGAGACGGGCTCGTCGGCAAGGAGCGCATCCGGCTCCTGGAACAGCGCACGCGCGATCGCGACGCGCTGCTTCTGGCCCCCGGAGAGACGGTCGGTGCGCTCGAAGAGCTTCTCCGGGATGCCGACGCGCTCGAGGATCTCGTGGGCACGCTCGAGATCGGCGGCGGCCGGGCGCAGCATCGAGCGCAGCGAGGCGAAGAGGGAGCGCCGCCCCAGCTTCCCCGCGACGAGGTTTTGCGAGACGCGGAGATTGGGCACGAGGCTGAACTCCTGGTGGACGAAGCCGATGCGGGAGCGCAGCCGGCGGAGCGCGCCGTTGGAGAGCGTTGCAAGATCGACGCCGTCCACCTCCACCCGCCCCGAGGCGGGGCGGACCGTGCCGTTGAGCAGGCGGAGGAGCGTGGTCTTTCCCGCCCCGCTGGGGCCGACGAACCCCACGGCCTCGCCCGCCGCAATCTCGAGGGTGGCGCCCTCCAAGGCGAGGATGCTCTCGTAGCGGACAGCCGCCTCCGTGAGCCGGAACCTCGCCCTGCCACCCGCCACGGACCCTACTCCCGGAGGAAGCCGAGCCCGGCCGCCACCTTGGCGATCGGATCGAAGTCCTCGTTCGAGGCGGGGATGAGCCGCTTGCGAGGAAACGCGGCGAGCAGCCCCGGGTCGGTCATCTCCAGGAGCGCCTTCTGGAGCCGGTCCATGAACCCGGCGCCGAAATCGCGATCGAGGGAGGGGTGGGCGGTGAAGTTGTAGTCGGGATAAGGCGGCGTCTTCCAGATGATGCGGCAGACGTCGGGGTCGGTCTTGCCCTCCTTCACCCGCCGGTCGTAGACCGCGTAGCTGAGCACGCCCGCCTGGAACCGGCCGGCCTGGACCAGCTCCGCGGTCTGGTCATGGTTCTGGCTGAAGGCGGGCGGCGTGGAGAAAAACTCCTGGGGCGCCTTTCCGGTCGCCAAGCGCAGGAAGTGTTCGGGCATGAGGCGGCCGGAGGTGGAGTCCTGCGCGCCGAAGGTGAACTTCAGCCCCGCGATCGCGGTGGGAAACTCCTCCGAGCGGGTCAGGCCCGTATCCTTGTGCGCGATGAAGTAGGAGGTGAAGGCGGGATCCTCTTCGCCCTGCGCGATGGCGCGCGCGCCCTTCACCGCGCGCCGCGCCTGGACGCCGGTGAGTCCGCCGAACCAGGCGAGGTGGATGTCGCCGTTCTTGAAGGCCTCCACCGACGCTTGGTAGTCGCGGGCGGGGCGGTACTCGACCTTCACCCCCAGCTTCGTCGCGAGATAGGCGGCGACGCGGTCGAATTTCTCCTTCAATTCGGTGTTGTTCTGGTCGGGGATGGCGGAGAAACGGAGCACCTTGGCCACGCCCCCGGACTGCGACTCTTCCTTGCTGCCGCAGCCGGACGCCAGCGCGGCGACCGCGACGGCGGCGACGATCCGATTCCACATGGGCATCTCCTCTACGCAGGGTGCAAACTATCGGGTCTTGCGATGTTGCCTATCGGTCGGCCCGACATCCTAACCCGGGCGTCGATTCAATGCCCCTGGAGGACCGGCAGGTAGCGGTAGAAGGTCTCGAGGGTGAGCACCGCCATCGCGGTGGTGTAGACGCGGCCGCCGATGGAGTCGAGGTTGTCGCAGGCCCACGAGCCGCGCTCGCAGACGTCGCCCTTCACCTGGGAGTTGGGGATGCCCTCGGTGAGCAGCGGCCGGCTCCACCTGCGCCAGAAGCTGCCCCCCATCTGGTACATGGCCAGCGACCCGTAGTACCAGTAGTAGACGGGGTACTCCGCGCCGGCGACGTACTTGATCTTGTTGGATCGTTCGTCGTACTCGGGGATGTTCTTGAGGAGCGTGTTGGCCGCTCCGATGCAGAACGGGTGCGAGCGGCGCCGGTCCATGAGGATGTAGCACATCAGGCCGAGCGCGGTCATGGGAGGGCGGGACGCCTCCCGGGCGTTGTATCCCGTGAAGTGCTCGAAGGACTGGCCGCGCCCCACCTCGAAGAAGTAGGCAGGGTCGGTGTTGTAGAACTCCTCGTCCTCGGTGACGGGCGAAGAGAACATCTGGAAGAGGGAGAGCGACCCCTCGAGCCCGATCGGGTCCACGGGAATGCCGAACTTTCGGCTCGTCGCGATGGCCCAGGCGTTCCAACCGGTCACGGAGGTGTCCCCGGGGAACTGTCCTCCCAGGCGGTAGCGCCAGCCCGCGTCCGGGTACTGGATGTTGACGATGTGCTCGACGGAGAGTCGGGCGCGCTCGAGGAACTCGGGGTCCTGGGTGGTGCCATAGGCCTCGGCGAGAGCGATCGTGGCGATGGGCCGCGTGTAGCCGCCGATGAGGTCGCCCTGGCCTCCGAAGTCCCCGTCGGCCCACTGCCGTGCCGAGCAGTAGACCTGGGCGCGCAGGACGGCGTCCTTGTAGCGGCCCTGGTCGGGGCGGTAGCCGGCGCCGTAGAACGCCAGAAGCGAGATCCCCGTCATCCCCACGTCCCAGTCCCCGAGTCGCGCGCCGATCTGGCACGCCTTGTCGTAGTAGAGCTTGCAGCGGTCGATGAACCGGTCGCCGCTCCAGCGCCCGTCCGGGCTCTGGTGCCGCGCGAGCCAACCGAGCCCGCGCTCCACCGCCTCCTCCGTGAGACGCGAGATCCCCATCTCCTCCTTGCCCTCGAGCAGCTTCTTCCTCCACTCGTCGCGGTTCAGGAATTGGGGCTTGCGTGCGAAGAAGTCGGCGTTCTTCCCGTACCACTCCTGCCAGATCGGGACCTTGGGCGCGAAGCGATGGCCGGTCATCCGCTCCAGGGCGTCGCGAACATGGACCACGGTCTTCTTGCCGAAGTGCCTGCGCAGGAGCGTGAGCGCGAACTGGAATCCGGCGTCGCTCCGGTCGAAGCCGAGGATGAGGCACCCCGCCTCGAGCTGCTTGGCCGTCGCCGTCTCCTCCAGCTTGCGCTGGAAGTCCTTGCGGGCGCCGTCGTCGGCGCACCCCCAGAGCGCGACGGCCGCGGACTTTCGTATCACGCTCTCCTTGTGCGTGTAGGCGATGTGCTGGAGAAGGCCCGCCGCCTTCGGGGAGCGAAGGAGCCCCAGGACGCGAACGACGTGGAGCGGGATGTTGCCGGGGTTCTTCTCGTAGCGGGCCAGAAGCTTGTCGCCGTGCCCGGGGCCCCCGACCCGCCCGAGGGCGTCCGCCGCCAGCGCCGCCACGTTCGCGGAGCGCGCTCGCAGCATGAAGCCCATGAGCGCGTCGGCGGCGTCGGCGTTCCCGGCGCCGATGCGACCGAGGGCGACAGCGGCGGCGGCGGCGAGGGAGTCGTCGCTCGAGCCGATGAGCGCGAGCAGGATCGGGAGATGGCTCTGGATCTCGAAGGAGCACTCCACGATCGCCTTCGCCTTCGCCACGCCCACGTCGCCGACCATGCGCCCTTTGGTGGTGGCGATCACGGTGGCGAGGAGCGAGGGATCCCGCAGGCGGCCCAGCGCCCAGGCGCAGAAGAACGCGAGATCCTCCTCGTTCTCCTCGAGCCCCTTCACGAGAAGGTTCGCGGACTCCGCGATGCGCGCCAGGCCGCAGCAGATGGCGGCGGGCACCTTCACGTCCTTGTCCGAGGTTCGGAAGGCGGAGAGGATCACGCCGTAGTGCTTGGGATCGCCCTGCTTCACGAGACCGAAAAGCGCCTCCACCCGCGTCTCCGGCTCGCTGCTCTTCGCCAGCTCGGCCAAAGCGGCGGCGGACTTGGCGTGCTTGACTTCCCCGAGGAAGCGCGCGGCATTGGCCAGGGAGTACTTCTTCAGCCTCCGCTTGCCCTGCTCGTAGGCGGCGATCGCCGCATCCGGGTCGACGCGATGGGCGACCTCCCCGGCGCGCACCGCGAAGTCGGGCTGCTGGGTCGAGACGGCGCTCTCGAAGAGGAGCGGGGCGAACGCCGCGTCCTTCGATCTCTCGGCGACATCCAGCGCCTCCAGGCGCGGCAGCACCCGCTCCGCCTCCAACCCCTTCAGCTCCGCCTTCGCCTCCTGGATCGCCAGTTCGGAGGGCGGAGGCGGCGCTTCCGGGGGCTTGTTCACGTCGTCCGCCTGGGCGCAGAGGAGGAGAAACGCGAGAGCGAGGAGCCGGCGCATGGAAGGGAACCATCCTAAGGTACGCACCACACGATCCGTCCTAGAGCCTATCCGAAAACCCGGCTACATTCGGCCGGCTGCGCGGGCCGATCGCTTCGCCTCCCCTCCATCGCCGTATTTCGCCAATACGGCTTCGTCGTCGCGGCTCGCGCTCGGCCCGCTGGCTCGGCCTCGGTGTTGACGCCGGGTTTTCGGATAGGCTCTTAGCCCGAGTTATTCAAGAGGCTCGCGGTTCCGGGCCGTCCGCGACGTCGATCTCTGCGTCGCTCGTCGTCGCAGTGGCCATTGGCCACAGCTTCCTCCTCGCTCCTGGATCTCGACGTCGCGTCCCGGCCCAGAACGAGTGGCCGGAACGGTCGAACGTGGCTCTTGCCGAGCAGCACTACGCTGGTTCGGCCGACTCGTGGCCGATTCGCGCGATCCTCATGAATCATGCGGGTTAGAGCAAGTCACTTGGACGGCGGGGGGGGCGGCGGCGGCGGCGCCTCGGCCTCCTGGATCTCTCTGGGCCAGTCCCGCTCCCCGAGAAACCACTGGTGCGCCTTGGAGAACTCCTCCTCCCATCCGTGGAAGAAGGAGCGGCTGGCGCTCGGGTGCAGGCGCAGCAGCGCCGGCAAGCCCGCCTTCTGGAGCGCCGTCGCGGCCTTCTCCGCGTGGTCCTTCATCTTCGCCAGCTTCTCCTCCGCGTCGCGGGAGGCGAGCACGGCCACCTTGAGAGTCTTGGGAGCGCGGATGCTGCCTTCGTAGTTCCAGAGGATGTTGAGGAGCAGGAGGCCCGCGATCTCGCGGTCCCGGGAGAGCGCGAAGCGCGCCGCCAGTTCCCCCCCGTCCGCCAGCCCGACCACCGTCACCCGCTTGGGGTCGATGGCGTAGCGCTTCTTGGCGAACTCGATGAACCGTTCGAGGGCCAGCATTTCCTCCACGCTTCCGCGCCACCAGTAGCCGTCGGCGCCGATGATCTCCTCGAACCCCTGGGGGCAGGCGAGGACCGAACCCGTCGCCTCCGCGAAGGGGGTGAGGAACCTGGCGAACTGCATGGCGTTGCCGCGCCCGCCGTGGAGCGCCACGACCAGGGGGGCGGGTTGGGTGGGGTCATAGGCGCGGGGTGCGTAGAAGACGTAGACCTGGGAAGGGTCTCGCTTCCTTGCGCCGGGCAGCTCGCCGTCGACATACCCGGGCCTCCCCTCCCCCGCGACGACGGCGCTGGCCAAGGCGAGCAGCAGGAGCGGGCGCATCCCTCGAAGCGTAGCAGACGCCGTGCCGGTATGCTTCCGCGCGTGCGCGGCACCCTCCCCTCCCTCCTCTTCCTCGCGGCCTGCGCCAGCGCGCCCCCCGCCCCCCTCCCGCTCTCCGCCGTGGTGCGGGACCCGTCCGGCCCGCAGCCGTTCCAGCTCGCATGGAGTCCCGACGGCGCGCGACTGACCTACCTCCTGTCCCGCCAGGGGGACGGCCTGACCGACTTGTGGACTTACGAGCTCGCCGCGCGCGAGCACCGGATCCTCCTGCGGGCCGACGGCGAGCAGGCGCTTTCCGCGGAAGAACGCGCGGCGCGCGAGCGCCGGCGCGAGCGCCACCTCGGTCTCTCCTCCTACCAATGGAACCCCGTGGACGGCACGATCCTGGTGCCGCTGTCGGGCGATCTCTTCCTCCTGCGGGAGGCGCGTCTGGAACGCCTCACGTCGAGCGCGGAGCCGGAGCTGGATCCCCGGTGGTCGCCCGACGGGCGCTCGCTGGCCTTCGTGCGAGGGAACGACCTCTGGGTGCGCGACGCCGCGGGCGAGCGCCGGCTCACGAGCGAGGGAGGCGGAACCGTGCGGTGCGGGCTCGCGGAGTTCATCGCCAGCGAGGAGCTGGGGCGCCACCGCGGGTTCTGGTGGTCGAAGGACTCCGCGCGGATCGCCTATGTCCGCACCGATGCGTCGAAGGTGCCGATCTTCCGGATGCCCGACCCCCTCGCGGAGTACGGCGGTTCCATGCCGCAGGAGTATCCGCGCGCGGGGGATCCCAACGTGATCTGGAAGCTCGGTGTCGTGCCGGCGGCTGGGGGCGCGACGCACTGGGCCGAGGTCGCGGACGAGTACTTGGCCCGGGTGGAGTGGAGGGAGGGGGGCGGGGTCGTTTTCCAGACGCTGGACCGCAGCCAGGAGACGCTCACGCGTTGGCGGTGGGAGCCGGGAGCCGGCGACGCCGAACGCGAGGCGACGCGACGGGACGCGGCGTGGGCGGAACCGGACGACGACCTTTCGCTTGCGCCCGACGGGAGCGCGGTCTGGCCCCTGCCCGAGGTGGTCGTCGGCCCGCACGCGTCGCTGGCCGACTGGGATGCGCGCGCGGGTCTGCTCCACTTCGCCGCGAACCGCGGCAATGAACGGCATCTGTTCGTGATGCGCGCGGGTTCCCAGGAGGTCGAACGGGTGACGCGCGAGCCGGGCTGGCACGCGGCGCTCTTTTCTCCGGACCACGCGCGCTACCTGCACACGCACTCCCGGGCGGGGGTGCCACCGCGCCTCGTGCTCCGGAGCGTCGACGGGAGCGGGGAGACCGTCCTCTTCTCCCCGCCCCCTCTCGACCGCCTCCCGAGGCCGGAATTCCTGGAGATCCCGGCCGACGACGGCACGGCGCTCCCCGCCATGCTCCTGCGGCCGGCGCTCCCCGGCCGCCGCCCCGCCATCGTCCATGTCTACGGAGGCCCCGGCGCGCAGCTGGTGGCGGACCGTTGGGGCGGGCGCGGGTACCTGTTCCATGCGCGTCTCGCGCAACAAGGCTACGCCGTGCTCATCGTGGACAACCGCGGGAGCGGCGGCCGGGGCGGCGCGAGGGAGCGCTTGCTGAAGGGGCGGTTGTGCGACCTCGAGGTGCGGGACCAGGCGGCGGGCGCTCGCTGGCTCGGAACCCGCCCCTTCGTGGAACCCAGGCGCGTCGGGGTCTGGGGATGGTCCTACGGCGGCACCATGACGCTCATGTGCCTTCTCCGGGAGCCGGGGCTCTTCTCCGCCGGCGTGGCGGTGGCGCCCGTCACCGACTGGCGCGACTACGACACCGCGTACACCGAACGGTACCTCGGCCTGCCTTCGGAACGCGAAGAGGCCTATCGCCTCTCCTCTCCCATCAGCTTCGCCGACTCGCTCCAGCGGCCGCTCCTCCTGGTGCACGGATTCCAGGACGACAACGTCCACTTCCGCGGCGCCGTGGCGTTCCTCGACGCGGCGCAGCGCGCCGGAAAGCTGGTCGAGCAGGACTTCTGGCCCCGCGGGGCGCACGGCATCGGCGGGTCGAGCGAGCTGGAGCTGCTCTACCGGCGCATCGAGGAGTTCTTCGCGCGCACGCTCGGGGGGTAGGTGCCGTCGCGCCTTCGATCGCAGGGGGCGCGGCATGCCCGGCGGCGCGCCGCGCGGGCCGCCGCATTGTGTCGTTCGTCGGGCAACCTGCTATGCTCGCCCCATGACGTTGCAGGTCACGCCCCAGCCCACTCCCAACCCCAACGCCTACAAGTTCGTCCTCGGCGGCAAGCGGTTCGACAAGCCCGTGACCTTCGCGAGCGCGGCCGCCGCCAGAGGGACGCCGTTCGCGGAGGCGCTCTTCCGCATCGCCGAGGTGCAGAGCATCTTCTGCACCGCCGACTTCGTGACGGTGACGAAGGGCCCCGGCGGCGACTGGGGCCGCATCGTTCCAGCCGCCACCGAGGCGTTGCGCGCCCATCTGCACTAGGAGCCTATCCGAAAACCCGGCGTCAACACCGAGGCCGAGCGAGCGGGCCGAGCGCGAGCAGCGACGACGAAGCCGTATTGGCGAACTACGGCGATGGAGGAGAGGCGAAGCGATCGGCCCGCGCAGCCGGCCGAATGGTGCCGGGTTTTCGGATAGGCTCTAGGGTCAAGGGTCCCCTTTTGCAATTGCGTTCCGCACCCGTACCATCCGGGAGTCGCATGGTCCCCTTCCGGCGGACGCTTCTCTGGAGCGCGGGCACGACGGTCGCGATCTTCTTCGGCCTGACCGGAGCCGGTCTCCTCCTCATGCTCGAGTTCGACAACGAGCTGGCGCGGACCGTGATGCGCGACCATCGCGGCGTCATCGCCTCCCTCTACGCGCGCATCCTGGGCGCCTACCTGGCCGCCGGGCTTCTCTCGGCGCTTCTCCTCCATCCCTTCCTCAAGGGGTGGAAGGCCGCGCCGGCGACCCTGGGCCTCGCGCTGCTCGGCGCGCTCTATACCCTCACGAACGACACGCACCTCCTCTACGGCCCGACGCAGACCGCCTTCTGCGCCCTGCACGACGCCATCCCCTCGGGAATCCGCGATCTCTACCGTCCCTGGCTGATCCCCGCGGGACTCGGCCTCCTTGCCCTCGCGTCGCTCCATCGCTGGACGCGCCGTGTGCCGGGGGGCGTCAGGCTCGGCGCGCTCGCGCTGGCCGCCGGCGGCCTGCTCATCTCCCGCCTGCCTCCCGCAACCGCCGCGGCCCCCCCGGGCCCCCCCAGCTTCCTCCTCATCGCCAGCGACTCCCTCCGCGCCGACCATCTCTCCTGCAACGGCTACCCGCGGGCGACCACGCCCCACATCGACGCGCTGGCCGCCCGCGGGACGAACTTCGAGAACTGCCTCGTGCCCACCGCCTCGACCCATGAATCGTGGGTCTCGCTCCTCACCTCCACGGAACCGCGCACCAACGGGCTGCGGCAGATGTTCCCGGACCGTGCGTTGGTGGAGCGGGTCGCGCGGGAGCAGGAGTTCCTGCCGCGGCTGCTCCGCGCGAAGGGCTATCGCACCGCCGGCATCGGCGGCTGGTGCGGCAACACCTTCTCCGTGGTGGACTGCGGTTTCGAGGAGGTGGATGTCTCCAACGCGCAGAACCACCGCGCGCTCCTCGCGGAGGCGGCCTTCACCAACCATCTGCTGCTCGTCCCGCTGCTCGACAATCCGACCGGGCGGCTCTTGGTGCCGGAGCTGGGCGCCGTCTCGTTCACCCGCGGCTCCCGGGCGCTCACGCGGCGCGCGGAGGGGGAGTTGGACCGGTTCGCGGAGGAAGGGAAGCCCTTCTTCCTCGTCGTGGTCTACCACGCGACGCACCTGCCCTACAGCGCCGCCTACCCCTACTACGAGACCTTCACGAACCCCGCCTACCGCGGGCGCAACCGTTACCGTCTCGATTTCAAGGTGGACGCGATGATCCAGCGCGGCTTCGACCACGGCGTGCCGGACGAAGAGCGCCGCCACATCATCGATCTCTACGACGGCTGCGTGCGCGAGTTCGACGACCAGGTGGGTGCGTTGGTCGCTCACCTGCGCCGGCGCGGCCTCCTCGACCGCACGATCGTCGGAGTGTGGGCGGACCACGGCGACGACCTCTACGAGCCGGGATGCACCCTCGGGCACGGCGTCACGCTCTTCGGGGGGGACCAAGCCAACCATGTGCCCGCGATCTTCGCCGGGCCGGGTATACCGAAGCGCCGCGTCGGCGCGCTGGTGCGCTCCTTCGATCTCGCGCCCACGTGGGCGCGCTGGCTCGGCGCCGAGGCGCCCGCGCGCTGGCAGGGCATCGACCTTACGGGGGAGGTGCCCCGCCTCACGGCGCTCCTCGAGACCTCCTACCTCCTCTACCGGCAGCCGGTGCCCGATCTCGGACCCGGGGAGGCGATGCGCGCGTTCCCCAAGTTCGACCACGCGACCTTCTTCGATCCCTCCTTCGGCTACAACCTCGTATTGCGGCCCGAGCTCAACGACCTGCTCGTGGAGACGAAGTGCTTCGCGGTGCGGGACGGCGATTACAAGCTCATCTACGTGCCCGCGACCCGCGGGTCGATCCTGAGGCTCTACGATCTCGCCCAGGATCCGCACTGCACGAGAAACCTCATCGGCCCGGACGGTCATCCCGAGCTGGAGCGATTGCGCGCGCTCCTTCCGCCGGAGGCGCGGTGAAGCTCTCCGACGAGGCGGTGACGGCGGCTCTGGAGCCGCCCGGCGGGGAGTGGCGCAGCGAAGCGGGCCTCAAGGATTCCGCCGTGCTCGCCGTCCTGATCGAGCGCGAGGGCGCGGATCGGCTCCTCTTCAACCGGCGGCGTGACGACCTCCCGTGGCACCCGGGGCAGATCTGCTTCCCCGGCGGTGCGCGCGAGGAGGAGGAGGACGCCGTGGCCTGCGCGGTGCGCGAGACCTGCGAGGAGGTGGGGCTGGAGCCCTCGGATCTGACGGTGATCGGACGGCTGCCCGACCGCGTCTCCATCGCGGGGTTCAAGGTGGCCGCCTTCCTGGCGCGGCTGCGCGCGCCGCGTCCCTACCGGCCGCACGTCGAGGAGGTGGCGGAGATCTTCGAGATCCCCTGCGGCGCGCTCCTCGAGTCGGCGCGCTGGGGCTTCACGGAGACGCGCCATCCTTTGGCGCGCTTTCACAAGGTGCCCTGCTTCGACTACGGCGAACGCCGGGTCTGGGGTCTTACCGGCATCATCCTGCGCGACCTCTTCGACCGACTCGTCGCCGGCGGCGCGCTGCCCGCCGGCTAACCGCCATCGAACGCCTTCAGCGCCTCTTCCGAGCCGGTGACGATCAGGCCGTCGCCCTCCGCGAGGATGGTCTCCTTCTCCGGGAGCACGCGCACCTCGCGCCCCTCCTCGTTTTTCACGATGGTCAGGACGCTGAGGCCGGTCAGCTGCCGGAAGTTGAGCGAGCCGAGGGTCTTGCCGTTCATCGACCCGGGCACGGAGACGCGGGCCACCGCGTGGCCCCGCGGGATCTCCACGAAGTCCGCGGTCCCCTCGTGCGAGACGAACTTCGCGCGGAGGCTCCGGCTCTTGAGCACCTCCACGCTGAGCGCCGAGATCAGGTCGCGGCGGTCGACGACGCCCATGATCCGCCCATCCGCGGGATCGACCACCGGCATCTCGTGCAACTCGGGATCGTCGAAGTTCTCGAGGATCTCCGCCAGGGTCTGGCTCGGCGCGGCCACCGGAACCTCCACGGCGAGGTCGGCCGCGATGACCGCGGCTCCCAACTGGTGGTCGCTCAGGTAGTTCTTGATGTCGTGGATGCGGATGGCGCCGCGCAGGATCCGGTCGCCGCGCACGACGTAGATCGAGTCCTTGCGCGCCTTCTGCACCATCCCGACGATCATGTCGAAGGCGGCGCTCTCCGCGATCCAAACCGCCTCCTGGCGCATGATGTCTTCGACCCGCGTGGTCGTGAGCGTGGTCTCCTCGATCCCCTCGGGCAGATGCACGCCCTTCTGGCGCAGGGGCGCGAGGTAGACCGAATCGAGGCCGATCGACCGCGCCGTCACGGAGGCGGCCAGGGATGCGACGAGGAGCGGAAGCAGGAGATCGGTGGCCCGCGTCATCTCGATGATGAGGAAAATCGCCATGATCGGAGCCTGCGTGGTCGCCGCGAGCACCGCCGCCATCCCGACCACCCCGAAGGGTTTCGGGTCGCTCACCAGCGAGGGGAGCAGAGCGTGCACGCCGGTCCCGGCGAGGAGTCCCAACGAGGCGCCGACGAAGAGCGTGGGGGTGAAGATGCCCCCCGATCCACCCGAACCCACCGTCACCGCCGTCGCGAAGATCTTCATCACGAAGAGGAGGGCGACGAATCCGAGCGCGGGGTGCTCGTTGAGGACGATGTTGACCGCGTAGTAGCCGTTGCCCCAGACATGCGGCAACCAGATCCCGATGATGCCCAGGATCAGGCCTCCGAGCGGGAGACGATAGAGCGGCCGGATGTTGAGACCGCGGAAAAACCTCTCCGTCCGATGCATCGCATGGACGAAGAGCCACGCCGCGCAGGCCGCGGCGCATCCGAGTAAGAGGTAGAGGAGGACCTCTTTGGGATGGCTCGCGCCGATGGGCGGCAGCTTGTAGATGGGCGGGCCGTCGACGAGGCCTTCCAGGGGCCCCGCCGCCAGCCCCTGGACCAGGAGGCTGGCCACGACGGAGGCGACGACGACCGGGGCGAAGATGTCGATCGCGAAGTTCCCCAGCACCACCTCCATGGCGAAGAGCGCCGCGCCGAGAGGGGCGTAGTAGGCGGCGGCCATCCCGGCGGCGACCCCGCATCCGGCGAAGAGGCCGAGGCGCGGCACGGGCACGCGCGCGAGCCGGGAGAAGCGCGCCCCGAGGGCGGCGGAGAGGTAGACGATGGGCCCCTCGCGGCCGACGGAGCCGCCCGTCGCGATGAGGGCCAGGGAGGAGAGCGCGCGCGAGAGCGTGGCCGTGATCCGCAGTTGTTGCGCCTTGCGAAGCGTCACCGCCTCCATCACGTCCGCCATGCCCTGGGATTCGCGCTTTCGCGTGAGCCCGTAGGCGAGAAGCGAGGCGGCGATGGCGCCGAAAAACGGGATGAGCAGCGCCTCGTACCACTTCAATCGCAATGTGGCGTCGAGCAACCCACCCGTGCCGATGATGAAGTGTTGCAGCCCGGAGCTGCCCACCTGGAACGCGGTCCCCACAAGGCCACCGATGACTCCAACGCCGGCCGCGAACAGATAGGTTCTCGGATCGTGGGTTCCGGACGGGCGGTGAACGGCCGGCATGCGAAAGCGGGTGAAGCTACACCTAGGCGGCGACGGGGTCAATCGCGGTGTGCGGGCGTCCGCGACGACTCCGGGGAATTGCGTCGCCCGGGGCGGCCGTGTTACGCTGCGGGGATGACAGCGAAACTAACGATTGCATTTAGCGATGATCTCTTGCGCTTATTGAAATCGACCAAGAACGTGAAGCTCACCGTCGCCGGCGGCGGCGCACGCGGTGCGGCCGGAGGTCGTCCCGGCAGGCGGGCCATGGGCGGCGGCCGCACCGCGCGCGCCAAGGGGGATGGCGCCCCCCGGGCGGGAAGTCTCCCGGCGCGGGTGATCGCATGGGCGGGCAAGCGCTCGCGGCCGTTCGGGACCAACGACGTGAGCCGCAAGTTCAAGCTCTCGCGCGCGCACGCCTCGATGATCCTGAGCCGCCTCGCCACGGGGCCCTTCCCGATCAAGCGCGAAAAGCGCGGCCTCTACATCGGCAGCTAGGGGCGAGCCGCGGGGCGCCGGTGGTATGACGGCGCCCCGCGGGCCCCACCACGGCCCCGGTTTAGCTGGGGCGATGCACCAAATACGCGAAGCCCCGGGGGGTTACTCCCGAACAGAGGGAGACGGGACC
>JBQTIG010000067.1:0-7945 GCA_052388375.1 Planctomycetaceae bacterium | reverse complement strand
AAACCCCCCCCCCCCAATTTTACCCCCCCCCCCCCCCCCCCCCCGCAAGCCTCGCCCTCCCGCGGCGTAGTATCCTAGGGCGCTCTTGCTCCCAGGAGGAAACGCATGCGAAGCATCCTGATCGGGTTGGCGGCCGCGGCGACGCTGGCCGCTCCGGCGACGGCGGAAGGTTGGAAGGACCTCACCGGACAGCAGGTCCCCAGCATCTCGGCCAAGGAGTGGTTCAACGCCGGCGACAAGGCTCCCTCCGTGGAGGACCTGCGCGGCACGGTCTTCATCCTCGAATTCTTCGCCACCTGGTGAGGCCCCTGCATGGCACAGGTGGGTCACCTGTCCGAACTGCACGAAAAGTACTACGCCAAGGGGCTGCGGGTCATCGCGATCTCCGACGAGCCCTCCTCCACGCTCAAGAGCAAGCTGATCGACGCGAAGAGCCCCAAGTACTGGGTCGCGTCGGATCCGGACCGCGCCACGGTTGCCGGTTTCATCGAGGCGGGCAGGCGTGGCATCCCGCACTCCTACATCGTCGACGCCAACGGCACGGTGGTGGGAAGCGGCATCCCCAACGAGCAGCAGATCGAGGAGCTGCTCAAGGCCGCCTTCGATCCCTCCCTCGGGCGTGATCTGCACCCCGCCCTGAAGCCGCTCCAGAAGGCGTACGAGAAGGGCGACATCGGGAAGGCTTGGGCCGGCGCTGCGCGCTATCTGGAGAACAGCGACGGCGAGATCTCCCGGGACGCCCAGTTCCTGCGGGAGAAGGCGGAGGCGTTCGCTGCCTGGCGCCGCAAGCTGGTGGAGGGGGCGCTCGAGGCCAAGGAGTACGGCAGCGCCTACGCCGACCTGAAGATGCTCCTGGTCGACTACTCCGGCATGGAGGTGGCGACTTGGGCCGCGGATCAAAAGAAGATCCTCGATGACGACCCCGTCGTGGAGAAGGAGCTCAAGGGGTGGGAAGCGCTCGAGAAGGCGCGCGCGCTCGAGCAGAAGGCGGAGGGCAAGGAGAAGAAGCTCGGCCCCGCCCGCAGCGCCTACAAGTCCATCGTGAAGAAGTACCCCGACACCCGCGCCGCCAAGATGGCCGAGGAGGCCTTGGCGCGCATCGGGAACTGAAGGCGCAGTTCACAACGACACGCTCGGGGGCGCCGCATCGCGCGGCGCCCCCGGCTGTTTCCCGGCCATGGGGGAGGATCTCCCCTCGCCGCGCCCGGCGGGAGGCCCGTCGGACGGGCCGCCGGCTGCCGCCGCAGGGGACCGCGCAGGGCGCGCTCCGGGGGAGGGACCGTTGATTCCGGGGGAGCAAGGACTAGTATGGATGCAAGGAGCTTCCATGCGCACGCTCGTCCTCCTTCCGCTTCTCGCGTTCCTTCCCTTCTCGCCGCCCGCCGGCGCGGGCTGATGCAACTCCGGCAGCGGCGGCGCCGCTGCAGCGCGTCGGGTGAAGTCGACGGCGACCCTCCCGCAGTTCACGATCTTCTGGCGGGAGACCGTGGAGCTGGGCCGGGCGCTCGTCTCGGGGATGACGGAGGAGGAGGCCGAGCAGGCCGTGCGCAACGGGCGGCCCATGGTCGTCCTGATCTACGACGCCGATGAGCCCGATGCGCGCCGCGAGCTCGAGGAGGGCGCCTTCAAGGACGAAGAGGTCGCCATCGCCGCCCGCTTCTTCGACTGCCTCCGCATGAGCGCGGACGCGGCCGCGGAGGACCGGGTCGCCAAGGAGGCGGGCACGCGCGCGCCGCGCCTGCTCTTCCTGCGCCCCAACTTCGAGGTCGTCAAAGTGCTGCAGGGCAGGGTCTCCGCGCGCCAGGTCGTCGAGGCGATGGGCCGGACGATCAAGGCCGACTACGAGAACTCGCTGGCCGCCGCCGCCAAGGCGCAGAAGGATCTCTTCAAGGAGCGCACGGCCCTGGAGACGGAGCGGGAGAAGCTGCAGCGGCTCGAAGAGCGCATGGGCAAGGAGCCCAGTGCGGCGCGGCGCGCCCCCCTGGTAAAGGAGCGGGATGCGCTGCAGGAGCAGATCGCCAAACTGGAACGCGCGCTCGACGAGCGGGAGCAGGCGCTCTACCTCCTCAAGCCGAAGCTCGCCTAGAGGCCGGCTCGAGCCATGAGCGTCCGTCCCGTGCCGGTGCCCGACCGGCCGCAGCTGTCGTTTCTCGGATTCCTCTACGCTCCAATCGTCACGGGCAAGGAGACCGGGGGCGCCTACGAACTCTTCCTGTTCGGTGCGCCGGCCGGCCACGCGGCGCCACCCCATGTGCACTCCCGCGAGGACGAGGCGTTCTACATCCTGGATGGGGAGTTCGAGGTGACCGTGGACGGCAAGGCGCACAAGGCGCCGCCCGGTGCCTACATCCACCTGTCCCGGGGTGTCCCGCACTCCTTCCGCAACGCCGGGAGAACGCCCGGGCGCGTCCTCGCCTGGGTGTTCCCCGCGACGCTGGAGGGCTTTTTCGGCGCGCTCTCCCACCCGCTGCCCGAGGGGAGCGATCAGCCCCTGCCCGTGAGCGAGAGCGACGTGGCGCGCCTCATGAAGATCGCGCCGCAGTTCGGGCTCACGATCCTCGCAGGCTGAGCGCGCGTCTCGAAACGGGACGGAATGCGGCACGCCGCGGGGGCGATGCGCTAACCGCACCACCGTCCTAGGTCGATAAGACGCGCGGCATGCACCTGCGCGTCGACCCCGCGAGCGACACCCCGCCTTCGCGCCAGATCGTGGAGGCGCTCCTCGACGCCATCGCGGCCGCGACGCTCGCCTCGGGCGCTCGTCTCCCGAGCGTGCGCGCGCTCGCCGCCGAGGCCCTGGTCAACCCCAACACCGTCTCGAAGGCCTACCGCGAGATGGAGGCGCTGGGGGTCGTCGAGTCGCGCAGCGGACTGGGCGTCTTCGTGACGCCGCGCGGGCCCGGGATCGCGAAGGGGGCGAGGCGGCGTCGCACCCTCGATGCGTTCCGCCGCGCGGCTTGCGAGGCGACGCGGGCGGGCCACGAGCCCGCCGAGCTCGAGCGAATCCTGCAGCACGAGTCCGCCGGAGGCGCGCGGGAAGGGAGAAACGGATGAACGCTTCGGTACTGGCGTGCAGTCGCGTCGAAAAGTCCCTGGGAGGCAAACGGGTCCTCGACGAGCTCAGCTTCACCGTCGCGCCGGGGGTGGTGACGGTGCTCCTGGGCTCGAACGGAGCCGGGAAGACGACGCTGTTCCGGCTCGCCCTCGGCCTCCTGCGGCCCGAGGCGGGCGAGATGGAGGTGTGCGGATTCGATCCGGCCATCGAAGCAAGCGCCCTCCGCAAGGTGGTGGGTTACGTCCCGGACAATCCCGACGTCTATCCCTGGATGACGCCGCGCGATCTCTACCGCTTCCTGCGCCCCCAGTACCCGACCTGGAGCGAGACGCGCGCCCTCGACGTCGCCGGGACGCTCGCGGTGCCTCTCGACAGGCCGTTTTCCGCGCTCTCGCGCGGCGAGGGCATGAAGGCGATGCTCGCGGCCGCGCTGGCGCCGGACCCGCAGCTGCTCCTCCTCGACGAGCCCTTCGCGGGGCTCGACCCGCTCGTGCGCGACGAGGTCCTGCGCGGCGTGATCGGCGAAGTGCGGGACGGGCGGCGCACGACCCTCTGCGCCACCCACGACCTCGACGTGGCGGCGCGCATCGCCGACCAGGTCGCGATCCTCGCGCGGGGAGCGATCGCCCAGCACGGCAGCCTTGCGGCAATCCTCGGCTCGGAAGCCGAACCGTCCCGCGCGCCTGCGCGGATCCATGAACTGCTCGCCGCCGCGGAGCGGGGGGAGGCCACGACGTGAAACTCCTGGCGCTCTATCTCTGGAAGGAGTGGCGCGACCATCGCGCCGTCCTCCTGGGCTTTCTCGCGGCCTTCCCGATCCTGCCGCTCCTCGCCCTGCTCCTGCTGCCGCCCGCGTTGGCGGGGCACGCGAGAATCGCCCCGCTCGCCGCGGCCGCGGGGGCCTGCATTCTGCTCCTCTCGGTGGTCGCCGAGCTCATCCCGGGGGAGGCGCGGCGCGGGACGATCCCGTTCCTCGCGCGGATCCCCGGAGGGCTCAGCGCGGCCTTCCGTGCCAAGCTCCTTTTCCTCGTGATCGTCCTCGCGGGCGCGGCGCTCTACGCCTTCCTCGCTGCGTGGGCCATCCTGAGGCCGGACCGCGTGGACTTCGGGCAGACCCACGGCATGCTGTGGATCCTGGCGTTGGGGCTCTGGGTGCTGCCGGTGTCGGCCTGGCTCCCCCGCGGCGCGCTGGCGGTCCCGGGCACCGTTCTGCTCTTCGGCCTGCTGGCGCTCCCGATCATCCTGCTGACGGGTCCCTCCCGCTTCCCGCCGCGCAATGCCTGGACGCCCGGCGTCCTGCAGCTCCACCTGCTGCTGGGGGCGCTTTGGGCGGCGCGCGCCAGCTTCGTGCGCGGCTACAGCTTCGGCCGGGGGCCGGCCGCCGCAGCCGGTCGCGGCCTCCTCGTCGTGGCGATCCTCGCGCTGCCCTCCTATGCCTGGACCGCCTCGCGTCTGCGGCAGGAGCGAGCGGTCGATCCCCGCGCCCCCGACTTCCACGTCTACTGCGCCTTCCTCGGGGAGGGCGGGCGCCTCGCCTTCCTCAACACCGCTCGTTACGACAGCAACCGCGATCGCTACGGTGCGCTCCACACGATCGTCCTCGATCTGGCGTCGAAGGAGTGGACGCAGGAAGCGGAAACTCCCTACGGCTTCAGCCCTGAGTCCTTCGCGGAGCGGGGCGCGCAGCACGCGATCCTGCGCCGCCCGGAGGGCGACGTCGTGAACGGCGATGTCTGGGTGCGCTACCTGGACGGGAAGACCGGCAACCCGTTGCGGTCCGGCTGGCGGTCGCAGGAGCCGGCGGAGTTCACCGCGCGGGCGCGCGACGTGGGGCGCTCCATGGCGCCCTTCCGTCGCGCCGACGGAGGCCGCGTCTGGCCCTTCCGAGGCGTCTGGCAGCAGGAGTTGCCCGACGGGAGCGTGGCCGCGATCGCGGATCTGCCTTGGCCCGGGCGGGGCGGCGCCGGGCTCGGGTTCGCCTGCGACGCGACGACGGTCTTCGACTTCGCCCGCGGGCGGATGGTTCAGGTGCCGGCGGGATACGAGGTGCGCGTGCGTCCCGGGATGTGGCTCCTCTCGAAGGCGATCCACCGGGGACGCGAGCATGTTCTCTTCGACCCGGAGACCGGGGAGCGTTCCCCTGCTCCCGGGCTGGGAGGCACCGACGCGCCGGGCCCGGTCAACGACGACGGCCGGGTCTTCGTCGCCGATCAGGCGCGGGGCCGCATCTCGCTCCTCGTACCCGAGACCGGCGAGCGGAGCGAGGTGACGGTGTTCGATGCGCGCCACGAACTCTTCACCCAGGTGAGCGATCCCGCGCCCTGTTCCTGGCCGCTGCGGACTCCCGGCGGCGCCCGGGTCGTCCGCGTGGCGAAGGAGTCCGGCGTCTGGTGGTACGCCCGCTACGATCCCCGCACCCAGTCGCTCCTGCGCGCGACGGGGGCGGTGGGGAGCGGCGCGACGGAACTCGATCTGGTGGCCTTCGTGGACGACGACTGGTTTCTCGTGGTGCGCGACCACCGCGAATTGGTGCGGATGAAGCTGGGCGGCGGCCAGTGCCAGGCGGTAGAGTTCGGACGGCAGCGCAAGCCGGGGGGATAGTTGCTTCGGAGCGGGTGGCATCCGTGGGGTCCGAGACGTGCCGGAAGGCGGTCCCCGGCAGGAGGACCTGCGGCCCCGCCTCCGCGCGTCCGTTCGCGCGACTCCCTGCCGAGCCGCCTCGCGGATCCGGGCGAGACGGCGCCTGGCATCCAGCCACGAGCCGCCGGATGGCCGCGGCGCGGCTGCGGGAGCGTGGGAGTCGCCCGGCGCGGTCCGGACGGGCGGACTCAGCCGAGCTTGTAGCGCTTGAGCTTGTTGTAGATCGTCTTCTCGCTCACGCCGAGGCTGCGGGCGGTCGCCGCGCGGTTGCCGCCGCACTCGCGGAGGCGGTCGAGGATCGCGCGCCGTTCGATCTCCGCCAGGGGGAGCTTCGTCGTCGCCGCACCTTCCGCCGCCCCCTTGAGACGGGCGCACTCGCGCGCCAGCTTTGCGGAGCGTGCCGCTTGCCAGATCGCGAAGACGACGTCCCCCTGGCCGTAGGGAGCGCCCAGGCAGTGGAACGCGCCGGCTCGAACGGCCTGGGCCGCGTCGATGGCCGCGGCATCGCGCGCGAGCAGGATCACTTCGCATCCCGGATGCGCCGCCCGGAAGGCGCCGACGTCCGCAGCGTCGGACCCCGGAAGGTCGAGGAGCGCGACGTCGATCTCCGCGTCGCTTTGCCCGGCCACCGAGAACCCTGCGTTTTGCACGCACTCCTTCAACAGCCGGCGCGTCTGGGCGCTCGGCGTCGACAGCAGAACCCGCACGGCTCCCGCGTCCACGTTCGCCACGTATTTCCCCGCCGCAGTATCGTCGGGTCGCAGGCGAGAGTTGAATCCTCCGCCGCGGCCCGGGATGCGCGCCGGGCACTCCTGTCCCGCACCGCAGGGCCCACGGACCGCTGACTCCTCGGCCCGGAAAGCGGGACCCCGGAGGGGCGGAACGCCTGCACTATAGCACCGCCGATGGGGCGCGATACGCCGGCGGCCCCCGGCGACGCACCCGCTTCAGGAGCGCGCGGGGCGGGAACGATGCTCCGTAAGCCACGACCAGCCCTGGCGGAGCCGGCCGTAGAGGTCGCCCTGCCACCCGTGGCCGCCCGCGTAGGTGACGAGTTTCACCTTCGCCCCTTTTTTGGCGAGCCGCTTCTCGGCGTCCTGCGCCATGGAGAACGGGCAGACCCGGTCGTCCGGCGAGTGGTCGATGAAGTAGGCCTCTCCCTTCGCTTCGTCGAGATCAGGGAGCGTGTCGGGACGAAACACCGACATCGCGATGTAGAAGCCGGTGGGGGATTTTTTCGGCAGGAGCGAGAGGGAGTACGCGGCGGGTCCGCTCGACGACCAGGCGAGGAGGAAGAGCCGCGAGGCGTCGACGGCATGGAGCGCCTTCACGTCGGCGATCACCGCCTCCACGAACTCCTCGGTGGTGAACTCCATCTTCTCGGCCCGCACCTTCGCGGTCGGCCAGACGATCTGCTGCTCCTCCGTCCAGCGGACGGCCACCGGCTGCGCCGCGATCCACTCCTTGTCCAGGGTCTCCTCGACGATGCGCTTCACGAAGGGGGCGAACTCCGCGCTCCCGTCGCCGCCGGGAAGGACCACGAGGAGCCCGAACCCCTTCTTCGGCGCCGCAACGCCTTCTTCGGGGCCGATGAGGAAATAACGTTGGCGCGCGTTGTCCGCCGCCCGGCGCTCCGTCGACGGCCGCCCCTGCTCTCGCGCGAAGGCAGCACCGAGCGCCACCGCGAGGAGCAAGGCGAGTCGCGCCGTCATGGCCTCCATGTTACAGCCTCCCCGGCGTGCGCCAGACCTCCAGCGTCGCGGTGTCGAGAGGGCACTCCCCCCAGGCCTGCTTGTACTCCATCGCCCCGCCGAGGTCGTAGAGCGCGAGCCCCTCCCCGCACGCCTCCTGGACCTGCATCCACTGCATCCAGTGGCCCAGGGAGTGCCGGGCGAAGCGCTCGTCGTAGCTGAACTGGAGACCCCGATAGATTCCCGCCCGCACGCCTCCCAGGATGTAGCCGATATCCTCGCCCTGCCGGCGCGCGAGCCGCGCGCGGAGGCGACCCCGCGGGAGCAGGCGCCGCACGAGCGCCCGATAGAAAGCCTCCATGGAGGGGATGAGGAGCCCTTCGCCCGCCGGGCCCTTCCAGCTGCGCCGCTCCAGATCGAGGAGCCGCGCCATGAGCGGATCCGACCCGCCCCCCGCGCAGGTCTCGTAGGTGATTAAGGCGCGGGCCGCGGCGCGCGCCGGCGGCAAGAGATCACGCCTGAAGGCGCCAGCACGGCGCTCCAGGACACACCCGGGACC
>JBQTIG010000066.1:0-2924 GCA_052388375.1 Planctomycetaceae bacterium | reverse complement strand
AGTAGCAGTGCGCGGTGCAGAGCCGGGTGAGGTTGATGTAGAGGTTGTTCCCGATGCGGTAGGCGATCGTGCCAGGGGAGCCCTCGGGCTTGAGGTCGAAGAAACGCCGCGCGTTCGCGGTGGTGCGCCGCGCCAGCTCCTCGGGCGTCACGCCGTAGATGCCCGCAAGGAGGGTCGCGGTCTCGACGACGAAGGCGGGCTCGTTGCGCCCCCCCCGCCTGCCCTGGGGCGGCAGGAAGGGGGCGTCGGTCTCGAGCAGGAGCCGGTCGAGAGGGACGGCATGGACCGCCTCCCGGAGCGCGCTGTTCCTCGGGTAGCTGACGTTGCCGCAAAACGAGAGGCGCATCCCGGCGGCAACGAGCCGGGCCGCCTGATCGCGCGTCCCGCTGAAGCAGTGCACCACGCCGCGCGGGTAGCCCTCCTCCAGGAGGAGGTCCAGCAGATCCTCCTCGGCGTCGCGGCAGTGGACGATGTAGGGCAGGGCCATCTGCCGTGCGAGCCCTATCTGGGCGCGAAACGCGCGCTGCTGCGCCTCTTTCGGCGCCTTCATCCAGTGGTAGTCGAGGCCGCATTCGCCGATGGCGGCGACATCCGTCGTCCGCACCAACGCCTCGAACTCCGCCCAGTCGCGATCGAATCCGTCCGGGTAGGCGGGGTGGAGGCCGACCGCGGCATGCACCATCGTCTCGCGCGCCGCGAGGGCCACGGCGGCCTTCGATCCCTCCAGGCCGACGCCCACCTCCACGATGGCCACGACTCCGGCCGCCCGCGCGCGGGCATAGACCTCGGCGCGATCCTCGTCGAAAGCCTCGAAGGCGGTGTGCGCGTGGGTGTCGATCCACTCTGCCAAGGGAAAAACATCTTATGCTGGGCTCGCGTGGCGACACGCTTTGATGCCTGCCGCGTTCTCTGCGACGCCGACACCGCCCACGCGCCCGGCAGCGTGCTGGTGGAGGAGGAGCGCATCCTCTGGGTGGGCCCCGCAGCCGGCGCGCCCGCCGCGGAGACCGTCGTCGATCTCGGGGAGGCGGTCCTGATCCCAGGCCTCGTCAATGCCCACAGCCACCTCGACCTGACGCACCTCAAGGGAACCCTCGCCTTCGACGGCCGTTTCACCGACTGGATCGACGGCGTGCGCAGGGGGCGTAGGGCGCCTGGCGCGCGCGCCGCGGCGCTCTGTGGGATGCGCGAGGCGCTCTCCCGGGGGACGACCGCCTTCGGCGACGTGGTGGCGCCGCATTCGTTTCGAGACATCGTCTCGGTCTTCGAGGAAGGGGGGGCGCGGGGGCGGCTCTTCGTGGAGGCGCTCGGCTTCCAGCCGGAGACCGCGGACGCCGTGTTCGAGACCGTGTGGGCCTCGGCCGAGATGCAGGCGCTCCCGGCCACCGTTTCGACGGGCCTCAGCCCCCACGCGCCCTACAGCGTCTCGCGCGCGCTCCTCTCGCGGCTCCTCGCCGTGGCCGACGGGCACGCGAGGCCGGTCGCGATCCATCTGGCGGAGACCCTCGAGGAGTTGGCGTTCCTCCGGCACGGCATCGGGCCCATCCGCGAGATGCTGAAGAGCCTGGGCAAGGACGACCCGGACCACCAGCCCTTCGGGTCGGCGGCGGCATTCCTCTCGCTCCTGAGCCTCGACCGCGCGCCGCTCCTGCTGGTGCACGGGAACTACCTGCGCCCGCGCGACGTCCCGCTGGGCGCAACCGTCGTCTACTGCCCGACGGCGCACGCCTTCTTTCGGCACCCGCAGCACCCGGTTCTGGAGCTGCTGGAGGAGGGCGTGCGGGTCGCCCTCGGTTCCGACAGCGCCGCCTCGGGAGAGACCCTGGATCTGCTCTCGGAGACGCAGCACCTAGCGCGCTTCCGGACGGACCTCGACGCACGGGCCGTCTTCCGGATGGCGACGGAGTGGGGCGCCCGGGCGCTGGGGCTGGATTCGGGACGGATCGCACCGGGACTCCTGGCGGATCTCGCCGCGTTCACGCCTCCCGTGGGGCCGGAGATCCTGGGTCTTCCCGACGCGCGCTGCGTCCTCACCACCGTCGGGGGCCGGATCCTCCATCGCGCCGAAGTTGCGCCGGCGGGCGATGTGGGGGAAACTCCCCCTTCCACGCCGGCGGCATAGCCAAGTGGTAAGGCAACTGATTGCAAATCAGTCACCCCCGGTTCAAATCCGGGTGCCGCCTCCAGTCCCCCTGCCCCCGCGGGAGCCGGCTTCCGCGGCGGGCCGGGGCGCCCCCATCGCCCCGCCTCAGCCGGCCGCGCAGGTGGCGCAGGCCAGGGTGTAGACGCAGGCGTGGGTGGAGATCTCGCAGTGGAGCGTGCTGGCCCACTGCGTGCCCCCGCAGGCAGGGCAAGGCTCCACCGCACCCTGAAGGGTGGCCTGCGCCGGCGCCGGGCCGCCTCCCGCGACCAGCTCCAGCGAAACGTCGCAGGCGCGACAATGGGCGGTGTAGAGGCAGGCGCCGTACTCGAGGTCGCAGCGGAGGAGGAATTCCAGGCGCCGCTCGCCGCACCCGGGGCAAGGCGTCTTGCGAGTGAGCATCGTCAGGTCGGTCACGCGGTCCATGGCGGCACCTCCCGAATGCGATTCTAGCCCCTTGATGCGCACGCCGTGGGGCAGCTCCGCCCCCATGCCGCGTTCTTGCGGCCGGAGGGTCGCTCGTCGTTGTCGCGGCGGTTGCGGCTCTCTAGGGCCCTCCCCCGAGGCGCCGCGGGCCCCACGGGCTCTTTGCCCGACCCTCGTCCGCGCGAGCCCGCGCAGCCGGGCGAAGACTTCCCAGGGAAGACCCTAGCCCGAGTTCTTAGGCTCGCGGTTCTTGGCCGTCCGCCACCGCGTTCAACGCGGGGGCGGGGGGGGGCCAGGGGCCGAGGGCCGCCCGGACCGACACCCCCACACAAGAACCCGCGGGAGCAGGGCGCCCAAC
>JBQTIG010000065.1:0-40168 GCA_052388375.1 Planctomycetaceae bacterium | reverse complement strand
GCCGGCCGAAGGTAGCCGGGTTTTCGGAAGGCTCCAAGTCAGACGTGGCGCGGGACCGTACTCCGCGGTGCGCCGCGGGGGGATTGTATGCTCGCCCCCGTGCGCCTCCCCCCGCTCCCCATCGACGAAGTCTTGGCGCGACTCGTGGAGGCTATGCGCGGGCACGGAGGCGCGGTCCTGCGGGCCCCGCCCGGCGCGGGCAAGACCACCCGCGTTCCCGGGGCGCTCCTCGACGCGGGGCTCGCCGGGGACGGGGCGGTGCTGGTCCTGGAGCCGCGCCGCCTCGCGGCCCGCGCGGCGGCGCGCCGCGTTGCCGCCGAACGCGGCGTCGAGCTGGGCGGCGACGTGGGCTACCAGGTTCGGTTCGAGCGGCGCATGACGCGCCGCACCCGCATCGGCTTCGTCACCGAGGGGATCTTCCTGCGCCACCTCCAGGAGGACCCGTTCCTGGAGGGGATCGGCGCCGTGGTCTTCGACGAGTTCCACGAACGGAACCTCGACTCCGACCTCGCCTTCGCGATGGCGCGGCGCCTGCGCGCCGACGCCCGCAAAGACCTCAAGCTGGTCGCCATGTCCGCCACCGCCGCGACCGCGCAGGCCGCGCGCTTCCTCGACGCGCCCGTCCTCGAGAGCGAGGGCTTTCTCCATCCCGTGCAGATGCACTACCGTCCCCCGCCCCCCTCCCGCGAGATCGCCGAAGGGACGGCGGCGGCGGCCCGCGAGGCGCTGCGCCTCACCACGGGCGACCTGCTGGTGTTCCTCCCCGGCGTGGGCGAGATCCGCCGCGCGGCGCGCGCGCTGGAGGGCTGCGGCGCCGAGGTGCGCGAGCTCTACGGCGACCTGCCGGCCGAACAGCAGGACGAGGCGCTCCGCGCGGGCGGGCGGCGCCGCGTCATCCTGGCCACCAACGTCGCCGAGACCTCGGTGACCGTGGAAGGCGTCACGGCGGTGGTCGATTCGGGCTACGCGCGCGTGATGATGCAGGATGCGGGCGCTGGGCTGCCGCGGCTGGAACTGCGCCGCATCTCGCGCGCGTCGGCGGAGCAGCGCGCGGGGCGGGCGGGGCGGCTGGCCCCGGGTCTCTGCCTGCGGATGTGGTCCGAGGCGGAGCGGCTGGAGGAGGCGCAGGCGCCGGAGATCGCCCGCGTCGATCTCGCGGGCGCCGCGCTCCAGCTCCTGGCCTGGGGCGAGCGCGACCCGCGCGCGTTTCCCTGGTACGAGGCGCCCGCGCCGGAGCGTCTCGACGCGGCGCGCACGCTCCTGGAACGGCTGGGGGCCGTGCGCGACGGCGCGATCACGCCGGAGGGACGCGTCATGGCGCGGCTGCCGGTGCACCCGCGGCTGGCGCGGCTGCTCGTCGAGGGGCACCGGCGCGGCGCGGCGCGTCCCGCGGCGATGGCCGCGGCGATCCTCTCGGAACGCGACTTCCAGCGCGGGCCCGCGGAGCACCGCAGCGACAGCGATGTCTGGGACCGCGTGCAGGCGATGGAGGGGCGCGATGTGCGGCGCGAGACGGGGCGCTTCCTGTCGCGAGCGGCGGAGCAGCTGGAGCGGCTTCTTGTCGAGGAGCTGGGGCAGGCGCGGGAGGGGGGCGGGGAGGATGCGCTCCTGCGCGCGGTGTTCGCGGCCTTTCCCGACCGGTTGGCGCGGCGGCGGGAGGCGGGATCGCGCCGGGGCGTTCTGGCCGGCGGGCGCGGCGTGAAGCTGGCGGAGGCGAGCGCGCTGGAGGATCCCGAGCTCTTCGTCTGTGTCGACCTGGATGACTCGCGTACGGAGGCGTTGGTCTTCATGGCCTCCAAGGTGGAGCGTGACTGGCTGCCGTCCGAGGGCGTCGTGGCGGAGGTGGAGCTGGAGTTCGACGAGGCCCTGGGGAGGGTGCGCGCGCTGCGGCGGACGCGGTTCGGCGGGCTCCTGCTCGAGGAGCAGCCGGCCCCGCTGCCCGGCGACGAACGCCCGGGCGGGGCGCTTGCGGCGGCGCTCTCCCGCGACCCGCGTCGCCTGCTCAGCCTCGACGAGGGGAAGGCCGCCGCCTGGCTGGCGCGGGTGCGCTCCCTCGGCGCCTGGATGCCGGAGCTGGGCCTTCCCTCCTTCGAGGATGCGGAGTTGCGCGCGCTGCTGCCGGACCTCTGCCGCGGGCGCGCGTCGCTGGCGGAACTCGCCGGCGCTCCGCTGCTCGACGCGCTGCAGGCGAGCCTCGATGCGCGCCAGCGTGCAGCCCTGCATCGACACGCGCCGGAGCGGATCGAGGTGCCGAGCGGAAGCCGCGTTGCGCTCCTCTACGAGCCGGGCCGCCCTCCCGTCCTGGCCGTGCGCATGCAGGAGCTCTTCGGTCTTGTCGAGACGCCGCGCATCGCGGGCGGCCGCGTCCCGGTCCTGCTCCATCTCCTCGCCCCCAACGGGCGGCCGCAACAGGTGACGGAGGACCTGGCCAGCTTTTGGGTCAACACCTACCCGGCGGTGCGCGCGGAGTTGAAGCGGCGTCATCCCCGGCACGCTTGGCCGGAGGACCCGCGCGCGGCGGCGCCGGAGCGGCGGCCGCGGCGGCGGCGGTGAGCGTCAGCGGGCGCCCGCGGGTTTGACGCAGCGCTCGAGCTCGACGAAGAGCCGGACCGGCGACATGGGGACGTTGCGGTCCACCGGCCCGTCGCACTCGACCAGCCAGAAGATGCCGGACCGCGCCCGGGCGAGCTTCACGAGCGCGTTGAAGCCGTCGAGGCCGGCGCAGCTCGCGGCATGCACCTCGCCGCCGCGCAGATCCACCGTCGCCTCGCCTTCCGGCGTTGCGGCGTGCAGCGTCACGTTCCTGTGCGACTGCATGAGCGCCTCGAGGAGCATGAGCAGCCCGATGCTCTCAAGTTCGCCGCCCGCGAGGTCGGCCGCGAGGGAGCCCTGTTCGACGCTGCGCGTGCCGAGCGCGGCGATGGCGGCGTCCTCGTCGTCGGGCCGCATCCGCAGGAGGAAGATCGAGGCGCCGATGCTGATCCGGCTGCCCTCCTTGAGCGGGCTCTTTCCCGCGACCGGCACGCCATCCACCAGGGTGCCGTTGCGGCTGGCAAGGTCCTCCAGCGTAGCGCCGCGGCCGTCGGCGGAGAGGCTGATGCGGCAGTGATTGCGCGAGCAGGAGGTGTCGTCGACGAAGATTTCGCACTCCGGTGCGCGTCCCAGGAGGTAGCCCTGCCCTTTCTTGAGCGGGATGCGGGCGCCGCTGACGGATACGAGGTAGGCCATGGCTGCACTCCGGGGAAGGAGTCCCCTTCTCCCATCGGCACGCGGCGGGCTCGGATTGAGCCCGGGGCCTAGGGCCAGTCTGAAGACTCCATCGTCGGCCCGAGCCCGAGCGAGCGGGCTGCCGGCGAGCCGCGAGTCCGAAGCCGTATCGACCCCAAATACGGCGATGGACGAGCGGCGAAGCCAGCGGCCCGCGCAGCCGGGCGAAGCCAGATGGAGTTTTCAGACAGACTAGCCGCCTAGCGGCAGCCTGCCGGGATGTCCACCGTGGTGTGGACCTCGGCGATCCTGAGCTCCGGCAACTGGATCTTCACCGGGGACTGCCCCGAGAACGCGCCGATCGCCTGGCCGAGGGTCGTTTCGAAGGTGGAGATCGGCTTTCGGAGCTTGGTGTGGACTGCGTGGATCTCGGTGCGGGCCAGCATCTTGGCGCAGAGCACCTTCACGAGGTGGTCGTAGTAGGCCTTCGAGTCGTCGGCGAACTTGCGCAACTCGGGGGAGTTGGCCTGCTCGGCCACCCGGAGGAGAGTCTCGTAAGCTTCCTGGCGCTTCTTCTTGTCGAAGGTGGCGAAGCCCTTGGTGATCTCGTTCACCCGGGCGTTGAGGCGCGCCGCCTGGTCGCGCGCCGCGCGCAGATCCACGTCGCGCTCGATCTCCTTCTGCAGTTCCGCGAGGTCGTGCGGCGAGTACCAGCGGCCTTCGTACTCCACCAAGCCGTTGCGCCGGTGGATCTCCTCCGGGCTGAGCCACGCCCCTTCGTAGAGCCGGTAGCCCAGGGCGCGCCGTGCGCCGCGGTGATCGCCATCGAGATCGATCACCTCCTCATAGGCGAGGCGCGCGCGGCTCGGCCAGTCGTTCGCGTCCAGCCAGCGGCCGAACTCGAAGATCGCCTCGGCATCGTCAGTGGGGAGCCTCTCGAGCCGTTCGAGGTAGTCGTGCATGAAGGAGGGCTTGCTCTCCACGCGCACCACCTCGTCCGCCTTGAGCTGGTACTTGCGATCGCGGTCGACGAGGGTGACCGTGTCGCCTTCCTGGACGGCGACCCCTTCGAGCGTGCGTCCGTCCTTGAGATGCACGACATCGGCGGCGGCCATCGTGGCGAGGAGGAAACCGGCGAGGAGGATCGGGGTAGTGCGCATGTCTCTTCAAGGCTGAAAACGCGGGCGGAAGCCCTGTTTCACGCCGTTGTCATTTTGTCAGAGGCCGGGCCCCCCGTCTCCCCCCGCGGGCCAATTTGGCACCGCCGGCGAACCCGCGAGGGGGAGTGGGCTCCACGTAACCCTTGCCGGGGCATGGGGTTGTGGAGGACGGCATCGGATTGGCACTGCACTTGGAATGGTAGGGGCCGCGGGGTTTCCCCGCACGCGGATGACAGCTTCGTCGCCTCCGATCCTTGTCGCGGACAGGGACGATGCGAGCCGGCAGCGGCTCGTGGAGTTCCTGCGCGGCGGGGGGTTCGAACCCCTTCCGGCGCGGTCCGGGGAGGAGGCGCTCGAGGTCGTCAGCCGGCGGGTGGTCGCGATCACGATCCTGGACGTCGTCCTGCCCGACTTGACGGGCATCGAGACGTTCCGGCTGATCGGGCGCCTGTGCGGCGGCGTGCAGGGAATCTTCCTCGCGAGCGATCGTTCCCAGAACACGCTCGCGAGGCTTCTGGAGGCGGGAGCCTACACCGTTCTCCATAAGCCGCCGCGCCTCGAGGCGGTCCTCGAGGCGGTGCGGGGGGTGGCGTCCCGCATCGACAGGGAGGAATGGTTCAACTCGTAGCACTAGGAGATCGCGCGATGGCGAAGGTACCGAAGATCCGGCCGCTGGGGCAGAACGTCCTGCTGCGCCGCCTCGAAGCCGAGGAGAAGACCAAGGGAGGGATCGTGCTTCCCGACACCGCCAAGGAGAAGCCCAAGGAGGGCGAAGTCCTCGCGATCGGCGAGGGCGAGGTCCAGAAGGACGGGAAGCGCAAGGACTTCCAGGTCAAGAAGGGGGATCGCGTCATCTTCTCGTCCTATTCCGGGACCGAGTTGAAGATCGCGGGCGAAGAGTACCTGATCATCGGCGAGGACGACATCCTCGGCGTAGTGGAGGCGTAACCATGCCGGCCAAGAGAATCCTCTTCGACCAGGACGCGCGCGAGAAGATCCGTCTCGGCGTGCGCAAGCTCGCCCGCGCCGTGAAGGTGACCCTGGGGCCCCGCGGCCGCAACGTCGTGATCGCCAAGTCGTTCGGGAGCCCCACGGTCACCAAGGACGGGGTCACCGTCGCCAAGGAGATCGAGCTCGAGGATGCCTACGAGAACATGGGGGCCCAGATGGTGAAGGAGGTCGCGTCCAAGACCTCCGACGTCGCTGGCGACGGCACCACCACGGCCACGGTGCTCGCCGAGGCGATCTTCGAGGAAGGGCTCCGCAGCGTGGCGGCCGGCGCCAACCCCATCTCGATCAAGAACGGCATCCAGGCGGCGGTGGACGCCGTCGTGAAGAGCGTCGCGGACCAGAGCCGCAAGATCAGCGAGTCGCGCGAGATCGCCCAGGTGGGCTCGATCGCGGCCAACAACGACCCCGAGATCGGGGCCATGATCGCCGAGGCGATGGAGCGCGTCGGCAAGGACGGCGTGATCACCGTCGAAGAGGGCAAGACCCTCAAGACCGAGGTGGAGTGGGTCGAGGGGATGCAGTTCGACAAGGGCTATCAGAGCCCGCACTTCGTGACCAAGGTCGAGACGATGGAGTGCGTGCTGGACAACCCCTACGTCCTCGTGCACGAGAAGAAGATCTCGTCCGTGCGCGATCTTCTCCCGCTCCTCGAGCAGGTGGCGAAGGCCGGCAAGCCTCTCCTGATCATCGCGGAAGACGTCGAGGGAGAGGCGCTGGCGACCCTGGTCGTCAACCGCCTCCGCGGCATCCTCCAGTGCTGCGCGGTCAAGGCGCCGGGATTCGGCGACCGCCGCAAGGCCATGCTCCAGGACATCGCGGTGCTCACCGGGGCGAAGGCGATCCTGGAGGACCTGGGCATCGAGATGAAGAGCATCACCCTGGCCGACCTCGGCCAGGCGAAGAAGGTGATCGTCGACAAGGACGACACCACCGTCATCGAGGGATCGGGCAAGACCGCCGACATCCGCGGTCGCATCGCCCAGATCCGACGCGAAATCGAGGACACCACCTCCGACTACGACCGCGAGAAGCTCCAAGAGCGCCTCGCGAAGCTCTCGGGCGGCGTCGCGCAGATCAATGTCGGCGCGGCCACCGAGGTCGAAATGAAGGAGAAGAAGGCGCGCGTCGAGGACGCGCTCCACGCCACGCGCGCGGCCGTCGAGGAGGGAGTGCTGCCGGGAGGCGGCGTCGCGCTGCTGCGCGCCATCCCGTCCCTGGAGAAGCTCCAACTCGCCGATGAGGACGCCCTGATCGGCGTCGGCATCGTTCGTCGCGCGCTCGAGTTCCCCGCCCGTACCATCGCGAGCAACGCAGGCGTCGACGGCAGCGTCGTCGTCCAGAAGATCCGCGAAGGCAAGGGCGGCTTCGGCTACAACGCGCTGACGGGTCAGTACGAGGACCTGGTCAAGGCCGGCGTGATCGACCCGACCAAGGTCGTTCGCTCGGCCCTCGAGAACGCAGCCTCGGTCGCCTCGCTCCTCCTCACGACGGAGGCGATGGTGGCCGAGATCCCCGAGAAGAAGGAGAAGGCCGCGATGCCCGGCGGGATGGGGGGCATGGGCGGCATGGGCGGCATGGGTGGCATGGGCGGCATGGACATGTGACCCGCGCCACCGCGAACGAGTGTTTCCCGAGTTTCCCAGCCGGCGGGGCGTCTTCTGGATGCCCCGCCGGCTCTTTTCTCGGGATCGCCGCCACCGCGGCGCATCAGGGCGCGGACGGGGCGCAGGAGCGCCTCGCGCGAGCCAAGCGCGGGAGTCGGCCACGAACGAGCCTGGGCTCCGAGGGCTCCCTCCAGCCTCCCCCGCTTGCCAGTCGCGCCAAACGCGCCTACCCTTGAATGCGGTCCCCGCCCCTCGATCCCAAAGGAGACTTCATGCGCATCCTCACCCTCCTCTGCCTGTTCGGCGTGTTCGCGCGCGCCGCGCCTCCGGAAGACGAACCCGCCACCCCGGCCGCGGATGCCTGGAGCGTGGAGAAGCCCGCGTCCAACCCCCAGGGCGAGGCCTTCGCGCTCAGCATCGCGCTCGAGCCGGGCATGGCCCACAAGCTCGACGCCACCATCGTCCAGGACCTGAAGACGAACATGGGCCCCAACTCCATGGTGATGGGCCTCACGATGTGGGTGCGTGTCCTGCGCAAGAACGAGAAGGGCGAAGCGGACGTCGAGATGCCGCTCAAGTTCAACAAGCTCAGCGCGAATGGAATGGACATGCTCGCGATGGTGGCGGGAATGCTGAACAATCCCAAGCTCTTCGCGCGGATGGACGCCCGCGGCGAGGTGATCCCGGGCACGCTCAAGGCCGAGGGCATGGGACAGCTGGCGGACCAGATGGAGGGGCAGATCGCCTCCCTCTTCGGCTACCTGCCGCCGGATCCGGTCAAGGTGGGCGAGGCGTGGGAGATTCCCGTGGAGGCACTGGCCAAGAGCATGGCCGCCATCAAGGGCGGCAAGCTGGAGGGCAAGGCCTACCAGACCCTCGAAGCGATCGAGGAGAAGAACGGCGCCCGCTGCGCGCGCATCAAGTCCATCGTCTCCTTCACGGTCACCGGCGACAACCTGCAGATGGCTGGCGGCGCGGGCAACGCGAAGGGCACGATCCGCGCGAAGGGTGAGGGGGTCAGCTGGCACGGGCTGGACGGATACGTGCGCGTCACCGACATGACCATGCAGATGAAGATGGAACTCAACACGATGGGGATGGACCTCACGATCGAGGGACCCGCCAAGATCACGATCGTGGGAGGGCCGGAACCGTTCTTCACGACCACCGAGAAGGAAGGGTGCGGCGCCAAAGAGGGCTGTGGCGGTGGGGAGATGGACAAGTAGCGCTAAGCGTCCGAGATTCTCGGGGGCGGCCCAGGTGCCGCCCCCGTGCGTTTTCGCGCCCGGCATGGGAGATGCGAGGGAGGGGTGCGGGGCGGCCGGGTGGCCGGCGCGCGGGCGCGCCCAGCCCACGGCAGTCCTCGCAAGGAGACACCATGTTCTCGCGGGGCATCGTCGCAATCTGCGTCCTGGGGGCGGTGGGGGCGTCCGGCTGCCACGAGGGCAGCAGCAACCTCTTCCGCTTCGAGATCTCCTACCTCCGGGAGGATGTGGTCGACCTCCTGCGCATCGCGTTCCAGAGCGCGGAAAACGCCTACCTCGGCGACCCCGTGGCCCCCGCCGACCTGATCGATCCCGCGGATTCCGGCAACGGGTTCACAGCCGCCTACACCCTGCCGCCGGCGGTGCGCCCAGGCCTCGGGTTCGGAGACGGCCGCGCCACGCGGCGCGTCCTGGAGGACGGCGTCGCCCATCCCGAACCCGAATCCTTCCGCATCACCGGCACCGCCGCCGCCCGGCTGCAGATCTTGTTCACGCTGCGCTACGTCGGTGAGACGCGCGGGGGACGGATCACCCAGGTGGATCTCACGGTGAGCCTGGATGCGACGCGCACCGCGCCCGGCGAGTATGAAGTCGTCTATCTGGTGGACGGCGACTGCCTGCTCGGCGCCACCTTCGCGCTGCTGCGCACCGAGTTCCGGGCGCCGGGCCGCCCCGCCGACGGCCTCGACCCCTCGTTCGGCGACGGCTCGGGGATCATCGACGACCCCGGCGTCTACGCGCCGTTCGACCTCGATCTCGATTGGCTCTCCGACGGCTTCCGCGCCGAGGGGGACGTGGGCTGCTGCTCCACCTTCCGGGAGTTCTTCCGCTACGAGGAGGTGCGGTAGGAGGGAAGGCGTTGGCGGCGGGACGGGAGTCCGATCCGGAAGGGGAACTCCCAGCCCGGTCCGCAGGCCGCGTCGGAAGCGGCGTGCGCTTCCCCGGGGGACCCTGCCGCACGCCCCGAGGAGGTCGCGCCGGGCCTTCCCGGGAGCGGCGTCAGCGCCCGAGGGCTCGCAAGCGGGCCTGCGCCGCGCGGAGGGCGTCGATGGCGTAGTCGGTGCGCGCGACGAGGATCTGCTCGATCACGGGCAGCGCCTCCACGAGGCCTAGGTCGGCGCAGTAGGCAGCCGCGTCGTCGGCGTCGTGTTCCCGCGCGAGCGCCCGCAGGAGGCGTGCCCGCGCCGCCTCGTCGTTGCGGTCGATGCGGCAGCGCGCCGCGACGTGCGCGACGTCGAGAAGCGGATCCTCCGGGAGGTCGAGCAGATTTTGCGGGGTGAGCCTCCCCAGGGCGTCCACCGCGCGGCGACGGAAGTAGACATCCCGCGTCGCATCGGACGCGATCTGGAGGAGGAGGGTGGCGTCCTCCGCCCCGCCCGTCTCCGCGAGGGCCAGCGCGGCATCGAGCGGGCAGATGAGGTCCCGGTCCTGGGGCACTGCGCTGCGGAGCGCGGGTGCCGTCTCTTTCGACTTCAGAAGGGCGGCGAGGCGCGCCAACTGCCTCCGGGCGTGCGGCGTGTATCCGCCCGTGCCTAACGCGTGCAGCATCAGCGCGGGCAGATGCGCGAAGAGGGGGGCGGGGCGCGCGCGCACGAGCGCGTCGACGGCGGCTACGGGGAGCCCCCCCGGGGAATCGGCGCGTCGGATCACGCCGAGCAGCGCCGCGCAGGAGCCCGCCGATCCTTCCCGCGCGAGCTGTTCGAGGAGTTCGACGCGGCGCTCCTGCGAGGGGGGATAGTGGAGGGGGTCGACGGTGCCGGGGAGCCCCGCGGTCGTGCGGTAGGCCCGCGTGAGACTGCGACGCACCGTGCCGTAGTCGGCCAGGAGCGAGACCGGCTCGTAGAGTCGATCCTCGAACTCGAAGGGGACGGTCAGCTGGCAGAAGTCCAGGACCAGCGCCCGGCGGCGGAGCGCGAGCGCCGCCTCGAAATCGGGCTTGTCCTGGGTTTCCAGTAGCTGCGCCTGCACCAGGAGCGCGCCGGTCGCCGCCGCCAGATCGGTCCCTTCGAGCGGGGGCACGCCGGGCGGCTCGGGCGTGGAGGCGCCTCCGCCGGCTCGGCGCCGGAGATCGGCCACCTCCCGGGCGTTCGCCTTCTGGTCCTGCGCTTCGAGCACCTCGGCGAGGTCGAGGAGGCTTCGAGCATCCGTCGGGTCCGCCGCGAGCACGGGGATCAGGTGCCCCTTCGCCTCCTCGCGGAGCGCTTCCGTGTCGACCTCGTCGCCCATGCCGAAAAAGAAGACGCCGCCGAACTCCCCCGGCGCGCCGCGGGCCCACTCCACGAGCAGGTGGCCCAGCGCGCGCCGGAGCGGGAATAGACGCGCCGCCGGGAGATCGACGCGCACGCAGGTCCGGCGGAGCCGATCGGCCAGGGCCGCCTCGCGCCCGAGGCGGCGCGCCAGGGGCGTGGTCTCCTCGTAGGCTGCCGCGTCGGCAGGGTCCTTGGCGATGCGCGCGGCCAGGATCCCCAGCGACTCCGCAAACCGCTCCCGGGCGCCGGGTGCCGCGGTGCTCCCAAAGTCCTCCTCCGCGGGCGGCGCATAGAGGCCGTCCTCCTCAGAGGCCGCCGCGCCGGCGAAGGCGGCCACCCACAGGGCGAGAAGGAACGGCCTCACGGCGTCCAGTCTAGCGCCTCCTTGATGCAGGCGTTGAGGGCCACGCCGCGGTAGCTCGAACCCGCGAGTCGCAGCCAGGGGGGGCGCGCGCGGTCGATCCTCGCCAGGAGGTCGGCGTGGCCCACCTCGTACTGCGGGATGCCCACGGGGTGGCGCACGACGCGCACCCCCAGAGGCTCGGGAAACGAGCCCCAGGCCTTGCGCAGGTCGCGGGCGACGATCTCGAGGAGTTCGGTGTCGCTTGCGCCGACCGCATCGGGATCGCGCCGCCCCCCGACCAGGGCGCGGAAGAGGCGGAGGCCCGCGGGGGCCCGACCGGGGAAGATGGAGGAGTCGTAGAGCGTGCCGAGGATGCGGAGCCCTTGGCCCCTCGGCGCCAGGAAGCCGAAGGCGTCCGGCGCCGGCGCCGGCTCCCTCAGGACCAGGGCGACGACCGCGACCGGCGACGTGGGAATCCGTCCGAGCAGCTCCCCCAACTCGCCGCCGAAGAGCGGCGCGGCCTTGGGCGCCGGCAGCGTGCAGAGCACGCGGCCGTACTCGCCCAACTCCACCTCCTCCGCCGCCGCCCCGAGCCGCACGTCGACGCGCTCCGCGAGCGCCGAGACCAGGACCTCCATCCCGCCATCGAAGCTGGTGAGCCGACCGGGCGGCCCGAACCCGCGGCCCTTCGATCCCTTGAGGAGGGAGCCGTGGGTTCGCTCGAGCGCGCGCAGCCTGGGAAACGCGCTCTCCAGGGAGAGCCGCGCCGGGTCGCCGGCGAAGATCCCGGTCACGAAGGCGTCCACGAGGACGGCGGCTGCCTCCTTGCCGAGATGCCGTTTCGCGAACTCCGCAACCGATTCGTCGGTCCCGGGGGCGGGGCGGCAGAAGCGCTCCAGCGCCACGCGGATGCGCCCGAACAGGCTCAAGCAGTCGCTCCGCAGGAACTCCCGCGGAGTGGCGGGAAGCAGGCGGAGCTTCCCGGCGCGCCAGACGAACCGCCGCGAGGCCTCGGTGCGGGAACCCACCAGTCGGTTCTCTAGCCCGAGGCGGCGGACCAGGTCGAGGGTAGCCGGCTCGTTGTCCAGGAAGCCGTTGGGCCCCCATTCCACCCGGCAGCCGAGGAACTCCTCCGTGCGGATGTTGCCGCCGGGTTGCGCGCCCGACTCGAAGACCGTGGCCTCGGCCACGCCGCCCAGGTGGAAGGCCGCGGCGAGGCCGGAGATGCCGCCCCCGAGGATCGCGACCTTCATACCGTGCGCGAGAACCGCGGCGCGTCGCCGGGCGGCCGCCGGAGATAGGCGTCGAAGACCATGCAGACGTTGCGCACGAAGAGGCGGCCGAGGCCGACCACGTCGATGCGATCCTCGCCGACACGGAGGAAGCCGTCCTCCTCGAGGCGCGCGAACTCCTCCCGTTCCCGGGCGAAGGTCGCGCCGAACTCGATCCCGAATCGCCGCTCGACATCGCGGAGATCGAGGGTGAAGGTGCACATGAGCGATGTGATCACGTGGCGGCGCAGCCGGTCGTCCTCGCTGAGCACGTAGCCGCGCTCGATGGGCAGAACCCCCGCCTCCACGGCGCGTTCGTACTCGTGAAGGACCTTGTGGTTCTGGACGTAGGCGCCCGCGACGTCGCCGATCCCGCTCTCGCCGCAGGCGACCATGTCGGGGGCGTGCTTGACGGTGTAGCCCATGAAGTTGCGCCAGAGCGTGCCGTCCGCCACCGCGCGCCCCATCTCGTCCTCGGGCAGCGCGAAATGGTCCATGCCGACGCCCACGTAGCCGGCGCCGCGGAATGCCTCGACGGCGCGTGCGAAGAGCTCGAGCTTGATTTCGGGGGCGGGGAGCTGATCCGTCTCGATGCGCCGCTGCTGCCCCTTCAGCCAGGGGACATGGGCGAAGCTGTAGACCGCCACGCGGTCGGGGCGGATGAGAAGGACCTGTTCCAACGTGCGGGCGAAGGTCTCCGGCGTCTGGAGCGGCAGGCCGTAGATCAGATCGAGGTTGATGGACGAAAAGCCCAGGGATCGGGCGAGGGCGACGAGGTCGCGCGTCTGCTCGAAGGACTGGACGCGCTGCACCGCTTCCTGCACCTCCCGGGTGAAGTCCTGCACGCCCATGGAAACCCGGTTGAAGCCCAGCTCTTTCAGCGCCTGCATCTGCTCCGCGCTGGTGACGCGCGGGTCGATCTCGATGGCGACCTCGGCGCCGGGTTCGATGTCGAACTCGGAGGTGACCACGCCCTGGAGCTCGCGCATCTCGTTTACGCCGAGGTAGGTGGGGGTGCCGCCGCCCCAGTGGTACTGGCGCAGCCGCCGGCGCCCCTGGAGGCGCCCGGCGACGTCGCGGATCTCCCTGTGCAGGAGACGCAGATAGCGCCCGGCGATCTCGCGCTTCTTCGTGATCACCACGTTGCAACCGCAAAAGAGGCAGCGCTCCTCGCAAAACGGCAGGTGCAGATAGAAGCTGAGCGGTTCGGCCTCCGTCGCCGCGGCCGCGGCGAGGCGCTCGGCGTAGGCGTGGCGGTCCACCCCCGCATGGAACTCAACCGCCGTGGGGTAGGAGGTATAGCGCGGTCCGGCGCGGTCGTAGCGGCGCAGCAACTCCGCGGTTATGGGCTGCATCGGATCGACTGCGCCGCTTTCACGAAGGCGACGGCGCTCTCCACGGGGGTCTTGGGGAGGATCCCGTGACCCAGGTTCACGACGTAGCCGGTGCGCGCCAGGGGTTGCGCCATCGCCCGCGTCCGCTCCGCCACCGTCGCCGGCTCCCCGAAGAGCACCGCGGGGTCGAGGTTGCCCTGGACGGGGCCGCGCGCCCGCGCCGCGGCGAGATCCACGGTCCAGTCGACGCCGCGGGCGGTGGCGCCCACCTCCCGCGGCATCCCGCGCGCGAAGTAGATGACCGGGACGCCGGTGTCGCGCAGCCGGGCGCAGAGGCGCCGGAGCCCGGGCGCCGCGAAGGAGGCGAAGTCGGCATCCGACAGCTCCCCGCCCCACGAATCGAAGAGCTGCACCGCCTGCGCCCCGGCCTCCACCTGCATGAGGAGGTAGCGCAGCGTGATCTCCTCGAGCCGCTCGAGGAGCGCGCGGGCGCGCCCCGGATCGGCGTTGAGGAGCGTTCGGAACGCGTCGAAGGAGCGCTTCGCGCCGCCTTCGACCAGGTAGGTAGCAAGCGTCGCGGGCGCGCCGCCGAAGCCGATGAGCGGAACGGTCAGCGTGCGCCGCACCAGCCGGATCGCCTCCGCGACGAACCCGACTTCCACGAGCGGATCGAACGGCAGGATCGCGTCGGGATCGGTGACCGGGTGGGGCAGCTTCGGACCCGGGTCGAAGCGCATTCCGGGGACCGCCGGGAGGAGCGGCACCATGATGTCGCTGAAGAGGATCGCGGCGTCGACGCCGAGCCGCGCGACCGGCTGGAGCGTCACCTCGGCGGCCAGGGCGGGGGTGCGGCAGAGCGTGAGGAAATCGACCTTCTCGCGGATCGCGCGGTACTCCGGCAGGTAGCGGCCCGCCTGGCGCATGATCCAGACCGGCAGCCGCTCCACCGGCTCTTGGCGAAGCGCGCGCAGAAAGAGATCCCTCACGCGCCCAAGGTAACCCCGCCGGGCAGGTTTCTCGCTCGGGCTCCTCTCGAATCCCGGCGCGGCGGCGAGTACCGTACCCGGCGCGATGCGCAGCGGCTCGGCGCGGTCTTCCTGTGGCTCGCAGCCTGGCTGCGAGCGAGAGTGCGCGGCAGATTCGGAGGGGCGGTGGCCGCGGGTTCCGGCGGCAACTCACGATCCCGACGTTGGCTGGTTCAAGGTCTTGCGCGTCCGGGGACTCCGGTGGGAGCGTTGCGACATGCGCTCGGCCTCGGCACGATCGAGGTTGTTGGGATAGAGCTCGACGAACTGGTTCAGCGGACCGGCGGCCTCCTTCGGCCGGCCCTGCTCGAGGAGCCAGCGACCCAGCCTCAAGAGTGCGTGGGGCGGCGGAACCGGCGGAGCGCTCCAGCGTTTCCAGGCGAGGGCCGCCTCATCCATGCGGCCGGCCGCCATGTGGCTGAGCAAATCGCAAGTGGGATGGGCGCGCTCGGGTCGTCTCTTGAGAAAAATCATGGCTGCGGATCGTGGTAGGGCGCTTCGCCCGTCGGCAGCGCTTGGTGAAAGCTAGCTCACGCCGGGAAGAAGTCCACCCGCGCAGCGCGCCGCCTCGGGGGCGACGTCGCGACGCGGGCGGGCGCGCCGGTTTCCTGCGCCACCCCGCGCCGGAGGCGGGCCTACCGGAGGAGGGTGACTTCGTATCCCGATCCCGGGGGGGCGGGGGGGAGGCCGGCGAGGCGGTTGGAAATCGCGGGGTCGCCGGTGATGCCGCGCAGGGTGCCGGGCACGTTCAGGCGGACCCTCACGCCCGTAGGGAGCGGGACGCCCGGGTCGATATGCAGGCGCGCGAGGTGGCTCTCGCAAGTCTGCTCCTGATCCAGGCGCACCCGCGTCGCGATGGGGAGCTCGGGGGCGCCGGGGGGCAGGAGCGTGAGCTGGGCGCTGACGCTCGTGGGATCGAGCGCCCCGAGGATGGTGACGATGATGGTGTTGCCGCTCCAGGGCACCTCGGGGTTCTTGTCGATGTCCGTCACCCGCGGCGGGCTCGCAGGGTCCTCGTCTTCGTAGGGGCCCACGACGAACTTTCGCGTCCAGACCTCCTCGAGGTACTCCCCTCCCACGGAACGCAGCCCGCGCCCCGCGCGGCGGAGCTGGAGCGTGTATTCGAGGCCCGGCTTCATGCCGCCCTCGTCGAACGGCTCGGGGGCCTGGGGAAGGGCCGGATAGTAGACGAGGGCCGGTCCGTCCACGCACCAGACGCCTCGCGCCAGGTGGCCGGTGGCCACCAGGGTGACGCGGTTCGCGATGTCCTGGGTCGGGTCGAGGGAGGCGTTGAAGGCGAACCGCAGCGCTCGATTGCGAGGATGCGGGGCGGCGAAGTCGGGTGCCGCCACCGGGGCGAAGACGGGGCTCGCCGCGGGGAGGAGCAGCGTCTCCAGCGTGTAGGGCCCCGGCGCTCCGGTCCAGCCCGCCACGATGACGAAGATCGTCTGCCCGGCGGCGACGGAAAGCCCCACATACTCCGGTTCGTTCTCGGTGAGCACCCCCTCGGCGAGACGCAGGAGCCCCTTCTCGTCCGCGGCGAGGACCAGGTCGAAGTCGGCCGCGTGATCCCAGGTGAGCGCCACCTGCAGGCGACCCGCCGCGGGGACGAGGAGGCGGTAGCGGTGGATCTCCCCCGTGTACTGCGTTCCGTCATTCGAGACCGAGGCGAGGCCGTCCCGGACCGGCTTGGCGCTCCATGCGTCCCCTTGGGGTGTGAGCTCGAGCTCGGGGTCGGGAGGCGGGGGGAGCGCGAGGGGCGACGACGGGCCGCCGCACGCCGGGACGAGCGCTGCGAGGAGGAGCAGGCATCGAACCGCACCCATGACGCTGCCTCCGAGCCAGGGGAGAGGCACCCCCGATGCTAACGCCGCCCCGCCCCCCTTCCCAGCTCAAATCTCAAGACGCCAGCCGCGAGGTGAGACGCGCCAGGGCGCCGCCCAGCCCCTCGACGGCGGCCCGCCGCTTCTCGTCCTTGAGCCTCCCATCGGGCAAGAACGCCTCCTGGGCCTGGGGAACCGCCACTTGGTCCGGAAGCAGGAGAACGCCGATGTTGCCGAGGATCGAGCGCAGGGTCGCGAGCCCCCGAAGTCCCCCGAGAGTCCCCGGCGAGGCGCTCAGGATCGCCGCCGCCTTGCCGCGGAAGCAGGCGAGGGAAGCTTCCCCGGGCGCGGGACGCGACACCCAGTCGAGGGCGTTCTTGAGGACTCCTGTGATCGAACTGTTGTATTCCGGCGACGCGATCAGGAGCCCCCCGTGGGAGAGAAAGAGCGCCTTCAGGCGCTTCGCCGCGTCCGGGGCGCCCTCCTCCGCCTCGAGGTCCTGGTCGAAGAGCGGCAGCGGGTAGTCCCGCAGGTCGATCTCGGTCACTTCGGCGCCGGCGTCGCGCGCCCCGCGCGCGGCGTTGCCCAAAAGCAACCTGTTGAACGATCCGGCGCGGGTGCTGCCCGCGAAGGCGAGGATGCGCGGCGTGGCGGCCATGCCGCCATGCTACCGCGGGTCGAAAGAGGTCACCTCCCAGGCGATGCTCTGGCGATCCCCGACATGGTGGCGCAGGAACGTGCGCGGGTAGCCGTAGGCGGCATCGAAGGAGGCGCGCAGCAGGGTCTCCCCGCCCCCTTTCCTCCCTATCTCGGCGCGGGAGAGCTCTTCGGCCAGGAAATCGAGCATGCCCGGCACGGTCCAGTAGGCCCAGGCGGTCCGCGCCGCCTCCACGTCTCCGGTCCTCATCGAGACCACCCTGCCCTCGCGCACCGCGATGGCATGGTCGCCGCTCATCGCGCCGCTCACGCGCACCGTGAGGTCGTAGTCGCGCGGACCCTGCTCGGCCCAGAGCGCGCGCGCCGCCTCGAGGGCGGGGAGCGTGAGCGGCTCCCCCTTCCCGCGCAGCAGGAAGAAGAGCGTGACCCCACCCGCGATCAGGGCGAAGAGGAGGATCGGTAGGATCGGGAGCGGGCGGCGCGCCGGTTCAGCGGAGGATTCCAAAGGAGAGCTCACTCCCCTCCACGTCGCTGTCGTGCCGGTCGCCGCGCAACTCGCCCGGCTCCAGCGAAACGGTGAGCGTCTCCCCCGCGATGTAGGCCGCGTGCTCCTTGAGCGCTTCCGCCAACTCGCCCTGGGCGCGCCAGGTCACCTTGATGCGCGCCTCGTAGGGCAGATCCATCGCCTTGCGGGCCTGCTGGATGCGGTTGATCACCTCGCGCGCGAGCCCCTTGCGGCGCAGCGAATCGGTGAGCCTCGTGTCGAGCACGACCACCCGCCCGCGCTCGCCCGCGGCCGCGTAGCCCTCGCGCGCCTTGAGCCGCACCTCCACTTCGTCGCGGCCGAGCGTTACGGCGCCGTCGGGCAGCGTCACCACGAGGGCGTCGGTCCGCTCGAGTTCGGCGTAGAGCGCCCCGCCGTCCGCCCTGCCCAGCGCCGCCTTGAGCGCCGGCAGGCGAGGCCCCAGCTTCGGCCCCAGCGCGCGGAAGTTGGGGAGCACGGTGAACTCGACGTAGACCTGCGGGCGGTCGGTCACCTCGATCTCCTCCACGTTGAGCTCCTCGCGCACCGGCGCGAGATCGCCACCCTCTTCGCCGGCGCAGAGTACCACCACCGCCTTGGGGAGCGGTTGGCGCACCTTGAGGTTGTGCTCGGCGCGCACGCGCTGTCCCAGCGCCACCAGGTGCCGCAGCAGCGCCATCGCGCGCCGCAGCGGCTCGTCCCGCCTTTCGTCGCGCGGCGCCGGAAAGGCGTCGAGATGCACCGAGACCGGGCTCGTCCCGCCGCGGCCGAGGTTCTTGTGGATCGCCTCGGCGAGGAACGGGGTGAACGGCGCGAGGAGCCGCGCGAGATCGAGGAGCGCTTCGTGGAGCGTGGCGAAGGCGGCGCGCTTGGCGTCGCCCTGCCCCTCCGCCCAGAAGCGCGCGCGGCTGCGCCGCACGTACCAGTTGGAGAGCGCTTCGACGAAGTCCTGGATCTTGCGGGCGGCGGCGTAGCTGTTGAGCTCCTCGAACGCGGCCGTCGCGCCGCGCACCGAGTCGTCCAGCTCGGCGAGGATCCAACGGTCCAGGGCGGGGCGATGCGCGAGGGGGGGGCGGGGGGCGGAAGGGTCGAACCGGTCGACGTTGGCGTAGGTGACGAAGAAGGAGTAGACGTTCCAGGTCTTCAAGAGCAGATCCCGGGTGGCGTCCTTGACGATGCCGGCATGGAAGCGCGTGTTGAGGCCGGGGACATTGTTGGCCAAGAGCGCCCAGCGCACCGCATCCGCTCCATGCTCCTCGATGGTGGCCATGGGCGGCTCGTAGTTCTTGCGCGACTTGGAGAGCTTGAGCCCCTCCTTGTCGGTGATGTGGCCCAACACCACGCAGCTCTTGAAGGGGTGCGGCATCTCCCGGTCGGGGAAGAGGAGCGTGCTGATCTGGAGGAGCGCGTGGAACCAGCCGCGGGTCTGATCCACCGCCTCGGTGATGAAGTCGGCGGGGAACGACTCCTCGAACGCCTCGCGGTTGGCGTGGGGGTAGCCCCACTGGGCGAACGGCATGCAGCCGGAGTCGAACCAGCAGTCGATCACCTCGGGGACGCGGCGCCAGACTCCGGGCTGCCCGGGACGCTTCCAGGTCACCTCGTCGATCCAGGGCTTGTGCACCTGGAGGTGCTCGCTCAGCGAGGGGTCGGCGCGGCGCGCCTCCTCGAAGGCGCGAAACGCCTGCGGATTGCGCGCAAGGATCTCGTCCACGGAAGCGACCGCCTCCATGGCGCCCGTCTCGTCGTTGACCCAGATCGGGAGCGGCGTGCCCCACCAACGCTCGCGGCTCAGCGCCCAGTCCACGTTGTTGCGCAAGAAGTCGCCGAACCGGCCCTCGCCGATGTGCTCCGGCTGCCAGCGGATCCTCCCGTTGTTCTTCCGCACGAGGCCGATCTCTTTGGTGGTTCGGATGAACCAGGAGCGCCGCGCGTACTGCACCAGGGGGTCCTTGTCGGCGCGCCAGCAAAAGGGGTACTCGTGGCGGCAGGTAGCCTCGCTGAAGAGGAGGCCGCGCCGCTTGAGATCGCGGGCCAGCTCGCGGTCCGCCTCCTTGAAGTTGCGCCCCGCCACGAAGCCCCCATCCGCCGGGAACGTGCCGTCGGGCTCCAGCACCTGCAGGAAGCCGATCCCCTTCTCCCGCGCAACACGGAAATCCTCCTCGCCGAAGCCGGGGGCCACGTGCACGATCCCGGTGCCGGTGTCGAGAGTGACGAAGTCGTCGCAGACCACCTCGTAGGCCTTCCCCGCGCCGGGGCTGCGGAACGGGAGGACCGGCTCGTAGGCCACGCCCTCCAGCGCCTCCCCCTTCATCTCCTTGACCACGGTGTAGGCGCGCTTGCCGAAGACCTCCTTCAGCCTCGCCTGGGCGAGAATGCTGGTCCACCCCTCCTCGTCGCGCGCCTCCACGTAGTCCACGGACGCCTTCACCGCCAGCGCCGCATTGCTCGGCAGCGTCCAGGGCGTGGTGGTCCAGGCGAGCAGCGCCGTCTTGTCGCGGCCCTTCACCGGGAAGCGTACCACCACCGACGGATCGTCCACCTCGCGGTACCCCTGGCCCACCTCGCCGGCGCTGAGCGCCGTGCCGCCCTGCGGCCACCACCAGACCACCTTGTAGTCCTGGTAGAGGAGGCCCTTGCGGAAGAGCTCGCTCAGCGCCCACCAGACGCTCTCCACGTAGGAGCGGTGGAAGGTGACGTAGGCGCTCTTGAAGTCCATCCAGAGGGCGACGCGCTCGCTCATGCGGCTCCACTCGCCGATGTAGCGGAAGACCGAGTCGATGCAGCGGCGCGTGAAGGCCTCGACGCCGTACCTCTCGATCTCGTGCTTTCCGTGGATGCCCAGCTCTTTCTCGACCTCCACCTCCACGGGGAGTCCGTGGGTGTCCCAGCCGCCGCGGCGCGGCACGCGGAAGCCGCGCATCGTCTTGTAGCGCAAGAAGACGTCCTTGACGACGCGGGTCAGCACGCTGCCGTGGTGGGGGAGGCCGTTGGCCGTGGGGGGGCCCTCGTAGAAGGTGAATCGCGGCCCGTCGCGTTCGACGGTGCGGGCGAAGATCCGCTCCTTCTCCCAGAACCCGAGCAGTTCCTTCTCCATGGAGGGGAAGGAGACGTGCGGCGGGACCGGCTCGAAGGGCGTCCTGCTGGCCTCGGGCATGGCCCCGGGAGGGTAGCACGGGGGGGAATCGGCTGGAACGCGCCATCGATGCATGCCCAGATGGAGCGAGCGCCGGTTCGACCGGAGATGCAACGGTCGTGGCATCCGAGAATCTCCCGATGCTGCTCAGTCCGGTCGTGCCGGTCGGCGCGGTCGCCGTCACGCCGCGCGGCGCGGGCCCGGCTTCCGTCAGTGCGTCGGGCAGCCCCGCGGCGGCGCCTCCGGAGGAACCCGCGTGGCGGCCAAGCACCAAGCGGACGAGGCGCGGCCCGGTCGAGGCGCTGCTTTCCGGTCAAGCCAGTCGAGGCCGAGCGTGAAGGGGTAGCAGGCGGCACGCAGGGGCGTCGAAACGCCGGCCAGGATTGCGATCTGCTTGGCGAGCGTGCCCAGGGGTCCGACCGCGGGCTGGATGGAGTCGGCCGAGAGGCCCGCCGCCGCCGCCCATTCGCTGAGCTGCTGCCGTGTGAATCCCCATTCGCCGGAGAGCTTGGGAAGCCAACCCACCACCGGGGATTCCGGCCGATGGCGCGGCCCGTAGAGGACCAGACGGCCGCCCGGCCGCAGCCAGGATGCGAAGTTCGCCAGCAGCTCCGGCCCGCGCCCCTCCTGGGCCAGGTAGTGCGCCGAGGCGACCGACAGCACCAGGTCCACGGGGCTTAAGGGCGCGAAAGAGAGGAAGTCAGCCACGGCAAACGAGGCGTTGGGCGTTCCCATGCGGGAGCGGGACGCATCCGCCTCGCCGATCTTCTTGGCGTCGTGGTCGATCCCGAGGATGCGCCATCGCGGGCGTCGCGCAGCGAGCTCGAACGACCAGACCCCTGCTCCGCAGCCGGCGTCGATCACCTGCAGCTCCCCGTGCGGCAGGGCGGCCAACTCGCGCCAGACGACGTTCCACTTCTGGCGCGCGTGAAGGTCACCGATGCCGTAGCGCCGCTGGATCCAGGCCCGTGCGCCGCTGCGCAGGCAGCTCGTGGCCTGCCCGAGCATGCCGGCCGGCCCGGCGGGATTCGTCTCGAGACCGGTCATGCGATCACCTCGCCACGGCGCGAATTGTAGCGCGCGGGGGGCCTTGACTCTCCCGGTGCGGGCCCGCTCGGGGAATCGCGGAGGCGCCGCCGGAGGGCGTCGCGCGGGCGTGCGATCGATCCCCCACCCCCCTTCCTCGTCGCCCGCGTCGCTGCCGCGACGAGGGTCGAGGGCGAGCGGCTCCCTCGATGCAGGGGCGGGGCGGCCGCAGGAGGCAGCCCGGATACCACTGCTCGCCGCGCCTCGCTGGGCGTGATGCGTGTTGAGGGTCGCCTCGATCCATGCGGAGCCGCTCGAATGCGCCCTGCTCCCGCTTCGGCGCAAGGTTGCAATCGACCCGCGCGCCGGGGCCGCGGCCCCCCTGCGCCATCCCCCTCGCGGGGGATCTGGGACCGGCGTAGAATGCCCGCATGCCCGTCAAGCCCATCCCCGACGGTTACCACACCCTGACGCCCTACCTCGTCGTGAAGGGCGGCGCGCAGGCGATCGAGTTCTACAAGAAGGCGTTCGGCGCCGAAGAGTTGTTCCGCCTACCCGCGCCCGGAGGCTCGCTGGGCCACGCCGAGATCAAGATCGGCGACTCCGTGGTGATGCTCGCCGACGAGCATCCCGCGATGGGCTGCGTGGGCCCGCTGTCGCTCGGCGGCACGCCGGTCAGCCTGCTGCTCTACGTCACCGACGTGGACGCGCGGTTCCGGAAGGCGATCGCGGCGGGCGCGAAGGAGGCGCGGCCGGTCAAGGACCAGTTCTACGGCGACCGTTCCGGCACGCTCACCGATCCGTTCGGCCACGTCTGGACGCTCGCGACCCACAAGGAGGATCTGACGCCCGCACAGATCCAGATGCGGTTCGAGAGCTACGCCAAGCAGGCGTGAGGGCGTTCCCGAGAGTGACTCCGCTTTCTTTCCCGCAGCGCCGCCGGATGCTGCGCGACCGACCCCCCGGGCGCGGGCGGGCGCCGGCAGGCCTGCCGCACGACTCCTTCGTGCCCCTCCAGGGGCCGTGACTGCATGGGGGCGAAGCGCAAGGGGCTCTACGACGTCCACCCTTCGGTGGCCTACGCCAGGGCGGTCCTCGACAATCTCCCGGAGCGGACGGGGCGCTCGCTCGCGCAGTGGAGCAGGCTCGTGGCGGCGGAGGGGCCGGCGGGCACGGCGGAGCGCCTCGACTGGCTCAAGCGGGTGCACGCGCTCGGGGGCACGACCGCCTCGCTGATCGTTGCGAAGGCGTAGGGGCGTGGTGCGGAGGAGACGGATCCGGTCGCCTACCTGCGGGCGGCGCCCCGCTACGTCGAGGCGATGTACAGCGGGGGGAAAGCGAACTTGCGGCCGCTCCACGATGCGCTGGTTGCGCTCGGTCGGGCCCTCGGCAAGGAGGTAAGGCTCTGCCCGTGCGAGACGATCCTGCCGCTCTATCGCAACCACGTTTTCGCCCAGATCAAGCCCTCCACCCGGACGCGCATCGACCTAGGCCTCGCGCTGAAGGGCGCTCGGGGGAAGCTGCCGTCCCGCCTCATGCCGACCGGCGGACTCGAGAAGGGGGATCGCATCACGCACCGCATCGCGGTCTCGTTCCCTGACGATCTCGACGACGGGCTGCGTCACTGGCTCAAGGTCGCCTTCGATCTCGACGCGTAGGCGCGGGCGAAGGCCCCCGGCTCCCTCGCGCGGGTCATGCGGTCGACGTGGCGGTCGCGCGTTCCTGCCCGGGTTTCAAGATGACCCTGGTCACCTTGCGCAGGGCGCCGGGCGCGGAGAGATCGAGGTCGTACGGCGTGGAGAGGTCGTCGCCTTCGGCGTCCGCTACCACCCGCACGAACGGGGCGCGCGGGGCACCAGGGTTGACCTGGAGCACGAAGGCCCGTTCCCCCGAGTCCAGCACCACCTGGGATCCGGGGGGAGCGCAGGAAAGCCGGTGGAGCAGCAGCCCGACGGCGGGGCGGCGGCTCTCCATGCCCGGCGTCTCGAGGATCGTCTTCACCGCTTCCTCCACCGTCAGGCGCGACTGCTGGTAGGGGCGGTGGGAGGTGAGCGCCTCGAACATGTCGGCCACCTGCACGATCGCGGCCACGGGCCCGGGGGCGAGCCCGAGGCTCGACCGCGGATACCCGTGGTCCCCGTCGCGCATGTGGTGGCAATAGGCGACGTGCGCGGCGATCGGGTTCAGCCCGCGACACGAGGCCAGGATCTCGGCCCCGTACTCGGCGTGCCGCCGCATGATCGCGAACTCGTCGTCGGTGAGCCGCTCCTTCTTGTAGAGGATTTCGTGGGGGATCCGCGACTTGCCGACGTCGTGGAGGAGCGCCGCCTGGGCGTAGATCGCCAGCTCCTCGCGGGAACGCGCGAGGGGCTGGAGGAGCGCGGTCGCCACGAAGAAGACGTTCACGGAGTGTCGAAAGGTGTAGTCGTCGTGCTGGCGCATCTGCGCGGGGGCCACCACCTGCGTCCCGTGCTCGAGGGTGGCGTCCGTGGTCCACTCCGCCACCTGCAACACTTCGCCCAGATCGATCTGCCGTCCCAGCCGCGCCTCCCGCATCACCTGGTCGAGCGCTTTCTCCGCGGTGGCGTGCAGCTTGCAGGCCTTCTCGATTCCCGCCGGGAGGAGGCCCGGGAACAGCGAGACCGGCGGCGCTTCTTCCCTGGCCTTGGACTTGGCAAGGAACTGCACGCCGGGCAACGCGCTCGGCGGGGGGCGCAATTCGCGGCTGGTGAGCCATCCGAGCAGGTACTCGAGCGCCTCCCTGCGTATCGCGGCGCTGAACAGGATGCCTCCGCAGTTCCGCTCCTCGAGGAGACCCGCGATCTGGCCGGTGTGGCCGCCCGTCTCCAGGGGGACCCCGTTGTAGAGGAGCATCCCGGGCTGGGGCGTCAGGCGGATGGCCGCGGAGCCTCCGTGCGCTTCGAAGTAGGCCTCCACGGACCCGAGCAGCTTCTGGAGGCTCTCTTCCGAGCGGGCATGGGTACGGGCGTAGATGCGTCGCGTCGAGACCGCGCCGATCAGGTCGCGGACGAGACGCTCCGCGCGATCCAGGTCGAGGACCGCACGTCTAGGATCGGTCATCGCAGCTCCCCGTCGCCAGGACACGCGCCGCGAGCACGCGGAGTTCGTGTCGGTAGAAGCGGAACGGGCCGGTGCGCTTGCGCACAACCTCCTGGAGGAAGGCGGAGGCCTCGTCGAGCCGCGTCTCGTGGAGCGCATTCATCGCGCTCGCCACCTCGTGCCACCGGACGCCCTTGGTGTTGCTGCGATGCACGATCTCCTTCAGGACCTGCAGCGCGAGGGGGTGCTCGAACTCGCCCAGCCTTCGAACGAGGTCGGGGTCGCACGGCTCTTCGTCGTAGCTGATGCCGAGCACCAGGAGGCGGAGCGCACGGCTCGTCCCCTCGCGCACGAGGCGATCGATGAGGCGGAGGCGGTCGGGCTTCGGCGCCGTCGTCAGGATTTCCTTGCAGACCGGACCGAGAAGGGCGAGGTCTCGCTCGAACAGGAGGTTGAACACCTCGGGACGGAGGAAGAGTCGTCCCGAGTGCCGCGCCCAGTTGCAGAGGGATTCGGATCGGGCGCGGGCCGTCTCGAGGAAGAAGTCGGCGATTACGGGATGGAGCGGTTCCAGGAGCGGATTGCAGAGGAGGGTCGCGAGGATCTGGAGCGAGTCGGGGCGCGCCACGAGGCGCCCGGCGAGGGCGCGCGCCACTTCCGGACGGTCGAGGAGCGTCGCGAGGGCGAGCGAGAGGGTCTCCTCGTCGCGGATCCGGTCCCAGAGCTGGTCGAACAGCTTCTCGCGCGACTCGAACCGCGTCTCGGCGATATCGAGGGCGATCCGCAGGATTACCCGAGCCTTCACCTCGGTGGGAAAGCGCGTGTCGTCGAATGCCTGGAAGAGAAGGTCGCGGCGCGCTTCGTATTCGGCGAGGTTGCGCGCGGCGAAGACCAGCTCGCAGAGGACCAGGAGGGAGCCTTCCAGGTGGCCGTAGCTCTCGATTTCGACGGTGAGACGGTGGGCGGCGCGGGCCACCCAGCGCTGCGCCGCGGCGGCCGCGACGGCGTCCCCCACTTCGTAGCTCATGGGGATCGTGTCGTCGTCCTCCAGGACGTCCTGAGGATCGGGGGTCCCCATCAGCGCGGAGGGCGCGAGCCCCTCGAAAAAGGAGAGCACGCTCTTCATGCGCGCCTCGCGCTCCGTGGCGGTCTCGCTGCCCGTCCCCTGGGAGAATTCGTTGCGCACGCTCGTTTCGAGCAGCTCCAGGAAGGCGTGCACCGCCCGCCGGAGATCGGGTTTCGACAGTCCGCTCCACTCGGGACGCGAGAAGACCTCCCAGAGCAGTCGGTCGATGCGGTGCGCCTCCGCCTCGGTCTCCTCCTCGCTCTGCGCCCCGAGGAGGCTGCGGATCCGATCCAGGCGGGCCTCGTTCGACGGCTCCGCGAGCGCCTGTTCGATGCTGGCGAAGACCTCGTCGGTGGCCGGGCCGCCACGCGCGACGGTGAGTTCCAGGTGCGGGTGCTGCGCCGCCGAAAGGAAGAACTCCGGGCCTCCGCTCGCGTGCACGGTGTGCGGATCGCTGCCGAGGAGATCCGCGAGCGCCAGGTACTCCTCGCCGGTCATGCCCTTGCCAAAGCGCAGGGAACGGATGCGGAGCCGCCGCAGGAGGAACGCGAAGCCCGCCGTCGTCTCCACCTCACCGAGGAGGGGCGTGCCCGAGACCTTGATTCCCGTCCAGTGCACGCTGAGGAGAAGCGGTTTCCCGCCCGCGGCGATGGGCGCTTCGCCGAGACGCACCAGCTCCTCGACTTGGCCGAGGACGCGGCCGTGGCCCGGCGGGTAGATGCGCAGCGCCCGGCTGAGGCCTTCGAGGGCACGAACAAGCGCCAGCGCCGTGGCGCCCGCGCTGCCGGCGGCAGGCCTCGCTTCGCGACCTTCCTCCATGGTTCCCAAGTCCCCGGGGCCCGCGCCCCCGCGAAGTCAATCACACCTCCGTCCACAGGCAAGCCCCCGAACTTGCCGGTCCACGCTCTCTCCTCCATAACAACTTGCGCAGTAGTGACTTATGTCGCAGATGTGCGGCATGGGTGGCGCAGCTAGGGGGGGGCGGGACCCCGGTTTCACGCTCGCGGTAGTGGAGCCGGACAACGCCAGTGCGCTTCAGGGGGAGCACCCCGCACGCGCGAGCCATCTGGAGCGGCGGCGCACAGCGCCGACATGCTGCATCGCGGCGATCCGAGGCTGGGTCGGGCCGACGCGACGTCGCGGGGGCGCTACCGCGAGGGGGCCCCGTCTCTGGAGGTTCTTGCGATGGAGCTCGGCCACGCCCCTTCGGCAGGAACGCCCCTGCCTACCCGACCGGCGTCACCGCCGCCCTACTCCGGCGACGGAACTCGAGTGCCAGGCTAAAGTTGCGCGCGTCCGAGCATTGCCAGGCAAATCTGGCAGAATGGGGGTTTCCAAGGAGGACGCATGCCCTACGATCCCGAGATGGTCCGGCCCATGAAGGAGGAAGTCACGCGGCTGGGCGTCAAGCAGCTCACCACCGCCGCCGATGTGGACAAGTTCTTCGCCAGCAAGAAGGGCACCGCCTTTCTCTTCATCAATTCCGTCTGCGGCTGCGCGGCCGGCGGCGCCCGCCCCGCCCTGCGCATCGCGTTGGCGAACGACCATCTGCCCGACCGAATCGGGAGCGTCTTCGCGGGCCAGGACGCGGAGGCGACGAATCGCGCCCGGGCGATGTTCGCCGACTACCCGCCCAGCAGCCCCTCGGCGGCGCTCTTGAAGGACGGGGAGGTAGTCTTCTTCCTCCCGCGCCACGAGATCGAAGGGCGCGATCCGGCCAGCATCGCGCACACCCTCGTGCAGGCCTTCGACGAACACTGCGCCATGGCGAAAAAGGCCTGAGGTGGGGACCTTCCACCACGACAAGCACGAACTGCACGGCATCACCGTCGTGGTCGACACCGCTGGCCCCAGCCTCTACGTGGGGCGCTGCGACGACGTCGACGACCAGTCGGTCATTCTCCTCGATGCGGATGTCCACGAGGAGGGTGCCGGCAAGGGGTCGAAGGAGGAGTACCTGCGCCGGGCGGCGAAGGTAGGCGTCTGGAAGAAACTGGACCGCATCGCCATCCCTCTCGCGGAAGTCGCGACCCTGCGCCGGCTGGCCGACTACTCCCGTTAGCCCAGCCTTGCGGAACCGCACGAAGTCTCGCAGGTTTTACGAGGGGGCGGGGAGCGCCGTCGGCGGCGAATCGCCGTAACAGGTTGCACCTCAGGGGCTTCCGGCGCGCGCAGCCGGCCGGCACCCCCCTTGCGCAGCATCAGGGCTCATGCCGACCATCCTGACCCGGGCGCAGAGGAAGTACCTCCGGGTGCTTCTGGCGGTGGCGCTCTTCGTCCTGGCCAACTCCGCCTTCCTCTTCCTGGCCCATCGCCAGGACGCCATGGGCCTCTTCTACCAGTTGATGCTCATCGCTCACGTGGTGGGCGGCGTCGCGGTCCTTCTCCTCGCCACCCTGTTCCTCCTCTGGCACCTGCGCCGGGTGCGCAACCTGCTCCGCTTCCCGGCCGTCTCGAGCGGGGTCGGGCTCACCCTCGCCGCCTACCTTCTCTTCGCCACCGGTCTGTTCCTTTTCTCCGAAGCAAACACCCGGGAAAACGCCTGGATCCTGCTCGCCCACCAGCTGCTCGGCATCCTCGCTCCGGCGCTCTACGCCACCCACCGCCTCGTGAGCCACTTCCGCCCCGCGCGCCGCAGCGCCCTGGCGGGCGGCTGCGCCTTCGCGTTCCTGCTCCTCGTGATGGTGGGGCTGCACGCCGGCACGCTGCCCCCGCCCCCCTCCCAGGGATCGCCGCGGGAGCTGGCGCTCGGCCAGGACCCCTTCCTTCCGTTTCGCCCCTCCAACTACCCCGACGCCTCCTCCCCCTTCTTCCCCTCCAGCGTCACCACCGACTCGAACCGTTTCTTCCCCGCGGCGGTGATCACCCGCGACGAGCGCGGGGACTTCGAGCGCATCCGCGCCGACGTGGAGCGGTTCGGCTTCGCCGCCAACGTCCCGATCGGCGCCGACACCTGCGCGCGCTGCCATCCCGACATCGTCGCGCAGTGGGAGACATCCGCCCACAGGTTCGCCAGCTTCAACAACCCGTTCTACCGCGCGTCCGTGGAGAAGTTCCGCGAGACGCGAGGCAAGGAGGCGTCGCAGTGGTGCGCCGGCTGCCACGATCCCGCGATCATGCTGGCCGGAAACATGACCGGGGAGATCGAACCGCTCATCCCGGAGAGCCAGGCGGGCCTGACCTGTCTCGCCTGCCACGTCATCGAGCGGCTGCACGGCACGGTGGGCAACGGGAACTACCACGTCGCCGACGAGAAGCCCTCGCCCTATCTCTTCGACACCTCGAAGTCGGGCCCGTTCCGCGAGGTGGCGGACACCCTCATCAAGATGCGCCCGGCGGTCCACAAGGCGCAGATGAAGAAGCCCTTCTTCACGAAGTCGGAGTTCTGCTCGGCGTGCCACAAGGTCTCCCTCGACGTCCCGGTGAACCGCTACCGCTTCGTGCGCGGCCAGAACGAGTTCGACGCCTGGCACGACAGCGGCGTCTCCCACAACGCGGCGCGGACCTTCTATCTCCCGCCCGCCGCGCGGCAGTGCCAGGACTGCCACATGCCCCGGGAGGAGGCGCCCCTGGGCGACGTTTCGGCGAAAGGGGGCATGGTCCGTTCCCACCGATTCCTCGCCGTGAACACCGCGCTCCCCTACGTGCGGGGCGATTTCGACACGCTGCGCCGCATCGAGGCGTTCCTGCGCGACGAGAAGCTTCGCATCGACCTGTTCGCGCTGGAGCGCGCCGACGGCTCCCTGGAGCGCGCGCTGGACCGTGCGCGTCCGGTCCTGGCCGCGGGGGAGGAGGTGATTTTCGAAGTGGTGGTGCGCAACCTCGGGGTGGGCCACACCTTCCCGGGCGGCACCAACGACTCCAACGAGGGCTGGATCGAGTTCCAGGCGACGGATGCCGACGGGCGCGTGCTCCTGCACAGCGGCGCGATGGGATCCGACGGGCGCGTGGACCCGGCCGCCCATTTCTATCGCGTGGTGATGGTGCGCCACGACGGCACTTGGGCCAATGAACGCGATCCGCACCTGTTCCACTTCCCCGCCTTCGTGCGGGTGATCGGGCCGGGCTCCGCGGACGTGGCGCGTTACGCCGTGAAGATTCCCGAGGGGGGGGCGGGGGGGCGGATCACCGCGCGCGCCAAGCTCAACTGGCGCAAGTTCAACCGCGACTACTCCGAGTTCGTCTTCCTGCAGCGCAAGCTCAAGGTGCCCGACCTCGACCACCTCCGCGGCCAGGCGGTCCCCGATCTGCCGGTCACCGTCATCGAGGAGGACAGCGTCACGCTGGAGGTCGGGGCGGCACCCGCCCGCGGCCGGGGCGTCGACGACCCGGCGCTCTGGATGCGCTTCAACGATCACGGCATCGCCAGCCTCCTCCAGGGCGCGTTCGACGTGGCCGAGGCATCCTTCGAGGGCGTGACGCGCCTGCGCCCCGATCTGCCGGACGGCTGGCGCAATCTGGCGCGTCGCTGGATCCAGAGCGGCACCCCCCAGAAGGCGAGACCGCTCCTCGAGAAGGCGACCGCGCTGGTGCCCGACCATCCGCAGGTGCCCTACTTCTGGGGACGCTACTACGAGCGGGTGGAGGAGTTCGCCGAGGCGGAGCGCGCCTATCTCGCCTCCCTGCGAACGTTCCCCGCCGACCGCGACGCCTGGCGCAACCTCGGACAGGTGCGCTTCAAGCTGCACAAGTACGCCGAGGCGCTCGAGGCCTATCTGGAGGTGCTCGCGCTGGATCCCGAGGATCTCGAGGCGCACAAACGTCGTCTCGACATCTACCGCCTCCTCGGCAGGGAGGCGGAGGCGGCGGAGGCGGAGAAGGCGTTCGAGAAGTACCAAAAGGATGATCAGGCGGAGCAGGTGGCGCTCGATTTCCTGCGCCGCCACGGGGAGATCAACGACGATGCGCAGCGCCGCCACGTTCATCGCTAGCCTCCTGCTCCTCGCCGGCTGCGGCGAGAAGGAGAAGCCGAAGCCGCTCACGAGCGACTTCGTCTACCGGCCCGCGCCGGCGGGGGAGGAGAGCCTCGCGCCCGGCGTGGTCTTTCGCGACGTCACCGAAGCGACGGGGATCGACTTCCGTCAGATCAGCGGCGCCTTCGGGGAGAAGTACCTCCCCGAGACGATGGGCTCCGGCGTCGCGATGCTCGATTACGACGGCGACGGCGCCCTCGACCTGCTCTTCCTCCAGGGCGGCGAGTGGCCGGGGCACGAGACGGGCCCCGCCCCCACCATGCGCCTCTATCGCAACGAGGGCGGCTGGCGGTTCCGCGACGTCACGAAGGAGGCCGGCCTCGAGATCCCCTGCTACGGCATGGGCGCCTGCGTCGCCGATTACGACGGCGACGGTGATCCCGATCTCTACGTCACCTGCCTGGGGCGCAACCTGCTTCTTCGCAACGAGGGGGGGCGTTTCACGGAGGTGCCCGGCGGGCCCTCCGGCGGCACCTGGAAGGACAAAGAGGGCGGCGAGCATCCGAGCTGGTCCACCGCCGCCGCATGGCTCGACGCCGACGGCGACGGCGACCTGGACCTCGTGGTCTTCTCCTACGTGCGCTGGACGCGGGAGACCGACGTCCCCGCCACGCTCACCGGCTACGAAAAGGCCTACACGCGGCCGCAGCTCTATCCCGGCGACACGCCGCGCCTCTACCTCCAGGAAGCGGACGGGTCGTTCCGCGACGCGACCGTGGGGAGCGGGCTGGACGCCACCACCGATCCGGGCAAGTCCCTCGGCGTGGTCCTGGATGACTTCGACGCGGATGGAAACCTCGACCTTTTCGTCGCCAACGACACGGTGCAGAACTTCCTCTTTCTCGGGAAAGGCGACGGCACCTTCGTCGAGCGCGCCGTGGCCGCCGCGGTCGCCTACGACGACAAAGGGCTCGCGCGCGCCGGGATGGGCATCGATGCGGTGGACTGGGCGAACGACGGGCGCAGCGCGGTCTTCATCGGGAACTTCAGCGAGGAGCCGGTCTCGCTCTACCGCGTGTTGCGCCGCGCGCCCCTCGACGTGGTCTTCCAGGATGACGCCAACCTCGCGCGCATCGGGCGTCCGACGCAGCTTCCGCTCACCTTCGGCCTGGTCGTCGCGGACGTCGATCTGGACGCCTGGTGCGACCTGGTGCTCTGCAACGGCCACATCGAGCCGAGCGTGAGCCGCATCAAGAAGGAGATCCTCTACGAACAGGTGCCGCAGCTGTTCCGCAACGACGGGGGCCGCCGCTTCCTGGAGGTCACCATCGACGCAGGCGATGCCTTCCGGCGCCGCCTCGTAGGGCGCGGGCTCGCGGCGGGGGATCTGGACGGGGACGGCGACCTCGATCTTGTTTTCACCAACAACGGCGGTCGGCCGCTCATCGCGCGCGCCGACCTCGCCGGGAAGAACCGCTCCCTGCGCCTCACGCTCCGGCAGCCGGGAAAGAACCGCGACGCGCTGGGCGCCGTCGTCCGGGTCACGGCTGGCGGCGTGACCCAGAGGCGCGTCGTGCGGACCGGCGGCTCCTATCTCAGCCAGGGCGAGCTCACCCTCACGTTCGGACTCGCGGAGGCGGAGCGGGCGGAGCGTGTCGTCGTCACCTGGCCCGGGGGCGTCGAGGAGGAGTTCGGCGCGCTGGCGGCCGGCGCGCATACGCTCCGCCGCAAGCCGTGAGGCGCCTGCGCTACGCGCTGCTCGGCGCCTTCGTCTTCGCGACGATCGTGGTGCTCGCCGCGCTCGCCGCGGAAGGGCTGCGCGCGGCGGCCCGCGAGGAGGCATCGCGCCTGGCGGCGGCGCTGGGGGCCGATCTCCGCGCCCTGCGCGAGCACGCCCTCCTCCTCGCGCGCGAGCCCGCGGACTACGCGCCCACCCACCTCGCCGCCTTCCGCGGCCTCGCGCGGGCGCGCCGGTACGACGCCGGGGGCGTCGAGCGCGCCCGCGTCGAACGGCTGGGCGACCTCGTCGCGATGCTCCCCGACGACCGGCTCGACACCGCGCCGCGCAGCCTGCCGCCGATGGCGGAGCGCGAGGTGACGGTCTCCGATTTCGAGAGCGACGCGGAACGGCGCGACGTCTCCCCTGCGCTGCGCAACGTACTCCACTACGCGACGCCGATCCCCGGGGACGGGGCGCTCATCCTCACGGTCTACGCCGAGCCGTTCCTTGCGCCGCTGCGCGCCGCCGGCGCCGAACTTCTCGGACGCGACGGGCTGCCCCGCCTGGGCGCGGGCCTCGGCGCCTCCGCCGGGGCCCGCACGGAGGAGGGATGGGAGGTGCGCGTGCCGGTGACACTCGCTTCGGGCCGCACGGGGCACCTTGCGGGCCTGGCAGCGCTGGGCCTCGGCGTGCTCCTGCTCGCCGGTGCGGCGCTGCTCCTGTCGGAGCGGCAGATTCGCGGGCAGGAGCGCGCGGCCCTCGATGCGCGGCTGGCCCAGGGCGAAAAGCTGCGCTCCCTCGGCCTCCTCGTGGCCGGCATCGCCCACGAGATCAACAACCCCCTCGAGGGGATCGTCAACTGGCTGCGGCTCGGGCGCGGCGACAAGGTGGAGGAGGGGCTCGATAGGATCCGCACCATCGTGAAGGACCTTCTGGCCTTCGCGCGGCCTCCGGCGGCGGCGCAGAGCGCCGACGTGCGCGCCAGCCTCGACCGCGCGCTCGACCTCGCGCGCTACGCCGCGGTGTTCGCGGGCACGCGGGTGGAGTGCGACGCCGCGCCGGGACTGATCGCGTCGGCGGGCGCCCCCGCCCTCGAGCAGGTCTTCCTGAACCTCCTGCTCAATGCCGGCAAGGCGATGGGAGGGGGCCCGGGGGCGATTCTCGAGATCTCCGCCCGCCGGGAGGCGGAACGGCTCGTGGTGCGATTCCGGGACCGCGGGCCGGGGATCGCCCCGGACGACCTCCCCCGCCTCTTCGATCCCTTCTTTTCGCGGACCGGCGGGACGGGACTTGGACTCTCGGTTTCCTACGGCATCCTGAAGGCGCTGGGGGGCGACCTCCGGGCGGACAACCCGCCCGGGGGAGGCGCCCTCTTCACGGTGGAGTTGATTCCCAAGTGAGCCGGATCCTAGTCGTCGAGGACGAGCCCTACGTACGGGAGAGCCTGGTCGCCCTGCTCGAGAAGGCGGGCCTGAAGACCTCCAGTTGCGACAGCGCCGAGCAGGCGCTCCTCGTCCCGCCCTGCGCCGCCGTGCTCACCGACCTGCGGCTCCCGGGCCTCTCGGGCCTCGATCTACTGCGCAAGCTGAAGGAGCGCGACCCGGCGCTGCCCGTGGTCGTCCTCACCGGCTACGGAACCATCGCGGATGCGGTGGAGGCGATGCGTGAGGGGGCGCTCGATTTCCTCACCAAGCCGGTGGAGCCCGAGGTGATCGTGGAGAGGATGCGCAAGGCGCTGGAGCGCGGGCGCATCGAACGGGACCGCGACCGGCTGCGGGGCGCCTCCGATCTGGTCGCGGAATCGCCCGCGATGCGCAACGTGGTCGCCTTGGTGCGGCGGTTCGCCGCGCAGGACGCGGGCGTGCTTCTCCTGGGCGAGACGGGGGTGGGCAAGGAGCTCCTCGCGCGGGTGCTGCATGACGCGAGCCCCCGCCGGCTCGGCCCGCTCGTGACGGTGAACTGCGCGGCGATTCCCACTCCGCTCTTCGAGGCGGAGCTGTTCGGCCACACGAAAGGCGCCTACACCGGCGCCGATCGTGCGATGCCGGGCCGGTTCGTGGAGGCGGACGGGGGGACGCTCTTTCTCGACGAAGTGGGATGCCTCGACGCGGCCGGGCAGTCCAAGCTCCTGCGTGCGCTGGAGGGCAGCGAGGTGCGGCCGGTGGGGGGGACGCAGCCGCGCCCGGTGGACGTGCGCATCGTCGCCGCGACGAACGAGGATCTGGAGGCGCGCCGCGATGCGGGGACGTTCCGCCGCGACCTCTACTACCGCCTCGCCGTCTTCCCCGTGGTGATCCCCCCGCTCCGGGACCGGCCCGAGGATCTCCTGGCGTTGGCGTCGCGCTTCGCGCGGGGGCGGCAGCTCACCGAGGCGGCCCGCCGCGCGCTGCTCGCGCACTCCTGGCCGGGTAACGTGCGCGAACTGGGCAGCGTCCTCCAGCGCGCGGCGCTCCTCGCCAAAGGGGGCGTCCTCGACGCCGCGGCCATCCTGGCGGAGCTGCCTCCTGCCGGCGGCGACCTCAACCTCAGGACGCGGACCGAGGCGATGGAACGCGAGCTCTTCCTGGAGGCGCTTCGCCGCGCGGGGGGCAAGAAGTCCGAAGCCGCGACGCTGCTCGGCATCGACGCCTCCAACTGGGCCTACCACGCCAAGAGGCTCGGGCTGCAGGGATGAGCGGGAGGGGGGCGGGGGAGGCGGCGCTGCTCGATGACGCGACGGATGGAGTCGAATGCATCTCGCGACTAGCGGTCCCGCGTTTCGAGCCGAGGGATCGGTCGGGGGCGGACGGCTTCGCGGGTGGGGCCTGTCTGCTTCGGCGCTTGGATCGACCAGGTGCCGATTTCGATCGTTCCCGACGGCTGCGTGCGCGGGCCTATGCCGGGTCGCGCATTCCACTGGACCCGGTAGCGGTAATCTGTCGGGATCGGGTCCGCGTCTGGATCGAACTCGACCCGCTCGCCCCGCTCCGCCGGGATCTCCTGCCGGGTCGTCCTCGTCTCCATCGTGACGAACTCCCCCGCCGCGTCGGTCGCCGCTCGCAGGATGAAGGACTTGCCGAGGATGGTGTCGCCCTGCTTCCTGGACCGGAGCATCCCGTAGGTCAGCGTCGACGAGATCGTCAGGTCGCCCCCGCGGAACTTCCAGAACTGGCTGTAATGGCTGTCGGCTTGGATCGTCCGGCCCGAAGCGTCCACCCGGTAGTACTCGGTCACGTCGAGGTGGACCGGTGTGGAGTTTCCCTCCCCGTCGAGCACCGTGCCGCGCACCGCGAGCAGCTGCCGGATCCAGTGTCCGCTTCTCCCAGGGGTCGCCGTGAACCGGAAAGTCCTCTGGAAGCCCCCGCCGCCCCGGGACTGCGGGATGATCTGCCCCTTCGTCGCCGCAACCGCGATCGTGACTGTCTCCGGCGGGGGCCCGTCCGCGCGGGCGAGCCCCCCCGCCGCCAGCGCAAGAAGCCCCCACCGGCAGCTCTCGGTCAGGGCGCTCGATCGCCTCGGCATCCCTCCTGGGAACGCAGGCGACAGCCTTGTTGCTACTCCGAAGGCTGGACGTCGAGCTGCTTTACTACCTCGCGGATCCGCGCGAGGTCGCTTTCGGTCGCCAGGACGACGATCGCGTTGCGAGCCGCGTAGGCCGCGATGCGCGGCCCCGGCGCAGCCCCCTGCGCCGCCTGCGCGGCCGGGGAAGGACGCGCCGCCTCGGCGCTGAAGAGCTCCTTGAGCGTCTGCGCCAGCGCCACCGCCTCCGCGTGGGCGAGCAGGATCGTCTCGGTCACCACGGTTTCGGGGTCGACGTCCAGCTCCTTCACGATCCGCGCCATGGCGACGACGGAGGGCGCGTAGTCCATGAGGACGATCCGCTTGGCGCCCGGCACCTCGTGCACCCGGCCGATCCCCGCGGGCGTGACCATCATCGTGAGGGCCGCCCGTAGCATGGTCAGGTTCTCGACGTGGCGCACCGGAAGCGTCGTCGCGATGTAGAGGCCGTCCCGGTCGGCGTACCCTTCGAGGGCTTGGTGCGGGACGAACTCCGCCTTGTTCCGCACGAGGTTGTTGGTCGAGCGGGAGTCGAAGGCGAGCAGGATCTCACGCCCCGCGGGCCCCACGGAGGCGAGCGTGATCTCGTAGAACGCGAGCACCGACCGGATCAGGTCGAGCTCCCGCCCCTTCGGGACGCTCCACTCCATGTCGACTCCCATCGTCTGGCCCTTCTGGAACCGCTGCCCGTTGGGATCGTAGAGAATCGGCCTCCCGATCGTCCGCGCCGCGCCATCGAGGAACTGCGCCACGAGCTGGTCCTTCGCCAGGGTGAGGGTGACCTGCTCCTCCTTCGCCTCCTTCGCAACCGCGTGCAGGCATCCAAACAGGGCCACGGTCAACATCGCCATCGTGATGCGCATCGGCACCTCCTTGCGGGCTTGGACGCCGCGGCGTCCCCCGGCCTTCCCGCGCGCGCCTACGCCGCGCGCGCCTACGCCGCCCGCGCCAGGGGCATCCCGAGCCAGGCGCTGGCGTCGCGGGCGCAGCGGCGGGCGTGCTCGAGATCGCGGGTCGGCTTGAGGAGGGGAACCGCCCCCTTCGGGAAGCCGCGGATCTCCACGCGGTAGCGCGCCTTGCGCTCGATGATGGCGATGGTGAGGGCGCTGAAGGGGACCTGGTAGCGCACCAGCAGACCGGCCCGCGGGTCCATCGTGGAGTACTCCGCCACCTGCATCGCGGGAACGACCTTCGCCCAGGCGGAACGCACCAGGCGCGGCTCGCGGGCGTGCACGCGATTGACCGTGTAGCCGATGATCGCCAGGAGGACGAAGGTGAGGTCGCTGGTGAGCGCCGCCGCCGCCAGGGAGAGGAAGCTGAGCAGCGCGGCCAGCTCCGCGACGAAGGAGGGGCGCTCCACCATGAGCGGGAAGATGATCGAGTCGTGCACGATCCGCACTTCGCTGTCGAGCCACGGGGGGGGGACCGCCGCCGGCGTGTTGGGCGTCGCCGGCTTCATCGGCGTCTTGGCGGACGCGCCGTGGTGGAGGGCGCGCCCGCGGTCGTAGTCCTTGCGGCTGACGGGGTCGCGGAGGATCTCCGCGGCGGCGAGGATGGCGCGGAACTTCTCCGCGGCGTCAGGCGCCCGCGACTTGTCGGGATGCGATGCCAGGACCGCGCGGCGAAACGCCGCCTCGATCTCCTCCTGGGTGGCGAACGCGCGCACTCCCAGCAGGCCGTAGGCGTCCTTGCTCGGCTCGTAAAAGACCATACCCTGCGGGAAATTATCCCTCATCCCGCGGCCGGTGCCACTCGGGGCACCGCTCGGGAGAAAGGATCGGCCCCCCCGCGCGCGCGGGGGAGCCGTTGGTACCCCCACTAGGAATCGAACCTAGATTTACGGCTCCGGAGGCCGTCGCTCTATCCGTTGAGCTATGGGGGCGGGAACCCCATGAGCATATGCGCGGACGCGGGATCCGCCAAGCGGCGGATCGCCTCAGCGGCCCGGGCCGCCGTCCGGAGGCCCGCCACGCCCGCGCTCACCGCGCCCGGGGCCGCCGCGCCGGGGGCGGTCACGTCCGTGGCCCCCGCGCCCAGCGCGTCCCGGCCCCGCCCCCTGCCCGCGACGATCCAGCCACGCGGGCCGGCCGCGGCCGTGCGGCCCATTGCCCGGGCGGAATCCGTCGCGCCGGGGGCCCGGCCCCCGCGCCCCCTCCCGCCTCGCATCGGCGCCGCCGCCACCGGACGCGGGCGCCGAAATGCGCGCGCTGGGGTGGCCCGCGGGCGGCGGCGTCGGCCTCCACGCGGGATCGAGCCGCGCGCGGGCGAAGGCAAGCTCTTCCGCCATGAGCCGGCGGTACTGCCCCGGCGCGATCCCCTCCAGGTGCAGCGGCCCGATGGCGACGCGCACCAGGTGCACCACGCGCAGATCGACCTTCGCGAAGATGCGGCGCAGCTCGCGGTTGCGCCCTTCCCAGACCGTTGCGGTCACGATCGTGTGCCGTCCGTCCCGCTGGATGCGCCGCACCTGCGCCGGCGCGGTCTTCCCCTCGGCCAGCCAGACGCCCGCCTGGATGCGGTCCACCTGCTCCTCGGACACAGGTCCGCGCACCGCGAGCCGGTAGGTCTTGTCCACCTGGTAGCGCGGGTGGCAGATGACGTTGGCGAGATCGCCGTCGTTGGTGAGGAGCAAGAGCCCCTCCGACTCCTCGTCGAGGCGACCCACGGTGTAGATGCGCCGCGGGTCCTGCCGGATGAGGTCGACGGCCCGCGGCCGGCCCTCGTCGTCGCGATTCGTGCAGATGTAGCCGGGCGGCTTGTTCACGAGGTAATAGACCCGTTCCTCGACCCCCACCGCCTCGCCGTCCACCACGAGCCGGTCGGTCTCCGGGTCGACCTTGCTGCCGAGCTTGGTCACGACGCGGCCGTTCACGGTGACGCGCCCCTGCTCGATGATGGTTTCGCACTCGCGCCGCGAGCCGATGCCGCAGTGGGCGAGGACCTTGTGGAGACGCGCCTGCATGGGAGGGGCGATTATACGTGCGGCTTGAGCGGCGGGCGCGCCATCCGATGCTGGGAGGACCCGCCATGGCCGCGCAACCGTCCAGGAGAGTCGCCTACGACACGCTTTGGGGAGCCTGCCTGGTGCTCTCCTGCGTGGTCCCCATGGAGATTCGGGAGGGGGGCGGGGCGCTGATGCCCTGGAACGCCTTCCGGGACGCGGCGGGGGAGGGGGCCCAGGAGGTCCGCGTCTGGCTCGCCTGCGGCTCCGCGGCGGGGCTTGCGGCGCTCCTTTTCGGGCTCGTGAATGCGAGCGGGCGGACGCGCCACGCCGTCAACATGCTCCTCGGCGCGGCGACCACCTGGCTCCTCATGGCCACCCCCGCGGTGAAGAACTTCTTCCCCCACGCGCACCCCGACACTCTCCCGATGGAAGCGTTCGGCTCCCTCGACCGGCTCGCGGCCTGGGCGGCGGTGGCGATCTACGCGGGGTGCGGCATGCGGCTCGTGCGTCCCAGCTTCATCGCGGGGCACGCCCTCGCCGGGCTCGCGGGGCTCCTCATGGCGCTCTCCTTCTTTCTGCCCGGGACCGACGGATCGCTCTTCACCCGCGCCACCGCGCGGCTGGCGGTCGCGCCGATGTTCGAGACCTTCCCCTACGCCGCGATCGCCCTGGCCGCCTGCCTCGCCGCGCTCAACTTCGTGCGCAGCCCGGTGGAGCTGTTTCTTGCGCGCAGCGCGCGGCTTCTCCTGGTCTCGGGATTCCTCTCCCTCCTGGCGGGCGGCCTCGCGTCCGAGGCTGGGCGGGGCGGAACGCACTGGGCCCTTCCGCACGTCTGGGGCGCGGTGAGGTTCCTGGGCCCGCTCTTCCTCTGCCTCGACGGGGCGATCGCGCTCCTCACGGTCTCCCTCACCCGCGGCGCGGAGTGAGGTGCGCGTTCGCGGGGGGCGCCTTGTGCCACCCGAACACTCATCCGGCCGCCCCAAGGTTGCCATTGTCGACCACTCGCGCGCGTGTACGCCGGCGACCCTACTTGCATCCATCGTCGCCGCCGGTGCTTCTCCCTAATGCGCGTGCCGCTCCACCTCCTCACCCTGAGCCGCGCCCTCGCCGCCGCCCGCGCCCGGCACGCTGCGCAGAATCTGCTCCTTCGCCAGTAGCTCCTCGTCCTCGAGCGGAGCGTTAAGGATCTATCCGAAAACCCGGCGTCAACACCGAGGCCGAGCGAGCGGGCCGAGCGCGAGCCGCGACGACGAAGCCGTAGTGGCGAACGACGGCGATGGAGGAGAGGCGAAGC
>JBQTIG010000064.1:0-2378 GCA_052388375.1 Planctomycetaceae bacterium | reverse complement strand
CGAGGCTCTGCCCCAGGACTGGGCGAGGACCCAGAACAACCTGGCCGTTGTGCTGAGCGATCAGGCTCGTGCCTCCGAAGGAAGCGAACGCGCGCGGCTGTTGGGGGAAGCGGTGGAAGCCTACCGTGCGGCGCTGGAGGTCTACACGCGCGAGGCTCTGCCGCAGTACTGGGCGATGACCCAGAACAACCTGGCCGTTGCGCTGCGCGATCAGGCGGGTGCCTCCGAAGGAAGCGAACGCGCGCGGCTGTTGGGGGAAGCGTTGGAGGCCTACCGTGCGGCGCTGGAGGTCTACACGCGCGAGGCTCTGCCCCAGGACTGGGCGATGACCCAGAACAACCTGGCCAATGCGCTGAGCGTTCAGGCGGGTGCCTCCCAAGGAGGCGAACGCGCGCGGCTGTTGGGGGAAGCGGTGGAGGCCTACCGTGCGGCGCTGGAAGTGCGTACGCGCGAGGCTATGCCCCAGGACTGGGCGATGACCCAGAACAACCTGGCCGTTGTGCTGAGCGATCAGGCTCGTGCCTCCGAAGGAAGCGAACGCGCGCGGCTGTTGGGGGAAGCGGTGGAGGCCTACCGTGCGGCGCTGGAGGTGCGTACGCGCGAGGCTCTGCCCCAGGACTGGGCGGTGACCCAGAGCAATCTGGCCCTGGCTCTGCGGGACCAGGCAGGCGGCGCGGAGCCGGCGGACGCGGCCCGCATGCTGCAGGAGGCGCGGGACGCGATGCGCGCGGCGCTCGAGGTGATCACGCGGGAGGCCGACCCCGCGGGCCACGCGTGGTGCCTGGGGTGGATCGCCGAGGTCGAAGCCGAGATCGCCCGGATCGGGGCGCGCTGAGCGGCGCCGCGCCCCTGCCTGATAGGATCGTGGCCTCGCCCATGGCCAGCCGCGCGGACCGCTACTCCGACAACACGCCGGGGCGCTTCTACGTCGATGAGCAGTGCATCGACTGCGACGCCTGTCGCGCCACCGCGCCGGACAACTTCAAGCGCAACGACGAGAACGGCTACAGCTTCGTCTACAAGCAGCCCAAGACGCCCGAGGAGGAGGCGCGGTGCAACGAGGCGCTCCAGGGCTGCCCCGTGGAGGCGATCGGCTCCGACGGGGAAGCGTCGTAGGGGGGCGGGGGCATGTGCGTCCTCATCTGCCGCGTCGGGCCGCGCCCGATGCTCGCCGCCAACCGGGACGAGGCCTACGCGCGCCCGTTCAGCCCGCCCTCGCGCTGGGTCGCGTCCACCCCCTTCTGGGCGCCGCGCGACGAAGAAGAGGGGGGCACCTGGCTTGGGGTGAACGACGCCGGCCTCTTCGCGGCCATCACGAACCGCTCGCGCCTGGCCGAACGCTCCGGGCTCCCGAGCCGCGGGCGCCTCGTCACCGGAGTGCTCGCGCTCCCCACGGCGGGGGAGTCGCGCGCCTGGCTCGAGGCCGAGTTGCGCCGGGCGCCGCGCAATCCGTTCCAGCTCCTCTTCGCGCGCGGCGAGGAGGCGTGGCTCTGCGTCCACGGCCCGGAGGGCACGGCGATGGAGCCGCTGCGGCCGGGGCTGCATGTGCTGAGCAACCTCCACGACCGCGGCGAGATCGACCTGGGGCTCTCCGGCGCGGAGGGGTTCGAGGCGCTCGCGCCGCTGCTCGCCGACCGCGCGCCGCGGCTCCCGCGCGGCTACGCCGTCAACAAGGACGCGGGCTGGCGCGGCACCGTCGCCTCGGCGTTTCTCGAGCCCGGCAAGCGTTTCCTCTTCGCCGGAGGCCCCCCCGACCGCGCCCCGTTCGAGCCGGTCGTGGGCTACCCGGGCACCTCCCCAGCCGACGCCTCACCTCCTTCGTGGCAGCCGTGACCTTCGGATCTACGTCCGCGAGGGCCCGGCGCGGCACAAGACCTTTACCGCGTGGCGTTTCAGCGGGGGCGACCTGGAGTCCCCCTGTCAGGCGAGGGGGACAGACGCGCAAGGGGCCGCCAGCGACCGGGAATCGGTGGCGAACGTTGCCCGCGGGCCGTCGCTCCCCCCACGAGACCGGTCAGACCCAAGTTTGACAGTTTGAGGCTCGTTTCGGGAGGCCGCCCATCGCAGAACGCGTCGAAACCGGTTTTTCGAGCCGTTCCCCGGTTTCCGCCCGATGGAATCCTGGTGCAAATGCGTTCGGGAAAGACGGAGAACGCTCGGCGTCCTGCGTGGTTTTCGCTCCGTGACACCGGTAGCATGCTGGTGGAATGTTCGTCCGGGTGAAGACCGTGCGGAGCGAGGGCCGCACCTATCGCTACCTCCACATCGTCGAGAACCGCTGGGAGGACGGCCGCACCCGCCAGCGCATCGTGGGCAGCCTCGGACGGCTCGAGGACCTTCTCGCGCAGGGCGACTTGGAGCGGGTCGTCACCCAGCTC
>JBQTIG010000063.1:0-9180 GCA_052388375.1 Planctomycetaceae bacterium | reverse complement strand
GTGGTTCGAGTCCACCTGTGCGCACCATAGGCTCCCCGGGAGTCGGGGTGCCCGGCAGCGAGCGCTGGTACCGGGCGCCCTCTTTTTTTGACGGGAAGGGCGGCGCCGGGGGGCGCCGCCCCGTCCTGGTGGAGACGACGGGGGTCGAACCCGCAACCTCTGGCTTGCCAAGCCAGCGCTCTCCCAACTGAGCTACGTCCCCGTGGGAGCGACAGTGTACCCTGGGGGCGAGCAAGGCACTTTGCGACGTTGTTTTTACGCGGCGAGCGGGATGGCACAGCGTAGCTAGGTCGTGAGCCTCGTTCCTGGAGGTACGCCATGAAGAGCGCCTATGCCTCGATGATCCTGGCCGCCTTCGCCCTGGGTGGGGTCGGTCTCCTGCTGGTCAAGCTCGACCGCCTCTCCGAGCGCGTCGAAACCCTCACGCATCGTCGAAGCGAGGCGGCTCGCTCCGACACCGACGCGGAGCGGCCGTGGCCGGAGGTGCCTCCCCCGGCGCACCGTGCGCCGGACAGGTCCGGCGCTCCCCAGGACGGCGCCCGCTCCCCCGACCACGGGGGGGCGGAGGCCAGACCGGCCGAGGAGCGCCTGGCCGACGTGGAGCGCTGGATCGCAGAGCGCGAGCAGGCCGAGGAGAGCGGTCACGCAGCGGAACTGCACCGGGGACACGTCGGGACGCGAAACCGCTGGTACCACAGCGTGGACCAGCTCGCGTCGGACCTGAAGCTCACCCAGACGCAGAAGGACCGGGTCAAGGACGCCGTCGAACGCGGGAAGCAGCGGATCGAGGAGGTCCTCAAGATCCCCGACGAGAGCGGGAAGAGCCCCTACGACCGGCGGCGCGAGGCGCAGGAGAGGATCAAACAACAGCTGACGGAGAAGGGGCCCGGGGAGATGGCCGCGCTGGTTCTTACCGATTTTCTCGGCCACGAAAACAAGCCGATTCCCGGCCGGAGCGCAACCTATGGAGCCGAAGTCGAGCGTGTGAAGCGCGAGACGCGCGAGGAGATCGCCGCTTCCCTGGATCCCAAGCAGCGAGAGCAGTTGGAGGGCGCCTCTCTCGATCCCCTCCTCGGGAACTCCGCGAACATGGAAGTGAGCATTGCCGTGGCGTCGTTCGAGGCTGGAGACGCCGTGCAGGTCGAGCCGGGGAAGTGACCGCAGCCGTCCGTCGTCCAAGCGGGAGGCAGCCCCGGCGATGGGCCAGGGCTATACTAGCGGAGGTTGCGCATGCGCCTCGTCCCGGCTGCACTGGTCGCCCTTGCTCTAGCCGCCCACCTTCCCGCGACCGCGGAAGAGGGCTTGGGGTCGCTCCCCCTCTACAACGCGAGGATAACCGACAGCAAAGGGGTGGAGCTGGATCTCGCGGGAGTCCATCTCCTTTCGGGGCGAGACCGCTTCGAGGGCACGCTCGGCGCTTCTTCCATCGAAGTCCCCTTCGACCGCCTGCGGCGGATCGACGTGCGGGAGCCCGCGGCGCCGGGACGCAAGATGCGAGCGGCGCTCACGCTCCGCTCGGGAGCGGTGGTGGACGCTCTGTTCGATGAACGCCAGGCGGAGGAGGTCGTCGCGGGCTTCGGCGCGTTCGGACGCGCGATGCTCCCCTTCCGCTCGGTCCGGGCACTCCTCATCGAGGGGCGCACGGCGCGTCAGGACCTTCCAGACTTCGGCCCGGCTTCCGCCGGCGTGGATGCCAGGCTCCGCGATTCCGACGGCACGGTCCTCGAGGTCGCGGGATTCCGCCGCGCCGGCGGGACCAACGTGCTGCGCGGTATGCGCGGCGATTTCGTCGTGGAAGTCCCCTTGCGCAACGTCCGTCGCCTCGAGCTCATGCCGCGTCGCGCGGACGGTCCCGCACGGTTGGGAGGAACCGTGACCCTGGCCGGCGGGCAGGCGATCCCCTTCGATCTCCCGGCCTACGAAGAGCGCTCGGTCTACCGCGGCGAGGCGGAGTTCGGCTCGATGCGCATCGCCTTGGCCGACGTGAGACTGCTGGAAGTGCACCGGCCGACGCCACCGGTGCGCGATCTCGACCCCGTGGAATCCGCACGCGGCGGCGACGACGCGGAGGACGGGCTCGCGCGTTGAACACCCTCGCGGTGCCCGCCCCGCGGTATCTCCTGAACTTCGACACCCGCGATCTGCCTCGTTTCACCACGGATCTCCTCGTGATCGGAGGCGGGGTCGCGGGTCTAAGCGCCGCGCTCGCCGCAGCCCCGGCGGCGCGGATCGCCGTCGTCATGAAGGACCCTGCGGGCGGGGCGAACACCGCGTATGCCCAGGGGGGGATCGCGGCGGCGCTGGCCGCGGACGACTCTCCCAGCGCCCATGCCGAGGATACCCTCGCCACCGGATGCGGGCTCTGCGACCGGGCCGCGGTGGAGTCGGTCATGAAGGAAGCGCCCGCCTCCATTGCATGGTTGGCCCAGCTCGGCGCGCGGTTCGATCGTGTCGGGGAGGGTTTGGCCCTCGGGAGGGAGGGCGGGCACAGGGCGCGCCGCATCGTCCACGCGGCCGGGGACGCCACCGGCCTGGAGTGCAGCCGCGTCCTGCACGAGGCGGTGCAGCGTCAGCCCGGGATCCAGGTGCGGGAGCGTCTCTTTCTCGTCGACCTTCTCACATCCGAAGGCCGCTGCGCCGGCGCGCTCTTCCGCGACGCCGCAGGGGGTCTTCTCGCCTACATGGCCCGCGCCACGATCCTCGCCTCGGGCGGCGCCGGACGCCTGTACCGGGAGACGACCAACGTGCGGGGCGCCACCGGGGACGGCATCGCGGCGGCCTACCGCGCCGGAGCCCGCCTCGCCGATCTGGAGTTCGTTCAGTTCCACCCCACCACGCTCTACCTCGCGGGAAGCGAACGGCTCCTGGTGACGGAGGCGGTGCGCGGGGAAGGGGCCCGGATCGTGGATGACCATGGCCGCCGGTTCCTCGCCGCCCTGCACCCGGACGCGGAATTGGCGCCGCGCGACTTCGTCTCGCGCGCCATCGTGGAGCAGCTCGCGCGGCCCGAGGTGCGCGACGTGTTTCTCGACATGCGCCACTGGGCTCCCGGCCATGCCGCGCGCCGCTTCCCGACGCTGGTCAAGACCTGCCGCAGGTACGATCTCGACGTGGAGCGCGATCTCATTCCGGTCCGCCCTGCGGCGCACTACTTCATCGGGGGCGTGCTTTGCGACGCGGAGGGAAGGTCCAGCCTCCCCGGCCTCTTCGTCTGCGGGGAGGCCTCCTGCAGCGGTCTCCACGGCGCCAACCGCCTGGCCTCGAACTCCCTCCTGGAGGGTCTCGTGCTCGGCGCGCGGTCGGGAAGGAACGCGGCGCGGGAGGGGAACGAACGGTTCTCCGGCGAGGTGAGCGGCCAGCGCGAGGCGCGGCGGGACGGCGCCGCCGTGGATTGGGAGGACTTGTCGAAGTCGCTCATGAGCCGGATGTGGCGAAGCGCCGGGATCCTGCGCGATCGGAGCGGCCTCGAGGAGGCGGCCGGGTCCCTCACGGCATGGAGGCGATTCACCGCAGGTTGCTCCCGGACGCGCCGCATCGCCCTCGAGCTCGAGAATCTCCTGTTGCTGGGCTCGCTCGTGGTCGCCGGTGCGCGCTTGCGGGAGGAGAGCCGCGGCACGCATCATCGGCGCGACCACCTGCAGCGCGACGACGAGCGCTATTTGGGGCGGTTCGTCTGGCGCAACGGCGAGCCGGCGGCATTCGTCCCGCTTCGCGAGGCGGTCCATGGTTGAGCGCGGGTTGCGCGAGGCCGGCCGCCGGCGCGGCGAGAAGGCGATTCTCGTGGGGGTGCAGGGGACGGGCACGGGCGAGGCGGGGCAGGATTCCCTCGAGGAACTGGGGCGACTTGCCGACACGGCGGGCGCCGTGGTCCTGGATCGCGTGGTCCAGCGGCGCGAGGCGCCCGACGCGTCCACCTACATCGGGCGCGGCAAGGCGGAGGAGATCGCGGCCCTGGCCAAGGAGCGGGGCGCGGAGGTGGTCCTGTTCGACGTCTCCCTCGCCCCGGCCCAGATCCGCAACCTCGAGAAGATCCTCGGGGTTCGGGTCGTCGACCGCTCGGAGCTCATCCTGGACATCTTCGCGCTCCACGCGCGGTCCCATCAGTCGCAGCTGCAGGTCGAGCTGGCCCAGATGGAGTACCTCATGCCGCGCCTCCGCAGGATGTGGACCCACCTCAGCCGCGAGGGAGGCCTCGGTGCCGTGGGCATCGGCGCCCGGGGGCCCGGCGAAAAGCAGATCGAGATCGACCGCCGCATCCTGCGGCGGAAGACGCTCGAGCTGAAGCGCGAGTTGAAGGAGATCGCGGCGCGGACGCGCCGCATGACGGAGACGCGCTCCCCCTACTTCAACGTCAGCCTCGTCGGCTACACCAATGCCGGGAAATCGACCCTGCTGCGGCGGCTCACGGGGGCCGAAACCCTCGTCGCCGACCAGCTCTTCTCTACCTTGGACACCCAGACCCGTGCCTGGCAGGTCGAGGGGCGCAAGAAGGTATTCCTCTCCGACACGGTCGGGTTCATCCGGGACCTGCCGCACCACCTCGTGGCGTCGTTTTACGCGACCCTGGAGGAGGTTCGGGCCGCGGACCTCCTGCTCCACGTCGTGGACGCGGCCCACCCCAACGCCGTGGGTCAGATCCAGGCCGTGGAGTCGGTCCTCGAGGAGATCGGCGCGCTCGAGGCGCCCCGGATCCTGGTGCTCAACAAGGCCGACCGCGTTCAGGACCCCGTCGATCTGCACATCCTCTCCCGGGGGCGCGAGCCCGCCGTTGCGGTGTCGGCGGTGACCGGAGCCGGCGTGGAGCGCCTCTGCGACGAAGTACGCAGGCGCATCCACGAACGGCAAAGCGTGGTGGAGTTCAAGATCCCCGCCGGCGCGGGCCGGCTGCTGGCATTCCTCGCCGAACACGGGACCGTGCTCGACCGCACCTACGAGGACGGGATGGTCTCCTTGCGTGTCCGGATCGGCTCCGCGGACCACGCCCGGGCCAACAAGATGGCCGCCGAACTGGACCGTTGAGGGACCGATCCCGCCCCGCGCGCCGGCGCCGGCAGGCGTCCGGTGGGCGCGCGTTCGATCAGTCTCGCGGCAGGCGCAGCACGGTGCCGGGACGGACGTTCGCGCTCCACAGGCCGTTGATGTCCATGACACGGGCGACCCGGGCGCTCAGCCCCTCGGCCCCATACATGCGACGACAGATCGCGTAGAGATCGCTCTCCCCCTCCGTGACGCGATAGCTCTCGGGCACGGTCGTGGTGCCGCCGTCGGTGCGGGGCTCCCGGGCGGCGGGGGGCTGCCGCGCGGTGTCGGCCGCATCCGGGATCGTCAGTTTCTGGTTGATCGAGATGCGGTTGGGATCCTGCAGGCCGTTCGCCGCGACGATGCGCGCGACACCTTTGATCGTTCCGTAGTACCGCACCGCGATTTCGTCCAGGGTTTCTCCCGCGGCCACGACATGCACGCGGGTAGGCGGCGGCTTGGGGGGAGGGGAGGGGGGTGCGGGGTTGGGGGGAGGCACCTCCGCAGGACGGTCGGAAATGGGGGCGGGGTCAGGCGGAAGGATGGGATCGACGGGGGGAATGACCCGGGCTTCGGCGGCGGGCGGGCGCGCGGGCACGACCGGGGGCGGATCGATCTTGATCGCCACCTGGTCCTTCCCGGAAGAAGGGTCCTCCACCGTGTTCCATTTGTCGTAGGCGATCACGCCCGCCACGACGAGGAACAAGAGCCCCAACATGAAGTACTTGAGCCGTTCCGCCATTGGACTTGCCTCCGACCGCACCAGGGACTGAACAGCAATCCATGATAGACCACAAGCTCTAGGGGTCAAGAGGGGGGGAGCGCCGGGGGCGGGGCCTCCCGCGCGGGGCTGTCCAGGGGGGCGACTCCCGGGTCGCCGGCTCACGGAGAGCCGATTTCCCGCTGCCGCTCCTCGAGCCTCAGCCAGGGGATGAAATCGAACAGGAAGAGGACTCCCAATCCGACCGGCACGCCGAGGATCAGATCGTTGAGGATGGGGCGGCTGACGTCGGAGAGTCCCGTGAACGCGCCGCGCGCGAAGTCGAGGCCGAGGAGCACGGCCGCCGAAGCCGCCGCGAAGATGCCGAGCCGCTTGGCCAGCCCCTTCAGGCTCGCGCCGCAGCGCTGCCACATCCACGGCAGGAAGAGCAGCAAGGGGCTCGCGATGAAGATCGTGGAGTAGACCCCGACGAGCGCGCCGAACGTGAGGATGAACGCGAATCCCTCCAGGGGCGCATTCACGCCGTGGTTCATGACGAGCAGGACCGCGACCACGACCAGCACCGTGAGGCTCGTGCGGATGCTGCGGCTCAGGGTCTGGTTCACGGAGCGGTCGATGATCTCGCCGAGCCGCGCCCGGGACCGGGATCCCCGGTTCTCGCGGATGCGGTCGAAGACGACGATCGTGTCGTTGATCGAATAGCCGATGAGGGTCAGGTAGGCCGCCACCGTGACCAGGTTCAGGCGCGCATCGACCAGCCCGAGCCAGCTGAAGAGCGTGGCCACGCCCAGCGTGACGATGACGTCGTGGACGATGGCGATGACCGAGGCGAAGCCGAAGTTCCATGCGCGGAAGCGGAACGCCACGTAGGCGATGATGCCCGCAATGGAGAAGAAAATCGCCCGGATCGCGTCCGACCGGTGCATCTCCGCCGTAAAGGGATCGATGCGGTCCGCGAGGGGGAAGGGGTCCGCCTCGTTGAAGAGCACGGTCGTATCGGTGACCGGCGTCGCCTCGAGCAGGGCGAGCTGGGCTCTGGCTTCCGCCTGCTGCGCCGCCGTCTTGCTCTGGTCCGTGGACTCCGCGCGGATCGCGGCGATCGCCGCCGCGTGGTCATACGCGCGGAGCGCCTGCCGCAGATGGATCGCGATGTCGCCGCCCACCTCCACCGGCTCATTCGCGAAGAGGAGTCGGAAGGCCGTCGCCGCCCCCGGGGGGGCCTCGAGCTTTTCGACGCGGGTGCCCGCGAGGCGCCCGTCGTGCGCGGCGGCATAGCGGTCCAGCGCGGTGCGCAACTGGGCGGGTTGGACGCCGGGGCTCGTGAAGTAGATCATTCCGGTGCTGAGGGCGCCGGAGTTGGGAGGCGCGGCCGCGAGGGTGGCCCGAAAGGGCCCCGGGAGCAGCCAGTCGGAGAAGAGCGCGCGCAGATCCGCCACCAGCTGGTCGATCTCCGCCTTGGTCGCGACGTCCTGGGAGCGCAGTTCGAAGCCGTTTCCTGAGGATTCTGCGACGGCCGCGCCGATGCCCTCGGCGGAGACGCGCACGCTGAAGTCGTTGTAGCGGGGGTTGCCCGCGGCGAGCCTCTCCAGCCTTCCCTTGACGGCGTCGAGGGCGACGCTTTCGTGGAATCGCAGGACCAGCTTGGATCCCTGGGTGAACTCGAGGTCGTACTTGCGCTTGTCCGGGACGATCAGGAAGATCACGATTCCCGCGATGACGCCGACGATGGAGATGCTGGCGCTCGTGCGCAGATAGGACATCCAGGGGAAGGCGGGGACGCGGAACTCCCCGCCCAGGCGGAACTCCTTGATCGTGCCGCGCTTGAGCGCCCAGAGAAAGATCGTGCGCGTCACGTAGAGAGCCGTGAACATCGAGATGATGATGCCGATGGCCAGCGTGATGCCGAAGCCGCGCACCGGCCCGGACCCGATCTGGAAGAGGAAGTAGGCGGTGATGAGGGTCGTCAGGTTGCTGTCGACGATCGTCACCAGGGCGCGGTCGTAGCCCGCCGCGATCGACTGCGCCACGGTTCGTCCCTTCGTTCGCTCCTCCTTGATTCGCTCGAACACCAGGATGTTGGCGTCCACGGCCATGCCCACCGTCAACACCACGCCGGCGATGCCGGGGAGCGTCAGCACGGCGCCGAACCAGGTCAAGACCCCGACGAGCAGCACGAGGTTCAGGAGCAGGGCGAAGTTCGCCACCATCCCGGGGCCGCGGTAGTAGGCGATCATGATCAGGAGCACGAGGACGAAGGCGACCAGCGTGGAGAGCACGCCGGTGCGGCGCGCGCCGCCCGCCAGATCGGAGGAGATGGTGCTCTCCGCGACGATCTCCGGCTTGTGTTCCAGGGCGCCGGACTGGAGCACGGCGGCGAGCGTGCGCGCCTCCTCCTCGGGGAATCCGCCGGAGATCTGTCCCGTCGCGCTGAGCGTGCTCTCCAGGACGGGCGCGGAGTCCACCCGGTCGTTGAGGATGATGGCCATGTGATCGCCCTTCTTGGCGGTCAGATTGGCCATGCGGCTCTGGGCGAACTTGCGTACGTCGAACGTCACGACCCAGCCACCCCTGAGGCCCGAGTCCGACGTGTCCGGCCGGTGGGCGACGTTGACGAGGTCGCGCCCGTTCACGTTGTCCGTGTCGAGGCGGCAGAGCACCCAGTTCTGGACGTGACGGCCCTCGCCAAACCTCCCGATGGCGCGGTCGGAGAGCTTGTACCACTTGAGCCCGTGGGGGTAGCGGCCCGCGTTCAGGTCCTCCTCGGCGCGCTGGGCAGGCTCGATCGTCCGCGCCCTCTGGATGTCGCCTCCCTCCTTCAGCGCCGCCTCGAACTTCGTCTTGTAGTGCTCGTATGTGGGCTCCCCGGCCTCCACGGTGATCCGGAACTCCAGGTTGCCGAGGACGCTGACGAGTTCCTTGATCGTATCGACGTTGGTTTTGTCGCGCGCGCTCACCTGCAAGGCGAACCGGTCGTCCCCGAGGGGCTGGATCACGATCTCCTTCAGACCGAACCGGTCGATACGGTCCTGGATGATGCGGATGCTCTGGGCGAGGATTGCGCCCCTGGCCGAGGGCGCCTCCTCGCTCAGGTCGAACTTGCCCTGGATCTCCGAGCCGCCCTGGAGATCGATGCCCAGCTCGAGCTTGTCCCGGGCGATGCCGTTGTAGGCGTGCCAGCCCAGGAAGCCGACGACGATGGCGATGATGAACGAGCGCTTCGAGAGATTCTGTTTCATGAGACTGCACCTTGGAAAAAAGTCACCGGGAGCCGCGCGCGGCCCCGGCGGACGCCGGCCTCACCGCTGCGGCGAAGAGGCGCAGGGAGGGGGCGGGAGGGCGCGCCGGCCGGCGCGCAGATCGGCGTCCGCGCTGCCCCAGCGGGGGGCGGGGGGCGGCGCGAGCGGGCCCGCGGCCGGTCCGTCTCGCGGCTTGTGGAACTC
>JBQTIG010000062.1:0-61772 GCA_052388375.1 Planctomycetaceae bacterium | reverse complement strand
GGATCTCGACGTCGCGTCCTGGCCCAGAACGAGTGGCCGGAACGGTCGAACGTGGCTCTTGCCGAGCAGCACTACGCTGGTTCGGCCGACTCGTGGCCGATTCGCGCGATCCTCATGAATAATGCGGCCTAATCCCCCGTGCGGCGCCGCCAGGAGAGGGAGGCGAGGGAGGCGCGGAGGCGGAGGGAGAGGTCGTGGAAGAGGGAGAACGCGACGGGGACGAGGAAAAGGGTCATCACGGTCGAGGCGGCGAGGCCGCCGATCACGGCGGTTGCGAGCGTGTCGTACTGGATGCCCTCGCCGCCGCCGCCGCCAAGCGCCATCGGGACCAGGCCGACGATCGTGGTGAGGGAGGTGAGGAGCACGGGGCGGAGGCGATCACGTCCGGCCGCCACCACCGCGGCGCGCATCGGCATTCCCGCGCGGCGCAGCTGCTGGACCCGATCGACGAGCACGATGCCGTTGTTCACCACCACGCCGGCGAGCAGGATGAACCCCAGGTAGGCCAGCTCATCGATCGGCTTGTTCACGAGGTGCAGCGCCCAGACCGACCCGGCGAAGGCGGGGGGGATCGCGAAGAGCACCGCCAGAGGCAGCAAGAGCGCCTCGAAGAGCACGCCGGTGAGCAGGAAGACCAGCACGATGGAGAGGATCGCGGCGTCGCCGAGGTTGCGGAAGGTGGACTGGAGATCGTTCCACGCCCCGCCCACGCGGAACCGCACCCCCGGCGGCAGCGGCGCCTCGGCCACTGCGGCCTGCACCTCCGCGTGGAACGCCCGCGCGTCGCCGGGCCTTCCCGTCACCGCGAGCCCCGCGACCCGCCGCCCATCCTCGCGCGTGAGCGACACGGGCGCGCGGCGCACCTCGGCGCGGGTGACCGACGGCAGCGGCGCCATGCCGCGACGCGTCGGGACCAGCACCTGCGCGAGATCGGCCAGATCCCCCGCCTGCTCCGGGTCCAGCTCCGCGATGAGCGGGAGGCTGCGCCCGCCCGCGGTGTAGTCCCGCAGCGTCGCGCCGCGCAGGATCCAGCCCACCGTGGCGCGCACCGCGTCGACATCCACCTCCATCCGGTCGAGTGCTTCGGGGTCCACGCTCACGCGCAGCTCCTGCGTCTCGTCCGCCTCCGCCCCCACGACCTCCGCGACCGAAGGGAGACGCTCGAGCCGCGCCCGCACCCCGACCACCGCGGCCTCCAGGGCCACGGGATCCTCGCCCTCGAGCGTCACCGTCGTCTTTTCCTCGAGCGACATCGCCTCCAGGCTGGTGCGCACCCCCGGCACCCGCGGCCAATCCTTCCGGATCGCCTCACGGATCTCGTCGAGGCCCCGTTCCGCCCCGCGCCGCTGCCAGGCCATGAGAAACGCCGAGCGTTTGTCGAAGTGCGCGTAGATGCCATCGAGCTCCATCGCCTCGCGCAGGCCGTCCACATGGGCCTCGAAGTGGCGCATCGCGACGTCGGCGTCGGCCATCGTGTAATGGCGCGGGAAGCGCAGCGAGACCCGCACGGCGGTGCCGCCGTGCCCCATCGACTGCTGGCGTCGGGCCCGGCCGAAGGGGATCGAGGCGCTGGCGAGGAAGGCCAAGGCGAGCACCACGACGGCGGACCGGTTGCGCAGCGCGCGGCCGAGGAGCCTCGCGAACGCCCCCCGCATGCCGCGTCCCGCCGGCGCGAACTCCGGGGAGGGGGGCGGGGGAGCCTCGGCGCGGCGGCGCAGGTGGATCGAACCCAGCGGGATGAGCACGAGCGCCACCGCCAGGGACGCGAGCAGGGAGTAGGCGATGGGGCCGCCGAGCGAGCCCATGAGCAGGCGGGCGTTGGCGTCGTCGGTGAGAAAGATCACCGGCAGAAAGACCACCAGCGTGGTGAGCGTGGAGGTCACGACCGCGAGGGCCACCTCGCCGGTGCCGCGGCCGGCGGCCTCGGACGGCGAATCGCCCGCCTCCCGCCGACGGAGGATCGATTCGACCACCACGATGGCGTTGTCGATGAGCATCCCCACGGCGAGGGTGAGGCCCATCATCGTGAGCATGTTGAGCGAGCTGCCGCCCAGATAGAGCAGCGTGACGGCCATGGTGAGCGAGAGCGGAATCGCGACCGCCACGAGGAAGGTCATGCGCAGCCTGCGGAAGAACGCGTAGAGGACACCCATCGCCAACAGGCCGCCCTGCCAGGAGTTGCCGATGAGCGTTCCCAGCGCGTTCTCGATCTCGCGGCCCTGGTCGAAGAAGGGCCGGATCACGAGGCCGCGGGCGCGGGGGTGGGTCGCCGTGAGATCCGCGAACAGCGCGCGGACCCGGGCGCAGGTGTCGACCGCGTTGGAGCCCGAAGTCTTGTGGACGCTGCCCCCGATCACCGCGTTCCCGTTGAAGCGCCCCCACCCCTGGTCCAGGACCGGCTCGACGAGGATCGTGGCGATCTGTCCCAGGGTGAGCCCGGGCTCCACGGGGAAGGCTCTCAGCTCGTCGAGGGAAGCGAACTCCATGGTCGCGCGCAAGAACACCTTGCGGCCGCCCTCCGAGACGCTCCCCACGTCGGCGGAGATGTTGTCGCCCCGCAGCCGCGCGAGCAGGTCGCGCAGATCGATCCGCCGCCGCGCCACCTCCTCCTTGTCCAGCCAGATGCGCACGGTGCGCTTCACCAGCCCGCGGGCGCTCGCGCGGGCGACGCCCTCCAGCGCCTCGAGCCGCGGAAGCACGACCTCCTCCATGAAATCGGAGAGCTCGAGGCGGTCCACGTCGCCGGAGACCGAGAACCAGACCACCGGCATGTCCTGCGGGCCGAAGCGCCGCACGTTCACCCGCGTCACGTCGTCGGGCAGGTCGGGCGTTACGCGGGCGACGCGGTCGCGCACTTCGCGCTCCACGATGCCGGGGTCGGCGTCCCGCGACAGCTTGAGCGCGATCTCCACCCGGCTGGGGGTGCAGGTGGTGCTCATGGTCTCGATGCCGGGGACGGTTCCGAGCGACTCCTCGAGGGGAATCGCCACGTGGCGCTCCGCCTCCTCCGGCGAGGCCTCCCGCAGCCACGCCTCCACGGAGAGGTTTCGCTCCTCGAACCCGTCCGGAAACATCTGGATGGGCACATGGAGAAAGGCGATCACGCCCACGACGAGGACCGCCAGGGAGGCGACGAGCACGGCGACGGGTCGCCGCAGAATGCCGCGTAGGAGCGAACTCACGCCACTGCCTCCGGCGCCCGCGCCGCCCCGCGCCGCCCCGCCGCCAGGAGGGCCAGGACCGGGATCAGGAGGAGGGTCAGGGCGGTGCTGCTGAAGAGGCCACCGATCACCGTGATCGCCATGGGCGCGCGGAGTTCGGCGGCGTCCCCGCCGCCAAGACCGAGGGGGAGGCTTTCGGCGCCGGGGATCCCGGCGAGGAGGCCGGTGAGCGGCAAGAGCCCCAGGATGGTCGTCGCCGAGGTCATGAGGATGGGCCGGAGCCTCTCGCGCGCGGCCGCATCGATCGCCTCGCGAACCGTGAGCCCCTCGGCGCGGCGGCGGTTGATGCAATCGAGGAGGACGATGGCGTTGTTGACCGCGATGCCCGCCAGGAGGATCGCGCCGAGCAGCACCACGACGCTCACCGGGAGGGCGAGGGCGACCAGCGCCCAGACGGTCCCGATCCCGGCGAGGGGCAGGGAGATCATGATGAGGAGCGGCTGGAGGAACGATTCGAACTGCGCGGCCATGACCGCGTATACCAGAAAGACCGCCAAGCCGAGGGCGAGCAGGAGTGCGCGGCTCGTTTTCTCCGCCTCGCGACTACGCCCGGCCACCTCCACGTCCACGCGCTGCCGCTCGGCGACCGGGCGCGCCATCGCCTCCGCCTGCGCGGTGAGCGCGCCCAGGTCGAAGCCGTCGTAGTCGGCGGTCACAAGCGCCGCATGGCGACCGGAGACCCGGCGGATCTCCCCCGGCCCTTCCGCCACCTCCGGCGGGCCGAGGAGGACGGCCAGGAGCGGGAGCGGAGCGGCGCCCTCCGCCGAGATGTCCATATCGGTGAGTCGCCGCAAGGTGTCGCGGTCCATCTCCTGCAGACGGACCCGCACGCCGGTGCGCGTCGATCCCTCCACCAGCGCCGTGGGGACCAGCCCCTCGATCTTGGCGCGCAGCCTGCCGGCCACCTGCTCCACCGTGAGGCCGTTGCGGAAGAGCGCATCCCGGTCGAGGAGGAGCCGCACCTCGCGGGCCCCGCGGCCCAGGCTCACCTGCACGTTCTTGACGCCGGCGAACGCGCGCAACCCCACCGCGGCCTCCTCTGCCGCCCGGCCGAGACGCGGCAAGTCGCCCTCCCCGCCGCTGAAGACGATGCGCAACGGCAGCGCGAATCGGAAGAGCGCCGAGGCGAGGAAGCGGGGCGGCTGCGCGTCGGGAACCCGCACCACGAGGCGTCGCACCTCTTCGCGCACCCGTGCCTCGGTGCCATCGCCCCCGGCCCCCTTTCGCAGATGGACGGTGAGCCGGGCGGTGTGTTCGCCCTCGTCGGCGGCGCGATCCGCGTCCGCTTCCACCCCGGCGAGCGTCGCCACCCACTCCACCCCCTCGAGCCGCCGCACCTCCTCCTCGACAGGAAGCATGCGCGCGGCGGTGCGTTCCAGCGGCGTGCCCGCCGGAAACGAGACCGTTACGTCGAACTCCCCGGTGAGGGACTCCGGCAGCAGGTCGGGGCTGAGGGTGGAGGCGCGCTCGACGGTGACCGCGACGAGGGCGGCCGTCACGAGGAGCACAGCGCGCGGTCGCGCCAGGCAGGCGTCGAGAACGATCGGATAGCCGCGCTCCAGGAACGCGTAGCCGCGCTGGAATCCGGCGGCGAGGGGCCCGAGCAGCGCGCGAGCGAGACGGGACGCGCCCAGGAAGAGGAGGGCGCCCACGAGCAACAGCAGCGAGAACAGCAGGCCGAGGGCGCGCTGCAGGAGCGCGAAGGGAAGGGCGAGCAGCAGCCAGGAGCCGTGCCAGAGCCGCCCGAGCAGGGCGCGGCGAGGGAGGCGCGCCCATGCAACGGCGGTGCGGTCCGACACAAGGGTGCCGGCCCAGCCGAACCGAGCGTGCCGGCGCGGGGCTCCGCGCCGGCCGCTCGACCGGCCCGGGGCCAACGCGAGAAAGGTCGGGATCACGAAGAGCGCCACGAGGAGCGAGATCAGGATGGAGAAGACGATGGTGAGCGCCAGGTCCCGAAAGATCTGCCCCACCAGCCCTGCTTGGCCCAGGAAGACGACGGGGAAAAAGACGCAGACCGTGGTGAGCGTGGAGGCGGTGATCGCGCCCGCAACGTCCCGGACGCCTCCCACCGCGGCCGCGGCGGCCGACTCCCCTCGCGCGCGCCGACGCGCGGAGGCCTCGAGAACGACGATGGCGTTGTCCACGAGCATCCCCACGCCGAGGGCGAGGCCGCCCAACGACATCACGTTCAGCGAGATGCCTGCGAGAAACATCGGCGCAAACGTGGCGACGACGCAGATGCCGATGACTCCTGCGGAGAGGAAGGTGGAGGTTGCGTGACGCAGGAAGAGATAAAGGATGAAGACCGCCAGGAATCCTCCCAGCACCGCCGTGTCCCGCACCTCGTGGACCGCCCCCTCGATGAAACGGCTCTGGTCCGAGAGCACGCGGAGGGTCACCCACTCCTCGAGGGTCTCCGCGAGACCGCGCTGCCCGCTTCCCGAGACGAGCCGCTCACGCACGGCGCGCGCGACGGTGACGAGGCTGGCGTCCGCCTTCTTGTAGATCTCCACGAGCACGGCCTCGCGCCCATCGAGGTAAGCGGCCATCTCCCGCTCCCGGAAGGTCTCCTCCAACCGGCCCAGATCGCCCACGCGTACCGGCACGCCCGCCGCCGTCGCCACCGGGAGCGCGGCGATCTCCCGCGCGTCGCGCAGCTCGTTCACCGACCGCACCACGTATTCGATGGTGCCCTCGGCGATGGTGCCGGCCGCCTCGTTGCGGTTGCCCGCCGTGAGTGCGGCGGCTACCTGCGCGAGGGAGATGCCGGTGCGGCGCAGCGCGGATTCGTCCAGGGTGACCGCCACCTCGCGCTGGCGCCCCCCGCGGATGCGCGCCGCGGCGACGCCCGGCAGCTTCTTGAGCTCCTTCTCCACCTCCTCCTCGGCGAGCTTCCGCGCCACCGCGAGATCGGACTCGGTCTTGCCGCGGGAGGAGACGGCGATGCGCAGGATCGGGTCGAGGTCGGGGTCGTAGGGGAGGACCAGCGGCCGCTTGGTCGTCTCGGGGAGCATGGCCGCGTCGATCTTGGAATCGATCTCGCTGCGCACCTCTCCCATGTCCGCGTCGGCGCGGAACTCGAGGGTGATGTCGCTCAGGGAGCCGCGGCTCACGGAGGAGATAGCCAGGAGCCCGTTCGTGGTGGCGAGGCGCTTCTCGAGGACCTCGGTCACGCGCTCGTCCACGTCGCGCGGCCCGGCGCCGGGAAACTCCGTGCGCACCGTGAGGGTGGGCACGTTCAGGCTCGGCAGCAGGGAGAGATCGAGGCGGCCGTAGGAGACCGCGCCGAAGACGACGACGGCGGCGACCACCATGGAGACCGCGACCGGCCGCCGCGCCGCCCCCGCCAGGAGCCCGGTCATGACTCGCGGATCTCGACCTTGGCGCCGTCCGCGAGGGTGTCCTGACCCTCCACCACGACGCGCGCGTCCTCCCCGATCCCCTCCAGCACCTCCTGCACGCCGGGGCCCTCCAATCCCGTGCGGATCGCCGCGCGCCGCGCCTTCCCCTCCTCGACCACGAAGAGGGAGGTCGCCTCGCCGTCCCCGCGCAGGATCGCGCGCTTGGGCACGACCAGGGCCTCCTCCCTCCTCGCCACGACGACGCGAAGCGCGACATAGAGGCCCGGCAGGAAACCCCGGGCCGGCGCCACGGCGATTTTCACCGGCACCGTGCCCGCGTCCCGGTTCACGGCGGGAGCGACGAGCGTGACCGTCCCCGCGGTGGCGATCCCGGGGACGGCGGTGCTCTCCACGACGACCGACGCCCCCTTCGTCACGCGCGCCGCGTCGCGCACCGGGATCTGCGCGATCACCACGAGGCTCGCGGGATCCTCCACGGTGTAGAGGTGGTCGCCCGCCTTCACCCGCTGGCCTTCCCGGGCGCTGCAGGCGGTCACGACCCCCGGGAAGGGGGCGCGCAGGAACGCCTTCTCGCGATTGCGCACGGCGCGCGCCAGCGCCACGCCGGCCTGCCGCACCGCGACGTCCCCGAGACGCAGCGCGACGTCCGCCTTCCGGAACGAGGCGTCCGCCCCCTTGAGCTTGCTGCTCGCGATGGCGTGGGCGAACCGGGCCGCGTCCCATTCGGCCGCGGTGACGTCGCCGTCTTTGCGCGCGGTGTCGGCGCGCGCGAAGGCCGCCTCCGCCTCCTCGAGGGCGGAGCGCGCCTGCGCCATCTCCTGCTCCGCCTTCGCCCTCTCCAGTTGCAACTCCTCGACCCGGCCGCGCTTCTCCTCCTGGGCGATCGTCGCCTCAGCCTCCGCGAGCGCGAGGTCGCGGTCGTCCAGCCGCGCCAGGAGCAGCGGGTCGACCCCGTTGCCGGCGGCCGTCAGCAGGGTGCCCAAGTCGGCGCGACGTTCCAGGAGGATGCCCTCGACCTCGGCGAAGAGCTCCACGCGCCGCTCCGTTTCGAGGGTGGCGGTGGTGTGGATGGTGTCCTCCACGGTGGCGCGGGAGGGGAACTCCACCCGCACGGGCGCCCGGAACTCCTCGCGCTTGCCGCCCGGCGCTTCCTCGGCCGATTCCCGCTGGCCGCAAGCGGCCAGGAGAAGGTGCCCGAGCAGGACCGCGAGGAGCCTTTGCATGGAATCCCGCGATTCTAGCAGCGGGAGGAGGGGCGCCTCCCGGGCGTACACTGCGGGGGTGAAGCTGAAGCAGGCCCCCGGCGATTTCCGCGTGGAGGAGGTGAGCGCACTCGTGCCGGGCAACGAGGGTCCCTTTACGCTCTACCGGCTGGAGAAGAGCGGGATCGGCACCCTGGAGGCGCTTCAGGTGCTCGCGCGCGCCTGGCGGTTGCGGGGCCGAGCCGTCGCCTTCGCGGGGCTCAAGGACAAGTACGGCGTGACGGCGCAGACCATCTCCGTGCGCGGCGGCCCGACGCGCAACTTCGAGGGGCGCGGCGTGCGGGCCAATTACCTCGGGCGTTCTCCGCGCCCGGTCGCGCGGGGCACGCTGCTCGGCAACCGCTTCCGCATCGTCCTGCGCCATCTCGCGCCGGGCCAGGCCGCGTCGGTCGAGGAGCGTGCGCGCGCTGCGGCAACCCACGGGTTTCCCGACTACTACGACGATCAGCGCTTCGGCTCCATGCGCGGAGAGGGGGGCGGGCTCGTGGCGCGGGCGCTCCTGCGCGGGCAGGAGGAGGAAGCGCTGCGCCTGGCGATCGCCACGCCCGCCCGCGAGGACCGCAGCAGGCTGAAGCGGCGGCGCCGCCTCCTGAGGGATCGGTGGGGGGCGTGGGGGGAGCTGGCGCACGCCCTCGAACGTTCCCTGGAGCAGCGCATCTGCGAGGCGCTCGCCGGCGGCGCGACCTTCGGCGAGGCCACCCAGCTCCTGGACCAGGGGCTGCGATCGCTCTACCTCTCCGCCTATCAGGCGTATCTCTTCAACGAGGGGCTGCGGCGGGCGGTGGGGAGCGGCCCGAGCCATCCCGGCGTCGCCGGCCCCTACGTCTTCTTCGAGCAGGACCCGGGCGCCTTGAAGGCGGAGCGGATCCCGCTGGCGTCGGCGGACGCGGAGCCCCACCCCCTCCTCGACGACCTTCTCGCGGCGGAAGGGGTCGACCGCGCCGCCCTGGGTCGCCTGCGCTTTCGTCGCGGCATCCGCGCGGCGATCGTGGTGCCCGAGGAGCTGGAGACGGGGGGCGTCGAGCAGGACGAGTGCAATCCCGGCCGTGTGAAGCTCGCGCTCTCGTTCCGTCTCAAGCCGGGCTCCTACGCAACGATGCTGGTGAAGCGCTGCACCTTCGATTTCCGAGGTCCGGGGGCCGGCCTCACGGCGGCCCGGGGCTCGGGCGCGCCATTTTGAAGTCCTCCTTGCGGAGGCCGTGGTGGCGCATCTTGTCGAAGAGGGAGCGGGGATGGATGCCGGCGCGCACCGCCGCCTCGCCGATGCGTCCGCCGCTGGCGCGCAGCACGCTGGAGAGATAGGCGCGCTCGAAGGAGTCGAGCAGGTCGCCCCGCGCCAGCCGCATCGGCTTTTCCATCAGGGCGGCGGGGAACGCCTCGGCGAGGCTCGGGGGGGGCGTGGGGGGCCGGCGCGGGGCCTCGGCACCGCTTTGGGCGCCGGCGAGCTCCGGCAGGTCGGCCAGGTCGATCTCGCCCCCGGTGCAGAGCAGCACCGCGCGTTCGATGACGTTGATCAGCTCGCGCACGTTGCCGGGCCATGGGTAGTGGACCAGGGCGGCCATCGCGCGATCGGTGATCCGCCCGACCGGCCGGCCGAAGCGGGCTCGGAACTGGTCGAAGTAGCTGTTCACGAGGGCGGCGATGTCCTCGCGCCGCTCGCGCAGCGGAGGAACGGTCAAGGTGACCACGCCGAGCCGGAAGAAGAGGTCTTGCCGGAACCGACCCGTGGCCATGTCCGCTTTCAGGTCGCGGTTGGTGGCGGCGACGACGCGCACGTCCACCTCCAGCGCCTGCTCGCTGCCGACGCGCTGGATCTTCCGCTCCTGCAGCACCCGCAGGAGCTTCACCTGCAGGTGCGCGGGCATCTCCCCGATCTCGTCCAGAAAGAGCGTGCCGCGGTGGGCCAGCTCGAAGTACCCGCGGCGCGCGCGCACCGCGCCGGTGAAGGCTCCCCGTTCATGGCCGAACAGCTCGCTCTCGAGGAGGCTTTCGGGAAACGCGGCGCAGTTCACCGCGATGAAGGGCCCTCCCGCGTGAGGGCCCTCGGCGTGGATGGCGCGCGCCAGCCACTCCTTGCCCACGCCGGTCTCGCCGAGAATGAGGAGGGAGCTGTCGGCGGAGACGAGGCGGCGCGCCGTGGCCACGAGGCGCTGCATCGGAAGGCTCGATGCGGCGAAGTCGCTCAGGCGGCAGATCTCCCCCGGACGCAGGGCGATGAGGCGTCCCAGCGCCTCCTCGCGGCGTCGGGCGACGAGGGCGAGGAGCGCGGCGCGAAGCGCCGCGGCCGGCAGGCCGCCGAACACCACGCCGAGACAGCCCGCCGCGATGAGCCGCGCCCGGTCCGCGGGAACCTCCTCCGAGAGGACGACGATCACTTCGGGCTGTTCGGGGAGCTTGCGGATGGCAGCCACCGTTTCCGCCGGCGGGTCCGCGATGAGAGCGCGATCCGCGATGACGACATCGCAATCCTCGCGGCTCAGCCGTTCCAGGATCGGCTCCCCAGGCTCCAGGTCGGAGGTGACGACCCCTTTTCCCTTGAAGAGCGAGCGGAGGCGCCGTGCCGTGGAGCGCGCATCGACTGCGAGGAGGAGATGAATCAGCATCGGAAGCGGGAGTGCCGCGAAATCGGGTGCTCAGGCTCCCGATTTTCGGGTCGCATTATCGCAAGGCGGGGAAAGGGTCGATCCTGGAACGGATCAAGTCGACACAAGACATTGTTTTATAGAGACTTATGGTGATCACCCCCAGGGCTACGCCGGTCGGCACCGCCCGTGCGAGTCGGATCCCGGAGCGGGTCGAGCGGGGTGGAACGCGAGTTCCAGCGCTCTCGGACCCGCAGGAGTCCCGGTAGGGACAGAAGGAGAGTTCCCGCATGCCCACTCCCCCGAATCAGCCCGGCAAGGGCCCCCAGCCCGGTCAGCCCGGCAAGGCCCCGCAGCCGGCTCCCGGCAAGCAGGCCACGCCGCCCGCTGGTCCCCCCAAGCAGGCCCCCGGCGGGAAGCCGCCGATGCAGAGCCCCCCGAAGCGCTAGCGCCGGGAACGTCGATGCATCGCCCGGCGGTCGCACCCGCGACCGCCGGGCGATCCTCTGCTCGCACTGTCTCCCGTCGCGTCCGGCGGGTACAAGGAAGGCGTGGAGATCCTCCCCGAAGCTCGTCTCCTCCAGGCGCTTCGCGCGCAGAATCCGTGGTGGAGCAGCGGGGTGTTGCCGCGCGCCGCGCGCGCGACCCAAGCGAGGCCCTGCGACGGCCGCATCCGGGACGCGACGCGCGCGGTCCTTCTCGTCGGTCCGCGAGGGAGCGGCAAGACCGCGACGCTCCTGCGTGCGCTCGACGCCAGGCTCCGTTCCGGCCCGGGCGCCCGCTCCACCGCCTATCTCCCGCTCGACCATCCGCTGCTCCGTCTCGTGTCGCCGGGGGAACTCGTCGACCTCGCGATCCGGCAGCTGGGCCCCGCCCCCCTCCTCCTGCTCGACGGTCTGCAGGCGCTGCCCGATTGGCCCGCGCGCTTCGTCGAATTGGTCAAGACGCGCCCGCAGGCCCGCATCGTCGGAGCCGCCTCCGTGCGCCCCGAGATCGAGGACGAATCGTTCGAGACGATCCCGGTTCCGCCGCTCCGGTTCCACGAATTCTGCGCGCTGCGCGGCGTGCCCGACCTCGGCGCGCCGCCTCTCGATCTTCTCGCGCCGGAGCTGCCGCGGGGCGCCGATCCCGCCGATGACTACCTCTTCGGGCGCGTCCTCGAGCCTGCGCTCGCCGACTACCTGGTGCGCGGGGGTTTCCCTGCCGCCGCCCTCGAGCCCGACCTCGCGGAGGCGCAGCGCCTGCTCCGCGAGGGAATCGTCGCCCCCGCGGTCTACCAGGACCTTCCGGCGGTGGAGGGCATCGGCAAGCTTCCCGAACTGGAGCGTGTCTTTTCAGCGGCCCTCGTCACCAGCGGCGCGCCTCTCGTGCTGGATGCCTTCGCCGCAGCCCTCGCGCTCGACGTCCAGACGACGCGGCGCTATCTCGACCACCTTCGCCGTGCGCTGCTCCTGCGCGAGCTGAAGAACTTCGCCGCCGCCAGCGACCGTTCCCGCAGCCTTTTCCTGCCTGCCGATCCGGGGCTGCCCAATGCGCTCCTGGAGCGCGGCGCGGCGGTGCTCTTGCAGCCGGAGGAGCGGGAGCGGCTGCTCCTCTGCGCGGTCGTCTCCCACGTCGCGGAGTCGGCGAAGGCGCGCGGCTACGACGTCGCCTACTTCCGCGAGGGGGACGCGAGGGCGGATCTCGTGGTGGTGACCGACGACGGGGCGGTGCCGATCCGGATCGTCGATCGCGAAGAGGTCACCGAGGCGGACGCGGCGGGGGTGGAGAAGCTCCAGAAGCGGCTCCAGGCGCGCACCGCGTTCCTGCTCAGCCGGGCGCGCCCGCGCCGCCGCGAGACCGTCACCTTCTTCGAGGCCGTGCTCCACCTCCCCGCCGCCTATTTCCTCCACGCCCTCCGCTCATGACGCGCGGGATGGCGCTGCTCCTCCTCGTCTGCGCCGCGGCGTCCGCGGAGGAGTGGCTCCTGCCGCGCGGCGACCTGGAGAACAGCGGGGTCGTGAAGAACAAAGGGCCGAAGCGCGAACCCGCGCTGGTATGGCGGCGGGACGAGGGCCAGCCGATCCTCGGTGGGGCGGCGCTCGTCGGGGGGCGGCTCATCTACGCGGTAGGCGAGGAGAAGGTGGCCTGCCGACTGGCCAAGTCGGGCGTGCCGGTTTGGGACAAGGTGGTCAAGCGGGGCGTGCTCGCCTGGCCCGTGGTCCAGGGGAACCTCCTCTTCTTCGGCGGCCAGGACCATGTCTTCTACCGCGTCCAGCTCGACACCGGCGGCGAGCCCATGAGCGCGGAAGCGAAGGGTCCCATCGTCGCAACCGCCGCGGTGACCGAGACGCACTATCTCGCGGGTTCGCTGGACGGGCGTCTCTACGCGATGAGCCCCAAGGAGGGACGGGTTCTCTGGAACACGGAGGTCGGCCCCGTGCGCCTGGCCGCTACGGTAGGAAGGACCGCGGTCTATGTCGTGAACGACGAGGGCACGGTGCACGCCCTCGACCTCAAGCAGGGCCGGATCCTCTGGACGCACGCGTCCGGCGCCCACGCCGTCGCCGCGCCCCTCCTGTCGGCCGCCGCGCTCTACCTGCCGATCCGGGAGGCGGTGCTGGCCCTCAACCCCAAGACCGGAGCCGTTCTGCGGCGCCACGCCACGCCGGGCATCGCGGGCGCCCCGGTCCTGGAAAAGACGAGCCTCCACTACGGCACCGAGGGCGGCGAATTGGTGACGCTCGAGCTGGGCGAGGACAAGGGGATGCGGCGCATCAAGATGGGGGATGCGCCGATCTCCGTTCCCCTCCTACTCGCGGGCAAGATGCTCTATGGGGCGTCCGGCTCCGCCCTCTTCGCGTTCGATTGCGCCCGCGGCGAGCAGGCGTGGACCTTCCGCGCGGAGGCGCCCTTCCTCCCGCCCATCGTGGCGGATGGTTTCCTCTACGCGGGCGCCGGGAACGTGTTCTACTGCCTGCGATGATCCCGGTCGACGAGGCGCGTGCGCTGCTCGCTGCGCGCGCGAAGCCCCTGCGCGCGACCGAGCGGGTGGCCCTCGCCGAGGCCTGCGGTCGCGTCCTGGCGGCGCCGGTCCGCGCGAGGCGCGACGACCCTCCCTTCGACCGCGCCACCATGGACGGCTTCGCCGTGCGCGCCGCGGACACGCGTGGAGCGCCCTGCACCCTTCGCGTGGTGGGGCGGATCGCCGCCGGCGCGGGCGCGCTTCCCCGCGTGGGCTCCGGGGAGGCCGCCTTCATCAATACCGGAGCGCCGATCCCCCCGGGGGCCGACGCGGTGGTTCCGGTGGAGGAGACGCGCGGCGAAGCGGAGATCCTCGTCGCCACGGAGCCCGGGATGAACATCCTGCGCCGCGGCGCGCTCGTCGGTCCCGGGGCGGTCGTCGCGGAGGGCTGCCTGACGCCGGAGCGCGTGGCGGTCTGCGCCGCGACCGGCAACGATCCCGTCGAGGTGCTGCGCCGTCCGAAGGTGACCCTCCTGGCCACGGGGAGCGAATTGGCGGAGGATCCCGGGGATCAGGAGATCCGCAACTCCAACGGCCCCCTCCTGCGGGCGCTCCTCGCGGGGTGCGAGGTCCTGGATTGCGGCGCGGTGCCCGACGAGCTCGAGGCGCTCACACGAGCCTTCGAGGGGGGCATGGAGAGCGACGCGGTGGTGAGCACCGGTGGGGTTTCGAAAGGCGAGATGGACCTCATCCTTCCGGTGCTGCGGCGTCTCGACGTGACGGTCACGTTTCACGGCGTGGCCCTCCAGCCGGGCAAGCCGATGCTGTTCGGGGAGCGCGGCGACTGCGCCGTCTTCGCACTGCCCGGCAACCCCGTCTCCGCGTTGGTCTGCGCCGATCTCTTCCTCCTGCCGTTCCTGGCGGGGCGCGCGGGCCGCTCGTTCCCAGACGCCCTCGTCGCCGTGGAGGCCACCCTCCTCTCCGCAGCGCGCGCGTCGCCGAAGCGGCGGCGCGTGGTTCCTGGAGTCCTGCGCGCCGGCCGCGTCGAGCCCCTGCCCTGGCGCGGCTCCGCAGATCTCTACACCCCAGGGCGGGCCAACGCCTATCTCGTGCTCGAGGCGGGACAGGACCGGGCCGCAGGCGCGCGGGTGCCCTGCCTGGTGCCGGAACGCCACGCGTCGAGCGCGCTCGCCTCATGACGCGCGCCCATCGTTGGATGGTGGCGGCGCTCTTCCTGGTCCCGGCGATCCTCGCCTGGTGGCCGGGGCTCCCGCCGCACGGCTACGGGCATCTCCTCTTCGCCCTGCCTCTCTTCTCCTGGCTGCGCGATCGCGCTCTGGGTCCACGCCTGCTCCTCTATGGGGCGGGGCTCGGACTGCAGACCCTCGCCTTCCCCGACCCGGACCTCGGCTTCCTGGGATTCTTCCTCCTGGTCCCCTACCTGCTCGCGCGCGAGCGACCCGACGGGGCCGCTCCCCTTCGATCCGCGTTCCTCTACGGTTTCTTGCGCGCGCACCTCGGCTTCGCCTGGCTGGGTCACGTGCACTTCTTCCCCTGGGTCGGAGTCTCGCTCGGCTCCGGCGCGCTCTTCGCGCTCGTCTTCGAGGGGATCCTGCGGCGCGCGCGTTTCCTCCCGTTCGCGCTGCGCGCGGCCTGCGCCTGGTTGCTCTTCGAATACGTCCATGCCTGGCTGCTGGGCGGCCTGCCTTGGCTCTTCCTGGCGCACACCCAGCACCGCTTCCTGCTGCTGATCCAGGCCGCCGATCTCGTGGGAGCCTGGGGCATCTCCTTCCTCCTCGCGTTGCTGCAGGCCGCCGCGTTCGACGCCTGGCGCCGCCGCCGCTGGCGGGGACTCCAGGTCGCGGCCCTGCTGCTCACCGCCGATCTGGCCTACGGCGCCATCCGGCTGTCCGGGGCGCCGGAGGCAGCCCCGGGGCCAGGCGTTCTTCTCGTGCAGTCCAGTTTCCCCATCGAGGTCAAGCGGAAGCGGGACGAAACCCCGGACGAGATCCTGCGCGACCTGGTGGAGCTGACGGATCGCGGCCTCGCGGCCCATCCCGACACTTCGCTCGTGGTCTGGCCCGAGACGATCCACCCGGTGGTCCTTGTCGAGGGGGATCCTACCGACCGCTTTCGCTTCCTCGCCTTCTGCCGGCTCCTCGCGGAGCGCACGCGCCGCCCGTTCGTCTATGGAGCGAACACCTACAGCGCGACGGCCCGGCTGGATGCGCGGCGCGGGCACAACTCCGCCGTGCTGGTCGACGCCGCAGGGACGATTCGCGGGATCTACCGCAAACAGGCGCTCGTGCCGATGGGCGAGCAGTTCCTGCCGCGCCTGCTCTTCCCGGAGAGCTGGTGCGATGCGTGGGTGCGCTGGCTCATGGAGGGGCCGATCCGCTATCCGGAGCAGTGCGACCTCGAAGCAGGCGCCGGGTACGTGACGCTGGATGCCGGAGAAGGGCTGGCCTGCGCCACGCTCATCTGCTTCGAGGGTCTCGATCCCGGCATGGCTCGCGAGGCGCTGGCCCAGGGCTCCCCCGATCTCCTCCTCCACCTCGCCAACCACGGCTGGTTCACGGGATCGTTCGCCCAGGAGCAGGCGGCGGCCATCTGGGTGCTGCGGGCGATCGAGACGCGAACCCCTTTCCTTAGCTGTGCCAATACCGGGACCACCTGCGCCGTGGACCCATCCGGCCGGGTGATCGGGGCGCTTCGAAACGGGGGGGCCGCGGGGGCCCTCCACGTCCCCGTCCCGCCACGCTGGCCCCCGCCCCCCTATCTGGGCTTCGCGGGCTTCGCCCTGCCCACCCTGCTGGTGGCCCTCGCCGCGGCATTCCTCGCCCGGCGGCGCCTCTCCCCGGGATCCTTGACGGAAGGCTCTTAGACCCGCCTTGACGGGGGGTGGGCCTTTTGTTCCACTACCCCCCGAACCTGGCGGGCCTGCTCCGGAACTAGGGTGGTTGGGCGTCCGCGGGTGTTCGTTCGGCAACCTGATCGAAACAGACTCGGAAGGGAGTGCGGTCGATGTCGACTATGGCGAAAGTCTTCGTCGTGGTGAACCTGGTGCTGACGCTCGTCGTGTTCGGCGGCGCGGCCACGATGCTCGGGGCCCAGGACAACTACAAGAAGGCGTTGGAGCAGGCGAAGTCGGATCATGACAAGTATTACGCCGACGCGGAGAAGGAGAAGGTGCGCCTCGATGGGGAGGTTACTACCCAGACGAACCTCGCGTCGCGGCATCTCGGCGCGAAGACCACCGCGGAGGCCGAGGTGCAGGCGATGCGCACCCTCGTGCAGGACACCAAGCTGCTCCTGGACAAGGCGTCGAGCACGAACCAGAGTTTCGCGGCCGAGCTGAAGGAGCTCCGCACGATCAACGACAACTACAAGACTCTCGTGGAATCCACCACCAAGGGGACCTCCGAGGCGACCCAGCGGATGGAGGACTACAAGAGCAAGCTCGAGGCGGAGGTGCAGAACCGCGTCCGCCTCCAGGGCGATCTGGATCGCACCGCCGAGGAGCGCGCCGCGTTGGCCGCCGAGCTGGCCGACACCCGCAAGAGCCTCGCCGAAGCCCGCAGTTGGCTCGATGAGTACCGCGCGCGGTTCGGGGACATCACGGGCGGCTCGAAGGGCGCCAAGGGCGTCGTGCGCGACGTGAAGGGCGACCTAGTCGGCATCTCCGTCGGGACCAACGACGGCGTCCGCATGGGCGACGAGTACCATCTCTCCCGCGGCGGGAGCTACGTCGGCCGAATCACGATCATCCAGGTGAGCAAGGACCTGGCGGTCGGGCGGTTCGACAGTGCGAATGCCGGAAGCGGCGCTCCGCCCCAGGTGGGCGACAGCACCTGGTCGAGGTAAGCAGCCATGGCCAAGGACGAATATCTCGAGATCCAGGATCTGGATGCCACCCCGGAGGCCGACAAGGTCTCCATGGCGCTGATCTACGTCACCACCCTCGTCGTCGTGGGCGCGTTCATCGTGATCCAGATGAAGCTGGCTCAGTACGGCCTCGGGCTCATGAAGTAGACCGACACATCCCTGCGATGGTTCGGGGGCCGGCGCCGCGCGCCGGCCCCCGGTTTTTCCACGCGGGGGGGCGGGCGCCGGCGCGAAGCGCGCGGTTTAGGGCCGGGCGACCCTATAATCCCCGCGGTGATCAAGCTGCTCGATTGGATCCTCGGCAAGTTCTCCCTCGACATGGGGATCGACCTGGGGACGGCCAACACCCTCGTCTGCGTTCGCGGGAAAGGCATCCTCCTCAACGAGCCGTCCGTGGTGGCGGTGCGCAAGGGAACCACGCAGGTGCTGCTCGACGGGCGCGCCGTGGGAACGACGGCGAAAGAGATGCTCGGGAAGACCCCCGCCAACATCGTGGCGATCCGTCCCATGAAGGACGGCGTCATCGCCGACTTCGAGATCACCGAGGCGATGCTCCGCTACTTCATCCACAAGGTGCACGGGCGCAGCTGGGCGGTCAGCCCGCGCGTGGTCATCGCGATCCCCTCGGGCATCACGCCGGTCGAGAAGCGCGCGGTGATCAACTCGGCGGAACGCGCCGGCGCGCGCAAGGTCTACCTCATGGAGGAGCCGATGGCCGCGGCGATCGGCTGCGGCCTGCCCTTCTCCGAGCCCCGCGGCTCGATGATCGTGGACATCGGAGGCGGCACGACCGAGGTCGCGATCCTCTCCCTCGGCGGCATCGTCCACTCCACCTCGCTGCGCATCGCGGGCGACGAGCTGGACCAGGCCGTCGTCCACCACATGCGCGTCGCCTACGATCTCCTCATCGGGGAGCAGACGGCGGAGATGGTCAAGATCACCATCGGCTCCGCCTACCCGCTGAAGAAGGAGATGACGATGGAGGTGCGGGGCCTCGACGCGAAGAAGGGCCTCCCCAAGAAGGTGGTCGTCACCTCGGAGGAGATCCGCGAGGCGATTACCGAGCCGGTGAACGGGATCGTGAACGCCGTGCGCGCGACCCTCGAGCAGTGCCCGCCCGAGCTGGCGGGTGACCTCATCGAGCAGGGGATCACGCTGGCCGGGGGCGGGGCCCTGCTCCGCGGCATCGCCACCGCCATCGCCGAGCGCGTCGGGCTCCCCGTCCATGTCGCGGACAACCCACTGACGGCGGTGGCGCGCGGCACCGGAGTCTTCCTCGACAATCTCTCCGAGGTGAAGGCGATTCTCGACAGGGCCGAGGAGCACTGACCCGGGCCGCGGCAGGGCGGGGAGGGCGTCGGGGAGGGCGCCGGGGAGGGCGCGAGGCGGTGCCGGGGAGCGCCGGGGGAGAGAGGGCGCGGGGGCGGCGGGGCGGGCGCGGCTGCGGCAGAACGCCGAATTCCACTACCTGTTGTTGAGGAATTGGGATTGACACTCTACAATTCGCGTTCCCGGGGTTTTCATGCGGATCCGGCGGTCCCAAGCCTACGCCCTTCTCCTCGCAGGCCTCTTCGCCCTGGGCGTGCTCGCCCGACGCGACCTTCCGGGCGAGGGTGTCCTGCCGGCGGTCTACACGGCGGTCGTGCACGCGCCGCTCCTCGCCCCCCTCGGAGCCGCCGCCGACCCCGCGGCTCACCTGCGCGATGCGCTGGAGGTGGCGCTCCGGGAGAACCGCGAGCTCAAGGCGCAGCTCGGGAGGGAGCGCGCGCTCTTCGGCCAACTGGCGGAGCTTCCCGACTGGGAGAGCCGCGTGCGGGCTCATCCCGCCTCCGTCATCTGCGTGGAACCGCGCAAGGACAACGCCGGCACCTTCCTCATCACCGCGGGGTCGAGCGACGGCGTTCGCGAGGGCATGGCCGTGGTGGACGGACCGACGCTTTTCGGCGTGGTGATCCAGGTCGAGGCGAGGCAGGCGCGCGTGAGGCGGATCGACGACAGGGAGTTTTCGCTGGAGGTCGAGATCGAGTCCCCGAGTGGACCGGTGCCCGGCGTGGCGGTGGGCGACGGCCGGGGAGGGCTGGAGGTGCGCTACCTGCGCGGCGCCGCGGGGATCGAGGCGGGAGCGCCGGTCTTCACGAGCGCCTACCGGCGCGAGATCCCGCGGGGGCTGGTCGTGGGGCGGGTGGAGGGAGTCACCGACGTGGACCACGACGAAGTCCTCGAGGTGACCGTCGAGGCCTCCGCGGCCCTGGAGCCGCTTGCCCGGGTACAGGTCCTCTTCCGGGGCTGACATGGCGTTTCTCGGCTGCGTTCTCGTCGTCTTCCTGGACCTGGCGCTGCGGCCGTTCCTCCCCGCCGCCCTCGGCCTGCGCGCCGCCCCCCCGGACCTCCCCCTCCTCGCCGCGCTCTACATCGGCTATCGCGCACGCGACGCGGGCGCGCTCGTCTATGCCCCGCTCCTCGGCGCGATGAAGGACTGCTTCTCCGACTGGCCAGTGGGCCACTTCGCCTTCCTCTTCGGCTTTTGCGCGCTGGCCGCGCACCGCATGAGCCCCTACTTCGCGCGGCAGGCGGGGCTTGCCCAGGCCGCGGGAAGCCTTCTCTGCGGTCTCCTCCTCGCCGTCGCGAGCCTGCTCCTCGCGGTGGTGGCGGGCCGGCGCGGCGCGGGGGCGGGGCTCCCTCCCGCGCTCTTCGGCGCCGTCACGAGCGCGCTGGCGGCGCCCCTGTTCTTCGCGCTTCTGGATCGCACACGGCTCTTCCGTGCTCTGCTCGCCCGCGGCGCCTACAGGTTCGGGGAATGACGCTCGCCTACGAGGGCCGGCTCGGACTCCTGGCGCTCCTCGCCGCCGCGGGGCTCCTGGCGATCACCGCCCAGCTCTTCTCCCTTCAGGTGCTCGAACAGGACGAGTGGCAGGCGCGGGCGGACGCCCTGGTGCGCCAGACCCGGCCGGTGGCCGCGCGCCGCGGGGCGATCCTCGATGCGCGCGGAACGGTGCTGGCCGAAGACGCGCCCGCCTTCGACCTGACCATGACAGTCGCCGGGATGCGCGCCTCCCCGCACCCGCCGGACTCCCTCGCGCGTCTCGCGGGCATGCTGGGAATGGGGATCGAAGAGCTGGCCGCGCGCATCGCCCGCGCCGAGGAGGTGACCGAGAGGGCGATCGAGCGGGAGGTGAGCTCGGGGAAGAGTCGCCGTAAGGAGCGCGAGGCGCGACGGGACCACGAGGGTCGGCCCCGGGTCCTCGCCGCCGACGTCTCCTACGAAGTGGCGCGCGAGATCGACCTGAACGCCGAGCGGTTCGGCGGGCTGCGCATCGCGGTCGCGTCCCGGCGCGACTACCCCGGGGGCGCGGACTTCGTCCACGTAGTCGGCCGTGGGGACACGCGGCCGCCCTTTCTCCTGGAAGGCGTCTTCAAGGAGACGCTCACCGGGGCGGACGGCGAGCTGGTGCTCACGCGCCCGCCCCGCCGACTTCGGATCCAGCCCCGGGTCGTGGAGGAGCGGCTCGCCGTGCGCGGCAAGAACCTGCATCTCACCATCGACGCCGCCGACCAGCGCCTCGCCATGCGCGCCCTCGAAGGCGTCGAGGGGGCCTTCGTGCTGGTGGCCGCCGAGAGCGGGGCCATCCTCGCTCTCGCCTCCGCGCCGAGCTACGACCCCGGCGAGTACGCCCGCCTCTTCGCGGACTGGGCCGCCCGCGGGGACGAGCGCGGAACGCCCTTCATCGACCGCGCCTGCCGTAACTTCCACACGCCGGGTTCGGTCCTCAAACCCTTCACCGCGCTGGCCGCCGCGGAGGGCGGCATCCTCGATGGCGACCTGACGATCGCGTGCGACGGCTACCTCACCATCGACGGACGCCGTCAAGCCTCGAACCGCTGCACGGCGGCGCACGGCGAACTCGATCTGCCGGGCGCGTTGACCCACTCCTGCAACATCTATTTCCAGGAGCTCATGCTTCGGATGGACTTCCGCGCCTTCGCCGCCGCCGGGCGTCGCTTCGGCTTCGGCGAGCCTACCGGGCTCGAGATCGAGTGGCCGGCCTGGCAGGGCCGCTTCCCCGCGACCGGCCCCGACGCGCGGCCCTGGCCACGCGACGAGCGCGTCCAGAACGGCATCGGCCAGGGAACCCTGCTCCTGAGCCCGGCGCAGATCGCGCGCGCCTACGCCGGATTGGCGACCGGCAGCCTCCCGCATCTCCACCTCGTCTCCCGTGTGGGGGACCGCGCCACCCCGGTGCGGCGCGATCGCCTCGACGCGCCGCCCGTCCTTCTCGACCGCATTCGCGCGGCCCTGGCGGAGGTGGTGCGGCCCGGCGGCACCGCCCAGGGGTATGGCCTCATGGCGTGGCCGATCCACGCCAAGACCGGCACCGCCCAGGTCGGCGGCGGGCTGAACAACGCATGGATGGCCGGCTTCGTGCGCGCGCACGCCGGGCGGCCCGCGGTCGCCTTCGCCATGGTCGTCCTGCGGACCCCCCTGCACGGCGCCCAGGAGTGCGCGCCGCGCCTGGCGGACTTCTTCCGCTCCTTCTACGGCGGGTCCTCCGAGTGAGGGGAGCCGGCTGGAGTGTCGCCCGCGCCGCGCTGCACTGGCCGGTGCTCCTCCCGGCCGTGGCGCTTGTGCTCCTCGGCCTCGCGTTCCTGGCGAGCTTCGATCTGGCCGCGACCCAGGCGATGGGAGTCGCGGCGGGGTGCGCCCTGGCGCTCGCCCTCGTGCTGGTCCCCTACAAGGAGTGGGTCGCGAGGGCCTACCTGCTCTACGCGGCCAACGTCGCTCTCCTGATCCTCGTGCTCCTCGCCGGCCGCGAGGCCAACAACTCGCGCCGGTGGCTGGAGATCCCGTTCCTGGGACAGTTCCAGCCGAGCGAGTTCATGAAGGTGACCCTCGTGCTGACGCTCGCGCGGTTCATCCGCTTCAAGTCGAGCTACAAGACCTTCAAGGGGCTCACGGCGCCCTTCCTGCTCACCTTCCTCCCGATGGCCCTCGTGCTCCCGCAGCCCGACCTGGGCACGGCGCTGCTCTGCGTCCCGGTCCTCTTCACGATGCTCTTCTGCGCCGGGGCCCGCACGCGTCACCTCCTCGCCATCGCGCTCCTGGGCGTCGCCTCGATGCTCCCGGTCTACGGGATGCTGCACGACTACCAGAAAGCGCGCATCACCTCCTATCTCTCCAACTTCGTCTCCGGCGGGCGGGAGGAGCAGGCGAAGCGCCACGAGCGCGAGGGAAAGGGGTATCAGCTGCACCAGTCCCTGGTCGCGATCGGCTCGGGCGGGGCGACGGGGGTGGGGCTCGGGGAGGGGAAGGCGCACGCCGCGGCCTGGGTGCCGGAACGCCACACCGACTTCATCTTCGCGGTGGTGGGCAACGAGTGCGGATTCCTCGGCGCGGCCTTCGTGCTCCTGCTCTTCGGCCTCCTCCTCACCGCGATCCTCGCCGTCGCCTGGCGCCACCGCGACCCGGCCGGGCGACTGCTCTGCGTCGGCGTCTTCGCGCTCCTCGGCGCGCAGGCTTTCGTCAACGTCGCCATGACCGTGGGGCTGGTCCCGATCACCGGGGTCACGCTCCCGTTCCTCAGTTTCGGCCGCTCGAGCCTCGTCACCTCCCTCGCCGCCATCGGCCTGGTCTGCAACGTGGCGGCGCGCCCGAGCTACGAATTCGGTCGGGGGGACTTCGACTGACCCGCTAGGAGTCGTCGGAAGCGGCCGGGCCGCCGTACCGCAGGGCCAGGAGCGCCACGTCATCCTCGGGGCCGCGCGGCGCCGCGAAGGCGGCGACGGCTTCGCGGAGCAGGGCGAGCAGGGCGTCCGGCGACGCCCCGAGCCGCCCCGCGAGGAGCTCCTTGAGCCGCAGGGCGCCGAAGAAGTCGCCTTCGGGGTTGCGCGCCTCCAGGACCCCATCGGTGTAGGCGAGGAGGCACTCCCCCGGGGCGAGGCGCTCCTGCCGCACCGCGTTGTAGCGGGCCTCTTCGAGGACGCCGAGCGGGAGGGAGGTGCGCGGCAGCTCGCGGAGGCCGGCGGGGCCGAGCAGGAGGGGAGGCACATGGCCCGCGTTGAGGTAGGTGAGCGTTCCCGTCCCGCCGTCGTAGATCGCGGCGAACAGGGTCAGGAAGCGCTCGCCCCCCATGTCGCGGCAGAGGAAGGCGTTGGTGCGCTCGAGGAGCGGGGCGAGCGCCACGCCCGCCTGGAGTCCGGACCGCAGGAGGGCGCGGGCCGTCAGGACGAACAGCGCGGCGCCGAGTCCGTGCCCGCTCACGTCGCCCAGGAGGATTCCGGTGCGTCCGCCCTCCAGCGGGACGGCGTCCAGGTAGTCGCCGGTGGCCTGTTCGCAGGGGAGGATCGCGCAAGAGGCGGTGCCCCCCGCCACCGCGATACGGCCCGCGGGGAGGAGCGCGCGCTGGATCTCGCTCGCGTCGAAGACCGCCGCGCCCAGCGCCTTTCGCTCCGACTCCGCCCGGGCCCGTTCCTCGCGGCGGCTCTGCCGTTCGTCGTGGAACGCGATGGCGTCCCGCACGGCGGCGGAGAGCTCGCCCTCGCCCCAGGGCTTGCTCACGAAGCGGAAGATCTGGCCGGTGTTGATGGCGGCGGCCACCTCCCTCACCTCGGTTCGGGCGGTGAGCATCACGCGCACGGTGTCGGGGGAGAGGCGACGCGCCTCGCCCAGGAGCGCCACCCCATCCATGTGGGGCATCTGGTAGTCGGTGACCAGGACTTTGTAGGGGCGGCACTGCAGACGCAGGATCGCCTCCCGCGGATCGGTGGTGCTCTCCACCACGGCGGGGAACTCCTCCTCGAGCGTGCGTTCCACCGCGCGCAGCAGATTGGGCTCGTCGTCGACGAGAAGGACCTTGGCCACGCTGCACTCTCCCCGCCTCCCCATCGGCCCCCGGGGGGCTCCGCCTGAAGCGGCCTTCAGGCGGGGCGGAGAGCCGCGACGCCCTCCGCGACGCTGCCCACGATCCGGAACACCTGGGAGAGCCCCAGGGTCAGGAGGGTGCGGTGGAGATGGCGATGGGGATTGGCGAGGACCACCTCGCCTCCCTTCTCGCGCAGGGTGCGCTGGGCGCGGATGAAGAAGGCCAACGTGCTCGAGTTCACGAAGCTCACCTGCGTGAGGTCGATGACGATGCGCGCGGTGCCGCGAGCGACTCGTCCCGCCAGGTCCTCCTCGAGGTCCGGAGTCTCGAAGATGTCGAACTCGCCGTGCAGGTGAAGGACCGGGATGCCGTCGGCGTCGCTGCTCGAGAGTTTCATTCCCGCCTCTCATCGTAGACGGCGGGGAGTGCCGGTCAATGGTAGGATCCCGCCGCATGACGCGGCGGCAGTTCCTCCTCCTCATCGTGCCGCTCCTGGCCGTGCTCCTGGGGTTCGTGGCGGTGGGGCTCCTCGAGGATCGCGGGACGGGGGACGGCATCTTCTGGGACGAGAGGCTGGAGCGCTACCTGCGTCAGTCCCTCGCCGAGGATTTCGTGAGGGGGGCGGGGGACGAGCGGGAGGCGCAGGCCGCCTTCTTCCACGCCATGAACGAGTACCTCCGCCGGTTCGACCGCATCCACTCGCTCACGCCGCCCTGGGAGGTGAAGGAGACCGAGCAGAGGAACAGCGGACGCTACGTGGGGATCGGCGTGCGCACCGAGCCGGTCGAGGAGGAGGGCCGGATCGTGCGACTCCGGTTGAACGGGATCAAGCCGAAGGGCCCCGCGGACACGGCGGGGCTGAAGATCGGCGAATCGATCCTGGCGGTGGAGGGAACGCTCATCGTCGATCTCTGCGCGGATGGGACGATCCGCGGTGCGGTCGAGGCGATCCAGGGGGAGGAGAAGACGGCGGTGAGGCTGCGCATCGCCGGCGCCAGCGGCATCGAGCGGGAGGTTTCCATGCTCCGGCTGCGGATCCCGCAGGGGTCGGTGTTCGGCGCGCGCATCGTCGACCCGGACAAGGGAACCGGCTACCTCCACCTTTCCGACTTCCACGCGGACACCGGCCGCGACTTCCGCGAGAAGCTGGAGGCTCTCCGGCGGCAGGGGATGACGGCGCTTGTCCTCGACCTGCGCGGAAACCGCGGCGGCTATCTCGACCAGGCGCTCTCCGTCGCCGGGGCCTTCCTCGACTCGGGGGTCATCGTGCGGGTCCGCAAGCGCGGGGTCACGGAGGTCCTCTCCGCGAGCCCGGAGGACACCGACGGGCGCGACCTGCCGCTGGCGCTCCTGGTGGATCGCGATTCGGCCAGCTCCTCGGAGGTTCTCGCGGGGGCGCTCCAGGACCACCGCCGGGCCGTCCTCGTGGGGGAGCCGACCTTCGGCAAGTTCTCCGTGCAGACCATCCAGCGCGTGACCACCGCCGCGGGCGAGGCGCTCGTCAAGATCACCACGGCGGTCTACGAGACCCCCTCCGGCCGCTTCTATCCGCGGGAGACGGAGGAGGGCGCCTCGCGGGACGCCGTGGATCCGCTGGCGGGCCTCCGCCCCGATCTCCACGTGCCGCTCTCGAAGGCGGAGCGGGAGATCCTGGCCGCGGTCTTCGACAACGAACCGATGGCCGACTGGAACTTGGAGCACCCTCCCGTGCACCCGGAGTTCGTCGACCGGCAGCTCCTGGCCGCCGTGGCCCTCCTGCGCGGAGAGACCGTCACTCCGGAGCTGGTGAGCGATCCGTGAGGGTGCTCGGCATCGACACCTCCTGCGACGAGACCTCCGTCGCGGTGGTGGAGCGGCGCCGGATCCTGGCGAACCGCGTGTTCGGACAGAACGCGCTCCACCAACCCTTCGGGGGCGTCGTGCCGGAGATCGCCGCGCGTGCCCACGTCGAACGGCTCCTCCCGGCCCTGCAGGAGGCGCTCGAGGAGGCGGGGGGCGCCGACGCGGTGGCGGTGACGACGCGGCCGGGTCTCATCGGGCCGCTCCTGGTGGGGCTGAGCGCCGCGAAGGCGTTCGCGCTGGTGAAGGAGCTTCCCCTCGTGGGCGTGCACCATCTGGAGGCGCACGTGGCGGCCGCGTATCTCCTCGACCCCGCCCCCGAACCGCCCTTCGTCGCGCTCATCGCGTCGGGGGGCCACACCGTGCTCTATCACCTCCCCGAGGCGGGCCGCTATCTCTGCCTCGGCCAGACCGCCGACGACGCCGCCGGCGAGTGCTTCGACAAGGTCGCCACCATCCTCGGCCTTCCCTACCCCGGCGGCCCCTCCCTCGAGAAGGCGGCCCAGGGCGGCCGGCGCGACGCCTACCGGTTCCCGCGGCCGTTGCGCGACGACCCCGGGCACGGCTTCAGCTTCTCGGGCATCAAGACCGCGGTGCTCTACCTGGTCAAGGGGCAGGATGGGCGGCGTCGCGACGCCGACGTCGGCTCTCCTCCTCTGGCCGATCTGGCGGCGAGCGCGCAGGAAGCGATCGTGGACGTGCTGGCGCACAAGGCGGTGCGTGCGGCGGCGCGGAGCGGGAGCGGGAAGCTCGTGGTCGGGGGCGGGGTGGCCGCCAACGGGCGTCTGCGCGAGCTCCTGCTGGAACGGTGCGCGGCCGCCGGCGTGCGGGCCTTCATCCCTCCACGCGCGCTCTGCACCGACAACGCCGCGATGATCGCCATGCGCGGGGCGGAGCTGCTCGAGGCAGGGGTGCGGGACGGGCTCGACCTGGACGCGGACCCCTATGCGGAGTAGCGCGTGGATCGAGAGGCGCTGCGTCGGCTCCTGAGTTCGGTGCGCGCCGGCCGCCTGCCGGTGGAGCGCGCGCTCGAACGGCTCGCGGCGCTCCCTCCGACCGGCGATCTCGGCTTCGCTCGCGTCGACCACCACCGTGCGCTGCGGCAGGGCCACCCCGAGGTCGTCTACGCTCCGGGCAAGACCCCCGCGCAGCTGGCGGCCATCGCGAAGGAGATTGCGCGCCGCTCGGGCCGCGTGCTGGTGACCCGCGTCGACGACGCGCAGGCGCGCGCCGTGCGGCGCGCGGTGAAGGGGAGCGTCCAGAGCTTCACCTCCGTGGCGCTCCTGCCGAAGCGGCGCGCGAAGCGCAGGGGGATCGTCATCGTCACCGCCGGCACCTCGGACCTCCCGGTCGCCGAGGAGGCGCGGCTCACCTGCCGCATGATGGGATGCGAGCCGGAACTCGTCGTCGACGTCGGCGTCGCCGGCATCCACCGGCTCTTCGCCCATGCGGAGACCCTGCGCGCCGCGCGCGTGCTCATCGTCGCGGCCGGCATGGAAGGCGCGCTCCCCAGCGTGGTGGGGGGGCTCGTGGCGGCCCCGGTGATCGCGGTCCCCACCTCGGTGGGCTACGGAACCGGCGCCGGCGGCTTCGCCGCGCTGCTCGCCATGCTCAACTCGTGCGCCGCCAACGTCTGCTGCGTCAACATCGACGATGGATTCGGCGCCGGCACCCTCGCCGGCTTGATCTGCTTGGGGTCCGGGGAGAGGGGCTCTTGAGACGCGGGAAGGAACGCGGTTCGGGAAGCGCGGCGAGCTGCCGCGGAGCAGGGATCGCATGCCCCCGCACGCGCCTCCCCCCGAGCGGCGCCGCGCCGCGGCCTCAGCGGTAGAGCGCCAGGTCCTCCCCGTACCCGTGCGCGTTCGGCGCGCGGCGACCGCCCCAGCGGGCCCCTTCCCGTGCTCCGGCCTCCCCGCGCGGATCGCCCCGGTAGGTGTCGGCGCCGCCGGTATCGAGGAAGATCCCCACGGCGGGCAGGTCGTCGCGATAGGACCGGAAGGGCGGATTGACCGTAGCCGTGCCGAAGGGTCCCGTCTCCCCGAGCCCTTCCTCCATCGCCGCTTCGTAGAGATCGTCGCCGCGCCGGTCCCAGAAGAGCGCCAGGCTTCCCAGATCGGCACAGCCCGCGCAGAAGCTCTTCAGGGCATACCGGTCGTTGCCGTCCCCGTCGATCGAGATGCCGATCGACCCGTCCCGCGCGTGCCCCTGGAACTGGTTCTTGGTGGTTGCGATGCCGACGTTGTAGCGGTCGTCGCCGGCCAGATCCACCTGCAGGCCGATCGCGAAGTGCGCCGCGGCGCCGAGGGAGTACTTCCCGTTCTCGTAGACGTCATCGCCGGAGCGGTCCTCGAGCACGCCGACGCCCCACCAGTAGGCGCACCCTTGCGCCCAGCACTGCGCGTGGTACCGGTCGTTGCCCGCGCCGTCCACCAAGAGCCCCCAGCCCCCCGCCAAGCTCCTCCCGTCGCCCAGGTCCGCGCGCCGGCCATACCCGCACCCCTGCGCCATGGCGACCGACTGCCCCAGATAGAGCTCGCTCACGTTGCCGTCGTCCCGGCACCAGTAGACATCGTTGCCCGCGAGGTCGAGCAGGAGGCCGCACCCGAGGGTCGCGCCCATCCCCTGCGACTGCTCCGCGCACTCGTAGCGATCGTTTCCCGCGAGGTCGAGCAGAACGCCGACGCCCGCGTGCGCGGCCCCCTGCCCCCACCGCGTCTTGACCACGTAGGTGTCGTCGCCCGCGAAATCCCACAGGAGCCCCGTTCCGAACCAACCGCAACCGAGGCCCGACTCCGTGATGGTGTAGCGGTCGTTCCCGCCCAGGTCGAGAAGCGCGCCGATGCCCAAGAACCCGCATCCGAGGCCGGCGGGGGCGTCGCCGCCGTCCCAGACATCGTCGCCCGCGAGATCGACCGCCACGGCCACGGAGCCGGCGCCCTGGAACGAGGCGCCGAAGCCCCCCTGCCAGCGGTCGCATCCGCCGAGATCGAGGACGAGCCAGCTTCCGCCCGGCAGCGCCGCCGCGTCGATTTGGTCATCCCCGCTCCCCGAGACCACCAAGGGGCCGAGCGGGCTCGCGAACACCCATCGCCCCTCCGGCATCCCCGACGCATTCGCCGCGCGCCACTCCTCGACCGCTCGCTTGAGATGCGCCGCGAAGATCACGCTCGCATAGGCCGCGCGCGGCGCGTCGTAGCGGGCCAGGGACTCGAACACCGAGTGGGCGCGCGAAGCCGCTTGACCGAACTCCTCGTCGAGCCAGGGACGCATCCTCTGCTGCCGGAGCGCCGATCCGATTTCGGAGGAATCCGAAGCGGGCGCCACGTCCCCTTCCGCGAGCCAGCCCGCCCCCTCCATCGCCCCGATGCAGAGGCGGGTCACGAGCCGCTGCACGAGAATCGGCAGCGAGGCGAAGCGCGCCCACTCCTCCTGATCCGGGGCGGGCGGCGGATCCTTGAAGCGCCATCCGCGGACGAGGGACCCGAACGCCTCGATTGGACCAGCCGTGGGCTCCAGCCAGCTCACGCCCCACGCATCCCCGGGGACGGCCGGGAAATTCCGACCCGCGGGCACGTCGACCAACGTCCAGCATCGCTGGAGCAGTTCGTCGATGCGCCCCTCGGCGCCGAGCAGGAGGAGCTCGTCCGTGATCCGTCCCGCCTCGCGGGGGGCGCTCCGCACGTCGCGAAACAGGTTCTCTACGGTGCGCAGCAGATGCGCGCGCCCGCCGTAGCCGCGCATCTCATCGCCGCTGTATCCGAGCGCGCGGAGTCCCCCGACGGTCGCCGCGCGAGCCCGTTCCCAGAGATCGTCCGGCACGGAGAGCTCCGCGCGCCCGCCTCCGGGCCACGCCCGATCGGGGTGCGGGGCCTCGTCCGCATGGAGGAGAAGGGCGCAAGCAAATGCCGTGGGAGCCAGGAGAGCGAGGCGCATCGCGGGATTGTAAGGAACGCGCCCGCCCGGGGCCGCGCGAGGGCGCGGAAGCCTGACGGAGGGGCCCCCAAGGGTTAGAATTCGCCGGCTTGAGAGACCCCGCCAAGCTCGCCCTCGCCGACGGCACGATCTACACCGGCACGGCCTTCGGCGCCAGGGCGGAGCGGGTCGGCGAGGTGGTCTTCAACACCGCGCTTTCCGGCTACCAGGAGGTCTTGACCGATCCCTCCTACGCGGGCCAGATCGTCACCATGACCTACCCCCACATCGGGAACACGGGGGTCAACGCGGCGGACGTGGAGTCGGGGCGGCCCTGGGTGGCGGGCTTCGTGGTGCGCGAGCGGGCGCGGCGAGCCTCCAACTACCGCGCGGAGAAGGAGCTGGACGGCTACCTCGCCGAGCACGGCATTCCCGGCATCGAGGGGATCGACACCCGCGCGCTCGTCCGCAAGGTGCGGATCCAGGGCGCGATGCCTGCCGTGCTGAGCAGCACCGATCTCGAGGACGAGTCCCTTCGCGCCAAGGCGGCGGCCGCCCCCGGCATGGCCGGCCAAGACCGGGTGCGGGAGGTCTGCAGCGAAGTTGCCTACGACTGGACGGAAGGGGAGCCCGAGGGGTTCGCGACCACGAAGGGGCGCGCGGCGCCGGCGTACCGCGTGGCCGCCCTCGATTGCGGCATCAAGCGCAACATCCTGCGGCTCCTGGTGGATGCGGGGTTTTCCGTGCGCGTCTTTCCCGCGACCGCCCCGTCGTCCGAAATCACCGCCTTCAACCCCGACGGCCTGTTCCTGAGCAACGGGCCCGGCGATCCGGCCGCCGTCACCTACGCGGCGAAGACGGTGCGGGAGCTGCTTCCGACCGGCCTGCCCATCTTCGGGATCTGCCTCGGCCACCAGATCCTCGGACTGGCGTCCGGCGCCGAGACCTTCAAGCTCAAGTTCGGGCATCGCGGCATCAATCAGCCGGTCAAGGACCTCACTACCGGCAAGGTGGAGATCACGAGCCAGAACCACGGCTTCGCCGTGAGCACGCGCGGATTGGAGCAGCACGCCCTCGAGCTGACCCATGTCAATCTCAATGACGGGACGGTGGAGGGGTTCCGGCACACCCAGTACCCCGCGTTCGCCGTCCAGTACCACCCCGAAGCGAGCCCCGGGCCGCACGACTCCCGCTACCTCTTCGGACGGTTCCGGGAGCTGATCGCCTCCACGAGGTAGCCCGCGATGCCGGTCACTTGCGTGTTCGGGGCCCAATGGGGCGACGAGGGAAAGGGAAAGGTCGTCGACTATCTCGCGGCCCGAGCCGATTTCGTGGTGCGGTACCAGGGGGGGGCGAACGCCGGCCACACGATTCGTCGGGGCGAGGAACGATTCGCCTTGCGGATGACGCCGTCGGGCGTCCTCCAGAACGCGACCGGCGTGATCGCCAACGGCGTCGCGGTGGACGCGGGGGTGCTGCTGTCGGAGATCGAACTCCTGGAGAGCAAGGGCATCCCCGCCTCCCAACGCATCGTCGTCTCCGATCGCGCGCATCTCGTGCTGCCGTTCCACCCGCTGCTCGACCAGGCGCTGGACGCCTCCCGCAACGAGGCCTGGCGGATCGGCACCACCGGCCGCGGAGTCTCGACCACCATCGGCGACAAGCACACCTACGATGGGTTCCGCGTCGCGGACCTGCTCTCGCCCCGCGTGCGCCGGACGCGCCTGCCGTATCTGTTGGAACGCGGGCAACGGCGGCTCGAGGCGCTGGGCGCCCCCTCCTTCGACATGGCCGCGGCCATCGCGGAGGCCGAGGTCTGGGCGGAGCGGCTCGCGCCGATGGTGCGCGACACCGCGCGGCTCCTCCAGGAGGCCGCCGAGGCGGGCCGACCGATCCTCCTCGAGGGGGCGCAGGCGGCGCTCCTCGACGTCGATTTCGGGACCTACCCCTTCTGCACGACGAGCAACACCGGGGTCGCCGGCGCCTGCGCCGGGACCGGGCTGCCTCCGCGCGCCCTGGACCGCGTCCTGGCCGTGGCGAAGGCCTACTGCACGCGGGTGGGGCGCGGCCCGTTTCCCACCGAGGAGGAGGGGGCCGTGGGGGCGACGCTCCGCGAGCGCGGACGCGAGTTCGGGACGGTCACCGGGCGGCCGCGCCGGTGCGGCTGGTTCGACGCCGTGGCGGCGCGCCACGTCTGCCGGTTCAACGGCGTCGATGCGGTCGCGATCACCAAGATCGACGTGCTCGTCGGCATCGACCCCCTGCGCGTCTGCGTCGCCTACGAGGCGGAGGGGCGGAGGGTGGATGCGTTTCCCGCCGACATCGATCTCCTCCAGCGCTGCCGCCCCGTCTACGAGGAGCTGCCCGGCTTCACGGAGCCGCTCGAAGCGGCGCGCCGGCCCTCCGACCTGCCGGCCCGTGCCCGGGAGTACATCGCCTTCCTGGAGCAGCGGATCGGGGCGCGCATCGAGCTGCTCTCCGTGGGGCCGGAGCGAACCGAGACCGTGGCGCTGAAGACGACATGAGCGGAACGCTGCCGCGCCACGTCGCCATCATCATGGATGGGAACGGCCGCTGGGCCGCCGCCCGCGGGCTTCCGCGTGCGCGCGGCCACGCCGAAGGCGTCGAGTCGGTGCGCGCCGTGACGCGCGCCTGCGCGCGGCGCAAGCTGAGCCAGCTCACGCTCTATGCGTTCTCGGCGGAGAACTGGAAGCGCCCGCGGCGCGAGGTGAACCTCCTCATGCGCCTCCTGCGCCGATTCCTGGTGCGTGAGCGGGGCGAGATCATGGACAACGGGATCCGTCTCACGGCCATCGGCCGGCTCGACCAGCTTCCCGACGAGGTGCGCCGCGATCTGGAGAAGTCCCGGGAGATGTCGCGGGACAACACCGGCATGGTCTTGAACCTCGCGCTCAGCTACGGCGGCCGGCAGGAGATCACCGACGCCATGCGATCCATTGCGGCGCGGGTGCGCGCCGGGGAACTCGATCCCGAGGCGATTACCGAGGAGCTGGTCGCCGCACACCTCTACCAGCGCGACATGCCGCCCCTCGATCTCCTCATCCGAACCGCAGGGGAGTACCGCGTCTCCAATTTCCTCCTCTGGCAGCTCTCCTACGCCGAGATGCACGTGACGCCCCTCTGCTGGCCCGAGTTCCGCGACGAGGAGTTGGACCGCGCCTTCGCAAGCTACGCGCAGCGGGAGCGGAAGTTCGGGGGCTTGGTGCCGGAGCAGACCGGCTGATGGGCGCACGCATCTTCTTCGGCGCGCTCCTCCTGGCGGCGCTGGCGGGCGTCTACCTCCTCGACACCGCGGTCCTGCGCGGCGCCTGGCTCACCCGCGGGCTCATCTGGCTCCTGGCGCTCGGCATGCTGCGGGAGATCCTCCTCCTCGCCCGCCCGAAGGTCGACGGGGCCCCCGGCCTCTTTCTCATGGGGGCCGTGGCGCTCGTCATCGTGGCGCTCTTCCCGATGCTCGAAGGCGAGCCGGTGCCCGGGGCGATGCTCGCGGCGGGGATCCTGATCGCCGGCGGCGCGCGGCTGCTCGGCATGGCCCCGCTGCGCGGCGCCCCCGTGGCGTTTCCCGAGGCGGCGGCGCTGGCGGGCGCCCTCGCGCTCGCGGGCGGCTGCCTCTCGTTCCTCGACCGCCTCGCCGTCGAGAGCGTCGCTTCCGCGTTCGCGGTCGTGGCGATCTCCAAGACCAACGACATCTGCGCCTACTTCGTCGGGACGCTGGTCGGGAGGGTGCGCATCGTCCCCTCCATCAGCCCCAAGAAGACCTGGGAGGGGACGATCGCGGGGGTGCTGGGGGCCGCGGGAGTGGCGGCGCTTCTCGCGCGCCCGCTCACGGGACAGGACATGCCCGGCCCCTATGCCGCGGTGATCGGCGCCGTGCTCGGCGCGGCGTCGTTCCTCGGCGACCTCATCGCCTCGGGGATCAAGCGCTGGGCGGGGGTGAAGGACTCCGCCTCCCTCCTCCCAGGGTTCGGGGGTATCCTGGACATGTTGGACGGGTTGCTCCTCGCCGCGCCGGTCGCGGTCCTCTGCATCCACGGAACCTGATGCGAGCGACGTTGCCGATCCGCTCCCCCGAAGAGATTCGCGCCCTCCTCGGCATCCAAGACCGCCACGCCCGGCTCTTCCGCGCGGAGCACGGCATCACCCTCACGGTGCGCGGCGGCGAACTCCACATCGAAGGCGGGGCGGCCGATGTGGAGAGCGCGCGCCTTGTGGTGGAGGAGGTGATGCGCCGCTACCGTCGCTCCGGCCATGTCGACGACGCCGAGGTGGAGCTGCTCATCCGCGCGCTCGGAGGCGGGCCCACCGCAGCGGCGTCGCAGGAGGGCGCCCCCGGCGAGCCGATCCTCAAGACGCGCGGGAACGGGTTCCCGGTCGCGCCGCGCACCCCGACGCAGGAGGCCTACGTGCAGTCCATGCGGACGCACGAGATGGTCTTTGCCATCGGCCCCGCGGGCACCGGCAAGACCTACCTCGCGGTCGCCATGGCGGTGCGGATGATGCGCGAGGCGGTGGTGAAGAAGATCATCCTGACGCGCCCGGCGGTCGAGGCGGGCGAGAAGCTCGGCTTCCTGCCCGGGAGCTTCGAGGCGAAGGTGAACCCCTACCTGCGCCCGCTCTACGACTCCCTGGCCGATTTCCTCGATCTCGCGCAGCTGCGCAAGTACGCCGAGAGCGACGTCATCGAAGTCGCGCCTTTGGCCTACATGCGCGGGCGCACCCTCTCCCACGCCTTCGTCATCCTGGACGAGGCGCAGAACACCACGCCGGAGCAGATGAAGATGTTCCTCACGCGCATGGGCCACGATTCGCGCGTGGTCGTCACCGGCGACGTGACCCAGATCGACCTGCCGCGCACGGCGCGCTCCGGCCTCGTGCACGCCGCCCGCGTCCTGGAGGGGGTCCCGGGCATCGCCTTCAGCCATTTCCGCAAGGAGGACATCATCCGCCACCCCGTGGTGCAGCGCGTGGTGGACGCCTACGAGCGGGAGGACCATCGCAGCGAGTGAAGGTCTCCGTCGTGGACGAGCAGCGGTTCGTGCGGCGGGCGAAGGCGGCCTGCGCGCGCGCCGTGCGGGCGGTGGCGCCCCGGCGCGACGTGGTCGTGGCGTTGGTGGACGACGCCGTCATCCAGGCGCTCCACGAGGAGTTCCTCGGGCAGGCGGGACCCACCGACGTGATCACCTTCCGGCACGGCGAGATCGTCGTCTCGGGCGAAACCGCCGCCCGGGAAGCGCGCCGCCGCGGCCACCCGGCGCTCCACGAGCTGCTCCTCTACGTCGTGCACGGGGCGCTCCATCTCGTGGGCCACGACGATACCCGCACGAAGGACCGCGCCCGGATGCGCGCCGCCGAGCGGCGGGCGCTCCAGCGCCTCGGCCTGGGGGACGTCTTCGAAGGGGGGACGGGGAGCTAGGGTCTGTCTGAATCCTCCATCTGGCTTCGCCCGGCTGCGAGGGCCGCTGGCTTCGCCGCTCGTCCATCGCCGTGTGTGGGGTCAATACGGCTTCGGACTCGCGGCTCGCCAGCAGCCCGCTCGCTCGGGCTCGGGCCGACGATGCAGTATTCAGACAGGCCCTAGCCCGCGGCCGAGATTCGCATGCACCCTCCTGGGTAGAATGTCCGGCCCTCGCCATGAAATCCCCCACCAAGCGGATCCTCGAGCGCGCCCTGGCGCTGGGGCTCGTGACCAAGGAGCAGGCGACGCGGCTGGCGCGGGAGCACCACGCGCGGAAGCGGCCCGGCGCGGAGGGGCCTCGCCTGGAGGCGGTGGCGGTGGAGATGGGGCTGCTCACCGCGGAGCAGGCCAAGCGGCTGCGCGAGGAGGAGGACAAGTTCGAGACGGAGCGCACGGTGGCGGGCTACCGGCTCATCGAGAAGATCGGCTCCGGCTCGATGGGCACCGTCTACAAGGCGATCCAGCTCTCGCTCCAGCGCACCGTGGCCATCAAGATCCTCTCGCCCCATCTGGCGCGCAACCCCTCCTACGTGGAGCGGTTCCTGCGCGAGGCGCGCGCGGTGGCGCGCCTGAGCCATCCGCACGTCATCTCCGGCATCGACGTGGGGGAGGCGGAGGGGATCCGCTACTTCGTGATGGAGTACGCCTCCGGCCACACGGTTCAGCAGCTCCTCGACCGCGGCGGGCCGATGGACGAGGCGCGGGTGCTCGTCATCGCGCTCCAGATCGCAGGGGCGCTCCAGCACGCCCACGAGGCGGGGCTCGTCCATCGCGACGTCAAGCCCGACAACATCCTCATCACCGGCGAAGGGTCGGCCAAGCTCTGCGACCTGGGCCTCGCAAAGGATCGCCCCGAATCGGGCATCAGCCTCGGCACCCCCAACTACATCTCTCCCGAGCAGGCGCAGGCGCTCGACGACGTCGACATCCGGTCCGACCTCTACTCCTTCGGCGCCACCCTCTTCCACATGCTCGCGGGAAGGCCGCCGTTCCAGGGCCGCGCCCAGGTGGTCATGGCGCTCCACGTGAAGGAGGAGCCTCCCCGTCTGCGTACCCTCGAACCCGATCTCTCCGCGACCGCCGAGGCCATCGTGGACCGGCTCCTGCGCAAGGAGCGGCGGGAACGCTTCCAGAGCCCGAAAGAGCTTCTGGGGGCGCTGGAGAAGGCGCGCGACGAACTGCGCCAGACGCGGGAGGGCAAGCCGCGCCCCTCCGTCTCCGCGGGGGGGCCCGCCCTCAAGCGACGACGCCGCTAGGCGGGGAGGTTCTGCCGGGCCAGCGCCCGCTTCTGCACCATGCCGCGCCGGATGTACTTGGCGGCGACCTTGATGCGGATCACGCGGCCGCCCACCATCGCTCGCACCTTCTGGAGGTTGGGCTTGAAGGTGCGCCGCGTCTTGCCGGTGATCTTCTTGCCCACGCCGCCCTTGCTCTTCGCAAGACCGCGCCGGGTGTACTGCTTGCCGATGGTGGTTCTCTTGCCGCTGATGGCGCACACGTAGGGCATGGGGCTCTCCGGGAAGCGGCTTAGAGTACGGCCAAACCTCCCCGCGGGCAAGATCTGCCTCACCCGGGCGGCGGCAGCCCCCGCTGCGCGAACCAGCGCTCCGTCAGCCGCACCGTGACGGGGTCCTCCAGCCGCAGCGCCTCGCGGTGGGCCGCCCGCAGCACCGCCAGCAACTCCTCCCGTTCCGCCTCCCCCGCCCCCCTCCCCTCCATTCCGCGCCATGCCCAGACGCCGCGCAGATAGAGGTAGCGAGGCACGAGCGGCTCCCTCGCGGTGTTGGCCGCGAGCAGCTTGAAGAGCTCCCCGAGCGCGTCCGCAAGCAGCGCGGACTGTTCGAGCGCCGCCTCGGCGGCGGGGGAGGCGACCGCGGCGGCCTCGGCGAGCGCCCCCTCGAGCTGCTCGAGCAGCGCATCGGGCGGGGGGGGCGATGCCCCGAATCCGCGCCCCGCCAGAACCGCTTCCTGCACGATGAGGAGCGCCTCTTCGGGGGTGAGCGGCGGGGAGGAGGCGTGGCGCAGGGCCGCGATGCGCCACCGCAGCGCCTCCGCGGCGGCGGGCCACGCCCAGCGGCCTCCATCGACGGCGAGCAGCATCCGCGCCCCGCGGTCGTAGGCGTCGCGCAGCCTCGCCGCGGTCTCGGGAGAAGGCTCGCTCTCCCGCGTGAACCTGCCGGCCAACCGCCGGTGCGCCTCGAGGAGCGCCTCGCGGGCCGCCTCGTCGCCCATGGCGAGGGGCCGCATGGCGAGGAGGGGGGCGGGGTCCAGCCGCAGGGCGGCCAGCCGCGCGGAGGCGAGCGGGTGGCCCGGATCGAGGACCAGGATGTCGTCGTAGAGCGCCTCGGCGGCGGGCCGATCGCCGCGATCCTCGGCGGCGGCTGCGCGATGGAGCTTGTAGGGAAGCGGATCGGCGGGGGTCGCGGCGAGCAGCGCCAGGGGGATCGCGGGGGCCAGCGCGAGGAGGAGCGCGAGCCAGGGGCGGCTCCGTCCCCGGCGGCCGAAGTAGCCCAGCCCCGCGAGCAGTCCGGCGCAAAAGCCTCCGAGATGCGCGGCATTGTCGATCTGGGCCCCCGCGAGGGTGGGCAGCTTGAGGGCCAGGAGGACCGTGAGGACGACCAGCACGAAGAGGATCTGCACGCGCAGGCTGCGAACGAATTCGCCCGCGCTCCTGCTCCGTCCCCACTCCAGCGCGAAAAGGCCGCCGACGAGCCCGGAGATGCCCCCGGAAATGCCCATGCGCTCCGCCCCGAACTGTTGGGGGACGAAGAAGAGGAGGCTGCAGAGGCTCCCGATCACAGCGCTGCCGAAGAGCAGGAGCAGGAGCGGTCTGCGGCCGCACTCGTTCTCCACGATGGAGCCGACCGCGACGAGGGAGATGCCGTTGAGCAGCAGATGCAGCGGACCGGCATGGAGGAAGATCGCGGTCACGAGCCGCCAGGGGCGCCCTTCCCACAAGTCGACGCGCGAGAGGGCGCCCGCGGCGCGCGGGTCGAGCCACCCCAGGAGGAGCGGCGCGCTCCAGAGGAAGCAGAGGACGGTCAGGAGGACCGTCGCCTTGTCGGTGCGGCGGAAGAGCAAGCGGATCGAGCGGGGGAGCAACGCCGCGCCATCCTACCGTGCGGCGTACAATCGCCGCCCTTGGAGGCGATACTCCACGACGTCAACGAGGAGCAGCGAACCGCCATCACCCACGGCGAAGGGCCGCTCCTCGTCGTCGCGGGCGCGGGGTCGGGCAAGACGCGGGTCATCACGCGCCGGATCGCCTGGCTGGTCGGCCAAGGCGTCGCGCCCGCCGGCATCTGCGCGCTCACCTTCACCAACAAGGCGTCGCGCGAGATGCGGGAGCGCGTGGAGGCGCTCGTTCCCGCCCGCGACCTCTGGGTCTGCACGTTTCACGGCTTCGCGGCGCGGGTCCTGCGGCGGTTCGGCGATCGGGTCGGGTTCTCCGGCGAATTCACCATCGTCGACACCGAGGACCGCACCCGCCTCCTCAAGGAGATCCTGAAGGAGCTGCACTTCGACGACCTCCGGGTGGGGGAGGTGGCCGTAGCCCTCACGCGCCTCAAGAACGGCCTCGATCGCCCCGGCGCCCCCGGGTTCCGCGCCGAGCGCGTGACCCGCGCCATGACGCTCTACCAGGAGCGCCTGCGCGCGCTGAACGCGATGGACTTCGACGACCTCCTGCTCAACCTGGTGCGGCTGCTCGAGGAGGACGGGGAGGCGCGCCGGAGGCTCCAGGCGCGCGCGAGCCATCTCCTGGTGGACGAATACCAGGACACCAACAGCGTCCAGTACAGAATCCTCACCCTGCTCTGCGGGAGCGAGCGCAACCTCTGCGCCACCGGCGATCCCGACCAGTCCATCTACCGCTGGCGGGGCGCCACGATCCGCAACATCCTCGACTTCGAGCGCGACTTCCCCGGGGCGCGGGTCGTCACCCTCGACCGCAACTACCGCAGCACCAAAGCGATCCTCGCCGTGGCGAACGCGGTCATCCGCCACAACCGCGGGCGCCGCGAGAAGGAGTTGCGCACCGAGAACGCCGTGGGAACCGCGGTGCGCGAGATCCGCTGCCTGGACGAGAGCGACGAGGCTTCGGCCGCCGCGGCCACCGTGGGCCGCTGGCTCGCGGCCGGGCGCTCCGCCCGGGAGATCGCGCTGTTCTACCGGGTCAACGCGCAGTCGCGGGCGATCGAGCGCGCGCTCACCGCGGCCGGGGTCCCCTACCGCATCGTCGGGGCGGTGGAGTTCTTCCGCCGCAAGGAGGTGAAGGACCTCATGGCCTACGCGCGCCTCTCCCGCAATCCGAGCGACGAGATCGCCTTCCGCCGCATCCTGAACGTCCCGCCCCGCGGCCTCGGGGAGCGCACGGAGGGGCGCCTGGTCGAGCTTGCGCGCGCGCGCGGGATCGCGGCCCGGGCGCTGCTGGCGGATCGATCGGCGCTGGCGGGGCTCGGGCGCGCGCGCCGCGCCCTGGGGCAACTCGCCGATCTGCTCGATCGGATCGCGCAGCTCCCTCCCGAGGATCCCGGCGTCTTCCTGGAGACGGTGGCGGACCTCACGGGGTACCGCCTCTTTCTCGCTGACGACCCCGAGCGCCTCGCCAACGTGGAGGAGCTGATCAACGCGGCCGCCGAGTACGCCCTGCGCGAACCCACGGGCGGCGTGGACGGCTTTCTTCAGGAGAGCGCGCTCACCAGCGACGGCGACGGCTACGACGCCTCCGCCGAGACCGTGACGCTCATGACGACGCACAGCGCCAAGGGGCTGGAGTTCCCCTGCGTGCTCGTCACAGGCCTGATGGAGGAGGTCTTCCCCCACGCGCTCTCCCTCGCCGAGCCCGAGGAGGTGGAGGAGGAGCGGCGCCTCTTCTACGTGGCCGTGACCCGCGCCCGGGAGGAGCTGGCGCTGCTCCATGCCGCGAGCCGCCTGCGCTACGGCGCCCCCACGCCGGCGCTCCCGAGCCGCTTCCTCGACGAGATCCCCGGCGAGCTCCTCGAGGTGGAGGAGCGCGGACGCGACCTCTCCGTCCACGAATCCGGCGAGGCGGAGTTCCAGGTGGGAGAGGGGGCGCCCTCCTTCGTGGTGGGAGACCGCGTGCGCCACGACCACTTCGGCTCCGGCCGCGTCGCCGCGGTGGCGACCCGCGGCGGCACGGTGCGCATCACCGTCGAGTTCGATGGGGCGGGCCGGCGCGAACTCGCGCTGGAGTTCGCGCGTCTGACGCGCGGTTGAGGCGCCGGTCCCTCCCCCGCCCCCCTCTTGCTGCTCAATTTACAGGTTGTAAAATCACTCTTGCATGGCTCACTTGGTGCTGCAGGGCGACGCCGAGCCGCGCCGCTTCCTGATCGAGAAGGACCGCGTGGTCCTGGGCCGGAGCGACCGCGCCGACCTCCCCCTCGACGACCGGAAGGCGAGCGCGATCCACTGCCGCCTCGAGCGGAGCGGCGAGGGGTTCCGCCTCTGCGACCTCGAGAGCCAAAACGGCACCTGGATCAACGGACGGCGCGTGCGCAGCCGCATGCTGCGCAGCGGCGACCTCATCCTCGTGGGCACGACGGAGCTGCGCTACGTGGAGGATGGGGAGGGGGGCGGGGAGGGGCGGCTCGACCCCGAAGCCTCCAAGGCGTTCCTCGCGGCCGAACAGGAGCTGGCGAAGTTTCTGCGGGCGGCGGGACCCGACGACATGGCTTGGGCGAAGGCGCGGCTCCGGGAGCGCGCCTCGGAGCTGGCCTCCGCCCTCGAGGATCCCGAGACCGAGCGGCTGCGGCGGCTGGTCTCCTGGATCCGCAGGCTCACCAGCGAGCGGGAGCCGGACGCGATCCTGCGCCTCATGCTCGACAGCGTCATCGAGTTGACCGGCGCCGAACGGGGGTTCCTCCTCCTCGCCGAGGGGGAGCCGCGCATCCACCTGGAGCGCGGGTTCCCGGCCGAGGAGCTGCGCAAGCCCACGTTCCTCGTGGCGCGCGCCATCGCCGAGAAGGTCGCCGCCCAGGGAGCGCCGGTGTTGAGCATGGACGCGGCGCATGACCCGCGCATCCAGGCGTTCGGGGACACCGGCGCGCTCAACCTGCGGTCGGTGGCCTGCGTGCCGGTGCGCGCCGGAGCGCGCACCCTCGGGGCGGTCTACCTCGACAGCCGCTTCGAACGGGGGCTCTTCCACGCTCGCGACCTCCCCTTCCTGACCAGCTTTTCGGACCAGGCGGCGGTGGCCCTCGAGAACGCCCGGCTGCACGCGGAGGCGCGCCGTTCCCGCGCCGAGGCGGAAGAGCTCAACCGCCTCCTTCAGGGGCGCCTGGAGCAGCAAGGCGCCGAGCTGGACGAGGTGCGGACGCTCTACCAGCGCTCCGCCGCCGAGGCGCGAACGAAGTACAGGTACGACGCCTTCGTGGGGGACAGTCCGCCGATGCGGGAGTTGTTCCATCTGCTCGACCGCGTCACCGACAGCGAGGTCTCCGTGTTTCTCAACGGGGAGAGCGGTTCCGGCAAGGAGCTGGCGGCCCGCGCGATCCACTTCAACGGCCCGCGCGCCTCCGGCCCGTTCATCTCGGAAAACTGCGCCGCGATTCCCGAACCGCTCTTCGAGAGCGAGCTCTTCGGCCATGTGCGCGGCTCGTTCACCGGCGCGATTTCCGACAAGAAGGGGCTCTTCGTCCTGGCGGACAAGGGCACGCTCTTCCTGGACGAGATCGCCGAGATGCCGCTGGCGGTCCAGGCCAAGCTGCTCCGGGTGCTGCAGGAGAAGGAGGTGCGGCCGGTGGGCGCCTCCAAGACCGTGGCCGTGGACGCTCGCATCCTCACCGCGAGCAACAAGAACCTGCGCGAAATGGTCCGGCGCGGGAGCTTCCGCGAAGACCTGTTCCATCGCATCCATGTCATCGAGGCGCGGGTCCCGCCGCTGCGGGAACGGCGCGAGGACATCCCCGCCCTCGCGGTCCATTTCCTGCAGCGGGTCGCCCGCGAGCGGGGGGGCGAGCCCCGGGAGCTGAGCCGCGCGGCCCTCGAGCTGCTCCAGCTCTACGACTGGCCTGGCAACGTGCGGGAGCTGGAAAACGAAATGCGCCGGGCCGACGCCCTGGCGGACCGCATCGTCCTGCCGGAGCTATTGTCGGAACCGGTGCGCAAGGCGGAGGAGGCCCGCCGACGCGCGGCCGGGAGCAAGCCGCTCAGGGAGGCGGTGCGCGACGCGGCCCGGGAGGTGGAAAAGGCGCTCATCGCCGACGCCCTGCGCCGGGAGCAGGGCAACAAGAGCGCGGCGGCCCGCAGGCTGGGCGTTTCTCGACCCACCCTGGATGCGAAGATGGCGGAACTGAAAATCCCCCGCCACCCGGCCTAGGAGCCTATCCGAACACCCGGCGTCAGCACCGAGGCCGAGCGAGCGGGCCGAGCGCGAGCCGCGACGACGAAGCCCTATTGGCGAACTACGGCGATGGAGGAGAGGCGAAGCGATCGGCCCGCGCAGCCGGCCGAATGGTGCCGGGTTTTCGGATAGGCTCTAGGGCGGAGCGGGCGAAACGGTGCCATGGCATTCCTCAAGGTCTTCGGCTCGGGCGAGGAGCGGACGGTCTTTCTCGGCGACGCCCCCATCGTGGTGGGGCGGGGCGAGGAGACGGATCTGCGCATCCTCGACCTCAAGATCAGCCGCCAGCACTGCTCCATCGAACCGCTCGGCGGGGGACGCTGGCAGGTGCGCGACCTGAAGAGCGGGAACGGGACTCGCGTGAACGGCGTCGCGGTGGAGGAGCGCCCGCTGCGCCCCGATGACGTCATCGAGCTGGGCGACATCAAGATCCTCTTCGCCGGGGAGGCCGCGTCGGTGGTGCCGCCCGAGCGTCCGGCTTCGGCGCCGCCCGCGCCGCGGCGGGGAGCGCGCCTCCCGGTCGGCGTGGTCGTGGCGGCGGTCGTCCTGCTCGCCGCGGCCCTCGCCCTGAAGTTCGGGGGAGGGGGCGGGTCCGGACCGGCGGGACCCGACCCGCTCGAGCAGGCGGCCTGGCGCGCGGTGCAGGAGGCGACCACCGATGCGGAACGGCTTGCCGCCGCCGAGCTCTACCTGAAGCGCCATGCGGGTTCGGCGCGGTCCGAGCGCGTCGGCGAGCAGGCGGCGCAGGCGCGGGTGGCGTTGGCTCGCGCCGGCGATCCCGCGCGTCCTTCGCCCTTCGAGAGCTTCCCCGAGCTCGCGGGACTCGACCATGTCGCCGCCATCGCCCGGCTGCGCGAGAGGCTTCCCGGGGAGCCGGAGGAGCGCCGCGACGCGATGCGCGCCGCCCTCCGCGACCTGGAAGCGGAGTTGCACGCGCGCCGCGAGGCGCAGTTCGCCGAGTTGGAGGCGCTCTTCGACGCCGACGTGGCGCAGGGCGAGTACCTGCGCGCCTACCAGATGTGGTTCTATCTGCGCGGCGACTGGGGCGCGGTGCCGGACGCCTTCCTGAGCCGGATCGTCGCGGCGATGGAGCGCCTGGAGAACGCGGCGTCCGCGGAGCGCGCGCGCCTCTTCGAGGAGGTGGCGCTCCTCGAGGCGGCGCACGACTTCGCCCGCGCGCGCGAGCTCCTCGCCCAGGCGAAGCCGCGCTTGGAGAAGACCGCGGTCGTCCGCAGTCTCGACGAGCGCCTCGAGTTCCTCGACAAGGCGCTCGCGGGCGGCGCGACGGGTGCGCCGGTTCGGCCCGCGTCCCACGTGGGCAAGGAGACCGCGCGCAAGGTGGAGGAGATCCTGCTGCTCCTCCCGCGCCGGGAGTTCGCCGGGGCGGCGTCCGCCCTGCGGGCGCTGGCCGCGGGGGTCTCCGACGAGCGCGCGCGGGTCGAGGTGGAGGCGCGGGCGGAGGAGTGCGAGGCGGCGGCCTCCCTGCTCGCGGCCGTCGCGGAGGCGCTCGCGGAGGGGAAGCTGCCTCCGGGCCAGCTCGGCGCGGGGAAGGAGCGCTGGCGCATCACCTCCGGGGACGCCCAGGGGCTGGTGGCGGTGGCCAAAGGCGAGGAGCGCCGCTTCGCCTGGGCGGACGCCCCCGGGGAGCTTCTCTGCGCGCTCCTGGATCGCCATGCGGGGGAGGGGGTCACGCCCCTGCTCGGCTGGGCCGTGGCGGCGCACTCCACCGGCGCGCAGGAGCTTCTCCTGGCCGCGCTCGCCCGAGGGTACGCCTCGGACGAGGCGCGCACGGTGCTCGACCGCTTCGTGGGCGCGCGCGTCCGGAAGGAGCCCCCGGCCCAGGGCGGCTACATGGTCGCCGGGAGCGAGATCCTCTCGCGGCAGGAGCACCTGCGCCGGGTCGAGGAGGCGACGATCGCCCGCTTCCGCGGGCAGCTCGAGTCCTCCCTCGCGAAGATCCGCACCGACAAGAGCTTCGCGCGTCTGGAGAAGCTCCGCGAGAAGAAGGAGGCCCTCGACAAGGCGCGCGCCTTCGCCCTCGATCTCATCTTCGACGAGAAGAAGTACTTCTACCCCTACCGCGGCACCGGGCGCGAGGGGGAGTACCAGAAGGTGCAGCAGGAGGTGGACCAGCGCGTCGCCGCGGTGGTCGCCCTCTGGGACGACGCGACCCTCACCATGATCGCGGCCGGCCCGGAGCTGGAGCGGGAGTTGAAGCGGTTCGACGAGGCGGTGGTGGAGCTGGGGAAGCGGCTCGTGGAGGTCGCCGAACCGGTGGAGGAGGTGGGCTGGCTGCGTTCCTACCTGGGGCGGAAGTTCGATGTGCGCAACTTCTACCGCACCCCCGAGGAGCGCGAGCTGCTCGAACACTGCGCGGAGGTGATGGAGGACAACCGCCAGGTGGCCGGCGACGTGAAACCGGTGGAGCGGGAGCAGGTGGAGATCACCAACCGCTACCGCCTGCTGTTCGGCCGCCGGGCGGTGCGCCTCGTCGAGAAGCTCGTGCTCTCTTCGCGAGGTCACTGCGAGGAGATGGCCCGGCTGGACTATTTCGGCCACTTCAGCCCCACCCCCGGCCGCCGCACCCCGTATGACCGGATGATGCTGCAGGGCTACGAGTACGGCGCGTCGGAGAACTGCATCATGGGCCAGACCAACGCCATTGGCGCGCATACCGGCTGGTGCCACAGCAGCGGCCACCATCGCAACCTGCTCATGCCGATGTGGACGGAGATGGGGACGGGCGCGTTCGGGATCTACATGACCCAGAATTTCGGCCAAGCCCCCATCCAGCGCCGCGACCCGACCCATACCCCCACCGACCCGTCGCTCCCCGGCGGGGAAGAGCCGGGCGGCGGGTTTCGCTATGATGACGACGAGTAGGCGATGCCGAATCTGAAGCTGCGCGAGGAGGGGCGCGAAACCGTTCACGATGTCGGGCAGGGCCCCGTGACCATCGGGAGGGGGCCCAGCAATGCCCTCGTGATCGCCGATGCGCTGGCGAGCAAGGAGCACTGCCGGGTCGAGCGGATCGGGGAGCGCTGGCGGCTCATCGACCTCGAGAGCAAGAACGGAACGCGGCTCAACGGCCAGTTCCGCAACTGCGGTTGGCTCTCCCACGAGGACACGATCCGCATCGGCAAGGCGGAACTGCGCTTCGGCGTGGAGGGCGCGCGGCGGGCGGCCGTGCCCGCCGGCGAGGCGGGGGAGGGGCGGCCCTCCCGCGTCCGCCAGCGCGGTCCCGCACCCACCGCCGGCGACAAGGCCCTCAAACTCTCCCTGATCTCGGTCGGGATCATCCTCGGCGTGGTGGTCTTCCTGAACACGGCCAAGAACCGCACCCCCGAAGCGCAACGCAACCGGGAGCTCTGCGACAACGCCCGCGTGCTCCTGAACGGCGGCGACTACGACGGAGCGGAGCGCTATCTCACCGAGCACGGCGACCCCGACACGGCGGGGTACGACATGGTCCAGCGGCTCCTCGCGGAGATCCAGACGAACCGGGGCGCGGCCCGAAAGGTCGTGGCGGACCGCGAGTCGAACCGGATCCTCTACGAGTTGGGACGCGACATCGACGGCTACCACTGGGGCTACCCCTCCAAGACCGCCGAGGGCATCCTGGCCCTGGTGCAGCGGCTCAAGACCGAGTACGCCGACACCGAAGCGTCCCGGCAGGCGCGCAAGCTCTATCCCGCCTGGTTCGAGGGGCGGGTTCCCGAGCGAGGCTCGGAGACCAGCGGCGGCGGCAGCCCGGAGCAGCGGCGGTTCGAGACCGAGTGGAGGGATGCGCTCCGCCGGAGCAGGGAATTCGAGCAGGAGTGGCGGTTCCGCGAGGCGCGGGAGACGCTGGAACGGTTCCTCTCGGCGCGCGAGGCGGTCATGACCGACGACGCGACGGTGGACACGTACCGCCGGCTCCTCAAGGAGGAGCTCTCCCGCCTCGACCTCGCCGCCGGCGGCCGCTTCGCCATGGAGGAGCGCCGCGCCTGGGAGATGCAGAAGCTCAACAAGCACGACGATGCCATCGCCGTCTTTCGCAAGATCATCGAGCGGTTCGGCATCGACCAGTACGCCCGCCGCGCGCAGGAGGAGATCGGCAAGATCGAGGCGTCGCGGAAGAAGTAGCGGTAGGCCGCGGCACGCCCCGGCGGCCGCGCGCCGTCAGGCGCCGAGGCCCTGCGCGGCCAGGAGGCTCTGGAGCTGGAACGAATGGCGGATGGGGTGCATCACCGCATGCTCCAGCATCGCGTCGATGCAGTACGAGACGCCCCAGCGCGAGCGGTACTCGGGAGTGCCGAACCGCTCCTCCGGGACGCCGGCCAGGGGAGTCCGCCAGCGCGCGAGCAGATGATCCACGTAGCCGTCCGCGGCGCCGGCGACTTCCGCGACGCTGGGCGCCTCGGCGATGCGCGGGTCTTGCAGGCCGAGAGATTCGCACATCCAGGTCATGTAACCCCGGGCGGCGCGGAGCACATGGCGCAGCACCGTTTCGAGGGAGGCGTAGTCGGGATCCGCGCAGGCGGGCAGGACGAGCCCGGCCGCCCGCGCCCTCTTCCAGAGCGCGACGAAGGACCGAAGGTGCGCCTCGTGGAGCAGGACCAGCGCCCGCGCGCCGCGATCCCGGTACTCCGACAGCTCGGCGCTCATCGGGCCGCTTCCCGGGGCGTGCGCCCGCCGGCCCCCGCGACGCCTCGCTGAGGTCCCGCCGGGGTCGTCGCGCGCCCCAGGCGCGGATGCGTTTCGCCGGCCGGTCTTGCCAAGGGAGATCTCCAGCCCTTCTCCTAAGAGTCTATCCGAGAACCCGGCGTCGACACCCAGGCCGAGCGAGCGGGCCGAGCGCGAGCCGCGACGACGAAGCCGTATTGGCGAACTACGGCAATGGAGGAGAGGCGGAGCGATCGGCCCGCGCAGCCGTCCGAATGGTGCCGGGTTTTCGGATAGGCTCTAATAGATCCGCTTGCCCATCGCGCTCAGGATGAGCTGGACGGCGACCTCGGCGGTGCGGTTGCGCTCGTCGAGGATGGGATTCACCTCGACGACGTCCATGGAGACGAGCTTACGGCTGTCGGCGATCAGCTCGCAGGCGAGGTGCGCCTCGCGGTAGGTGAGGCCGCCGGGCACCGGCGTGGCCACGCCGGGCGCCTCCTCGGGGTCGAGGGCGTCCATGTCGAAGGAGAGGTGGAACCCCGCGGTGCCGGTGGTGACCCGGGCGATCGCCTCGCGCACGCAGGCGCTCACGCCGCGCTCGTCGAGTTCGCGCATGGTGAAGACGAGCAGGCCCAGGTCGCGCAGGCGCTTGCGTTCCCCCTCGTCCACGCTGCGCAGGCCCAGAAGCGCGGTATGGCGCGGCGAGAGGACCGGCACGCTCCGACCGACTTCGAGGAGCATCGGGTCGCCGATTCCGAGCAGTACCGCCAACGGCATGCCGTGGACGTTGCCCGACGGGGAGGTCTGCGGGGTGTTGATGTCGGCGTGCGCGTCGATCCAGAGGCAGCCGAGCGCGCCGCCCCGCTCCTGCAGGTGGAGCGCCGAGCCGGCCACCGAGCCCATCGCCAGGGAGTGGTCGCCTCCCAGGATGATCGGGAACATGCCCGCATCGAGCGCGGCCTTGACCCGCTCGCGCAGCCTGAGGCAGGTGCGCTGGATCTCGCGGCCGAAGCGGAGCCGTTCGTCGCCGGGCTGGCGCGTCTCGGGGGCGGCCACCGCGATGGTGCCGAGATCGCGCGCCTGGAACCCGAGGCCCTCGATGCGCGAGGCGAGATTGGCGAGACGCACCGCCGACGGGCCCATGTCGGTGCCGCGGCGTCCCGACCCGAGGTCGAGGGGCACGCCGAGGATTCCCGCGGAACGCGGCGCAGTCACGACGCCGCCCTTGCGCGCCGCGCGCGGAACGCCGCCGCCTCGCGGGCGACGGCGCGCGCGAACGCAGCGTTGGTCACGCCCTCCAACCCCGTGCTCCCCAGGTAGGCGTCGAGCAGGCGGAGGCGGAGGGTGGTGGGGACGGCGCGCCGGTCGCGCAGGGACGCCGCGAGATTGCCCAGATCGCGGGCCCGCAGGACCCAGGGCAGGGCGGAGGCGCGCCGTTCGCTCACGCCGTCGAGGTCGAGGAAGACGATCTCGCCGCTTCCCGCCGCGACGAAGAGGTTGTCCTTCTTGAGATCGCGCTGGCGCAGTCCCCAGTCGTGCATGCGCCGCAGCCGGCGGCCCAGGCGAGCCGCCAGCGCCTTGCCCTCGCCCGCCGGCAGGCTTGCCAGGGCTTCCTCGAGCGGACGGGCGTCGTTCACCCGCTCCATGACCAGGAGCGACTTGGTCGGGGGCCGCCCCTCCTCCAGCACCGCCGCGATGCGCGGAGTCGCGAGGCCGCGGTGGCGAAGGGCGTGAGCCGCTCTGTGGGCGCGGACCGCCCTCGATCCGCGGACGAGGTCGAACCAGGGCCGGTGGATGCGCTTGGGGAGATAGAGCTTGGCGACATGGGTGTCGCCGGCGCGGAAGGTCCAGCCGCTGGCGCTCCGCTTGAGGACCGAGGGGTCCGCGTGGGGGGAGCGCGCGAACGCGACGATGGCACGCATGCGCGTGGCGTCGATCCCCGGAAGCACCCGGCCGGCGAATCCCTCCATCGAGAACGGGATCGCGCGCCGCAGCTCCGCGCGGGCGCGGCGGCGCGCGAGGCGGCGGAAGGCGGCCGGAAGTTCCCGCTCCACCATCCCGCGAAACCGCTCCAGCGCCTCGGGGGTGAGCGAGGCGCCCCGTCCGTAGCTCCCCCAGAAGAGGAGCAGGTCCGAACGCGACGCGCGCGTCACGAAGAAGAGGGCGAAGGCGGCGAGATCCTTGACCCGTTCCTCCTCGCGCAGGTAGTGCCCGGGGCGCAGCGCCCCCGCGTCCGCGAAGAGCAGGGCGCCGTCGGGCCGGACCAGGATGTTGCCGGCGTGCGGGTCGGTGTGGCGGATGCCCGCGCCGTGCAACCGCGCCCAGAGGGCGCCCGTGCGTCGGGCGAGATCGTGGCGCTGCGCGCCGGCGAGCCCGCCTCCGAGGACCCGCTCCTTGAGCGTGCGGGCGCCCTCCACCTCCCGCAGGAAGAGCCACTCCCGACCATCGGGCAAGCGCGCCGTGGCGAGCGGCTCCACCACCGGCACGCCGCGGCGCGCCGTGGCGATCGCCCGGTCGGCCTCGCGCCCCGCCCGGTTCCGCCAGCGATCGAGGAGCCCCGCGGGCCGGTACTCCTTCACCACCACTCCGAGCCCGCCCGCGTCGGCGCGGAAGACGCGCCGCCCCGGCAGCGACCGCAGGAGCTCCCGCTCCGCCGCGATCCAGGAGCCGGGCGCTCCGGGGTCGGCCCGGAAGTCGGGGGAGGTGATCCGTGTGGCGGTTTGCACGGCGGTGGAAGCACTATACACTCGCGGCGGACATGCTCCTGCAGCGCAGCGTCCTCGCCGAGGCGGCGCGCAACTTCCTGGGGTCGCTCTGCGCCACGACGGGGATGGCCTTCTTCGTCCTCTCCGTCACCTTCCTCAAGCGCACTCCGGGGGTGGGCATGGACTTCCTCCTGGAGGTCTTCCCGCTCTTCTTCCCGTTGGCGCTCCAGTTTACGGTGCCCCTGGCGGTGCTGATCGCAACGGTCTTCACCTTCTCGCGCATGGCCTCCGATGGGGAGCTGACCGCGCTGGGCGCCTCGGGGGTCTCGCTCCTCCGCGTGGTTCGCCCCGTCCTCGCCGCCGCAGCCATCGTCTCCCTGGGCGCCCTCCTGATGCAGGATGGGATCGCGCCCTTCGCGGGGGGGCGCATCCGGGAGGCGGCGCGCGATCTCATCCACCAGATGCAGACCTCGTTCCGCGCCGGAAAGCGCGACCTCGATCTGGGGAAGGCGCACCTCTCCTTCGAGGGGTTCGACCAGGGAGTGCTCACCGATCTCTGCGTGGAGGTGGCGGGCCAGGAAGGCGAGATGCTCCTCTGGCGCGCCGAGCGGGGCGGGATCGCCGTCACCACCGACGACCAGGTGGTCGTGCGGCTCGACCGAGCGGGCATCGTCAAGGCCTACACCACCAAGCACGGCGAGCTGCACATCGCCCTCGACAGTCTGGCGCACGAGATCCCGGTGGGGGAGCTGCTGGGAGGGGCGCGGGCGGCGCGGAAACGATCCGACCTGCGCGCCTGGGAATTGGCCTACGCGTATGCCCGGGGCAAGGAGGATCGGGAGCGCCGGCCGATCTCGGGCCCCCGAGCGGTGGAGGAACTCGTGCGGCGGAACGCGCTCGCGGGGTCCGCCTTCTTCTTCGCGCTCCTTGGCGTGCCCATGGGCATCCTCAGCGCGCGCGGGGGCCGCGTCACGACCTTCTTGATCGCGGTCGCTCCCATCCTGCTCATCTTCTTCCCGCTGGTGATGGCAGGCACCAATCTCGCACGCACCGGAAAGGTGGCGGCCTATCCCGCGCTCTGGAGCGGCAACGCGGTGCTCTGCATCCTGGGGGTGCTGCTCCTGCGGAAGGTGCTGCGCCGGTGAGAATCCTCGATCGATTCATCGCCCTCACCTATGCCAAGGCGTTTCTCGGGGGCATCGTGGTGTTCACGATTTCGTTCATCGCGCTCGACTTCCTCACCCGCGTGAACGAAGTCGGCACCGCCGTCTCCCAGGCCAAGGAAGCGGGCGCGGCGAGCAGCACCTTCGAGGTCGTCCTGCGCTACTACCTCGCCTACCTGCCCTACGTCTGGAAGGGGATCCTGCCCTTCGTCGCCGTGGCCGCCGCGACGCTCACGCTCTCGACGCTGCTTCGGGCGAACGAGATCTTCCCGGTGCTCGCCGTGGGCGTCAGCGTGCGCCGGCTCCTTCTGCCCGTCTTCGCCTGCGCGCTCCTCGTCTCGGCGGTGCATCTGGCCATCCAGGAACTGCTCATCCCCTCCATGAGCCGCGATTTCGTCCTCATGAAGCGGCTGTTTTCCGGGGACCGCGCCTCGCGCATCCACGATCTCCCGCACCTGCGGGACGGCAAGGGCAGCGTGGTCCGCGCCGGCGCCTACGACTTTGCCGCCCGCACGTTGCATGACGTCTACATCCTCAGGCCGTGGGGCCCGGAGGGATTCGAGACATGGATGGCCAAGGAGCTCCGGGGGACGCCTGAGGGCGACGGCTGGACCGCGCCCGAGGCGGTCCTGGTGCAGCCCGCCGGCACCGGGCAGGCGCGGAGCACGCTGCCGGCCGGATCGCGGATCGAGTTCGGTGTCTCCCCCGACGAAGTCGAGGCGCTGATCGCCAAGGAGGGCACGGAGGAGCTCTCCTTCGCCCAGATCTCCCGGCTCGTGCGCAAGTTCCCCGACCGGCGCGCGCTCCAGGTCGCGCGCCACCGCCAGATCGCCGTCCCGCTCGCGAGCTTCGTCCTCGTCCTGGTCAGCGTGCCGGCGATCCTGGCCGCCGGGCGCCTGCGCTTCGCCGGGTCCGCGCTCGCCTTCCTCTCCGCGGCGACCTTCTACTTCGGCGACATCTTCTGCACCAGCCTGGGCGACCGCGGCGAGATCGCGCCGCTCTTCGCCGCCTACCTGCCGCTCGCCCTCTTCCTCTCCCTGGGTGTCGCCGGCCTGGCCACCGCGAGGTCATGAGCCGCCTCTACAAGCGCAACCGCGACCTGAGCGAGCGGCTCGAGCGGGTCGATCTCGTCGTCGAGATCCAGGAGGAGGGGCGGTTCGACGCGTTCCTCGCGCGCCACATCCCCTGGCGCTCCCGCACCGGCGTGCAGGCGCTCATCGAGGAGGGGCGCGCCCTCCTGAACGGCGCGCGCCGCAAGCCCTCCACCCGCGTGCGCACCGGCGATCGCATCACGGTGGAGGTGGCGCGCGAGCCGCGGCCGGACGCGCCCCCGCCCCCCTCCCTGAGGATCCTCCACGAGGACGAGCACTGCTTCGCCCTGGACAAGGAGGCGGGGGTGGTCGTCCACCCGGTGGGGGCCTACCAGGAGAACACCCTGCTGCAGGAGCTGCACCGGCGCCATCGCGGGGCGGAGCTCCCCAAGCTGGCCCACCGTCTCGACCAGCAGACCTCCGGCGTACTCCTCGTGGCGCGCAACGACGCGATGCGGCGCGCGCTCTCGACCATGCTCGAGCGCGGGGAGGTGGCCAAGCGATACGAGGCGCTGCTCCTGGGGCGGGTGGAGGCCGACGCGCGGGAGATCGACGAGCCGATCGGGAGGGTGGGCGACTCGCGCATCCTGATGCGCGTCGATCGGGAACAGGGCAAGCCCGCCCGCACCGAACTGCGCGTCGTGGAGCGGTTTGCCCACGCCACCCAGGCGAGCCTGCGCATCCACACCGGGCGCACCCACCAGATCCGCGTCCACTGCGCGGCCCTCGGCCATCCGCTGCTCTGCGACCACCTTTACGGGGACGGGCTCCCCATCGGCGAGCCTCCGGTCGCGGAGCGCTTCCTGCTGCACGCGCGTTCGGTGGAGTTTCTCCATCCGTTCACCTGCCGGCCCGTGGCCATCGAGGCGCCGCTGCCCGCGGCGTTCCTGCGCGCCGTGGAGGCGCTGCGGGCTCGCGTAGAATGAGCGTGCCATGCGCCCGCGCGCGCTCCTGCCGCTCCTCCTCCTCTCCCTCGGCCTCCTCTTCGCCGCCGATGGCGACGAACCTGCCGCGCGCGGGCGTCGCATCTTCCACGACACCCAGGAGGCCACCTATCCCTCCTGCGCCGATTGCCACGCGCTCGTCCCGGAGGCAAAGGAGGCGGAACTCGAGCGCCGCGGCCCCGGCGGGACGCTCTACGGCGCCGCGGTGCGGGAGGGGTGGCGCAACCTGCGCACCTACGCCAACGTGGGGGAGGCGCTGCAATACTGCGCGAAGATGTGGCAGAAGCGGAAACAGGGCTTGCAGGGCGGGGAGCTGGCCGATCTCGTCGCCTTCCTGGCCGAACACGCGCCCGAGGAGGCGCTTCCGATGCGGAAGGTGCAGAAGGAGCCGAAGCTGCTCGAGGAGCTGGACGGCGGCGATGCGGAGAAGGGCGAGGCGCTGGCCGAGCGCTGGTGCGGTGCCTGCCACCATGACGGCGAGACCGCGCTCTCCTCACGGCTCCGCCCCGCCAGCAAGCCGCGCGACGCGCTGGTGCGCAAGGTGCGCGGCTACGACGCGAAGCGCAAGTTCCGCCCGCAGGAGGGGTCGATGAGCTACTACACCAACGACCGCCTGCCCGACCCGGTCCTGCTCGACATCCTGGCCTACCTCGGCAAGTGATCTCCAGGGCGCGGCTCAAGTACCTGCGTTCGCTCGGCCGGAAAAAGGCGCGGGACGAGGAGGGTCTCTTTCTCGTCGAGGGGCTCACGCTGGTCGAGGAGGCGGTGGCCCGCGGATTCGCCAGCGAGATCCTGGTGGATGGGGAGGGGGCGCGGGGGCCGCGGATCGATGCGCTCTTGGCCTCCCGCATTCCCGTCGTGGAGCTGGCGCCGGGGGACGCCGCCGCCCTGGCGGAGACCGAAACCCCCCAGGGAATTTTTGCGCTGGCGCGCAACCCGGTGCGGCCTTTCGAGGAGGCGCGGTGGACGGAGCGCGCCCTCGTGCTCCTCGTGGCCGGCGTCGCCGATCCGGGGAACTTCGGCACGCTCGTGCGCACGGCCGCCGCGCTCGGTGCGGCGGCGCTGGTGGCGACGCCCGGCACCGTGGAGCCGACCAACCCGAAGGCGGTGCGGGCGAGCGCGGGGGCGCTCTTTCGCCTGCGCGTCCTGCGCGGGGACGCGGAGGGGCTCAAGCGCGCCGGCTTCGCCATCCTCGTCGCCGATGCGGCGGGCACGCCGGTGGCGAAGCTGCGGCAGCGCCCCCGGCGCCTGGCCCTCGCGGTGGGGAGCGAGCCTCACGGCGTCGACGACGCGACGCGCCGCCTGGCCGCCGGCACCGTGGCCGTGCCGCTGGATGCAGGGGTCGAGAGCCTCAACGTCGCCGTGGCCGCAGGCATCCTCCTCCACGCCCTGCGCGCCGCCCCCGCATGACTGCCTCCGGCGTGGTCCTGCGCCACGAAGGAAGGTGCGTCGTCGTGGACCTGGGGGGCGAGGAGGTGGCCTGCACCCTGCGCAAGACGCTAAAGCGCGCGCGCGGCAGCAAGGCGGTGGCGGTAGGGGACCGGGTGACGGTGGAACGGGAAGGAGAGGTGGGCGCCGTGACCGGCGTGGAGGAGCGCCGCAGCGAACTGGCGCGCCCCGACCCGAGCCGGCCGCGCCACAAGCAGGTGATCGCGGCCAACGTGGATCTGCTCCTGGTCGTAGCCTCGGCGGCGGAGCCGTCCCCGGTCACGGGCCTGATCGATCGGTTCCTCGTCGCCGGCGCGCACATGGGGATCGAGACGGCGCTCCTGCTCAACAAGGTGGATCTCGACCCCGGGCAGACCCGTGCTGAGTTCCGGGACGCCTATGCCGAGGCCGGCCTGCGCGTTCTGGAGACCTCCGCCGTCGCCCGCACGGGCCTGGAGGAGCTGAAAGCGCTCCTGACGGGGCGCACCACGACGCTTGCGGGCCACAGCGGCGTCGGGAAATCCTCCCTCGCCAATGCCCTCGACCCCTCCCTGCGCATTCGCACCGCCGAGGTGCAGGAGCGCAGCGGGAAGGGGGTCCACACCACCACGACCGCGTCGCTGCTCCGCCTGCCCTGGGGCGGCTATCTGGTCGACACGCCCGGCATCCGCGAGTTCGGGCTCTGGGGAATGGAAGCGCGCGATCTCGGAGCCTGCTTCCCCGAGATCGCCGCGCGCGCCTCCTCCTGCCGCTTCCAGGACTGCCTCCACGACAAGGAGCCCGAGTGCGCCGTGAAGGAGGCCTGCGGCGCGAGCGACTTCCCCGAGTGGCGCTACGCCTCCTATCGCACGCTCCTGGATGAGATCCGGGCGCGAGACCGGGGGGGATGAGACGCGCCTCCCGGGCGCCGCGCATCCTGCCGCCCGGTGCGCGTGGCTGCCAAGAGCCTATCCGAAAACCCGGCTACATTCGGCCGGCTGCGCGGGCCGATCGCTTCGCCTCTCCTCCATCGCCGTATTTCGCCAATACGGCTTCGTCGTCGCGGCTCGCGCTTGGCCCGCTCGTTCGGCCTCGGTGTCGACGCCGGGTTTTCGGATAGGCTCCAAGTCGAGCGAGCCTCGATGCAGGACGAGCCGCCGGCTGCCGGCCGCCGCCGGTGGCGCGACAACGGCCCGGTTCGCCCGGTCGAGTCGGCTGGTTCCGGTCGCGCGGTGGGACGCGCCGCAAGTCGCGCTCATGACGGTGCCGCACGGGCCGGTCCCCCCGCCCGGCGAGCCCCTCGCCGCTCCATGCGAGGCCTCCCGGCGCGATCCCTGCCGCGCCGGGGGCGACCGGGCTCGCCCTCGCCACCGCGCGCCCCGGCCGAACGGCACGCGGAGCATGGGTCGCTCGGGGGCGGGGAGGGGGGGGCGGGGGGGCGCGGGGGCGCGGGGCGCGGGGAGCAGGCGCCTAGGACCGGGGGTCGTGGGCGGACGGGGTTCGCTGCAAGGTGAGGGCCGGATACCTGGAACAGGCTATCGCCGAAACCCGGGCCGAGATGTGGCCCCCTTGACAGGTAGCATACCGGCCTGATCCGATCATGTCCCGGGCCGCCTGGCCGCCCGCAGACTCGACAGATCAAGCGCCGCGCCGGTCTGGAAAAGCCCATAGGGGCGGGGGAAGCATCCGAGTCGATAACGTGGATACACTGCGCCGTGGAGGGGGTACGAGAGCTATGGGGAACCGTAGAAGTCAGAGTTAGACGCCAAGGAGACATCATGACAGTCACGCGCATGGACAACGTCGGCATCGTGGTGGAAGACATCGATGCCGCCATTGAGTTCTTCACCGAACTCGGCCTTACCCTCGAAGGCCGCATGCGCATCGAAGGCGAATGGTCCGGCCGCGTCACCGGTGTGCGCGGCCAGCGCGTCGAGATCGCCATGATGCGCACCCCCGACGGCCACAGCCGCCTCGAGCTCTCGCGCTTCGACGCCCCCGCCATCGCGTCCGATCACCGCACAGCCCCCGTGAACTCGTTGGGATACCTGCGCGTCATGTTCGCCGTCGAGGACATCGACGACACCCTCGCCCGGCTCAGCAAGCTCGGTGCATCGGTGGTCGATGAAGTCGTCAATTACGAAGACGTCTACCGGCTCTGCTATATCCGGGGTCCCGAGGGGATTCTCATCGGGCTCGCCCAACAGCTCGGGCAGCGGACCTCCCGAGAGAATCCCATGGAACGTAAGCGTTGAGCACTCAGGCGTTGGCGTCTAACAAGCCGCTGCAGCCGACGAGCGGCGGGCACGCGCCCGGAGAAGGCGGTAGCATGGGGAGCGCCGCTCGCGGCTGAGCGGCAAGGCGTTATCCGGATGAACATGCGACGTGATCACGCCCGGTGATGAGTGCCCGGTGATGAGAGCCAACCGAATGCGAGCAGCGATGCGGAACGCGAATGGCAACAAGGCGACAACGCCAATTCTCCGCTGGGCGGGGAGCAAGCGTCAGCTGCTCCCCGTGCTCAGCCAGTACTGGAGCGACGAGTACGACCGGTACGTCGAGCCGTTCGCAGGCTCGTGCTCGCTATTCCTCACGCTGGCGCCGGAGAAGGCACTTATTGCGGACAAGAACGAGGAACTGATGCACACCTATCGGATCGTGCGTCGCGGGTGGCGCGAGGTCTACGACGGCGTCCGAATGCTCCCCCGCAACGGGGACATGTACAAACGGCTCCGAGCGACGGACCCCACGCGCCTTAGGGGCGTCGAGCGTGCAATCCGCTTCGTGTACCTCAACCGCAACTGTTTCAACGGGCTCTACCGGACGAACCGGCAGGGCGCCTTCAACGTCCCGTACTCCTCCAGCAGGACGGGCGCCCTGCCGCCGGCGGACGTGTTCGAGGGGTGCGCCCGTCTCTTGCAAGTGGCGCACCTCCGCGCGTGGGACTTTGGGACAACGCTGCGTTACACGTCGGAGGGCGACTTCGTGTACCTTGACCCGCCCTACGCTGTGGAGACGCGCCGCGTCTTCCGAGAGTACGGTCCGAAGCAGTTCTCCCAGGCCGACCTAGGCCGACTGTCGGATCACCTCGATCGGCTCGATGATCGAGGGGTCGTGTTCCTGCTGAGCTACGCCGACTGCGCCGCCGCGCGGAAGCAGTTCAAGAAGTGGCCCACACGCAGGATCCGCGTGCGGCGGCACATCGCCGGCTTCCAAGGGGCGCGGCGCCATGCCTTCGAGCTTCTGGTCAGCAACCGGGCGCACCCCTGCGCGACCCGAGGAAGGGCAGGCGGATGAGCGACCTCAAGCTCGTCGATCCGAAGAAGATCAAGCGGAACCCGGAGAACCCGCGGCTCATCTTCCGCGTGGAGGAGCTAAAGGCCCTCGAGGAGAGCATCGCGCAGCAGGGAGTCCTGGTTCCCCTGACGCTCTACCGTGATGGCCGAGACCACGTGCTGCTCGACGGGGAGCGGCGGTGGCGTTGCGCGATCAAGCTGGGGATGGCAACGGTGCCGGTGATCGAGCAGCCGAAGCCGGACAAGCTCCAAAATATCATGATGATGTTCGCCATCCACAACGCCCGGAAGGACTGGGACCCACTTCCGACCGCCTACAAGCTCAGGGACTTGGAGGAACTCTTCCAGAAGCGGCACGGACGACAGCCGAAGGAGCGCGAGCTGGCCGAGCTGGCGTCGATGAAACCCGGCGAAGTGCGACGCCTTCGAAAGCTACTCAACCTCCCCGAGCAGTACCACGAGGAACTGCTCGCGGAACTGGAAAAGCCCAAGTCCGAGCAGGCGCTGACGGTTGACCATGTGCTCGAAGCGACGAAGGCCGCAGCGGCCCTCCGGAAGAGGGAGGTCGTGACTTCGAACAATGAAGAGAACCAACTGCGACGAGCGATCATCGACAAGTTCCGGTCAAAGGTCATCAAGAACACGGTCGATCCGCGGAAGCTCGCACGGATGGCGCGGGCCGTCGAGCGCGGCGAGGTGACCATGGGCACGGCACGACGTGAAGTCCTAGCACTGGTCACCCAGAAGAAGTACTCCATCGACGACGTGTTCGAAGCTTCGGTCGCGGGGGCCGACTTCCGCCACTCACTTCAGCAGCTCGCCGAGCGGCTGACGGCCAAGCTCGACGAGTTCAAGGAGCACCGCTACGAACCGGACGACGCGCTTCGGACCGTGCTGCGTGCGCTCCTGAAGGCAACGCAGCGCACACTCGGAGGCTAGTGGGACGTGCGTCGCCGCTGGCGCTTCGAGACCGTTCCGAACGACCTCTTTGGGGCCGCGCAGACGGCTGCGCGATACTTCCATGAGAAGGGTTACAAGCTCAAGGTCGAACCGCGCGAACTCCGCTTCCCGACCACCCCGACCATGGTCTGCAAGCGCGTCCACACGACCGTGATCGTCGAGGTGGACTCCAAGCCACCCGAACAGCGCTTGAAGGACTGGCGTGCGTTCTGCCGCTCGTGCGATCGCGACACGCGTATCGCCCTCGTGCTTCCCTCCACGACGGTGCTCTCCGCGAACGACCTCGCCAAGCTCGGACAGGACGGCATAGGCGTCTACTCCCAGACGGCCGCGACGGGCCTGACAGAGATCACGCAGCCGCAGGATCTCGCCCTGAATCTCGTACTGCCGGAGCTGTCAGAGCACCCCGTCCGTGTGCGCGCGGTCCTCGGCGCTGCCTACGATCAGTTCACGCGTTCACACTGGCGGGAGGGATTCGGGGATGCATGCCAGGTCTTGGAAGCCGAGGCGAAGCTGTACCTGGTGAGGGGCTTCAAGTCCACGCGGATCAAGATCCTCAAGGGAGGCAGACCGCAGATTCTGACGAAGAAGCAGGTCGAGTCGATGACCCTCGGGAAGATCAAGAGCACCTTCGAGATGATCATCAGCCCGAGCCAGACGGACTCGCAGATCGCGCAGGCACTCAAGGCCCTCAACCCGGATCGGATCGGGGAAGCGCATCGGAAGGCGATGGCGGTGACCGAGCGGAGGCTGCGTCGGAATGTGGGGCAGCACATGTGGGCAGTTGTGAATCTCCTAAGGCTCCTCGTCCAATGACGTTGCCGCGCCAGGACGCCCGCGGTCGAGCGAGCCTTGTGTCCGGTGGGCTTCCCGCGGGCACTTCAAGTTTGCGCACTGAGAGCCTGTCCCTTCTGGTGGCCCTCAAACGGAGGCCGTTGAACGTCGTGGCCAGCGTTGACTATTACATCTGCAAGGAATGCAGCGTGGTAAGGCAGCAGTCCCGTGAGGAAGGGTCAGAGCTTGCGGCCTCACCGGATAACAACAGCATGCAGCGGACGGCGCTGCGCGCCGCCGCTGAACGTGGGCGTTAGCCAGACAGGCGGAACTCGATGTTGGATGGTTGGTTGGTTCAAGAAGCGCGAACACCAGCCCATGCCGCTTCAGGAGGTCGGAGACCGTGCGCCGACAGGGTAGCTCCGAGGTCGGCACGCGATTACGCAGCAGCCTGTGCACCTTCCGAGCTCCCCACCCTGAACGCCGGGCCGGGCACCAACTTCATCGAAGGTGGCCCTGGCGCCAACGGCTACCTCATCGACCCGGGCCAGGACACGGCGCTCGCCTGCAACCCGTGACCGGGGCGGCGTAGCGAGCAGGAACCGCCGCCCCAGCGGCCTGCGGTCTCCACTTGCATGCCGTCCGTTCGTGGACTATACTGTGAACCAGATGGTTCAGTATTCAAGAGCCCGCCTCGACGACTCGTTCGCCGCGCTCTCCGACACGACCCGACGCGGGGTGCTGGCGCGGCTGGGACGCGCCGACGCCTCAATCACGGAGTTGGCCGAGAAGTTCGACATGACCCTCACGGGCATGAAGAAGCACGTCGGCATCCTGGAGCAGGTCGGGCTGGTCACCACGGAGAAGGTCGGGCGCGTGCGGACCTGCAAGCTCGGACCGCGCCGGCTGGACGAAGAGGCTGCCTGGCTCGAGCGTTACCGCCGGCTGTGGGTCTCACGCTTCGACGAACTGGACGAGGTTATCGAAGAACTGAAACGGAAGGAGATGATCGATGGACGCAAGAGGAGAGACTGAGCCCGCCCCCGCGAAGAACCGCACCACCGTGGAGCGGACGTCCGACCGTGAGCTGGTCGTCCGGCGAACCTTCAATGCTCCCGCGCGCATCGTGTTCGAGGCGTGGACCAAGCCCGAGCTGTTCAAGCGCTGGTGGGTACCGAAGTCGATTGGGATGTCCCTGCTTTCGTGCGAGATGGATGTTCGTGCCGGGGGCAAATACCGGCTGGTGCTCGACATGAACGGCGCGATGATGGAGGTCTTCGGCAAGTACACCGAAGTGACCCCGCACTCGCGCCTGGTCTGGACCAACGAGGAGGGGGAGGAGGGGGGAGCGGTCACCACGGTGACGTTCGAGGAGAAGGGGGGCCAGACGCTGCTGGTCAAGCACGACCTGTATCCCTCGAAGGCGGCCCTCGAGGGTGACCTCGCCTCCGGGGCGACCGATGGGATGCCCGTGCAGCTCGAGCAACTGGCCGAGCTGCTCGCCACCCTGGGTTGACCCGCGCCCCAGACGCAGAAACGCCCGGCACCCTCGAGGGTTCCGGGCGTTTCCTGCGGAGCGGGATATCGGGTCGATGCGAGTGTCGAGATGGTGTTCGAGTGTGCCGGCTAACAAGCAACTGCAGACGACGAGCGGCGGGCGCGCCAGCGGCGGGTGCGGTAGCATGGGGGCCGCCGCTCGCGGTTGAGCGGCAGGACGTTAGGCGGCGACTACAAACAAGGAGGTATACCGATGTCCAAGGTGACGCCGTTCCTGATGTTCAACGACCAGCTCGAGGCGGCAATAGCGTTTTACACCGCTACGTTCCCGGACTCTAGAATCAAGAACGAGGCACGCACGGGAAAAGACGGCCCAATCACCTCCGCCGAATTCGTCATCGGCGGTCAGTCCTTCATGGGCTACAACGGCGGCTCGTACTTCAGTTTTTCCCAAGGGTTCTCGCTTTTTGTCGACTGCGAGGACCAAGAGGAGGTTGACGAGTACTGGAACAAGCTCGTCAACGCCGGCGCAACCCCATTGCAGTGCGGCTGGATTACCGACCAGTTCGGTGTCACGTGGCAGAT